>PHTZ01000001.1:0-637500 GCA_002813285.1 Flavobacteriaceae bacterium MAR_2009_75
TAATGGTGAATATGTAATCACTGCATCATATATAGGACTCAAAACAATATCAAAAAGGTTTAAGATCGAGGGAAGCAAAAAAAAATATAAAATCGATTTTAAGCTTTCGGAAAACACTGAAGAACTTGACGAAGTAACTGTCAACGGTAAAACCAAGGAAACCGAAATCGAGACCAAAGGTTTTGCCGTGAACGTAATAGAGACAAAAGAGCAAGCATTAGAAACGTACAGACCAACGAGTTATTAAATACTACCGTTGGTGTTAAAAATTCGTCAAAATGGTGGTTTGGTTCTAACGTGCAGTACTCTCTAAATGGCTTATCGGGTAATTCGGTACGTATTTTTATTGACGGCATTCCGATTTCGATGTACGGTTCGTCTTTTAATTTAAAACAGCATTCCGCCTTCTATGATTAAAATATAGAAGTATACAAAGGAGTGGTTCCTGGGCATTTGGCCGATGATGCATTAGGTGGGCTATAAATATTGTGATGAAAAATGGTGTGAGAAGCAATTTAACGCCTCTGCATCATACGGCTCATTCAATACGGTACAGGCTAGTCTTAACGGTTTATATCGTTTTGATACATCTGGTTTTACGGTAAAAGCTTCTGTGTTTCATAATTATTCTGACAACGATTATGAAATAAGCGGTAGAAACATTGTAGACAAGGGTCTAGGAGGAGTAGAGACGCTTATAACCGCTAAAAGATTCAATGATGCCTATAGATCATCCGGAGGAACGATTCAAATAGGTTATACCGATGTAAATTGGGCCGATCAATTTTTAATCGGTGTTACAGGTTCTGATGATTATAAGGAAGTACAACACGGTGCCTTTGTAACTAAAATACCCTACAAAGGAAGGTTTTTAGAGTCTGATGCCTTGTTGGCGAACTTGACATACCTCAAAAAAGATTTCTTTATAAAAGATTGGATGTAAACGTTACTGGATTATTCGGTGAGAGAAATCGCATTGTTAATGATACTACAGGTGCGCTTATAGTTGGACAGGGAAGAGGGCCATCGATTATAAAGGAGACGAGTACGAATATTCTTGGGTGCTCAGCAAGAAGGCAATCCGACATTACTTAACATCAATAGAAAAGTAGCGTCGATAAGATCGGAATTTCTTACGAACTGAACAAAAACCATAAAGTTTTTAAATCACGTGTATAGTGGACTTGACCGACAAGATAGCGATGAGATGATTTCGCTGTTAGAAAACACTTTTCAACAAACGAGCGATATATACAAGAATATATACTCTCTAAGTTATGAACTGAACACTTTTAACAATCGATTAAAAGTAAACCTGTTCGGAAAGCATTATCGCCAAAAAGTTTAAATACCTTACCTAAGTTCAATAGTGATGCTACTGAGGTAATTGATGAGGTTTACGATAGTAGCAAAGAATATAATGGCTATGGCTATGCGGTTTCTTTTGCGCTTCTAAACAATATAACCCTGACCTCTGCTGAAAAAGCCATTCGCCTGCCAAATGAAAACGAGGTTTTCGGCGATGCTGGAGACAATATAGAACCCAATCTGACCATTAAGCCAGAAATAAGCGACAACTACAATTTAGGTTTAAGATTAGGAAAATTCAACCTTCGAAAACACGGACTTATCATTTCTACGAATCTTTTTTCTAGAAAAATTCAAGATTTAATTGGTTTTCCCGGAGACGCACAAGACAATCAAGAACTTGGTGAAACCATTCAATACGGAAATTTTGATAGGGAAACCACTTCTAAAGGCATTGAAGCAGAAATCAACTATAGCTACAATAATAACCTCGGTTTTAACTTTAATTTATCGCGTTTAAGTTTACAAAGAAAAAATCTTCAAGATAACATTGTAAACTCACCGAACGTTCCTTTGTTCACCATGAACGGATCACTGCGTTACTCTTAAACAACGTTATTCAAAAACAAGCGCGTTTAAACCTATTTACAACGCTTATTTTACTGACGAGTTTTCTTATAAAGAAGAACAAGGTACTAACGTAGCAGGATTGGAGGAGTTTTTAATACCAACTCAATTGGTTCAAGATTTTGGCTGTTTATATATTCCCAAACAAAAATTTGCATTGAGCCTAGATGTCAAAAACATTTTCGACAAAGTTGCTTATGACAATTTACGTGTACAGAAACCAGGTAGGGCTTTTTACCTAAAATTGAATTATACAATCAATAATTTTTAAATATCTAAATAGAATATAGTATGAAACGACCCGTATTAAATTTGAAATCATTTGCCATTACCATACTAGTCGCGGGCTTTATGGTCGCTTGTAGTAGTGATGATAATTCGATAACACCAGATCCTGATCAAGAAGAACAGGAAGAGGTAGAAGAAGAAGAGGAAGTAGATGAGTCGAGATGGATTACCATTGCAGGAGCAAAAATGGGAGAGGAACCAGGCGATGGTAATGGCGGAACTTTAATTTATTCCGTAACCAGTGAAGATGCCAAAGACCCATCGGTCGAAATAGACCCATTTAACAACGGTTTTATTGCGCCTTCAAACAGAACCGCGAGATTACAGGCTTCAGAAGATGGTAACACCATTTTTAACATCAGTTATGCCGGTGATACCGGAGGAAATTATACCAAATATACTGTGAACGGCGGACAGGATTTTGAAAAAACTGGCTCAGAAATCAGCATTGCGGAATACGTAGGTACAGCCCCAAGATGGATTAAATTATTTGACGGAGATCAAACAGGTTGCGCGGTACGAGTAGATATTGAACACATCGTTGATGATAAAGGTACCCCGAATGATGTTACAGACGATACTTATGTACGTACAAGCCAAACCGTTGGTATAGTGACTTTAAATTTGGTTGATTCGCAAATCAACAAATACGAAAAAATGGATTTGTCCTTAGGTGAAGAGCTAGAATCTCAAGGGTATTACATTGGCAGAATTGACATGCCTACCTTAAACGCTGCTGGTGACAAGTTATATATTGGTGCTCGTATGAATAAAATCGACCCATCAACGTTGACCAGAGATGAAGAAAACTCAGCGGATCTTGAAAGTGATAGCGATTATGAAATCTTAGGTTCTAAGACCATTGTAGTAGACTATCCCTCATTGGAAAAACCCTACAATCATTACTTCTACTGTAGGCTTTGGAGATACAAATTGGCTACCGTAGCATCAATTCTTTTGAATATGGTGGAAGTGTCTACCAAGCTAACCAAAACGATCCAGAAGGTTCTCATATCTTGAAAATAGGAGCTGATAATCAGTATGACGATTCATATGATTTTAATTTGGACGATGCATTAGGTGTTACTGGCGCCTATGTTTTGGCTTGGAGACCAGCTGCTAATGGTAAAGCAGTTTTAGCTTACCGTCACGACGGATCTGAAGAAGGCGTTGCCGGGCCACAAGGCTTTTTTGCCCTAGTAGATCTTAATGCTCAAACCGCCACTAAAATAGATGAGATTCCTTATGAAACGGATTTCTATTTGTTCCAGTACCAAAGTTTTGCGGTAGACGGAAACGAAATCTATCTTACCGAAGCCCTGTTGGGAAAGACGGAAACATTTATATTGTAGATACAGAGACCGGCGCAGTTACCAAAGGTGCTAAATTGGTCAATACTACAGGCAGTCACTTTATCGTGCGTGGTAAAATATATATGATCATTCTTATTTAAGAATAATCCTGTATTTGAATAAGAAAGGGTTCTTTTAAGCTATTGCTTTTAAGAACCCTTTTCTATTTCTGTCAGTTAACAAATTTGTAATGAGTTGAGGCAACAATTTTTGATTCTATTTTTTCAAGTGCTTCCCTCCATTTGGTGGAGTATAGAGCAAGGTTTAAGGCAATATGATTCACACCAGTTTAATTAAGTTTTCAAGATTACCGACCAACTGATGCCCCTTGATCAATTGTCAGTTTTTGATAAAAGGGTAAGCGCAGGTAATCTATCCATAGGTGGTATGTTTAGCATACCATTCCAATGATAACCTACTGCAATCGATCATCTGTATTTTTAGTTGTAGCAAATTTTATTATAATATGATGTTGTCATTTAGCGATACAAGCTCCTCGATTTTACTACTGTTATAAGCATCAGCATGTGCTGTCGCATACGATCCTTTATCGTTGTCAAAATACTGACCTGTTTTTGCTAAATCTGTCATACTTAAATCGTACAGTATGTCAACTCCTTTATCTGCAGGAGACCAATGCTGCCCGTAAGCTTCTTTTGCCATTTTGGTATTTAATAATGAACCCGGATTTACCGCCACTACCGTGATTAATGGTTCTTGTTCCGCTAAATAAAAACTCCACATTGTTAATGCCAGTTTACTTTGTGCGTAAGCTTCATTGGCACCCAATGCTGTTTTACCTTCTAATGCCTGTAAGTTTATGGTAGATTGCGCAGCAGAACTTAGATTTACAATTCGTGCAGTTTTTGATGCTTTTATGTTAGGCAACAATCCGTTAGTTAATACATAAGGTGCAAAGTAATTTACCACAAACCGGATATCCGTAGCGCCACTATTGCTATTTGTCATTAAAACGCCTGCATTGTTGACCAAAACATCAATTACCGGCATTTTTTCAGCAACCTCTTCAGCCATTTTTTTAACCGCATTTACGTTTGAAAAATCCGCTAAAAAGCCTATTACATTTTCATTGTTAGATTGCTTTTTAATTTCTTTTAAAGTTGCGGCTAATTTAGCATCACTCCTACCGTGAATGGCTACAAAGTGCCCTTCTTTAGCCAAACGCAAGGCTAGTAATTTTCCTATGCCGTCTGTACTTCCTGTTATTAATATATGTTTCATTTTTTTAAGCTTTATCTATTGGAATTTTATTTTTACGTTTTAAATCCTGTTTCAATAATTACATTTGGGTATTTGCATATTCCGGTAACGGATCGGGAATTTCATGCCTGTCATCATCAATCATTTCTCTAATATCAATTTCTATTGCTCTAGAAATAGTGGAAATTGGCACATCATTACCCATTCCTTCAAACGGATTTTCTGAAGTATCTCCTACACGCTCCATAGCAAAAAATATCCACGAAATAATAATGGTAAAGGGAATGGATAACCACACAAAATGTTCTACAAGAAATCCAAAAAATGCATTGTGTACACCAGATGCTACTAATGATTGCGCGGTTAAATCGAACTGGCGCATAAACCCAAAGGGCATTATTAAAATAAAAATCCAAACAAAATAAGAGTTCAAAGTTGCAAATTGTCTGGGATACGGGAAATTTTTAATACGTTCTGCTTTTCCTTGTAAGGTGAACAATTCGCCTATAACATTTTGAAATTCTACATGCCTAAAATTATCAATTAACCCTAATGATGCCAGTTGCCCAATGTGTTTTGACTGAAAATTTAAAACTGCTGTTTGCTTGTTTGCTTTAGAAAGCACCTTAGCTTTTTCCTCTAAAGACAAATAACCCTCTAACTCATCTAACAACGAATTTTCAAATTCTAGAACCTTTATTTTTTTCATATGCTCTTGATCAGACTTATTTGTTTTAGCCGTTTCCCAACTCTTTTTTTGGCGCAAGGCATGTCTTAAGGAACTCATCCAAGCAACATGACGTAAAACCATCGTTTTTCTTATCTGAAATAGTTCAGCTTCTGTTTTAGGCTTATCGGTATTAATATTGGTTACAAAATCGTTAACCATTGTTGTAAACCAACGAGATGCATTTACTATGCCGCCATAAATTTTTCTAGCTTCCCATTGTCTATCGTAGGAAGCATTGTTTTTAAAACCAGTGATAAATGCTAATGCCATACCAATTAGTCCAATTGGTTGCCAAGGCAATGTAAGCCATTTAAAACCGGCTACTTCGTAAAGTAGAACAGGAATTAATGCCGTTATAAAAAAGATATAAATATACCTCCTTGTCCACTTTAAAACAGTTACAATTGGATATTTAGGTTTGGTGTACATAATTATATAGTTTATGAAAACTGGCAGCACAAATGCTGCCAGTTTCTTATGGACTTTTAAAACGGTGCAACGGTATCTTTAGGACCATCAGGTAAACTCCAACGTTGGCGAGCAGTAACGCTTTCTAATGCAACGTCTTTGATGGTGTCACTGCTACTATTTCCGTAACTACTGGTACTACCACGTGGTATTTGCATACGGTCACCATACAGCCAAACTACTAAATTACTACGTTGTCCGCTTATAATTGGGTGTGTTGCGTGAGGCACATTACCTCTATGGATGATGGCTTTTCCTGGCTCAAAAATAGCTTGTACCGTTTTACCTGAAGCTTTATCATAAAAATCAACTTCAGATCCTGTAAACTTTTCATCTGGTAAGTTAATGTTGATATTTAACGTAGCTGCAGAAGCATCTGTATGTCCGTTTAAATCCTTGTCTTTATCTGGATTGTACTGGATTGAGAAACCAAAAGTTTGATTGTCATAACCATAAGTTCCCAATAACAAACGTGCTATAGGACGCATAAAACGGTCCATCATATCATTATAAAAAGCCTGAAAATTAGGTGCTGCCAAATGCCCTTCAGAACGAGGATCTAACATCATTCCATATCGGTTTAACTGTATGCCATAAGGCGCACGTTTTGGTACTTTTGAGTTTGCAACAGCTTCTAAATAGTTGCGGAAATCTGCTAAGCGGTCTACATCAAAAAACTGTGCAGCATACACACCAGGTATAATTTCTTCCCATAAATCGGCAACAGCAGATTCTTTTTCAGGATTTTCCCAAGCGTCTTTAATTGCTTTACGTAAACGCGGATCTAGCAAAGTTTCGTCAGGAACTAGTAAATCGTCTTTGTTTTCTATTTCCCATTCTGCCCAAGCAGCTTCTAACAATTTACGGTTTTCATTCCAAAATTGTGCAACTGATGGATCGCGTCTTAAGGATAATTCTCTTGATGGTACTTCTAAAGCACGAGCTTCTGCAAGTGCATTTGTATATTCTATTGTTTTCATAATATCTATTTTTAAGAATAGCTACTGCTATTGTTTTTATCTATAACAAAATTACACACAAGCGGCTGTTCTGCTTTGGTAGTAAAAATGGTGGTTTTAGTAAAAAATAAGGTTTTGCTATTTTTTAAATGAAAAATGCCTCTAAAAAGAGGCATTTAACACTATTAATCAACCATAAGGATACATTGCAAATCCCTATTGTTTTTAGTTCTCAACTACTATTTTACCAATAGCTTTTCCGCTTTGTAAATGTGCATAAGCATCACCAACTTGTTCCAACGAAAACTTGTTTTCATCTACTATTGGCGTTAAATGTCCTTTATTAGAAATTTCAGCTAATCGCTCTAAAATATTTCCGTGTGCATCTCTTTTAAAATTATGCAACATTGGTATTAGCATAAATACCACGTGTAATGATGCTCCTTTAAAATGCAATGGCGTTAAATCTAACTCACACAACGAAACCGTAGTAGAAATGTGTCCGTTTAAGGCAACAGCTTCAATTGAATTGGTAAGGTTTGCACCACCTACGGTATCAAAAACCACATCAAAACCATCATCTGTATATTTTGCAGTATAATCTGCTACCTTTTCAGTTTTAAAATCGATAAAAGTTGCACCAAATTTTTCGACGATTTCCTTTTGCTTGTCACCAGTTCCTGTAGCAAAAACTTCTGCTCCAAAATACTTTGCCAACTGTACCGCTAAGTGACCAACACCGCCGGAACCACCGTGTACCAATACTTTCTGACCTGCTTTTACGCCTGCTCTAGTTAAACCTTCATAAGCTGTAATAGCTACTAATGGTAAAGCTGCAGTTTCGCGCATAGTTAAGCCTTTTGGTTTGTGTGCTACAAGGTTGCTATCCGCTACAATATATTCAGTTAAGGTTCCTGGTAAATCGGCTAATCCGCCAGCGCAACCGTATACTTCATCGCCTACTTTAAAACCTTCTACGCCATCTCCAACCGATGCTACAGTTCCTGAGAAATCCATACCTAATAAGGCTGGTGTAGCTGGAGATAATGGTAAATCGGTTCCCATATTCTTAATCATAGTGTCAATCGTATTTACACTAGATGCCGCTATTTTTACCAATACGTGATTTGCCTTTACTGTTGGTTTTTCAATTTCTGATACTTCGAAATTTCCGTTTTCTCCGTAGTTGTTTATAAGCATTGCTTTCATAATATTTCTTCTTTTTTTATTCGTTAATCGTTAATCGTTGTTCGTTAATTGTTGTTTGTTTATCGTTGTCCGCTACACGCTTCGCGTTCTATGCAAAAACTGAAAAACGATTGGCGTAAAACGTGTTGCGCAATGTGCTCAGCGTTATTAATTTACTTCTTGAATATCCATTACCATTTGTTCCCAATTCTTTTGGTTGTTATGGTCAAACTGAGCGCCATTTTCATCTGCGTAGGTGAATCTTTTTATGGCTGGTGTTCTGCTTGTAGCCTGAAATAACTGGTAAGCTTCTTCTTTTAATGCCTCTTTAATTGGCAAGTCTATGGATGCATATACCGCACGTTTGCTAGCTGCAATAGAATCTGCCGGAAATTTAGAAATGCGCTCTGCCAAAGCATCAACATAAGGTCCTATTTCATCTGCATCTAATGCTTTGTTAATAGTTCCGAACTTTTCAGCTTCGTCTGCATCCCAATCTTTTGCACCCAAAATAATTTCCAGTGCCTTTCCTAAACCTGTTTGTCTTGCCATACGTGAAGCTCCGCCACCACAAGGTAAAATGCCCATACCTACTTCCATTTGCATAAATTTGGCTTTGCCTCTTGCTGCAAAACGCATATCCAGTGCCAATGCCATTTCGTGCCCGCCACCACGTGCAAAACCTTCAATTTTTGCAATAGTTGCTTGTGGTACGTTGCTTAATCTTTCTAATACAGCTTGTAGGTCCAATAACTGTACTTCGTTTCTTGGTACTGCTTCCATTGACATATCCCTAAGTAAGTTGGTATCATAATGACATACCCAATAATCTGGATTTGAAGATTCAAAAACTACTACTTTAACCCTTCTATCGCGCTCTAATCGTAAACAAAGACTGCTTAAATCTGCCAGCATTTCTTGTCCTTGTACGTTTACAGGACCAAAATTGATGGTCACTGTTAAAATTCCTCCTTTTTGTTCTGCCGTAAATGTTTGAAAATTCTTGTAGTCCATAATTCTTGAGTTTTAGGTTATATATTGTTCTGTTATTATTACAGGACAAAGTTACCTGGGTACCCAAGCTTTGGATAAGTAAAAAACAAAGGGCTTTTAGTAAAAAAAGAGGTAAATGGTAATTTATTGGGAAATACTTGCCTTATAAGCACCAATAGTCATTCCCTTATAACTTTGGAAAGTCTTGTTAAGGTGACTAGAATCTGTAAAGCCTAATTCCATTGCAATTTCTGAGAACTGCAGATCTGTATATTTTAATCGGGTTTCTACGAGTTGTAATTTGTAGTTAAGAATGTACTTTTTTAGCGAAACATCAGTATGTTTTTTAAAATATTCACTGATGTAATTGTCCGCCATATGAAACTCTTCTGCCAAGTTTTTGGTGGTCAGCAATTCCGGATTGTAAATATTGGCGTGAATAAAGTTGATGATTTGCTGAATTTTAGAAGACTCCACAATTTTGGTACTCATATCAGCATTTAAAAACTGAATGTTACGGGCAATAAGGTGAAGAATTACAGAAAGTGAATTTTGAATGATAAACAGATCGTATGATTTCTTTTTATCGTTTTCTGCAGCCACCATTTTTATTAATGATAATAAATGTATTTTGTCCGATTCGGTTTCAAAACGCATTTCACGCAATTGATGACTTTCACTGTTTAGAATCCCTTCAATTTTACGAAACCAATCGTTCACCGGAAGATTTGCATTTTGCGGTGCATCTCCCCTAAAAAAGCTTTTCAAGAATTTAATGGCAATGGTAGTAGTTGCCGATTCTGGGTTTACGATATAAATATCATCTGGCACAAAAACAAAAATACTATTAGCCGAATAGTTTACCGTTTTCCCATTAATTTTTATGGTGCCGTCACCCTTTTCAAAATACACAATCTCAAAAAACCTGATGGTAGTATACTTACAAAACTCAAAAAAGGTTTGGTCTTTGTATTCTTGAATTACAATATTTTCGATAATGGTACGTGGCATAGGGCTTAAAAGTACTATATAATTTTCGCTTCGGTTTCAAGCGCCAAATATTTGTGGATGTCACTAACTACAATAGACCCTTCACCTACTGCCGAAGCTACACGTTTAACCGACCCGGAACGTACATCGCCAACAGCAAAAAGTCCGGGTAAACTGGTTTCAAAAGTGTAGGGCTTTCTATGTTTGAAAACTGATTCGCCATTTAAAGCATTGTCGCAAATAGTGAGCCCTGTGTGTACAAAGCCTTTAGCATCTGTATCTATAATATTATCTAACCACTCCGTACACGGTTTTGCTCCAACGAATGTAAACAGGTAATTAATGCTGTTTTGGACTAAAGTTTCGTTTTGTTTGATTTCTACTTTTTCCAAATACGTATCGCCGTCAACCTTAACGACATTACTACCCGTTAAAACTTCAATATTATCACATGCGAAAATTCGCTGCACTAGATAGTCGCTCATTTTTGCACCAATATCCTCGTTTCTTATGATTACATATACTTTATGCGCATGGTTTGCTAAAAACAATGCCGCCTGACCTGCAGAGTTGCCACCGCCCACAATACCTATTTCGCTGTTTTTACACATATTGGCATGCATTGAAGTGGCGCTATAGTACACTCCGGAACCTTCAAATTTTTCAATACCTTCTAAAGGTAGTCTTCTATACGCCGCACCTGTTGCGGCAATTACCGTTTTTGCCTTTAATATAGATGTGTTATTAGAATTAACTTCGTAATACCCTTCTTTGCGCGCTATGCCCTCTACCCTATGAGGCACGGAAATGGTACAACCAAACTTTTGTGCCTGTATGTAGCCATTATTTGCAAGGTCACGTCCTGAAATTCCGGTAGGAAACCCTAGATAGTTCTCAATTTTAGAACTTTTACCGGCTTGTCCGCCAGGTGAATTACTGTCTATGGTCAACACTTTTAAGCCTTCTGAAGCGGCATAAACACTAGCAGCCAAGCCAGCGGGACCAGCACCTACTACCAGAACATCATAAATATCATCATCCAATTGTAATCTAACACCGGTACACGTACCAATTTCGTCTATTGATGGGCGAACGGAAATCTCATTCTGACTATTGATCAAAACAGGTAGGTCAGATTCTTTTAAATTGAAAGTTTCCAATAGCTGCACCAATCCGTCTTCCTTATCGGAATCAATAAAATTGTACCAAATATCATTCTTATCCATGAAATCACGAATAGCATAGGTTTCATTGGAATGTTCAGAACCAATTAGCTTAATACCCTGAACATTGTTTTTCAGCGCGTCTTCACGCAATAAGAATGCATTCAGAAGTACATCGCTAATATCACTGAATTTGGCAATGGCACTTTTTAGGTTTTCAGGACTTATTCTTATAAGCTGGGTATTTGCCAAGGTTTCACCACATACCCCAACGGTTCTGTGCGAAAGAATACTACTTGAACCTGAGAACTGATGCCTGGTATGAATGGCAATATTTTCATTTTTTTTATCAGGATCAATAATTCTGATTCCGCCAGTGAGTACCACAAAAAAATCATAATGCTGATCTCCAAAATCTAAAACGACCGTTGGCTCCTTATAGAACTCTATTTCACCATAATTCTTAAGTTTTTCGACCTGAACATTCGTTAATTCAGGAAATTTTGGATCGATCATAATTGGTTTGATTGTTTAGATAGTGATAACCTTGAACATAAGATAAAGTTTGTAATCTATTTTACCTCATAATCTCCATTACTTCTTATGTAAAGAACTGTTTCTTTAGCTGTGGAAATTATTGAAGTCGCATTTTCTTCGGCTCCAAAATAAGATGGAGCATCTAATTTATTTTTAGCTTCTTTCTTAGAAAACTGATGCATTAGGCTACCAGAAATAACTACCGCTCTAAAGTTTGGGCTTAAATTTTTTACGCTTCCATTAAAACCAGCTGGCAGTTTTAAGAGCGTTGCTCGTAGTTGCTTTTCTTTTTGACTTCCCCATAAAAATGCAGTTTCTACATTGCTCTTATTTGCAACCCATTCAATATCGTTGGCATTTAGCCAAACTAAGTTTGTTTTGTCAACATTTACAGGTCTTTCGCCATTATCAAAAGCTTCAGATGTTGATTTTACTAAATACGGTCCTTCTTGAATATCTAAAAACGCCATATTATTTTCACCATCTGCCGCGGTAATATGTGCTTCGCCTGCTGGCTGTTGCCAATAAGAACCTGCCGGAAGCCATTGTTTTTCGGCATTTTCATCATCATTGTGCAACAAACCTTTAATTACCACACCTCTATAGGTTATATTGTGAATATGTGGTGGTGATGAAAATCCTTTTTTGAATTTTACCAAAAATCCCGCTGGTTCGTTTTTAGTTCTGTCTCCCCAAAGTTCACCTGCTGCCGGACTTTTATCACCTCGAAGCGGATTTAACCAACCCCATTCTACATTATCTGCAGTTACCACCTCGTTTACCGATTTTACCGAATCTGTTGTTGGTGTTTGTGCGACTGAGATAACGCTAACTATAAGTATAAATAGTATTGTTAATGATGTTTTCATTGTGTTTTATTTCCAAGTTACGATGTCATCAAAATCTCTTCTAGATTTTGGAAACTCTGGGTCCGCCTTTCTGTACCCAAAGGCTGCCATAAAAGCCAATCCGTATTTATCGGTATCAATTCCAAATTTCTCCTGTAATAAAGCCTCTGCTTTTTCTTGATGAAACCCTTCAATAGGGCAAGAATCTATGCCTGTTAATGCTGCTGATGTCATCATATTGCCCAATGCGATATAGGTTTGCTTAGAAGACCAGTCGAACAATTTTTTGTCCGTATCCAAATCAAAATCGCGCTCTTGAAATTCTCTGTAAAATTTAGAATACATTTCTATAACTTCGACAGGCATTTGTTTTACCTCTTTCATCATATGTTCTATATATGGTGCATTATGCTTTACCATAGGCGCTTTCATTGCCAAACCTAAAACAAAGTGACTGGCGGTATCTAATTTTAAAGGCGCACCCCAAGCTACAGGCTTTAATAATTCGCGTAACTCTTTATCTTGTACCACCACAAAATGCCAAGGCTCAAAACCAAATGAACTAGGCGATAAATGTGCCGTTTCTAAGATAAATTTCATATCGCCGTCAGAAATGGTCTTTGTAGCATCAAATTCCTTTGTGGCGTGTCTGTAATTAAAAGCGTTTAAAATATCTTCTTTTGCAATGTTTGGTGTGCTCATGATTTTTTTAAAAAATTATTTTATGAATATGATACAAATGTACTGGCAATTCGAAAACCTAATTATGTACATAAAAAGGGTATATTAGTATAAATCAAGGTTTATTTGATTCTGCTTGTGGAATATTGAAGTAAATACTATAGTTTCACACCCTAATTCGATAAATATGGAAGTTTTAGAAGCTTATAAACCTTTTGAAATACAAGAATTAACTTTAAGTGATTGGAAACAGCGCCCTCAAAAAAACAACTTTTTTGAGCTTGTGCTTATCAAAGCTGGCAGTGGTTCACAATGTATAAATTACAATGAATATGCTTATAACAAAGGTGATATATTCTTATTGCCTCCTTTAAAGTGTCACTCATTTACCGTAGAAGCCCCTACAACATTTATTTTTTTAAAATTTGCCGATTCGTTCTTCAAAAACATTGGCCGAACGTCAATAGACCGTAATGAATGGTTTAAAGAGGCTTCATTCATCTTATCGAATTACAATCAGCTACCTGGCGATATTATAAAAAGTGAAATGGATCGCCAGTTTATCGGCAATCTTGTTGATATGATTTTAAATGAATCGCACAATTATGGTTCTGAGTCCGTCAACCTGATTACCAGTCTTATGACCAGTATTCTAGAATTATTGATGCGAAACATTAAGAAGAGTAGTTATTTCGTAATACCCAACAAAACTAGTGATCAACGCATAACACCTATGCTGAATTATATTAATGAACATCTCGATAATTCGGAAAAGCTTAAAATAGAAAACCTTGCCGGTGTTTTTATGATGTCGCCCACCTATGTGAGTGAGTTTTTCAAAAAACAGGTACAACAATCTCCGAGAGAATATATTATCAAAGCCAAATTAAAACAGGTAGAAATCAGACTGTTGAATAGTGACCATACCCTTACTGAAATTGCTGATGAATTAGGATTTACAGATGTTAGCCACCTGTCAAAAACTTTTAAACGTTATGTGGGTATGTCTATTAGAGATTTTAAAAATCAAGGTGAGTATATGATGCTTACCCGAAATGCCTGTACAGCATAATTGATAACGCAGCTATGCACTCAAAAGCTATCAAATTGAGCTCATTCAATTTTAATACCGTTCATTTTTTTTGAGGGATAATAATTATCGCTTTTGCATACTTCATTGCTTGTTTCGAAATTTAGCTTTGCTTTTAAATGTCAAATAATTTATAAGCTAATTTGAATTTAAAGGCCATGAAGATTAAAGTGGATACATCTGATGCTTCGATTGATATTACGAGAACATCAGTTAAAGATAAAATAGAAAACTTTCTAATTACCGATGACCACCCGTGCGTCATGGCACAGTCACTTTTTAAACAAGAGCGCATCGCTTTCGATATCTACGGTGCAATGCAGAAAAACCATACTGCGTCACTTCTACTAAAAAATATTGAGCATTACTTATCTGAGTATAATTTTGACAACAATCGCTACCAAAGTTACCTAGCGGTCTTTCCGAAAGATACTTTTAAATCGGAACAAGAATTTGAAGATGCACTTTGGATTCTTTTACAGAATTTACATATCCAAGACGATATGCCGTGGGACAAAAGCGTTTCTAGCGATAGTAATGATGAAAATTTTAGTTTTAGCATCAAGGGGAAAGCGTTTTATATTGTGGGCATGCATCCGGAAAGCTCAAGAAATGCTAGAAAAAGCCCCTACCCTATGATAGCGTTCAATTTACATTGGCAATTCGAACAACTTAGAGAACATGAGTTGTATGGCAATGTTAGAGATACAATTCGGGAGCGGGATAAAGAGCGAAATGGCAGTATTAACCCCGTACTGAGAGATTTTGGAACCGCTAGTGAAGCCTTGCAATATTCGGGTAAAAGAAATAATGAGAAATGGAAATGTCCATTTCATAAAGTATAATAATGAATATAATTCAACCAAGATCCGGAGCGGCGTTCACGCTCCAAAAAAATCAATACCTGTTGGTAGAAGATATTAAAGGAATGCAGGTTTCCGATATGGTTTTGTTTTCTCAAAATGACATCGGGGAAAAATTATCATCTGGAAAGACTTTGGATTTTGAGGAGACGATCAATCTGACCAAAGGAAACCACCTTTGGAGCAACAGAAGCAATAAGTTAATGTATATCGTACATGATGATGTGAGTTCTCATGATATGCTATTGGCACCATGCAGCAAAGAAACCTTTGAAATTATGTACGATTCTCATGAAACCACACATAGTTGCTTAGATAACTTGAACAATAACTTAAAAACGTTTGGTATCGAGAGAGACCAAATTCCTGGGGCTTTTAATATTTTCATGAACGTGCAAGTTGACGCAGACGGAAAAATAGCAGTACTTCCGCCAAAGAGCAAAGCGAACGATACCATAGTATTTAAGGCACTGACAGATTTGATCGTAGGCTTAACAGCCTGCTCGGCCAAAGACAGTAATGGAGGTTCTTTTAAGCCTATTGGCTATAAAATATTAGAAAGTTGGGCGTGAGGGCGTAATAGCTTTTCTAGCGGAAAGGTTGACAGTGAATAGAAAACATGCTCACCAGTCATCAAATACCTTGAGTTTAACCTAAAACAGACTACTTGTCGTTGATTTCGACAAGCTTATCATCGTTCCATTCGCCCCCAGCAACTAAATCTCCTTGGGAGTCAAAGAATTTACCAGTTCCAGAGCGTTTGTCCTCTTTCCATTGTCCGGCATATTTTTCTCCATTTGGCCAATAATACGTTCCGAAACCACTTCGTTTATCGCTGGCATAAGTACCAACGTAGTATTCCCCATCAGGCCAATAAAACGTACCTTCACCTTCACGTTGGTTTTCTCTCCATTGCCCTTCGTAGCGACTGCCGCTATCTAAAAGTGCAATTCCATATCCGTTAGCTTTCCCGTTTTTAACTTGGCCCACATAATGCATGAAATTTCCTTTCTTGCTTTTGAACTTCAGGTATTCACCAAAAGATTTTTGCTGTAATTGTTTTTTCAAACGTGCCAACTGTACTCTGGTTTTCTCCAAAGAAAAGTTTAAAGAATCAAATTTTCGCACTTGTTCGGTAGTAGCGGCCAAGGGTGGCAACGTGCTATCTATTTTGGTTTCAATCGTATCTTCTTTAACTCGTGGCGAGCTGTACGCTTGCGATAACTTTTCGGCCAGGGCGATACGTAAAGGTATGCCCATTTTATTTTCTTCCTTTACCTTAAGCGAAGTAGCATTATAAGATTGAATTGCGGTATCGTAATTCCCTTCGAGAAGCATAGAGTCGATACGCGACAACTGCTCATAATCATCAAGCTTTTCTTCGATTTGGCCTTGTTCGATCTGTACTTCTTGAAGTTGATTTTGTAAGTTGTTTACCTTAATGCCAAAAAACAGGGCAGCAGCGGTGGTAAGCGCTAAAGCTAAAAAAAGTATAGATTTCTTAAATTTCATGGTAGTCTGGGTTTTACGCTCTTACATACGAATCAATCGTCAAAATGGATTTCAGGCAACTTGTTTTTCACCCTTCTGAAATCTGGGGAATAATACATGTGAAATCTCATGGTCCAAGATTGTTTGTAATTGCCCCCGTTCACCAAATCTTGGCCTTGAGAATACATAAGGCCTCCGGCAACCGTTAATCTTGGTGTTAAAATATACCCCAAAGTAGTGGTAAGCCTTAGGTCTTCCATAGGGCTAGCGACCACAGCTTTACCACTCTGCATGATCAATTCTGCTTCAGGAGAAACATATAAGGTCTTCGGCTTAAGTTTATGGTCGTTCAACGGTATTTTGGCCCTGAACATATAACGCCAACGATTTCTAAAGATATAATCACTGTTTTCTGCAAAACCTTGGGTCCACCGGTGCTCAATACGTATACGATGATAGATCATAGCACTGTAAAGGGGCATTGCAAATTGGTACTGGTGCCAAATACGCCATTCGGGCACTACATTTCTATCAATGGAATCTTCGTCTGTGTTAAAATTAATACGTACGACCCCACCCAAACTAAAATTGACCTTTTTAGAGTAAATATAGCCTAAGGCATGCCTATTGTATATTTGGGCTATTTGTCCAACAAATGGGGTCTCTTCGGTTTCCTGAAAACGAAAATGGGTCTGTGCATCCCAAAAAAAACGCTTTCCAACTCGAATTTTACCATAAGTATTTACCCATACCTTGGTAGTTGGGTCTTTGTATTTCGAGTAAGGAGGTAACTCTATCTTTTCTACTTCTTGGGCCGTAACATAGTTCGAGATAACCAACATCGAAAGTACGAGCCAAATAAAATTGCCTGTTCTATTTCTCATGCTTACTTTCTTTGGCGGTTGATGGCTCATGTAGCAGTTTCATTACTTCTTCTGCATTTTTTTCACGACGTAATTTTCTTTCTAATTTTTTGGTGTCAACTTCTCGCAACTCTACCATTCGTTTATTGGTATGCTCTATTTGATCGGCCATTTTCTTGGCTTGCTCACAGCTAACCTCATTTGTAGATTTCAAGAAATATGGAATAAGTATTTCAGAATACGCCGTGGTCACCCGCTTTTTCACATCTTCCTCCATAACGGTAGCCATAAACGGATTCCAAACTGAATCTTGATATAGCGCCTTTATTTCTGAAGATTTTTCAGGAAGGTGTCCAAGAAGGTCGGTTAGCTGATGTAAATCGACCAAACATTTTTTCAATCCATTACCAAAAGCCAATTTTTCTTCCGGATTCTTAAGCGATGCATATTCACTTAATGAGTTATCGGCTAGAGATTTTATCCTTTTTAATGGTTCATGATATTCTGTAGAGAGTTGTGGTAACAGAGAGTCAATTTTTGTGACCAAAGAATCGTTCTCGGCAATAAGGTCTTTCTCTAGCCCATTCAAGGCCTGTAATCGGGCCTCATTCGTCAGCCGATCCGCTAATGATTCTTTAATATCTTGCAAGCTAAGTTTTGCATAGTTGGCCAGTGCCAATAAGGTTTTGGTATCATACCCCTCGAATGAGAAAGTATCTGCTTTATCAAGTACAAATGATTGTGTCGTTTGGTTGCTATCTACAATTACTTCGATAGTTTTGTTCGGCTTTTCACTTGGCCATAACCTTTTAATTAAAGAAGTAAGCTCAAAATACTCTAAAATTTCGTCATTCTTGTAAATGGAAAAAGTCTCCAGAGGTTTTAAGAAATCTTTTGTAATTCTATTGACAACCTGAAACTTGAACTGAGCATCTTTGTCAGAGCGTTTGACAATGTTTAAATGACTATTATTTAAAAGAGTATCACTAATTGCTTTTGCCAATAAATAATCTTCCACTATTTCGTTCACCTCAGAAATCTGAGTTGAATCAAGTGGAAAATGTGGCACTTTAACCTTAATTTCAGGACTAAAGTTTGAGGGACCTAACTGTTTAAGTATATTATCAATTTTCTGATAATACTTAAAGTTTTGGTTTAACAATTCGGACACTCCATTTTCTAAACCGCTGGCCTTCTCACCCACTGTTACTTTAATTAACTCTAAATACCCCTGATTGAGATTTACAGTTCTGCTACTACTCAGATTCTTGCTGAAGACAGGTATTTCTAGGGTTGCACCGTTTTGCGTTAAACTGATTTTCTTTAAAAACCCGTCTTCAAAAATCCAGTTTTCAGTATTCTCAATATCCTCTGACTTGTATGATGACCATTCATCATGTGCTAATCCATTACGTAAAAAGCGTCCAACTAAAACGGTACTGTCGTTTTCGATTTGAAAATTCTGCTGCGGTATGCCCCTCTCAAAATTAATAGTGCTCTTGAACAGGTTTTTTTCAACTTCTGATGATTTTATCTGATTTATACTGTAAACCCACTTTCCATTAGGTTTACCATCGATAAGTTGCCCCCTAGCATCTTCTTGTCTACCACTTATAAGTACTCGATATTCATAACCGACCAGCTTACTTTCACTCTCCGATTGAAATTCTCCGAACTGAAAATGCCAGTTTCCGGTTGGTATGCCATTCTTGAAGTTTCCATCTAAAAGAAAAGAAGTATCCTCAGTGCTAAGTAAATTTCCAAGGTTAGAGTTTTGTAATTGAAATGCACCGTCATAGACAGTGTCTTTTTGGTTGATAACGTAGTCAAATGTTCCTTGACCTGTATAATCATCAACCGTGAGCGGGCCATCATACTGTAATTTTTCCTGACCATAAGATTGCCAAAAAAAACCTAAGGAAACAAAAATGGCTAGCCGTTTTTTAAAATGAGTCATCCGGCAAAAAATAAATAATTGGTTTAGTCTTCGTGGTATAATACGAAGCGTACAACTTTATGGATGTTTGAGAAGAAGGTTTTATCAAATACGAAAAGTAAACCTTCAATCTTTAATCATTTGAACGATATATTAAAATTTTCTTTAATATTTTACAGCATTGTATTCTGACCAAAAACTTCTTAGTTAGAGACTAATCGCAACTTGATCCGCAAAACTGTGCTTTAAAATGCTGCCCTCTATTCGTACAAAAGTACTATATAGAGACTCTATAATTAAACCTTTGTTAAAAAATGAATGTTCATTCTTTTTTACTATATCTTTGTATCAACAAAAAGAGATATGGCAAAGCTTCAGAAAAGTATTGATAAGCGTAATGCCTTGGTTCGTGCAACCATTGAACTGGTAAATAATAATGGTTTTCACGCTGCACCAATGTCGAAAATAGCGAAAATGGCCAATGTTTCACCGGCCACTATTTACCTCTATTTTGAAAATAAGCAAGATTTAGTCAATAAAGTTTATTTAGAAGTCAAATCATCATTTACAGATTATGCATTTAAAACCTATACCGATGATATGTCTATAAAAGACGGATTCGAACTTATTTGGAAACGTATTGCCGATTTTAAATTAAAAGAGCGTGAAGAAGCAATGTTTCTGGCACAGTGTGACAACACTCCTATGATAGATGAGCCGAGCAGAAATGAAGGAATAAAACATTTACAGCCTCTATTAGATCTCTGGGAACGCGGTAAGAAAGAGGGAGTCATCAAAAATTTCTCGAACTATATATTATACGCTTACACCATCAATCCGCTCTCATTTTTAATGTTGATGCAGAACCGGGGCGTATTTCAACTTACGGAAAATCATATACAAGAGGCTTATAAATCTGCTTGGAACAGTATTAAAGTATAAGTACAATTAATAATCGTAAAAATTAATCTACTCAGTGATTACTACTAAAATAAAACTATATACATACCTCTAGGCCAAATTAGATTATAGATATAAAAATCTAACCGATCGAAAGGTTAGATTAAAATGAGAAAGAGTCCGGAAGAGTTATTTTCGGATGTAGATTAAAATCGAAATTATGATAGAGACAATTTTATTAAAAAAAAGACCTGTAGGTGAGCCTACTTTAGACAACTTCGAGTTTGAAAAAATTGACGATACCCCTACCCTTTCTGCGGGTGAGTTATTGCTCGAAACCAAATATATTTCAGTAGATCCGTATATACGTGGTCGGATGAGTGCAGCTAAATCTTATGTGGCCCCGTATGAAGTAGGTCAACCACTTACATCGGGTGTCGTAGCCAAAGTTTTGGTTTCTAAAAACGATAATTTCGAACAAGGTGAGTTTGTTTCCGGTTTATTGGAATGGAAGTCGCAACAGGTGAATAACGGAGAGGGCCTTCAAAAAGTTTCTGAAGATAAAGCACCCTTAAGTGCATACTTGGGTATTGTAGGTATGACGGGCCTAACTGCTTTCTTGGGCCTTCATGAAATCGGAGAACCTAAAAAAGGGGAAACTATGGTCGTATCAGGGGCTGCCGGAGCGGTAGGAAGTGTAGTTGGTCAAATCGGTAAGATATTGGGCTTGAATGTTATCGGTATTGCCGGTAGCGATGAGAAAACGGAGATGCTTACCTCTGATTTCGGATTTGACCATGCCATTAATTACAAAACGACAGAAGATATGAAGGCTGCCATTGAAGAAGCAGCGCCTAATGGAGTAGATATTTATTTTGATAATGTAGGCGGGCCAATTTCTGATGCGGTATTGTACAATATCAACAGGTTCGCACGTATCATTATCTGTGGAGCTATCTCTGTTTATAATAAAACGGAAACACCAATGGGTCTTGCCGTGCAACCATTTTTGGTAAAGAACAGTGCTTTGATGCAAGGGTTTATAGTTTCGAACTATGCAGAAAAATTTCCAGAGGCTATTAATCAATTGGCATCTTGGCTTCAAGATGGAAAATTAAAATATAAAGAGACCATCGTTGAAGGTTTTGAAAACACTCCACAAGCCTTCTTAGATTTAATGAACGGAAAAAATAAAGGTAAGATGATAGTTAAGGCTTAAGAACCGATATACTATCTTAATTTTTAAAAATTGGAATTATGAAAATATTATTTGTTTTAACATCACACGATAAACTTGGAGAAACGGGCAAGAAAACTGGATTTTGGGTAGAAGAGTTTGCCAATCCATATTATACCTTGTTGGATAAAGGAGCGAAAATTACGATTGCCACTCCTAAGGGGGGTGCAGCACCCATCGACCCTAGCAGTGATGCACCCGATGCCAGCACTGAAGATACAGAGCGATTTAAAACGGACAGCGTTGCCCAAGAATTGATTGCCAATACACAAAAATTGGCCGATATCAATTCTGATGATTATGACGCTGTGTTCTATCCTGGTGGTCATGGCCCATTATGGGATTTGGCTAACGACTCGGTTTCTATAGAGTTGATAGAGGCCTTCAATAAACAAGAAAAACCGATTGCTTTTGTTTGCCATGCACCTGCTGCCTTAAAAATGGTCAAAAAGCAAGATGGTACACCCTTGGTAAGCGGTAAGAAAGTGACGGGTTTCACCAATACCGAAGAAGATGCTGTACAACTTACAAATGTAGTACCCTTCTTGGTAGAAAATATGCTGAAAGAAAATGGAGGTACCTATTCTAAAGCTGCAGATTGGGCTCCCTATGCTATTAAAGATGGTAATCTGATTACGGGCCAAAACCCTGCTTCATCAGAATTGGTCGCTGAAAAACTTTTAGCTTCTTTAAACTAGTATCTTATTGAGTAAGTATAAAAGAGCCTGAAACAGTTGTTTCAGGCTCTTTTAGTATATAATAGTTTGGTTAAACGCTTATTGAATGGCCCACATCTAAAAGAATAAGTTCTTTTCCGGCTTTATTAAATTTTGCCTTAGCTTCTTCATGGTCAATTTTAGTGAAAGGTAATGCATCGTAATGAACACCTAGAACACGATTGCATTCGACTAAATCACTAGCTATAACGGCATCGTCTACTCCCATGGTTACGACATCACCTATAGGTAAAATGGCCAAATCGATTTTGGTTTGCATGGGAATCAATTTCATATCCATAGTCAGGGCGGTATCACCAGATATATAGATGCTTTTCTCTTCGGCGGTAATAACAAAACCACCGGGATTTCCGCCATAACTACCATCGGGAAAACTGCTCGTATGTATGGCATTAACATATTTGACCCGGCCAAACTCGAAATCTCGAACTCCGCCGTGATTCATTGGCATAGCTTCCAGACCTTTTTCAGCATAATGATTGTAAATCTCAAAATTACTTACGATGGTAGCACCTGTATTTTTTGCAATAGCCTCAGCATCTAAGGTATGGTCAAAATGAGCGTGGGTTAGAAATATATAATCCGCTTTGAGTTGCATGATATCGACCTTGTCTTTTGAGAGCTCATTTTGGGTAATAAACGGGTCGACTAAAATATTAATGCTTCCTATTTCTATCGACAATGTATTTTGCCCGTAATGTGTAATTTTCATTTCCTTAATTTTAAAATTGTTTGAAAATACTAATGGAAATGCATTTTTCCAATAGCATTTCACATATAAGACAATATGGTAAAGAGAAAGGTCAAAAGTTCATTGCAAAAATCCCTTTTGACCTCATTTATTGATTATAAATATCTACTCTTACATATTTACTTTCATGATAGACTTTACGTTTACAAATTCTCGTATTCCAAAGCCACCATGTTCACGGCCATATCCTGAATTTTTAACTCCGCCAAATGGCATATTAGGCTGGGCCAATCCGAAAGAATTGATAAATACCATTCCCGTATCAAAATACTTCTTTGCCAAATCGAAAGCTTTCTCCTCATCCTTGGAAAAAATTCCTCCACCTAGCCCAAAGCGACTATCGTTGGCAATTCTAAGGGCATCTTCGTTATCTTTTGCCCGAATTAGAGAAGCCACTGGGCCGAATAGCTCATCATCATAAGCCGGCTGACCAGGTTCTAGATTCTCTAAAATAGTTGCGGGATAATAGAACCCTTTACCCTCGGGCATTTTGCCACCTAGCAATACATTGGCACCTTTGTGAACACTTTGTTGTACCTGTTCATGTAAGGTCTCACGTAAATCTTCTCGAGCCATAGGTCCTAAGTCAGAGTCTTCGATAGTAGGGTCGCCAAGTTTTACTTCTTTCATCGCCTTTACAAAAGCATCACGAAATTCATCGTAAACCTTATCAGCTACTACAAAACGCTTTGCAGCAACACAGGTCTCACCATTATTATAAATTCGACCTTGTACGCTGGTTTTTGCAGCCAATTCTATATCGGCATCATCAAATACCAAATAGGCATCGTTACTACCCAACTCAAGCACCGTCTTTTTGAGCACAGCCCCAGCTTTTTCGGCAATAATTTTACCTGCATCAGGACTTCCTGTCAGTGTTACACCCCGAACCAATTCGTGTTCAATTATTTTGTCTGACTGCTCATGCTCGATTAATAGCACGGTAAACAAATCTTTGGGCAACCCTGCTGCCTCATATATTTCTTTTAACAAAAGCGCTGATCCGGTTACACCACTCGAATGCTTTAAAAGAACCCCGTTACCTGCCATTAAATTGGCAATGGAATAACGAACGGCTTGATATGCCGGAAAATTCCAAGGCTGAATACCGTATACGATACCTATCGGAGAATAAGTAATCAGGCCCTTGCCCCCGTTTGGCAATTCTCTTTCTTCATCTTGTAATTCTTTGATGCCCTGAGTAGCGGTATAATCGCAAATAGCACTGCAAAGGTCTATTTCCTGTCCGCTTTGTTTCAATACTTTACCCATTTCTTGGGTCATAAGGCTAACGAACTTTTCTTTGTTTTTTTTCAGTTCTTCACCAATCGCTTTAATCACCTTCGCACGCTCATCAAGCGATTTTAAGCGCCATGCTTTAAATGCTTTGTGACATTTTTCAACTGCACCGATAGCTTCATCGGTAGTCATATATTCATATTCCTTGATTTCCTCGCCCGTTGCCGGGTTTATTGTAGAAAATCCGTTTACTAATGTTTCCATATTCAATTAAGATTTTTAGATTAAAAAAAATATTCTGGCTTATTGGTTGGGGATTAGTTCTCTTGTTTTTGCCTCATAGTCAAGGTAGCCTTCCTTCCCTGGGGTATAAAATGTGCTTTCATCCCAATCGGACGTTTCAACATCTTCCTTAAACCGGCCTACTAAATCAGGATTGGAGATAAAAAGTTTTGCGAAAGCCACTAAATCGGCATTACCTTCTTCCAAAACTTGATTTGCCTTTTCTTGGTCAAATCCGCTATTGATCATTAAGGTTCCGCTATATTTTGGTCGGTAGCGTTTGGCAATATGCTGCTCTGCAAATTCGATATCTGAAACATCATTAAAAGGTTCGGACAGATGGATGTACGCCAAATTATATTCCTTATCCAGTTTTTCGATGATGTAGTCAAATGTTGGAATTGTTTCTTCATCCATGGTCATTCCGAAAATATTATGGAGTGAAGGGTTAAAACGTGCACCAATTTGATTTTGTGGTAACACATCTTTAATAGCATCTAATACCTCGAAGAAAAATCGAGCTCTATTTTCAATGCTTGCGCCATATTGATCTTCTCTAATATTACTTGTACCATTGAAAAACTGATGAAATAGATATCCGTTCGAGGAGTGTATTTCAATACCATCGAAACCGGCAGCTATTGCATTTTTGGCCGCTTGCACAAACTCATTCTTTGTAGTTTCAATATCTTCCGATGTCATTGCTTTCGGAGTAACGGTTTTTTTACTGCCTTCAGGTGTGAAGACATCAGCTTCGGGGTTTAATGCAGAAGGCGCCCATGGCAATTCACCGTTATGAAAATCTGGATGGGAAATCCTCCCCACATGCCATAATTGTGCAAATATTCTTCCTCCCGCTTCATGAACCGATTGTGTAACTTTCTTCCAGCCATCTACTTGTGGTTGAGAATGGATGCCAGGGGTGTTTATATACCCGACAGCTCTTTTCGACACCTGCGTTCCTTCGGTAATTATAAGACCCGCCGTTGCCCGTTGGGTGTAATATGGCACATGTAATTCTTCAGTTGGTGCGTTTTGCTCATTATCGGCACGACTTCTCGTCATGGGTGCCATGATTACGCGGTTCGGCAATTCAATATTACCTAGGGTAAAAGGTTTTAATATATGCTGTTCTTTCATTTTTTACTTTGTATAATTATTAGGATAAAATTGTAAGTGCTTTGTGAAGTTAAGTAAGGTACATACCTTTAACGACCGCAATCAAAACTGATTTTAGCTTTTTTGTAAATTGATATGTAAAGAGAAGATTATTCTGCGGGAAGCGGTTTTATTACACCTCCATACCTGATCGGAAATCTTTGAGAGCTCGTTACTTGAACCGAAGCTGAACCACTTTTAAAAACGGAGATATAGACCTGAAAAATTTCAATCTTATTCCTGATTTTAAAGTTAAATTCATATCTACCCCTTTTGGAATCTTTAGTTTCTTCCCAACTGTCGGCAATTCCTTTGAACTTAATTCCAGAGTCCTCATTATTGTAACCACCGCCCATTTGTCGTTCGCCAAAATAAGGTAGGTCTGCAAAAACACTATCATTCGTGACCTTTAAAAAGCTTCCATTGCCTGAAATGTTAATTTGGCTTCCTGACGTACCAGGCGGAAAAAGATTTGAATTCACGACGCTTTGCATGCTACTAGTCATCATCGGTAATGCCTTGTCTGCATTAAAAATGAAATTTTTAGCTACTATTAAACTATCAATACCACTAAAAGAATTACTTTTAGCAGCTGATTTTAAGGCAGGGCTACAGTTGGAGCATAGCACAACTAAAAGTAGTGCTATGCCATAAACTATATATTGCTGACTTCTGCTCTCCATTAGTAAAAGATACTAAAAATTAATCTGCTGGGTTTCAATTTGAAAAGCCAAAAAAAATTCAAGTTATGCCTGCTCTAAAGCCTTTCCTATTAATTTATCTCCTGAAATAATTTCAAAAGTTGAATCGATAGCAGTGTCGTCATGCAAAGCCCTTACTAACGTCTGTGCTACATCACTTCTTGGTATTTCACCTCTTTTATTAAGACTTTGCGCCAGTTCTATTTTACCATTGCCCAAGTCATTATTAAGTGTGCCCGGTCTTACAATGGCATAAGCCAATCCTGACTCCTTGAGATATTCATCAGCGTTGTGTTTTGCATTTAAATAATCTTGAAGCTGATTCGATTCATCAGGATTTTCCGCACCTAATGAACTAAGCATTACAAATTTTTTAATATCGGCCTTTTTTGAGGCATCAATCAATTTTTTGGCACCTTCTTGGTCGACTGCAACCACTTTCTTACCCCCTGAACCTGCGGCAAAAATTACCTTGTCTACATTTTGTACCGCATGATCAAGATTTTCTTCTAGATCGGCCAATACCGTTTCAATTCCTTTACTCTTAAAACGCTCGACCTGATCTTCATTTCTTACCATTGCGACAGGAGTGAAATATTGAGATTCATTAACTAAATCAACTACTTTCTGACCTGTTGTGCCGTGTGCACCGGCTATTAATATCTTTTCCATCTAATTTGTTTTTTCGTTCTGTACAAAAGTATTGAGATAGATTGCGTACTTCTGATGCAGAAAAACTAATTATTGACTGGACTACCCATAGGTTTATAGATTATATCCACAGCAAACCTTTGAATTAGATCATTTATATTTAGGATAAATAATGAATCAAACCCAATTAGACATGTTATCTCAATCAGAAAAGGAATTCTTAGAAAGAAATGGATATCTTAACCTCGGGCAGTTACTAACCAACGATGAGGTTTCTGCTATCAATGAAAAAATAAAAAAAATTCTGGAGGCTGAAGGTGAAAATGCGGGTTCTGAATTGGCCGAATCGAAATACATTCGTCATCCGAAAGAAGAAGGCGCCGACCGTTTAGCCGATTTGGTGAACAAAGGATCAATTTTCGACCAATTCTATACACATCCAAGGGTTTTAGCGGGTATATCTGCCGTACTTGGTGATTCTTATAAATTGTCATCATTGAACTATCGAGCTGCTAAGCCCGGTAAAGGATTACAAAAATTACATGTCGATTATAAAAATGCGGTGGTTGCCAATGAATATAAGGTATGCAATTCGATTTGGTTATTGGATGATTTTACTAAGGATAATGGGGCCACCCGAATTGTACCTGGCACTCATAAGTCAGACCGATTACCTGATGAAGTTATGAAAGACCCTAACCTTTCGCATCCTGAAGAGATTTTAATAAATGCCCCCGCCGGATCGGTGTTTATATTTAATTCACATGTATGGCATGGCGGAACCGAAAATCGCACCTCAAATATAAGGCGCAGTATACATAGCTACTTCTGTACTAGAGACCAACCCCAACAAATTGACCAGAGAAAGTATCTAACTCAGGAAACCAGCAATAGACTTAGTGTCAGGGCCAAGGAGATACTTGATGTATAATATTTTCACAAGTGCATAGTCATAGTATGACCGACCACATACACTACAAACTTTACAAACCTTTTGGAATGCTTAGTCAGTTGAGTTCCAATGACCCTAAGCAAATCAGAAAAAAAAGATTTCTTAGCGAGCTATTTGAGTTTCCAAAAGCCATTATGCCTATCGGACGCTTAGATGAGAAGTCAGAAGGATTATTATTAATGACAACCGACGGCGTATTGAGTGATACGATCAATCGATCTGGAATTGAAAAAGAGTATTTTGCCCAGGTTGACGGCCTAATATCCGATGAAGCAATAGAAAAAATAAAAACTGGAGTTGTAATCGGTATTGAAGGAGACAAATACATGACAAAACCTTGCACGATATACAAGATACCAAAACCAGAACTACCAAAACCAAGCTCTAAATTACGAATAGGAGTTCATCGACCCACTTCTTGGGTGAGTATTACCCTCAGGGAGGGCAAATTTAGACAAGTACGAAAAATGACCGCAGCAGTGGGGTTTCCCACTGTGCGGTTAATTCGTATTCGAATAGGTGCTGTTAATTTAGAAGGTTTACTACCGGGTCAAATAAAGAAATTCGACCATTTACCAGAAGTAATTTAGAAAAAGTAAACTTTATATCTTTTTAACACGAACAGCGTTCATGCCTTTCATTCCTTTTTCAAGTTCAAAAGAAACTTTATCATCAATATCAACTTCATCTATCAGTCCACTTACATGGACAAAATATTTCTCTTGATCTTCTGAATCGATTATAAAACCGAATCCTTTTGAAAAATCGAAATATGACACTTTACCATTTCGTACCGGGTCGAATTCTTCTTCATCACCCTCCTCTTTTTTAGGGATACCCAATACAATACTTTCGGCATCAACTTTAACTTTTTCAGATGGATCTGGTGGAGTATCCACCAAATTACCATTGTGGTCAACGTATGCAAACGGAATACCACTGGTCTCTTTGGATTCTGCCTTTCTAGCCTCTTTTTTCTTTTGTTTTTCTTCTCTTTTTTTAAGACGTTTTTTTTCTTTTTCCGTCTTGTTGTAAGTCTGTTGCGATCTTGCCATTCTTTAATTTTGCTTTACGCCCATAAGGTATGCAAATAATTTGATCCTTTTGTATAATTTAGACAAAGAAATATAGGGCATAAAATCATGGTGTGCGATGATATGCTAAAACGAACAAAAGTACCTGATAAAGGGAGAAATTCTTTGAAAAAGTATTGCTTTCAACTAAAAATAAACACCTACATTTTAGTGTTTAGACGCTTTTCAATTTTCTTTTTAATTACGGTAAGTCTTTTCATAACATCCATAAGAGTTTCGTCTTTGGTAGTTTTATAAACTTCGTTAATAGAAAGAATAAGTTCTTTGGCTTCACGAGATGCGTTAATTCTATCACTTGTTGTCATACCTGACCACTTTCTATTTTCAAAATCAGCAGCTCTATGTAGTAAGTCCATATGTTTATGATTAAATGTTAACACTCCCTTTTAAGGAGCGCTGCGTTTGGAACGCAAGGTACAAATTGTGTTTTTTCTGCATATTGGCTTTAACAAATGTTTAAATTAAGGGTGAAATTTTATAATATCCAAAAATATGAACTGCTGATAAGAAAGTTTCGAAGTGAATAAGATACTTGTAAACGAATAAATCGAGCTCCCACCCCCTAATATACAGGGTCGAACAATTAATTTGTAGATTTGATTTTTATAATCATCCTCCAAAAAAAAATCAGTCTAACGTTTTTATTTAAATTTGCATGCAACATAAGTATTACATTTTTTGGTTTGTTTTAATATTTTGCATTGTTAGTTCCTGTTCAAGTGATGGTGATGTACCCATGACACCAAATCCGGAATCGGAGTCTCCCACACCGAGTCCAGATCCTCAACCCGAACCCAAACCCGAAGAACCCTTTATTGAAGTTAATGCCATACCCTCTTCACCGCAAAGACTAGGTGATGCAACCGTTGGATACGAATATTTGATATCAGGTGAATATATGAGTAGTGGGGTACCATACGAGGCCTATATTGCTGCTAATGGAGAAGATGACCGCAATCTGTTAAATAGGTCAGGTGATAATGCTAAAATAATATACGATTATACGGTAGCTACCGCTTCAAATGGTGTTCGGGTTGTTTCACCCAACTGCATGTCTTGCCACGCAGGTTTTTTAAATGATGAACTCATCGTCGGCTTGGGCAATCATTCTGGAGATTTCACCGTAAACCGGGCCAATAATATTCAAGTTGTAAGTTCGGCGATTTCGGTAATTTATGGTCAGAATAGTGACGAGTGGGAAGCTTATGATCAATTTAGAAAGGGCATAACAGCAATTGGCCCAAAGACGATCACCGAGACACGGGGTTCAAATCCTGCCGATAAAATAACACAGGTTTTAGTGTCGCATCGTGATAAGAATACCTTAGAGTGGTCTGATGACCCTTTTGTTGAACTTGATAATGAAGTGATACCCACAGATGTGCCCGCTTGGTGGTTGTTGAAAAAAAAGAATGCCATGTTCTACCATGGTTTAGGCAGAAAAGATTTTTGTAAATCATTCATTGGGTCTTCACTTTTAACCTTGACAGAAATTGAAAAAGCGGAGGAAGTAGATGAAAAGATGCCTGATTTATTGGCATATATCTATAATCTAGAAGCGCCATCTTACCCCTATGCCATTGATGCAGATCTAGCGGCCGAAGGTAAACCGGTTTTTGAAGAGAACTGCGTAAAATGTCATGGTTCATATGGTGAAGATGAAAGCTACCCTAATTTAATGGTCTCTCTCAACACCATCGGTACAGATGCTGAACTATCGAAAAGATACACGAGCCCGTCGGAACTCAATACCTATTTTATGGATTGGTTCAATAATGGATGGTTTGGTACATATTCGGTTCCGCTTGAATTTCTGGCAGAAGATGGGTATATCGCCCCTCCATTGGATGGTGTTTGGGCCACGGCACCCTATTTTCATAACGGTTCTGTACCTAATATTGCTGAAGTACTGAACAGTGAAGACAGAAGTACGTACTGGAGTCGCAACTATGATAGCAGCGACTACGATGATGTAAACTTAGGATGGAACTATACCGTAGAAACCAGCAAAAAAGATAAAAATACTTACGACACCACGATAAAAGGTTATAGTAACAGCGGTCATACCTTTGGAGATATCTTAACGGATACTGAACGTTTGGCACTTCTCGAATACCTAAAAACTTTGTAATACGCCTACCTTACTAGAGGATAAAGAAAAAAGGGTCGAATATATGCACATCCGACCCTTTCTGTTTTTCTAAGATTGAAAACTAACTGTCAATCCTTTAAAGAAACTTCGTCCTCGGTTCCATCAGGATAAATTACTGTTGCTACGGCATCACATTCACCTTCACCGAAATCAACATCGACTTCGAGCCCGTTTTTATTCAAATTCATCATACCTTTTCCGAAATGCTCACATCCGAACTTAGCTTCTAATATATCTGTTATATCTATAATGTAGGTATTGCCGTCGGCTTTCAATATCCATTCTCCATCTACGGTAAATGACCCATCTTCGAAATCTTCACTAAAAACAAGAGCAACAGTTTTAGTTCCTTCTTCATCTACCTTTGAACTATCTTCAAGAGTTATGGCCAAATCACTTTCTACCGTCCAACTAACGGATTGGCTTTCATCATTGCCATGAACTATAAAGCTTCTTGTGCCATCGATGGCAAACTCACCTACCATTAAATTATCATAGGTAATACTAAAAGCATATTCATCTTCATCACCTCCATAAACTATAGACATGGCACCATTTAAAATTGCCCCCTCTTCTTCTATTTTACAATTATCGAAGACTAGGTTGAAACCAGTATCAGAATAGGTGGCTGTATAACAATCATCATCGGTTTTTGCTGTTTTACCACTTTTACCTGAATTGTATAGATTAGTAACCAACTGATCGGCTACACTAGATATATCGTCAGTCTCAAGAATTGTTTTTAATTCGGTTTTTGAAACTTTGCTTTCATTTTCATAATCCAGTGCTACTTCGGCGTCATCAGAACAACTAAAAAGTACCAGAGCTGCTGCAGAAGCAGTAAGAAGTCCTTTGGTATTCATAAATAAGTGTCGCATATTCAAAATATTAGGTTTATACTCTTAGAACGAGACACTTTCTTTGTTTAGTGTTCGAAATCATATAAATTGGACGAAATGCTCAATATTCAGATAGAAACATACTTGTTTATAAGAATATCTATCAACAATTTCTCAAAGAATCTTCAACAAATCTACTTTCCGATTAACATGGCATACTAATTTTGGTTTTCTTTACGTTTACAAATCGTATACGATAAATGATATAGATATGGTAAACTATAGGGACAAGGTAAGAGAGTATTTACTTAAAGAAATGCAAAAAGGAACTTTACAGCCCGGTCAAAATATAAACTTAGCAGCTGTTTCAAGAACCATAGGGGTAAGCGTAACCCCGATTCGTGAGGCACTCACGCAGTTGCAACAATCTCATATTGTTAAGGCCATACCCTATCGCGGTTTTGTAATCGCAAAAGTGAGCCCTGAAGAGGCAAAAAATCTATATGAATTAGTAGCTCACTTAGAAGTTTTGGCTTTGGAGGAGTCACAATTTGATAATAAAGCCGTAGAGCAGTTAAAATTACAAAGAGATAACATTGCTCAAGCCGAAACTTCATTGAATCGGGTAATCGCCTATATGGAATTTCACAGATTACTGACCAAAAATTACAATAACAGCGTTTTTCAACAGATTTTAAAAGATTTAAAAACACGTGTATTCTTCTATGAGCGAGCGTTTATGGCCAATGATTCTTTTCATTATAACTCAAACGACCAACATGATGCCATCATCTCCGCTATTGAAGATGACAATATACCGTCGGCTGCATTAGTTTTAAAAATGAACTGGATGATGATACAGAACTATCTGGAAAAGCAATTAGTGACCTTATAATGTACTGTAAGGCCTGTAAATACTAGGTGTTTCGACATTTCATCATATAAAGAAAATGATATCGAATCACAAAATTTTCGTAAAGTGTTATAAAATCATATAATCTCGGCATAATTTTACTCCAAAATTTTGACTGTACATCGAAAGAAAACAACAATTCGATATTGTGGTCGTTAATTTGTAATTCAATTATATTTAAAAGATTATGGGCTATTTATCACCTCAAATCGAAGTTTTGGCTAAAAAGAAAAAGCAAGAAGTAAAGTCTTTGGTAAAAAAAGAATACTCTTGCGGAATTTTTCAAGATTATGGAAATTTAGAGAATGGAGTGGCTTCGAAAGAGATAAGGAATTAATCTAGAGGTTTGCGGACCCTGTTTAACCACCTTTTAAACTGCTGATTAAATTCATTAGGTCTTGTGGTATCTCTTGTTCCGTAAATTCTAGCGTATATACTTGTTCATTATCAGTGAGCGTAAGGTTATACTGCTGCCCATCCCTAAAAACCTTCTTGTCGCCCAAATTTGATTTCGAGATACGCTGAAGCGCCTTCAATTGCGTTAGGCTTATATCGGTTTCGCCTTCATATGTTCTCGCAAAACCTACGAACCCTCCTGTTATTTTAATTTTATAGTGCATCTCAAACGACAATTGGAGCAAGCCCTACTTCAGAAAAGCTTTTTGAAACCGCTTCCACTGCCCTATCTGAAATTCTTGAATCACTTGCCAAATCTCGGGCAACACTCACCAGAGTCTCGACCATATCATTGAAATTAGCAGTTCTCCATAGAGATTTTAAGGTTTCAAACCATATCAGGGCACAGTCATCTATACCAATCTCCAAACAGCTTAGGTAAAATGCCTTATTGGGAATGCCTGAATTGATGTGTACACCCTGGTTATCGGCCGTACCATTGTAATAATTGTCCATATGGTCGGGTTGCGTATCAAACTCATTTGCGGTACCAGGGGCTTTCATAGAGCGTATGGCGACTCCGGGGAATTCATCGGTTACCACAGAATCACCAATCAACCAATCTGCCTCTGACAGGTCTTGATTGAGGTATTTCTGCTTTATAACAGTTCCAAAAACATCGGAAAAATGCTCGTTCAAAGCGCCTGATTGACTCTGATACTCTAGATTGGCCAAGAATTGGGTAACACCGTGTGCCAACTCGTGCGCAACAACATCAATTGCACTTGCAAAATCAGTGAATTCTTTACCATCTCCATCTCCATACGTCATTTCATCTCCGTCCCAAAAGGCATTGTTGTAATTTTCGCCATAATGAATATTAGAAATGATATCCAGACCATTATCATCTATAGAATTCAATCCGAAAGTTTCTCTAAAGTAGTCACGAACAAAACCAGATGTGTCATAGGCTTTATCGGCCGTTACATCGCCTGTCACTTCTCCATTTTCTTTACGAACAAGGGTTACCCGCTGTTCATATTTGTTCTCGCAATCATATACGAAACGGTCGCCATCCCCTAGAATAGGGTTTCTAAGCAAAAGATGATTTAATGCAGTCTGTCGGCGCTCCGCTATTCTACCCGTATCGTTCAATGTCTTCTTGCAACTTACATTTCCTCGTTTTGCAAGCTCTTCTAGAATATGGGGAGGAATGATTTGACATTTTGTCTTACACATGATAAATGATTAGGAAACTACATATCTAATTTCGCACCTTTTATTACTAATGCAAAATAAAACTCGTTAACGCTTTCCTAAAAAGTTGCTTGATTTAATTATGGTGGAAAAGACTTGGTTCGAGATTTGGCATAAGCTTTAATGCATTTTTAAAATATACTTTCTTCAAGACTTCATCAGGTAAATCAAGACCATACATGGCCCAAAAAGCATGGTACTTTTTATAGTATGGGAAATATTCATCATCAGTTTCCAAAACTCTAAAATAGGTTGGGAATTCTTCGGGTTTCCAGCTGTCTTTACCAAATAAAATGCGGTCTTGATATTTAATAAAAAAAGCTCTGGCATTCTTTGGCTGTCGCCCAAGTTCAGCGATTACGGCCGCAATACCTACATTCATATTGGGTATGTCATTGAGGAGAGCGCCCAGTTTTTCTAAATTATTCGCGTACCAGCCCATGTGGGCATTAATAAAATTCGTTTTCGGATGTTTTTTAAACATTCGATGTTGTTCATCAATAATCTGCTCCCAAGGTGCAGGATCGGTGTCGGAACGCTTTCTTCGAGAATGTGTCTTTAGTTCAAGCCACCTTTCATTCTCCCCATTCATATCGTCCCAAAAAGATTTGGGGTCAGCGGAATGAATTAGAACAGGTATACCCAACTCACCACATTTAGCCCAAATTGGATCTAATCTTTTATCATCAACAGCGACTCTGTTGCCATCAACATCAGTATAGCGAAGGCCTAAGCTCTTGAAAATTTTCAGACCTTTAGCGCCGTTTTTTACGTCTTTTTCAAGCTGTGTGACAGCATTTGTCGTCCAATTGGGTTGCCCCACCCCCTCAAAGTCTATATTAGCAAAGACTACGAAACGATTAGGGAAACTTTCATTGATATTCTGTATTGAGTTTTTTAGACTTTCTCCCGAACCACCACTTAAGTTTACCATTACGGCTTCATTAAGCATATCCATCTCGGCAACTAGCTGCGTCAGCTTATTCAATGACATATCGCGCTGGTGGCTATGTATATCGACAAACGGATATTTTGCTCTTTCTACCTTATGCTCCGGAACCACCAAAGTCGATTTCGGATTGTATTCTTCGAAGCCCATATCCTGGCTATGCATTACGGCACAAGAAGTCGAAATAGACAAAATCAAAAATTTTAATGCATTGTTTTTTAACGATTTAAATCTACTCATTTAATCTGTTGGTTAAGTTTATATAATCCACCTCGGTATCGATATCGGTTGCTTTTTTGCCCGGGTCTAATGAAAGAACTTCATGCCCAAATTGTTCAATAATCAACTTGGCACCATTGTCCTCACCCAAATCACATAAACTTTCAAAGAATTTTTTATCAAAAAGCGCTGGAACACCAGCTCGTTTTGAGTATGCGGTAGCAATAATGGAATATGAAGTGGTATAAAAAGATTCTATCAAAAGGTTTAAATAGGCAGAATCTATTAAGGGTTGGTCGGCAAGCATCACCAAAATACCATCAAAAGTTTCATGTTCTGTCAAATGCGTAACTCCTTTTGCGAGGGAGCTTCCTAAACCGGCTTTCCAATCTTCATTTTCGACAATATCAACTTCCCACCTACCTATTTTATCTTTTATCAATTCCGAATTGGCCCCAAGTACAACTACAATTTTATCAGACTGGCTATTTTTAGCTTGATCAATAGCATTTCCGATAAGATTAGTCTTACCCCAAGATAATAACTGTTTAGGTCTACCCATGCGAGACGACGAGCCGGCAGCCAAAATTAAAATGGCAATATTATTTGTATTATGCGACATTAGCTATGAATTCTTCCCGACTTGTTTTTGAGCATCATCGGTTCTTTATGCCGGGTGACCGAAAGTATTTCAGAAATTATGGATATTGCAATTTCCTGAGCAGTCTCAGCACCAATATTGAGTCCTGAAGGACCATAAATTATATCAAAAAAGGCATCGGAAACTTCAGGGTAATGTTCTATGAATTCATCGAGAAGCTTTTCTCTTCTGCTGCTTGGGCCCAATAGACCTAAGTACGCGGGACTACTTTCTTTAATTGCTAATAAATACTTTAAGTCACGCACATAACTATGTGTCATTAAGACAACTGCAGTTTGCTTATCAATTGATTTTAATGACAACATTTCAGGTTCTACAGAAAGAAAATGTTCAGCTCCCGGAAAATCTTCAATAGTCTTTTCTTCAGATGCAGAGGCAACGATTGTTACTTCCCAACCCGCTAATGAAGCAAAAGAACACAATTGTACCACGTCGTGTTCGGCACCAATTATCACCAATTTGAAACAAGGTACCATTTGCTGTTTGAACTTTTCTACATCTGAAGATTCAACGAAGTTCGGCCTAAAGGGGAATAGGTTTTGCCCCAGAACAAAACAAGAGCCCAAGTTTTCATCTTCACCATCATTTTTTAGAAATGATGAACGTACTTGAAATAGTTTACGGTTGCTCAAAACCTCTTTAAATTTCTTTATAAATCTGTCTTCTGGTTTAAACGGTTCGATAAGAATATAAAGAATACCTTCACAGCCTAAGCGGTATCTGCCATCGTAGGTCATCATTTTGGCTACATTACCTTCAAAAACACTCTGAGCCTGCCTCACGATTTCCTTTTCAACGCAGCCGCCGCTAACAGCACCTACCATTTTACCGTCTTGCCGAATAAGCATTCTCACCCCTGGTCTGCGATACGATGAGCCGTCTAATGCAACCACAGTAGCTAAAACCGACTTGACGCCATCTTCTTTAGCTGTCAAATAGGCATTTATAATTTTTTTCAGTTCATGGGTCATTGCCAAAAGTTACGGAAATAACTAATAATAGCTTCATGCTAAATGTATTTTAATAATATCTAATGAAACTATCTCTGCCGTCAAGTCACGTTATATACCTATACATCTAACTAGAATTAATATAACCAGTCATTTCATTCTCTACTAATATTTCATAATCGATTATAAATTTTAACCGAATTAACAATGTTTAACATTAAGTTTTATATAACCTTATACTTTAAATCTGTTTTCCCCGTTGTGAAGGTTGAACCATAAAATTTAGAAAATGAAATTTTCCTCCCAGTTAGTCCTACTTTTTTTATCGATACTTACTCTGGTTTCTTGTGGAAATGCAGATGATGATGTGAATTTTGCCCTGAATACCGGTGACGGACTTGGTAAGGGTGAACCTGTAGATGAATGCCTTGACCTTGGCGAAATTGATTTAACATTATCGATTCAAGACGAATACACGACCGCACCCGGCAAAGTTTCTATCTTCTTCAAAGTTTCCGATAGTGAAGGAAACCCCGTTCCAGGATTAAGTGCCGATCAATTTACTATTTATGAGCAAGGGCGAAATGATGAGTGTTTCAATACGATTTCTACTTCGGAGTCTAAGGCTCGTATATCTCCGAATTCACAAATATTCAGTAATAATACCTTATTGGTACTTGACTTAAGTAATAGTGTATTAAGCACAAGTCTCGAAGAGCTTAAAACAGCAAGTTTGAGCTTTGTAAATAATGTGATGCCAGAAACGACCCAAGAATCTTTTAAAATGGCAATTTATTATTTTGATGGTGAAGATGAATTACATGAGTTAAATGCCTTAACCGCCTCTAGAGAAGAGTTGACCGAATCAATTCAGGGTATTACCGATGACATTAGCCAAGATGTATCTACTGATCTTTATGGCGCAGTTATCAAATCATCGGATATTGCTTCTAACTTATTGATCGAAAGCACTAAGGGAGAAAAAATTGGTGCTGCCTCAGTCGTGATATTTACAGATGGCACGGATCAAGCATCAAGATATACCCAAGAAGATGCCCAGAAAAAGGTTGATAATGCCGACCCTAACATTTCATATTTTACGATTGGGCTTGGGGCCGAGATAGACGAACAAGTTTTGACCGATCTAGGTAAGACTTCAAGTGTATTTGCCGGTAATAAAGATGAACTTGAAGATACGTTCAACGATATATCAGATTTGGTATCACAACGTGCTAACAGTTTCTATCTTTTTGAATACTGTAGTCCGAAACGTGATGGAAGCGGTAACAACAACTTGGCCATTCAAGTTAAGAACGGTAGCCTGCAAGGTGCCGTGCAGACTAAATTTAGTGCCAATGGTTTCACGGGTGGCTGTGAGTAATTGATTGAATTAAGTGCAATAGCTATTAAAGTGCCCATTTTGGGCACTTTTTTTTATATATACATATAGATAGTTTAATGTTTCATTTTCAATGTTTTATATGGTTAAAGCCCATCATTTCTTTAATAGAACGATAGGGTCTTATGAGGTTCTTAACATCTGAAACGACTTGTCATGCGTATTTTATCAAGAATCATAACCATATTAAATATTAAAATTTACAAAATGAAGAAATCAATTATCTTAAGTGCACTTTCCATAGCCTTTTTGGCTTCTTGTGTTTCAAAGAAAAAGTATACCGCTTTAGAAACAAATCTTTCAGAAACCCAAAGTGCCTTAACTAAGACTCAAGTAGAAAAAGAAGAGTTGGAAGGTAAAATGGAAAAAATCGAAGCTAGAGTTACAGAATACAATGAAAAAATAAGCTCTTTGAAAGAGGTTAACGATAGCCAATATACAAGTGTTGACGATGTTGCTGTAATGAGCAACAACACAAAAGAGAAAATGAGAGCTACCTTGTCTAAGGTCGATGCCGATAAATTGGCTGGCGCTCAAACTCTACAAGATTCAATGAACTTGGCTATCTCTTATAACCTTAAGCAGTCAATTTCCGATGAGGAGGATGATATCGATATTAATATCGAGAAGACTGTCGTTATGATCAATATCTCTGATAAATTACTTTTTAACAGCGGTAGCTATAGAGTAAGTAGCAAAGCTGATAAAATCTTAAGCAAACTTGCCGAAGTAATCAATTCTGAGCCAAGCATGGAAGTTATGGTAGAAGGTCACACCGATTCTAGAAGTATTAATACGGCTATGTTTCGTAACAACTGGGATTTAAGTGTTAAAAGAGCTACCTCTGTAGTAGATATTCTTCAGAATAAATATAACGTTGATCCAGCTAAGCTAATTGCAGCTGGCAGAAGCAGTTACATGCCTTTAGTTGAAAACGATTCAAAAGACAATATGGCGAAAAATCGCCGTACTAGAATTGTAATTATTCCAAATTTGGATAAATTCTTTGCGCTTTTAGACGCAGAAACCTTATAATTGCACTATCAGGAGTTTGGTACCTGGTTAATAATCTGAAAAAAGGGAGAACTTTAGAGTTCTCCCTTTCTTTTTTCTGCAGTTCATCGAAAATGCAGTACCAGCGGTAGGGATTGTTCTCAATAATTTGTTTCTTATAATAAGAACGCCCTAATTCTTATTCTTGAAAAACCTACATCCTAAAAAGAAAAGCTATGCTTAATCTTAAAATTTGTTATTATGGATGTACTGAACACTATTATTGAAAACAGTTCGCTAAACGGCATGCCCAAGTGGTATCAGGCACTAACCCTGAGTTTATTTATTTTTATAGCTTCCATTGTGATGACCACTTATTATTTTTTGGTCACCAATGGATCTGACATGATTATACGATTTTCGTGCTAGATGAAACTACATCTGCTTCTTAACGGTAAATCATGGCATTCTTTACATCGCTTATCTTATCTTTTGAAAGGTCGATGAGGAAACCGTTTACCACAGCATAGGAAATCTTTCCATTTTTTTCTAATATGAATGTTGGGTTTACCCCTACCTCAATATTAAAATCAGGTAATTCGAATTTTTCAGAAACGACATGAAACGCCATAGGAGACGAAAGTTTGTCTTTAGGTATATTACGTACACGAACATACGTATAGCCCGATTTGAGCAATGACAATGGATCAAGGCTATTGAGAGCCGCAAAATCATTCACTGTCATTGGGTACACTTTACCCGCCATAATTGTATAACCGGTTGCATCAAGTGTATCGTAACCATAATACGTAGATAGATCTCCGACATCTAAAATTCTGCTGCTATACCAGAAATCTTTATGTTTTTCTTTATCTACTTCAAGACGGTTTGCACCCACGTCTATTTTATAGGTCTTCCCTAAAAGTTCGTAAGAAGCATTTGCGACTTTTAAATCAAAGAGTTTTCGGTCATTCTCAGGTATGCTTTCATATTTTTCAAGAGATATATCTTTGTATGATCCGTCGGCAATTGTATAAATTGCTGAGAGGATCGAAACATAATTCAATTTTCGTATTTCCTGTTTCTCAACATCCTGAGAATATCCGCCAGATTCAATTAAGATAGCACTGGTACCCCACTTTTGAATGTTATCACCAAAAGCTCTGGGTTCAAAATCATCATTATACTTACCCACTTGCCCCGGAGCATATTTTTGAATGATATCGTTCATAAATGCAATAACCTTCATTGCATTGGCACGAACCTCATTTATATCTTTCTCATAGTTGTACGCCGGCGCCAAATATGAAATAGTTGCAGGCTTATCGGTACGTTCTGCATTATAATAAGTGCTTTGATCATGAAGATTGAACCCAAAATCGGCATCAAGACTATCACGAACCCTTTTTAGAGTCTGACCCTCAGGAGATTGCAGACGAAGGGCATCGCGATTGATATCTATACCCAAACGATTTCTTCGCTGAAAAACTTCGGCGCCGTCAGGGTTGAGCATGGGCAGAAAGTGCAAAGTACAGTTTTGAAAAATCTCTTTTTTTTCATTCTCGAAATCATCACTGGCCAAAAAATTAAAAATATCAAAGATGGCCTGCGTTGCAGTTGGTTCATCACCATGCATTTGAGACCAGAGAAAGACCGATGTTTCCCCACTCCCTATACTAATCAGAGACAAATCACGACCTTCTATCGATTCACCGACCTTGACTACCGTAAACTTATCATTTTGACGGCAATTTTCTATAAGTGGCTTTAACTGTGCATGTTTAATTCTACGTTTAGTAAGTTTAGGTTCTTTATATTTTTCGTAGGTTTCATAAAGTGTAGAAGTGATGTCGCTATTTTGGGCGTTACAAATAGATATAGTAAATAGGAGAGCTAGGCTAATTTTTATATTCATTGAACTATTGAATTAATTTGGTATGGGTTTAAAATTAAGATTTTTGGTCGCTTTTCTTATCTTTTGCATAAAATCACTACCGGGATCGGTCTTCTGCGTGCGATAGCCATCATCTTTTTCTAACCAAAGCGGGTTGTCTTCAAAATTAGTATACTCATAATGCCCTATAAGATAATCGATATCATATTTATCAGATAGATATTTTACCAACCAAATATTCGATTCAAGTTGTGCATCTGTTAGAGGGGTATCATCTGTGCCTCCCACATTTTCAATGCCTAATGCTGTGTGATTTAAGCCTATGACATGCCTGCCCATAAGGTGTTCGGGCATGAGGCGAAAAATAGTCCCGTCTTGATCAATCAAGAAATGGGTAGAAACGTTCAAACCACTCACCCCTTTAATATCAGGGCGCCAATTGGGCAATGTAGACTTTTCAAAAGCTTTAAACGAGTCCTCTAAGGTCGGAATGGCCGTCCAGTGTATTACGATCATTTTGGGGTCGATGATGGGCTCTTCCTTTTCTATGCCGTATCTCTCACTCATATACTCAGAGGTCAATTGAATTCTAGCTTCGTCAAATACAATCGGTTTATCTATAATAGTTTTAGAACTAGTGCAAGAAATGAGAGTAAGACACAATATGAGTTGAACGATAAATATCTTCATGTTATTTGCCGTTTGTAACAGAGTCTTTTTTGACCCGATAATATATTTTAACCTTTTTTCTACCCCACTCTCGGGCTTTTTCTACGTTTAGACCCATATAAATATCAATTTTATTTCGCCAGCGGTAGTGCATTTTATCTTTGACCAAATAGATACCATCAAGACCTTCAATTTTCACTTGGGTATTGCGCTCAATACCTAATCGCATCAAATCTCTAGAAACAGCAATCGCCTTTAACTCTGGAGACAAAGTATCTCCCCATGCCGCTATACTAGGTTGACCATCGGTTTGAGCAACCGTAGAATTATAAGCTGATGCGGTTACTATTTTTTCTTTCCAAATATAATCACGATCCGTGGTACTACAACTCAAGTTAAGTATCGAAACCAGCAGAAATACTGACCATATTCGGTTCATAATCTAATTTATAAGATTCTCCAGTAGCAAGATATCTAAATTTTCATTATTCCATCTCTCTTGTAATTCTTTAGGTGTGGGGCTATAATCGTAAGTTAAGGTGCTCAAAATTATATCTTCATCCCCATCTGAGTCTATATCACCAGAATCCATTAAAAACCATTTACCGGCGTTAGGTTCAGAAAGGACATGGCTGGTAAATTTAAAGTCGCTTGACCCATTATTTTCCAAATACACGAATGTTTCATCAGTGTGATTCTCGTAATCGGGGAATGTTGACAGTAATGCTATATCGATATCGCCATCTTGATCAAAATCTTTGGCACTAATACGTGTACAACCGTGCATTTGATAAAAAAAAGATTCATCAAAATTATTGGCCCCATCATTCAAATGAATACGCATACCATGATAGGGCTTCATAACGTAGGTTTCATCTGCATTATCACCATGTGCCGTAATTAAGTCTAAATTGCCATCGTTATCAAAGTCAACAATTTCAAACCAGCTACTGCCATAATGAGGAGGAAAACTTAATACCTTTCTCGAGAAAAACTTCGTATCCTCTCCTTGAAATAAAATAACCACACCTTCATTCCCTTGAGAACTAAGCGAAATAATATCATCAAGTCCATCATTATTCATGTCGGCTGCAACACTTTTTACAAAGCCTGGTTGTTTTATAAGTACCGTTTCTATAAAGTGGCCTTTTTCATTTTTTTTCCAAAAAGCAAGTTTCCCTTGTAAATCTCCAAATTCACTTATGACCAATTCATTTTTTCCATCATTATTAAAATCATGAATCAAAGTATGAACAGGACGGTGTAATTTTTGAGGCAACGATTTAACAATTTGCCCCTCCTTTATTCCTAAATTTCCAGCGGGTATTTCCGAAGGAAGCATAAACCCAATGGTAGTAAGGTAAGCTGTATCTCCTATTTGTGTATAATCAGTAATTGTGCTCCCCGCTCTTAGAACTTTTTCTGAAAGTCCATTTTTAAAATTATATTCCAATAATTGACCTCTTAAGGTTCCGGCATAAATGCTATTTCTTTCGGAGTTGAATTTTAAATAACTAAAACTACTTCCGTTTGAACTATCTAAGGCAATCGCTCTTTCCTTAAATTGCGATAGCCTATTTAAGTCTTTAGGCGGCACTTCAACTAATTTATTTGGAGCGTTATTAATGATATATTCTTTTAACAACGCCCAATCCTCTAAACTAATAATAGGACTTGTTGGATAAATACCAGTTTGTAAAACCGCCCCCTGCTCGACTAATGATAAATCTTCATATGGATTGTTGGTTGAATCTCGAACCCCCATTCTTGCCGCCATTTCAGGCAGTACCTTATCTTGCCAAAGATTTTTAGGCAAAGCCTCGATACTTGGTAGTGCATGACAACTAGCACAATGGGTTTTGTACAAGGTCAGCTGTTTTTCCTCTTTTGAACTAGTACAACTAAGAATAATAAAGAAAGGTAACCATTTTAAATGCGAGCCATTAAACAATTTAATCTGTTTTAAAAACTTTATATTGTTATACATAGCTGGTAAATTCGAATTGAATTAAGAAAAGTAAGAAATGAGGTTTACTTATTTTTCAGCACTTCTTTATTTACCAAATACGGTATGGGCTCTCCTTTATATTTGGCAATGATATTCTGCGCTGCATAAACCGACATTCTGTTTCTTGCTTCTTCAGTTGCAGAACCTATATGCGGTGTGACCGCAGCATTTTCCATATCAAGAAGCGGATTATTTGGAAGCATCGGCTCTGGGTCTGTCACATCTAAACCAGCACCCCAAATTTGCCCATCCTTTAAGGCACGTATCAAATCATCTTCGTTGTGTACTGCACCACGGGCCGTATTTATAAATATGGAAGACTTTCTCATTTTATTGAAGGCCGACCGGTCGAAAGTATATTTTGTTTCATCGGTCAACGCACAATGTGCGGAAACAATGTCACTTTCACTTAAAAGCTCATCAAAGCTTACTTTTTTCGCACTCAACAAACTTTCTGCCTGCCGATTTTTGCTTCTATTACAATATATGATGTTCATATCATAAGCACCTTTACAGCGTTTGGCGAATTCAAGACCTATGCGCCCCAAGCCGAAGATGCCCAATGTTTTTCCCTTCAACTCGATACCTAAATGGCCCTGCGGCTTAAAATGCTTCCATTCTCCTTTTGCTATAGTTTTATGTAGGTACAACATATTTTTTGAGGCTGCCAATAATAGGGCTAGAGCGGTATCGGCCGTAGCATCTGTCATTGAGTTGGGGGCGTTCGCAAAAGGTATGCCCAAGTTCGTTGCCGTTTCTACATCTATATTGTCATAACCTACGGCAAATTGTGATATAATTTGAAGATGCGAATTAGCTTTTAGAAAATCTGCATCCAAATTGTAATTCATGGTACTCAAAAGTGCATCAAACTTTTGGGTTTTCTGAAGAAGCTCATCTTGGGGCATAGGGTAATCTTCCGTCCATTTGGTGACGGAGATTCCCTCTTTTTTCATCATTTCAACTCCTATATCAGGTATGTTTAAACTAACTAATACATTCATACTCTATTAAATATTTCTATCGATTAATATAAATTTATTTCGGCTATTTTTACCATCACTCATTCAATTCTGAATAGGCCCTATGAAAGTAGTAAAAAGAATAATACTTCTCTTATTCGTAATAATTGCAATTGTCGTTTACACCCAATACCCTAAACTCAATATAATTTCGGGCTATGCCTCAAAAAATATGGCATCGACCCTATTTCTGACGGGCAGAAGCGCTGAATCGGTAACACTTAATGATAATGATGTTCCATTGATTAAGCTAGCCGATGTCAAAACTACCAATGAAGAGGCCGAGGCTTCCGTTTTTGGACTTATGAAACGTAAATCAGTTTGTTTAGATGGTCTTGGATGTATTTTGATTAATGACGATTACGATTCTAAAAATATAATACCTAGGCCAAATAGAAAAAATTCTAAGTCTGATCTGCCTTTTCCGCATGGTGATAAGAATGTGAAAGATACCGTGTTTCAGAATGTAAACTATAATCTACTAGAGTCAGCATTGGATAAGGCATTTGTATCTCCAGATATACAAAAAACCAGAACAGTATTGATTGTCTATAAAAATCACATTATAGCCGAACGCTATATCGATGGGTTTAATAAGGAAACGCCTGTACTGGGTTGGAGCATGACCAAAAGCGTTTTGGCCACACTGTACGGTATTTTAGAATACCAAGGTCGAATAGATTTGAACAAACCTGCACCTATAAAAGAATGGCAAGGCGATAGTAGAAAAAACATCACAATCAATCACCTTTTGCGTATGCAAAGCGGTTTGGCTTGGGACGAAGATTATACTTCTATTTCGGATGTGACCCGAATGTTGTTCTTAGACTCCGATATGACTTCGGGTCAAGCGGAAAAGGAAGCATTGGCCGAACCAACTGAAATATGGAATTACTCTTCCGGCACCTCGAATCTCTTATCCGGTATTTTACGAAATAAATTTGATACCCATCAAGGGTATATTGATTTTCCGTACGCTGCTCTAATAGATAAAATTGGCATGCACTCAATGTTGATGGAAACGGATCAAACGGGCAATTATGTTGGTTCTTCGTATGCCTGGGCCAATACTAGAGATTGGGCAAAATTCGGATTACTATACTTAAACAACGGCAATTGGAACGGTCAACAGCTTTTCGATGAAAATTGGGTATCGTATGTAACCAAGCCCACTGCCCATTCTGATGGTACTTATGGTGGTCACTTTTGGTTGAATGCCAATGGAAAATTTCCTGATGCCCCTACAGACATGTACTCGGCCAATGGGTATCAAGGCCAACGGGTATTCATTATACCTTCAAAAGACTTAGTGATCGTCCGTACAGGGTTGGCCGAAGAACCAGATTTCGATATCAACACTTTTTTGAAAAATATTTTGGCCGCGATAGACTAAACCCTTAGAATAGTATACTATAAAATCGAGCTGAAACCGTTAAAAGAAAAGTTTACAACATGTTTGGTCTAATCTCTCAACATAATTTTTCAAACCTTGAGCCGACTAACTAAGTTTACTGCATAAATACAAAGTGTTATTTTTTCATTTTCATATAGTGTGTTCTCAAAAAAAGAGCCTCCCATTAACGGGAGGCTCTTTTTGATTATATCGGTTAAACTTCATCCCTTAGATTTAAGGTATCCATTTATCTTTACCGAAGTCGGGCTTTCTTTTTTCTAAAAATGCATTCCGGCCTTCTTTGGCTTCATCGGTACCATAGGCCAATCTTGTTGCTTCTCCAGCGAAAACTTGCTGCCCTACCATACCGTCATCCGTCAGGTTCATTGCAAATTTTAGCATTTTGATAGAAGTTGGTGATTTTTCTAAAATTTCTTGGGCCCACTGATAAGCTGTAACTTCCAATTCTTCATGGGGTACGACTGCATTTACCATCCCCATTTCATAAGCTTCCTGTGCGGAGTAATTGCGACCTAAAAAGAATATTTCACGAGCTTTTTTTTGCCCGACCATTTTTGCTAAATAAGCAGACCCATAGCCTGCATCAAAACTAGTGACATCGGCATCGGTCTGTTTGAAAATTGCATGTTCTTTACTGGCCAAGGTCATATCACAAACCACGTGCAAACTATGCCCGCCACCCACGGCCCAACCGGGAACAACTGCTATCACAACTTTGGGCATAAATCGAATCTGTCTCTGAACTTCGAGTATATTTAAGCGGTGCATACCATCGTCACCTACGTAACCTTGGTCTCCCCTGGCTTTTTGATCACCCCCGCTACAAAATGAATAAATACCATCTTTTGTAGAGGGCCCTTCAGCAGAGAGCAATACCACACCTATCGAAGTATCTTCTTGAGCATCGTAAAAAGCTTTATAAAGTTCGCTTGTTGTCTTAGGTCTAAAAGCGTTTCGAACATTTGGTCGATTAAAGGCAATTCTAGCTACGCCGTTGCTTTTTTTATAAGTTATATCTTCGAATTCGATGGCTGTTCTCCAATCAGGTTGATTCTTCATCTATGCAAATTTAAGACTTTGCAAAATACCGCAATTGAAAAGAATTATGCTACACCATTAACAAAGAATTTTCATAGATATATTTTTGAGGTGGACTTCACTAGAAAATTAAAGATTAACATTCTATATTTCATGCACTTATACTAATTACCTATTTTAGATTTTGTAAATAATTAACAAGCAGTTACTTACTTATGAACGCATAGTGAACCGGATAATTTACTGTACTATAATTAAAAAGAAATATTAATTTATTTTACATTATATTAGTACATATTACACTTATTAAACTGAAATTGGAGGAAATTCTTGCCCCACCCCTCTCTTCGCTTTTAATATAGATAGATAGTGGAAAACAACTACACTGAACCAAATTTATCTTCAAAAGAAATTTATGCCCTAGCCAGAATAGGTCATTGGCAGTTGAACGTTGAAACAAGAATTTCGATATTAGATGATATATCTTGTCATATCTTAGGCGTACCAAAGGGCAGTCGACTATCTGAAATCGAAACTGAACTTTATTATCGTACCGAAACAGATAGGGAAAAAGTAAGTGTATTGATAGAAAACCTGATCAAAACGGGAAAATCTTTCAAGGTAGAAGTACAGCTAAAAAAACCGGACGGTAAATTCATTTGGGCACTTATAGTGGGGTCAGGCGTAACTGAAAATGATGATTGTGTTCGAATAGATGGTTTACTTCAAGATTTAACACCAATGAAAGATCTTGAGAAAAGTTTAAGACAAAAAAATCAAATAATGAATGTTGCTCAACAAAAGGCTCAACTAGGACATTGGCAATGGGATTACAATACTAATCTGGCCACTTGTTCAGAAAACATGTCTCAATTGTTAGGTCTTGAAAAAAATTCTGAATTACCCTTAAGCTCACTTTTAAAAGGTGTACATCCTGATGATCTAGCAAGTGTTCACTCGTCTTTGGATAAGACGATGAAATTAAAGTCTTATCAAAGTTTTACCCATCGCTTATTAATTAATGAAGAGGTCCGCTATATTAAAGTAATCGGTGAAGTCAATACCGATAGTAATGGAAATATTACCACCATATTAGGTATTTCACAAGATATCACCGAACAACAGAAATTTGAAGGCACCTTACTTAAGAAGAATCATCTTCTTAATTTGGCTGAACAAAAGGCCTCAATGGGCCATTGGTATTGGCAATCGGGTACCAAAGATCTTATGGGCTCTAAAAACTTATTTCGACTCTTTGGCTTAGACTTTCAAAATGAGCGAATTAAAATAAAGAAACTATTAGATTTTGTTCATCCTGAAGATATAAATCAGGTCAAAAAATTCACTTCAAACTCTATAAAAGATAAAAGAGTCGATAGTTTGGTTTTTCGCATAGTATTGGGTAACCATCAAGTAAAAACGCTAAGGGCAACCGGTGAGGTTTACGTTAATAGCAACAATGAAATAGATGAAATATTAGGTATTTTTCAAGATATTACAACACAACATACTGAACAGATCAAGTTTAAAAATCTTTTAGACTCAGCCCCTAACCCTACATTTATAGTAAATTCAAATCGTACCATTGACATGGTAAATAACCAGGCCCAAAAACTATTCGGTTATACATCAGAAGAGATTGTGGGGCAATCAATACCTATGCTATTTCCTGAAAGGTACCACGCAATAGGAGAGACTATTAGAGAACATTTTTTCAAGAATCCAAAAGTTCAGGAGCTAGACTCTGATAAAGATTTTATGATGATTACCAAAAAGGGTAAAGAAATACCTGTTCAAATGACTATCGGGCCAGTTTACACAAACGATGAAATTTTAATCTCAATAGTGGCCAGAGATATTACAGAAGAGAAACTGGCGAAGCAAAACCTTTTAATGGCCAAGGAAAATCTAGAGACCTTGACCAAAGAATTAAAATCTCAAAATCAACAACTTGAAGATTTTTCGCATATAACGACCCATAATCTCAGGGCCCCTGTTAATAATCTGAACGCTCTTTTAAAATTGTTTAAGGTAGCCAAAAACAAAGAAGACAAATCAGTGTTGTTCGAAAAGCTAGAAAAAGTTGTTGCTCACTTGACCCTCACACTGAATACTTTAATCGATTCGTTAAAAGTAAAAACCTTTGAATCTGTTCATCTTGAAAAACTATGCTTGAAAGATGCACTAGAAAAAACGAAGGAAATATTGACCGCGGAAATTGAGAGAACTGGTGCTAAAATTGAAAGTGATTTTTCGCTAATAGATGACGTTGTTTATAATAAAATCTATTTGGAAAGTCTGTTCTTGAATTTAATAAGCAATTCCATTAAATATAAAGACCCGGATAGAACACCGGAAATTCTGATAACTTCACATGTAACTAACAGCGGACAAGTAATGTTACGTTTTACCGATAATGGACTAGGAATGGATCTGGATAGATATGGTAATAAACTTTTTAAAATTAACAAGGTATTTCATAACCACCCAGAAGCGAAAGGTATCGGACTTTATATGACCAAAACTCAATTAGAAGCTATGGGCGGTACCATTACGGCCGAAAGTGAAGTCGGCAAAGGCACCACCTTTGAGATTATATTTAAGAATCAAAAAGAAAACTGAGCTTCACAGGTATGATAAGCCTATTCTATGAACAATCTTAGAATGTAATATTTACAAATGGTATAATCGGGCTGGTGTAAACACTCTCGTCTTCTTTATACAGCACATTATATTTAACCCCTAAGGCTATTTTATTGGTTATATTTAGTCCTGCGCCCACAAATAAAATCGATTCCCAAAAATTATCTTTTATATCGCCGGTAACGGTTTCTTGCTTCGTATTAACGTTCAGCTCTGCAAACTCGAGCAAGGTCGTTAATTTGGGAATCGGAGAATATTGGCCTATAATATTGGCCCCAATGGTTGTTGTACTCTGAATATCTTTAATCGCAGTATAATTGCCTTGCAGTCCCACTCCAATACTCATTTTATTACTCACAGCATACATCAAATTGGGTGAAAGGCCAATATTAGTACCACCAACAAAACTCAGTCCGAACCCGCAACCGAATTTCAAACGTTTGTTTACCACATTGGCGCTATCTTTTACGGCTATTTCAGCTACTTGCGAATAGCTAACGTCGCACAATAAAACAAATAGGAACGATAAGGTTACTTTAAGTAAAAACTTCTTCATTTTCAAATAAATTAATGGTTTATAAATTGGTTATTAGTGTTCTGGGGTCAAGATATAGTTTTTCTAGTAAAAAATTGAGTTCTAATAATTTGTAATGAAGAAAATGAATATTAAATGTGATTGTTTTAATTATGGTTGTCAGATTTCCTGCTTTTCTCTTCAATCCATTTAGCCATGTACTTGGTCGCTTGTAAACTATGATGCTGCAGCAGTAAACCCGTTAAATTTCGAGAGCGGTGCTGCTTTAAATCGGTTTGAAGTTCATTGATTTTGACCATTAATAAATTTTCATGATATTGATTGTCAAATACTTCATTAATTATAGAAATACCGTTTGATTGCGCTTTCATCCATTCTTGCTCATCGGTATAAAGCTTGAATGCTGCCTTTGCTATACTCCCTGCCGATTCACAAATTACACCGCCCCAAGGTAAGTTAGAATGCATACCTTCTGCACCTATTCGTGTGGTTACGCTCGGGGTTCCTGTTTGCATACCCAATAATAATTTCCCCTTGATGCCCGCACCAAACCTTAGTGGAGCTAAATTTACTCTGGCCAATGCCATTACAGATTCGGCATCAGCTACCCATCCCTTTACCAAAAAACCCTCATTAGAGTTGTGCATCTGCTCTATTTGTTTGGGTAGGTAAGCACCATAAATCGATAATTCTGCTTTAGGTAAAGCAGTTCTAATTTTAGGCCAAATCTCATTTTTAAGCCATCGTAGCGCATCTAGATTAGGTTTATGTTTACCATTGCCTATACTGATAAAATTATGTCTTTTATGGTATGGAGCCCAATTTGCTACATCAGATTCTTTAATCGGGTTCACAAAAAAAGGTAAATGATGAAGTAAGCTTTTATCAATGTTGATTTCGCTCAACAGTTTCATTTCATAACTGGAAATAATAAGTGAAAGATCGCAACGATAAATACTGGCTATTTCGCGTTTGGTAAGATCTTCTCTAAGCCAGTTTTCAACAGAAAACGATTGACTTGATTTTAAGTTTTTCTCCCTTATATTCCTTAACGAATGTAAATCTTCGGTATCTAGAACACGTAAAGCTTTAGGGGCAAATTCGGCTACACGCCAACCAAATTGTTCTTCTGTGAGAAAGCGATCAAAAATGACGATATCTGGTCGAAGATGGGTCAAAAATTTATCAAAACTAGAACTGTTTAAAAGAATATTCTCGGTCTCTACCCCCATCCTCTTTAATTCTAAAGAACGCTCTGATTCTTTAGCGGTACTGCCAAAAACAATTTGAAAATTTTGACTAAGAAAAAAGGATAGTAACTGTTGCATACGATTTCCCGCAGCAGTTGAGGTTGGCTCTGGCCAAGTAAAGCCAATAATTAAAATGCAACCTTCTCGCATTAATAATTAAATAACAAGTTAGAAAACAAACAATTCTTTTGAATTACATTTTCTCTGCAAATCGCCGAGAGATGCTCGAACGCAACTTACGCTCATAATCTTCTTCGAGCCACTCTTTGTAATTCTTAGTGTTGTTCATGATACAATAAGAATATTGACGTACGCGATAGGCAATTTCATCTTTCAATTCTTTTGCTAGAATACGCGCGTCAAAAACATCTTCTGCATTTTCAACACAAATTTTGGCATGCTGTTCAATACTGCGTTCAAGGACAATTTTTGATTTCAAGCCCTGAGCAAAAACTTTCTTGTACTCTTCTTTGATGTTATAACTGATGTCGGTCGAGTTACTGAACTTTTCACGGAGTTCGTCAGGCATTTCATAAACAAACTCTCGCTCAATTTCTTCATCGTTCTTGATATTTTCCAGATAAAAATCAGGAAAATGGAATATCTCTTGCCAATCCATTGGCGCATCCCACAAACCGAAACGAGCGACATTATTACCCAAATCGACTACCGTAAATTGGTCTTTCTTTGGTAAGATACGACTGCCACGACCTATCATCTGAAAATAGAGGGTGAGAGACCTCGTAGCCCTATTCAAAATAATTGTCTCTACCGAAGGTTCATCGAAACCGGTGGTTAGAATACTTACAGATGTTAAAATTGCATCAGGTGTATTCGAAAACCATTCTAGAATATCTTTTCGTTCTGAAGCAGTGTTCTTATTGTCTAGATGCCGAACATTGTACCCCGCCTTTTTAAACGTTTCATACACATAATGAGAGGTGTTTATTCCATTATTGAATATTAGGGTCTTGGTACCTTCGGCTATTTCTTTATAAGCAGAAAGTAATTTGCCCAACATATTATGGTTGCCATAGAGCTCGTCTGATGACTTTACCGTATAGTCGCCACTAATACCCAATTTTAAGCTTTGAAGGCTTACGTCATAATTATAGACATTGGCCTTTGCTAAGAACTTCTTCTTGATCAACGAAGATATCGATTCACCCACAATCAACTTTTGGTAGTTGTCTTTCATGGGCAATTTGATGTTCGAGCTCAATGGGGTTGCCGTTACACCTAGTATGGTAGACTTGTCAAAATATTTGAAGAGCTTTCGAAATGAGTTGTAGTGGGCCTCATCGATAATTACCAAACCAATATTATTGATTTCTACTTTTTCTTCTTGAAGCCTATTGTTCAAGGTTTCGACCATAGCCACAAAACACATGAATTCATCTTGGTCGCTTAACTCTTTTACTTCGCTATTGATTATCTTATTACGAACCCCAAAACCTTTTAGCATTTTTGAAGTCTGAATGCTTAACTCTATTCGGTGGGTAAGAACGACAACTTTTTTCCCGGTTTTCTCAATGTAACGTCGTGCTATTTCAGAAAATACGACTGTTTTACCTCCACCGGTGGGCAATTGATATAATAAATTACCTTTTGCTGTATCACTTTCTAGATGCTCAAAAATCTTATGTAGATCTTGAATCTGATAGTCGTAAAGCTTTTTTTCCGTTTTGTCTGTTTTTACTTCCAAGTAGGTGGTCGTATTTAGATTTTGATACGTATTAGTCTTAAGAAATGTCAAAAATCTTAATTTGCAAAACTAAAGGAAAATTGTAGTAGATTGAAATTTATCTTCTGGAAAAGGAAAATTTTAATGGAAATCTCATGCTATCAGCAAATTACATGATATAACAAAAATCAGGTATGTGCTTAAAATAATTCTAATGTATTCAGTCAATTATATCAAGCGCTCTGGAAAAGCCTTCGCCATAAGCCCAATTTTGCTCTTGGGTCTCTGTATAAATTTTAACGATCCGTTCTTTAAAATCTGGTAAAAGAGCGTTGATCGAAACGAATTGTAATGCTTCATTAAAAGAATTGAGCATACTTTTATAAAATGCTTCGGGTACATTTCTTTCTTTGGCAAAAAGTTGTGCAATTTCAATATTGTATAGCATCGTATCGGCTATCAGGTATGGGGCCACACCCAATTTTATGAAGTGCTTTATGAATTTCTGTGCAACTGATCTTCGAGCCTTAGGTCTTCTTCTTTTAACCGGAAAATATTCGTTACTAATTTTGGCCTTTGCATCTTGAACCATTTTATCCTCCTTTGGGTTGAAAATAAAATCATAATACTCTTTCACCACTGGAAAACGCTGATAAAGATCCATCATTTGTTCTTCGATAGCTTCTTTAGGTAATTCAGAAAGATATTTCTTTAAGGCCCTTTTACTCATGTAATTTCTTTAAGAGGGTAAAAATAGCGGAATGACTGAAATTTAAAGCGGTATAACGAACAAAATCTTAAACTTCTCATAAATTATGTATAAGATTACTGACAAGTCTTTGGAAAAGACATAATAAAAATGTATAATGAGAACTTGTAGTAATTATAAACATAAGCAATATATATGAGGCAACTTAAGATTATCAAGCAGGTAACCAACCGGGAATCAAAATCATTGGACAAATACTTGCAAGATATCAGTAAAATAGACCTGATCAATGCCGCCGAAGAGGTTGAATTAGCACAGAGAATACGTGCCGGAGACCAAGTGGCATTAGAGAGGTTGACCACTGCAAACTTACGATTTGTAGTTTCTGTTGCAAAACAATATCAAAATCAAGGTCTAAAATTACCAGATTTAATTAATGAAGGTAATTTAGGTTTAGTCAAAGCTGCAAAACGTTTTGATGAAACTAGGGGGTTCAAGTTTATCTCTTATGCCGTTTGGTGGATCCGTCAATCTATACTTCAGGCACTTGCCGAACAATCTCGTGTAGTTAGACTTCCTTTGAACAAGATTGGTTCGATCAATAAAATCAAAAAGACCTTTTCTTATTTAGAGCAAGCTCATGAGCGCCCGCCTTCCGCCGAGGAAATTGCCAAAGAATTGGAGATGACCGTAAGTGAGGTAAAACAATCGATAAAGAATTCAGGGAGGCATGTCTCTATGGATGCCCCATTACGTGAGGGCGAAGACTCTAACTTATATGATGTTTTACGTTCAGGAGAATCTCCGCGGCCCGATAAGATTTTGATGCAACAGTCTTTGAATACCGAAATTAACCGTGCGCTAGAAACACTATCTCCACGAGAGGCCGACGTAGTTAAACTTTATTACGGTATTGGTGACCAACAATCGATGACGTTAGCGGAAATTGGTCAGACTTTTGACTTGACAAGAGAACGTGTCAGACAGATTCGTGAAAAGGCAATTCGTAAATTAAGACATAATTCAAGAAGTAAACTGCTGAAGACCTATTTAGGGTAACCCAGTTCGTTACTATTATTTAAAAAGGCCTCAACATTGTATGTTGAGGCCTTTTTATGTACAACTAATTAACTAAAAACACTAAGAATAATTTAATTTGCTTATTTCTTGACTTTTAAGAATCTCATTAAGACTTTCAATAAAGGTCATGTAAGCGGCATTGTCTGGGTTTTGGTTTGCCATAGTAGTAGGTTTTAAAAAATTAAGATTGGGGACATTTCGATAGCGAATTACATATAATCCAATTCTACCAATTCGTTTACACTTAAAATCTCGTTTAGCTCTTGTAAGAAAGAAAGGTACTCTTCTCCGTAAGTATCGTAAAGCATGATGATATAGGTTAAGTTAGACTTTTTTTATACGTTAGCGATTTGGGTCGCTTTATTTATATAGTAAAACTATTGATATACTTTTGGCGCGACAACAAATTGTGGTGTAAGCAGCTTTTTTTGTTGTAAAACCTAGAAATTATGTAAAGGTCTAAGCTTAATCTTCTTTGAATGTGCTCTTTATCGGTTAATTCGTCTTTTACCACGAGTAACATTAGAAAATAGTATTATACATTATAGTAATGACTGAAAATATTCAGGTATTGAAAGTTAAACCAGATTCGTCGATTACTTATAAATTTCAAATAGAAGACCCTAACAATAAGGAGTAACCTGAGCCGTTTTATAACTAATTGCCAGTATTATCAATGGCATAAAATCGGCTTACTATGAAAACTCATTTCAGACTATCAATAAACACCTTCTTTAAAAGATTTACTAATGCATTTGCATTACTAATGACCTTACATGTGATGGGGGCACCAATATCGGTAAGTGAAGACATTAATGATAATACCATAGAACTCAAAAGCTATAGTTTCAATGCAAAAAAAAGAAGTGCGTTCGTTATAGCTGGCGTTTCTGAACAAATAGAAAGAGGTCTAACCATTATCCACTTCAATACTTCTCTGAAATATGAATATAAAACCTTCGATACCTATTCAAGTACAGAGGCTTGCGAAAAGGCAATTGATGTGATTGAAAGTCTAATAGAAAAAAATGCATTCTTTACCATTTTGGCCCATGATTCCGCCGCAAATACTTTACTAAATAGCTCGAAAGATTTAAAAGGTAGTGGATTACCCCTATTAACAAGTATTAAAGGAAGGCAAGCCTACATCATGCATAATTTTAATGGTGAGATTTTTGAAAGTATTAATGATGTTGAAGTTACCTTATCGCTATCGATTCCTCAAAATATATCAGATTCGAATATTTTCTTTCCGAAAGTGACATATGAGTTTGAACCGAACAACAATAGGTATATTGCACATGCAGGGGGAGAAATCAACGGCGTGAAATCGACGAACTCTAAAGAAGCCTTAGATTTAAATTATAAAAAAGGGTTCCGATTGTTCGAGCTTGATATTATCGAAACAGCTGATAAAAAACTTGTAGCGGCCCACGACTGGAAAATGTGGGCACGTTTCACTGATTATAATGGAGCTTTGCCCCCTACTCTAGCTGAATTTAAGAAGCATAAGATTTATGGTGATTACCATACTTTAGATATGGATGGAATAAATACATGGTTCAAGAATCATCCAGACGCTATTTTGGTGACCGATAAAGTCAATGACCCTATTGCTTTTGCAGAAGCATTCGTAGACAAGACCAGATTGATTATGGAACTGTTTAGTCAAATGGCTATTGAAGAAGCTTCTGCCCATGGTATTCAGACCATGATATCTCAAGACCCATTAATGCAAATTAAAGGTGATAAACTAGATTACTTGACCATTAACAATATAAAATATGTGGCCGTTTCTCGCCGCATTATTTCAGGTAAGACCAAACTAATGCTAAAGCTTAAAGATCAAGGCATAAAGGTTTATGTATACAATGTTAATTTTGATCCTGGCAAAGACGAAAAATATGTTTACGATAATGAATTAGGCCTAGTTTACGGTATGTATGCCGACAAATGGATGTTTGATGCCTTAAGCGCCTCTGAAGCATCAAAATAGTTGTCTTTTCCTATTTGATATGCTTAATCCATATCATAGTAGTGATATGAAAGTATAACGGGACAGAGAATTAACTCTGCTGCTTTAAAATTTCACTTGATAAGTAATACCCGCCGAGATACCGTAGAAAAAACTTCCTGCAGCGAAAGCGAGCTCTTGTCTTGTAGCACCAATATTTGCACGATAAGCATTTTGACTGTTCTTTCCGGTAAATTGATATTCTAAGCTTAACCTTTGTGATTCAACATAGAGTAAGGTTTCCGCAAGTAACTCATCCCCAGAAATAATCTGCCGCAGCTCTGGCGAATACCCCATACCAACATTTACTCCGAAATAATTTTCAGCATCCTTAAGATATTTACGTACCAGGAGATTTCCTGAAAATCGCGTGAGGTTATCAGGTTGTGGTGTAATATAAGAACGAAGAGAAAAATAATAATTACCCCTATAATGCCCTAATGAGTTAGTGATGACAGATACATTTTTAGTATCTAACACGATATGCCTACCACCCGCAGAAAATTCAATAGCCCCAGGTAGGTTAGCGTAAAGGTCACCGCCGAATTTATGCTTCGGATAAATACTTGAGTCAGAATATCCGTAATTCAAGTAGGCATAAAAACTTTTAGAGAATTTCGGATAAAAGTCTAAGTCATATTGGAGTCCGTTCTTACCCAATCGATTACTGTAGTTCAATCTAGGAATAATGCTACCGGCCAGGGTCTGGCGTTTATATGAGATGCTTGAATAAATCATGGGGTCGTAACGCTGATCGAACACGGTTACGGCATTGCTCACATCTACCCTATTCTTTAAAACCTCTGTTTCTACAGGACTTTTAGGTTTAATATCTACCTTATCATTTTCTTCGGCTATCGCTACTTCTGTATTGCTCTCTAAACTTTTAGTCGACTTTGTCGAACTTGGCCCACCTGTTTCTTGATTGAACCAACCCTCATCAGAGTAGTTCTTTCCATTGATTCGTTCGAATGCAATATTTTTCAACCTTTCAATTTCGCTATCAGAATCGATATATGACAATGCCTTATTAGCTAGACCTAAAGCCAAGCTATTGTTCTTGGCATATAATTCATTTTTAATAGCTGCCGCCCAAACTTTTCTATTGGTTCGCTCTTTAGAAGTAATGGTATTGAATTCATTTCTAGCCTGGTTATATCGACCTTCCCAACTATACGTATTTGCCAATAGAGATCTAGCATCTATATGCTCGGGCCTATTGTCGACTAACCCCAATAATAAAGTCTTGGCCGAAGAGTGATTACCTTCGTAAACAAGATCATAGGCCTTTTGATAAGTAGATTCAAAACCATCGTTATATGCTATGTCTTGACCTCTACCAAAAATTGTCAGAAACAGAAAAACCAATGCTATGTAAAATTTATTGAACATTATTCTTTAGTGGCAACAGCAAGGCCTTTTTTAGATTTTTTAGCGTTTATAACCAAGCCCGCTTTACGAGCCTCTCTTTTTGCCCTAGTGATTTTATCGTTAATTTCATGGGCGCTAGAGCTATTTTCTTGAACTTGATGAACTAATTCTAACGCTTCTTTTGTTCTATCGGACCAGAAATACACATCGAAAAGCGCCGAATAAGAATCAATATAATTTGGGTTCATTTTAATGCATTCTTTCAAAATTTCGATAGACCTTGGGTAATCACCACTCCATACACTGGTTCTTCCCATTAAAACCTTAGTGTCGATATGGCTCGGAGATTCAGATAAAATATACCTACACAACAGAATAGCCTTATCGTATTCTTTTTTAAACGCTAAAGCTCTCGCTTTCATATATACTTTATCAAAATTTTCACCGCTATAAACGCTATTTATCCAAACTATTTCACTGTCAGTAAATTTCTCTTTTTGAACGCTATATATCGCCAAGCTATCTGGTATGATTTTATTGTTGGCCGTTACATAGGCATTCATAGATTTGAATGATTGAAGTTTTGATTCGACAGAAGAGCCCGTAAAGCTCGTGCTCAAATTCATATTTTCATCAATCTCATATATCTCCCCATCCGAATACAACTTATCTCCACTTATATATTCTTTCAATTCATTTTTATTACGCATTAGCGGAATGTCTTTTTCGGCCCTAAAAGCAACGTTCATATCGAGACCATCACCCAGCCAAGCCACTTTTTTGGGCATTTTCAATTCATATTTATTCTCAAGTAAGGCCAATAAACTTGGGGTTACATCATAATGTGAATTAAGGGCACTCATTTTTCGAGATTCTTTGAGCATCGGGCTATAAACAATCAAGGGCACATGAAAACGGCTCAAATTATTACGTTGCGGTATAGGTATAAGTCGGTGGTCTCCAGTAATTATAAAGATGGTGTTCTCATAACCGGGTTGTTTCTTATAAGCCTCAAAAGCATATTCAATAGCCTCATCGGTATACATTAACGTGGCAAATACATTACTGTTCTTTTCTATAATTTTCTTCGTTTTACCTTCATGAACTCCGGCGGCCAACAACGTACTCACCTTCTTTTCGTATACATCAGGTTTAGGCGGAATAAAAGGTTCATGGGTACTGATGGTCATATAAACTTCCATTCGTGGCTTCGTGTTATCTCTAGGAAGACTCATACTTTTTTTAAAGAGTTCTTTGTCAGGATAGCCCCAAGAAGAACCTGCGGCATCTTCGGCCTGCATGGTATATTTACTGCCAAAACCCGATTTGTCGAGAATGAAATCAACATTTTCACTATTCAAAAATCGATCTACATTATCAAAAGCACTGTTGGTACCTTGGTAAAAAGAAGTATAGTAATCATTGTTTTTTAAAATGCTATAAAGAGTCAATTTATTCGGATACTTTTCCAGTTCCATAAATCCGCTTTTACCAAAAGGTAATGAACCCATTAAAGAAGGAAGTACTCCAAAAGTTCGACCGGTATTGCTCAAACAATTTTCCCAATACAGCGATTTTGTGGTCAACTCATCTAAAAATGGAGTAAAACCACCGAATTCGGCACCTTCACCGACAAAATCTCTACCCAAACCTTCTACCATAATAAATACGATATTGGGTTTTTCTTCTTTAAGATTGAAGTACGGCGCGAGAACATTTTCCGTCTTTTGTGTTTTAATAAGTGGAAATTCTATACTGGAGTCATATGATGTATCTTCGGTAGAAGTGTCATAAATATTTAATGCTAAATATTGAGTTTTGTTGTGGTTGATGGGCTTACCCTCTATGAACATGGTCATAATGAACATACTGAACAGTATGATGGTAAAAGGGTACATCTTACTTATGTAATGGTAATGTTTTGAGGTTACTTTATAAAGACCATAAAAAAGAGAGATGATTACGAAGAAGCCAATAAATATGGAGTATGAGATTCCCCCTGAATTGCTAATGGTCATTTCTATATCTTGCAAACTATAGCCCAATAGATCTGACCCAAGGGGAACGAGAGCGGTACAGAAGTAGCTGATCAGCATAGCTTCTATAATCAATAACACAATTAAAAAAACGAAGATCAAATTGAAGCCATATTTAGGTCTTAAGTTCTCCCAAAAATTAAATGGAAAAACCAGTAAAACCCCAACTAAAGAGGCGAAACCAATTTGATGAACGGCAGCAATAAAAAAACTGGTTCCAAAAATGATGTCGACTACACCCTTAAAATATAGTGTTACATATTGATAGATAGTAAGCACTAAAAGACTACCGAAGAATGAGATAATCAATCTGGTGTAATGCTTTAAGTTATAACGATCTATCGAACTGGTATTCATTTTAAATTTTAGGTGGCTTTGGCAAATCCTTTTCTGACCTGAGATCCCCAACCAGACTTTATTTTGAATAATTTTTTATAGTTTCCTCGAACTGCCGACCATACTACAATTGGGTGAAAGGCCAATGGCTCTATAATCGCACAGAACATCAGAATCAAAATATCCTTTGTTTTTTTGTATTCATTGTAACTGTAAACATCCCAAAGAATGGCATAAAAGGAAAACATGACCGAGAACACGTAAACCATCGAGGTGATAGCAACAAAGAAATCCCAATTCAAAATACCCAAATAGATAAACAGTACGATAGTAAAAAAACCGAAAAACTCCATCAGCGGAGCCAGCCATTCGTAAAAGAACCAATAGGGGTAACTAAGAAGGCCCAGGCGACCATATTTTGAATTAAAGAACATGTCTTTGTGCTTGAACAGGGTCTCTAGGTTGCCCCTAGCCCATCGATCACGTTGATTGACCAAAATCTTTAAATCTTCGGGTACTTCGGTCCAACATAGGGGATCTGGTATATATTCGATGGTGTAGGGCTCGCGTAAATCGTGCATGTGCCGTCGCATCTTAAAAACAATTTCCATGTCCTCTCCTACCGTACCGGTATCATAGCCGCCCACTGCAAGGGCAATTTCGCGATCAAAAAAGCCAAAAGCTCCTGAAATAATCAAGAGGCTGTCTATACGGCCCCAGGCCATTCGCCCCAAGATGAAAGATCGAGTATATTCCAATAACTGAAACCGAGCCAACCAATTCTTAGGTAGTCTAATTTCCTCAAGTTGTCCACCTTCAATAATGCATGAATTTGCTACCCGAATTACACCTCCAACAGCAATAACCCTCTTTTCTGAACGCTGATAAAATGATTTGACCACATGCAAGAGTGCGTCAGGTAACAATAGACAATCAACATCAATACACCCAACATATCGGCTTGTAGAGAGTGACATGCCCGTATTAAGAGCATCTGACTTGCCCCCGTTTTCTTTATCGATTACAGTTAGCTTTGAAAAGGCCCGATGTGGTGATTTATAAACCCCTCGTATCGGTTTGTTTCTCCAATCCGGATCGATTTCAAAGTCTATTTTTACGAGGTCATAGGCATCGATCATTTTTTGTAACGTATCGTCTTTGCTTCCATCATTTACGACCATCACCTCATAATTCACATAGCGAAGTGACATGAGGGATCTTATATTTTCAACTATGGTAAGCCCCTCGTTATAGGCTGGGGCAATAATTGTAATACTTGGGGATAATGGAGACGCCATGATTTTTGACAAGTCACCAAAACTATTTTTCTTTCTGTAGTGAAGGGAGTTTCTAGTAGATAAATACCCCATAATGGTAAATAGCGTAAACAGCACTACCGTAAACACTAAAAAAACAATGTTTATGTATTCAAGAATGATATCGAATAATGTGCTATCCATTCAATTTTCCGAAGATGTTTTTAGGAAAATTGTAAATCTGAAATAAGAACGAAGCACCGTCCGGTGATACTTCGGTGGCGATAACCGGTAAATTCAATACCTCTTTATCGTAAGTCTTATCTAAAACTTCAGATAGTTCAAAATCGATGTCAAATATTTCTGGGTCTAGTGAAGGTTCTATATCAACCTCATTTAAAAGTTGATGAAACTCATCTTCAGTATACTGAACCTCAGGATTCTCTTTGGCCATCTGATCATCAAAAAGTGCTTTGGTCAATTTAGCTTCGTCTTCTTTTTTTTTATCATTTTTGGCTTCTCCATTTTCAGAAACCTTGGCTACCAACAATTTTAATGCGCTTTGAGCTTTTATTCTTATTTCGGTATCGGGGTCTTCGAGCAGACCATCTAAAAATTGAATTTCTTTCTCATCGCCTACAATCACAATTTCTTCAAGAAGTATTAGCTTAGATTCACGGTCGATACTCTTAAACAAGTCGGCAAAAACACTAAAACTTGGTAGGTCTAATTCTTCAATATGACTTTTACGCAATGCAATATGACCATCTCGTTGTTTAGAAAAAATTTCTATCATGTGTAGTATTCTATCTTTAATAAATCCTTTGTTTTCTGCCTCTAGCAACTCTTCTAACAATGGAATTTCTCTATGGTCGCCCATTTCTTCTAAATCATCAAGAAGCCCCATCATGTATGCTTCATGCTCATTGTAATAGACAGGTTCGGGAATCAAGGCCTCTATTTGTTCATTTTCTGAATCTTTTAAAACTTCCTCAAATTCTACCTCAATATCTTCAATACCGTTTTGTGTTAATAACCAAGTAATCACATCGTCACCATAATCTTCTCCGTCAACATTTATAAATGCTTCTTCATCGAGTTCAAACTCTATATTTTCTCGGCTGACCGTATTTTCAGTTCTTTCAAATTCGACTTCGAAATCATTTAAAACAAAACCTTCTAATTCTTCTAAAGCATCAGATTCTATGTACTTTTCATTAGCATCTTCAATTTTACTTTCAGCATCTGTGACAATTGGTAAAAAACCTAATTCTTCAATATCACCTACTAATTTGAAATCATCAATATCGGAGGCCAATTCCTGTTTTTCTTCGCCATCTGTTACCACAGGTATGAACCCTATTGTTTCAATATCGAACAAGGGCTGTTCGTTTGTAGAATCTGCGACTTTAGGCACCATTACTTCTTCAAATTCTACTTCTATTTTAAGAATGCCGGGATCAGGGGCTTTAAAGTCTTCCATGATATCTAGGTTTTTAGGCTGTGGATGCTTCTCCCAATTATTTAGAATTACTAACGGCAAGAACTCTAAATCTAGAGGAGGTTGAGTTTTGGTAGATGTCGAAACAGTCTCTACATCAGTGTTGGGGTCATTTTTAAACAGGCTTTCTACGGTTTCACAAGGTTTTTCAGACTCACCTTGTATACTGAGATAAGAAATGTTGGGCAAAACCTTTTCAGATAATTTCTCTGCCAAGGGTATTTCGTTAGCAACAAATGCAACCAAATTATCAAACATTGAATGGCTCTCCGAAGTACCGTCGGAACTCACATCTTCTACGGTATCTAAAATTTTATTAGCCTCTAAATCAACCTGCCCTTCTCTTACTTCAACAATACTAGCTTCATCTTTGTCATATATCTTGTTGGCTTCTTGAACAATGATATCAACGTCTTCTTCTATAAGTTTAGGCGACTCAACTACAATTTCTTTTTCTTCTAGTAAGACCTCTTGTTCATTGCTGTTATTGGTTGGGATATCTATATCAACTTCCATTAAATTTTCAGTAGCATCACTCTCAGAAATTTCAACATTTGGTTCTGCAATTTGCATCTGTATATGAACCTCTTCCATCTTAATGCCTCTATTGTCGATACCTTCCGTAGGCATCACAGTCTCAGGAACAATCATGTTCATAGCCGCCAGAGCTTTACTTTTTACTGCAAAATTGCCCTCACGTTGCGCTACACTATTTAAAAAATCAATATCCTTCTCCTCACCCAATTCACCGATGGCATCTAAGAGTGCTATCTTAATATCGACATTGCATTTTGCCAAAACTTGCTTTAAAACGGGCAGGGCCTCGACAACGCTGAATTCTTTGATACAACCTATGGCTTCAAGTTTAATATGATTGTTCTTGTGCTTGACAAGTTCGATCAATGAAGTGTTGGCATCGTTCTGATTATAGTATTTTATAAGACGAAGAGCGAATAAAACCACATGTTTATTGGTAGATGTTAACCAGAATTTAAACCGCGGAGGATCGAATGCTTCACGATTTCTGAGAACATCGAGAAGCTTTAATTGTTGCCATTCCGATATTTTATACCTAGTAGTATCTAAAAAATAGTTGATTCCCTCTGGCTTCAAGGTTACGGCAGCAATCTCTGCCTGCTTGCGTACAGTAGACCTTCTATCGTTAATAAACTTTATTATAAAACCATAAGCAGGTTCTACGTGCATTTGGGTCAGTTGTGAAATTCCTTTTGAAACAACTTCCCATCGCCAACTGTCTAATTTATCAAAGGGATCTTTTTCTAAGCCTAAATCTTGATATAACTTGAACAATCTTTGTTTGGTGTCTCCTGAAACATCTTTGCGCAGGTCTAACAACACCTCGGTCAGTACCTTGCGATTAAACTTATCTTTGAGGAGTTCACGAATTTGAATCTTCAAATCGATATAATTCGATTTTTCCGATTTATCTGAATTTTCATCATAGAACAGAAATTCGCTCACCATAGGCGATAATTCTTTCTTTCTTTTTTTTGTTTTGGCAGATGAAGAGGATATATTGTTTCTAAATACGAAAACAGAGACCAAGTATATCACGGCCAACCCTAAAAAAATAAAGGTCAACATCCACAATAAATCAATGTCAATTTTTGGAGCGGTTATCAATGGGGGCGTTTGATATTTAATACTTGCTATCAGCACATTAGTTTTTGTTTAACTCTCTTCCTATCCTAACCAATAATTCGGTAGGGTTTACCGGTTTAGAGATAAAATCATTGGCACCAAGTTCAAAGGCATTCAGTACGTTCTCTTCATTGCCCGCAGAAGAAATTATTATAATGGGCACATTAGATTTAAGCTCCTTTCTTACGTATGATATAAGCTCTATTCCCGAGAAATAAGGCATCATAATATCGCTAACAATGATATCGGGCATAGTTTGTGATAGAAATTCTTTAACCTGTTTACCATCGCCACTATGGGTAACTTCATACCCACCTTTATTCAACCTGAAATTGAGAAGGGCAGCCAACAAATCATCATCTTCTGCGAGTAAAAGTTTTGCTTTGCCCATGACTACAAGTCTTTTATTTTCTTTAATTTGTCGAAAGCCAATTTCAATGTTTCTTTTACTACAGGATATTCTTGCGCAAAGCAGTCACAGAGAAATTGTAGATGTTTCGGGTCTTTATCTGTAACACAGACTTGTTCTATCTGTAAAATAATCGAATGCAGGTCATTGGTGTCTAACATGGTAAGACCTGTCTTTATCTTATGAGCTACAAAAGCTAATTCGGCATAATTCTCATTTTGAATGTTCAGCTTGGCCATGCCTATAAATTCTAATGCATTTCTTTCATAAATGAATAACAGCTCTTCTAAAAGTTCTATTTCTCCGGCACATTCATCGTCTAACAATGATTGAAGATTCTGTATTTGATTTTCAACTGTCGCAGTTGAATTGGTATTCTCAAATGATGTAGATGTATAAAGTTGGCTTTTCATGGCAGGTTCTATTTTTAAAGATTTGAGCAGCGTTTTATATGATTCATGGTGATCTATCACTTCATCGTAGATTTTAATATAGCTATCGGCTATAAACCAATTTTCACCTAAAGAATATTCCTTTGAATTATGAGAACTACACTTTTTCCCTTTAACAAATTGTGGATTAATTGATTTTTCAAGCGACATTTTTTCTAGAAGATTCGCTTTGAATGAGAGAAAAGAGCCTTTTAGAAATTCCGCTTCATCAGCGTTTAATTTTTCAAATGAAAAATCCGTTAAATGTTTTTCGAAGTCCGTCAATCGACTTAGTAGGTCTTTAGGTTTCAATTTGGGATTGATTTTAAATATCAGATTTGTAATAACGAACAGGTATTTTGCCTGATTCTATTTTGTCATTTTGACAATCTTATCGGTTTACAATTATAAAACTCCCTATAATTCGAGGTACGGACAATTAAATGTTACCTAGGGTTCTATATATGTTGTCAAAATGCTTTATTTGTAGGTATAAACTCTTACAACATGCGTTACTTTATCTATCTTTTTTGCTTTACAACGATGTTTTCTTGTGGAGAAACCAAACAAGAAGAACAAAAACAATTTCTAGTACAAGCCCAAAAAATTCATGAAAGTCTTCTTACGATAGATACACATAACGACATCAATATCAACAACTTTACTTCAGAAAAAAATTATACTCAACGCCTTGAGACGCAAATTAATTTGCCAAAGATGCAAGAAGGGGGTCTCGATGTAACTTGGTTAATCGTGTATACAGGGCAAGATTCATTGACAAGCAACGCCTACGATAAGGCTGAGAATAATGCGATGAGCAAGTTCAAAGCCATTCATCGATTATGTGAAGAGTTTGCGCCCGAGCAAATTGAACTTGCACTCACATCAGAAGATGTTCGACGCATTCATAAAGCCGGAAAGAAAGTAGCGATGATAGGCGTTGAGAACGCTTACCCCATGAGAGACAACCTTTCAAATTTTAAAAAATATCATGAACTGGGAGCCCGTTACGTTTCTCTAGCCCATAACGGACACAATCAATTTAGTGATTCCCATACAGGCGAAGAAGATGGCGAATGGCTGAATAATGGTTTAAGTAACTTAGGTGAAGAAGCTGTAAAAGAGATGAATAGGCTGGGTATTATGATAGATGTTTCCCATCCTTCGAAAGAGGCCATTTTGCAAATGTTGAATCTCTCAAAGACTCCGATAATTGCTTCCCATTCATCAGCTAGAGCCCTATGTGATCATAGTAGAAACCTCGATGATGAACAACTAAAACTTATACAAAAAAATGGTGGTGTGGTGCAGACCGTTGCCCTTAGTTCCTATTTAAATAGCAAGAAAGATTCTATACGTAGTAATTTTATGAAAACCTACCATAAAAAAATAGCTGATTCTTTAAATATACCTTGGTACGAACGCCAACAGTTTTCTTCAATGACTAATCAAGAAAAAAAGAAAGCATTCGAGAATTACAGAAAAGTAGTTAAAATAGCCAGAGAAACGGTTGCTGGCATAGCTAGTGCTCCACCCGCCGTTAACGTTTCAGATTTTATAGACCATATCGACTATATGGTCGACCTAATAGGAATCGACCATGTGGGCATCAGCTCTGATTTCGATGGCGGCGGTGGAATTGAAGGTTGGCGAGATGCCTCTGAAACCTTCAATGTAACCCTTGAACTCGTAAAAAGAGGATATACCGAAGAAGAAATCGCAAAATTATGGGGCGAAAACCTGTTAAGAGTACTCGACGAAGTTCAAGCCTTTGCCCAAGCCAATTGATTTAATCATCGGTATTTGCCAATCGGTCTCTCACAAATTCGACTTTTTTCTTGCCGTGTGGTTTAGGTTTGCCGTTATCACCCAAGTTAACCATAATAATGTTATCAACGGTTACGATAGTCTCTCTTGTCATCTTATTTCTAACCTCGCAATTGAGGTTTAATGATGATTTACCGAATTTTACCACCTCAATACCAATTTCTACAACATCGCCTTGCACTGCCGTACTCATGAAATTGATTTCTGACATATATTTGGTAACCACCTTTTTGTTCTCTAATTGTATAATACTGTACAAGGCTGCCTCTTCGTCAATCCAGGCTAGAACACGCCCACCAAATAAGGTTTCGTTGGCATTTAAATCTTCAGGTTTTACCCATTTTCTTGTATGAAATCTCATAACTGCTTTTTTTAGGGGGATTTTTACACTGCAAAATTACTTAAGATAACGCCCTTAGAATAGTTTACCATTTGTTTTGTTCAACGTTTTCGGAATTTTAAGATTTGTATCCAATTTTTTATTCAACTTCTCAATAAATCGAGCTGAAATTAACGGAGATTCCAATTCTAAATTCTGATGTACAAAAAAATGAATATTTCGTAAACCTTGATTTTTCCAGTCCTCCAATCTATCGATCCATTCATCGATACGATCATAATCACTTTCGTGGTTGGCACCCACATATCGAACAAAGGCCACATTATTGGTCAATCTCATATGCATCAAATCTCTACGACCGGCCGTATCGACCAAAACATTTGCTATATCATTCTCTTCTAGCAAATGATAGAGCTCTTGCGCTACTTTTTCATCATTGAACCAATCGGTATGCCGAAACTCCATGGCAAGCGAAAACTCTTTCGGCCAATACTCAACAAACTTTACTACTCTATCCCAATTTTTGGGTCCAAAGTTGTTGTGCATCTGTAGAAAAATTGTCCCCAACTTGTCTTTTAAGTTCGATGTAACATCTAAATAGCTATCAATTATAGGGTATATCGCATCATTCAAACGCCGCAAATGACTAATATCATTGGCTACCTTTGGGAAAAATTTGAAATTGTCAGGGGTTTTATCATACCATTTCTCGTACTGCTCTGCGGGGAATATGCGATAAAATGTAGCATTTAGCTCAATTGAATTAAACTGGCTCGAATAATAGACTAGTTCATCTTTCGTACCTCTTGGGTAGAAATTCTTCAGGTCTTGACGATTCCATTTAGCACAACCTACATATACATTTAATGGAGCCTTTTTATCACTCTTCGCTAATACTACCGAAGTATCAGGGTGATCTTTGGGAATTGTAAAATCAATATTTTCCGGGTTATCTACCTTTCCGAATTTCATGAATTCTATTTTAAATTTTGAGGAAGTTTAGCTTTAAAAATAGCACTCTTTGATTCAAATATTGATATAAACCGTTTTTTTGTTCATAAACTCTTTGATACCATGGGCTGAAAGCTCTCTACCATAACCCGATATTTTTACTCCGCCAAAGGGAAGCCTTGGATCGCTCTTCACCAGCTCATTGACAAAAACGGCACCCTCATCAAATTCATTTACCAATTTGTTTACCCTATCCATTTTTTGGGTAAATATCGACACACCTAAGCCAAATTGTGAACTGTTCGATAATCGTACGGCCTCATCATCAGTCTTAAAAGTTGTAATGCCTATTGCAGGGCCAAACGTTTCATCTTTAAAAACGGGCATATCTGAAGTAACCCCTGTTAAAACCGTAGGTTCGAAATAAGTGCCGTTTCTCTTACCTCCTAAGACAATCTCAGCACCCATTTTCACCGATTCGTTAACTTGTTTCTCTAAATCTTCAGCGAGATCCTCTCTAGCTAATACTCCAATATAAGAGTCTTCGTTCATAGGGTCGCCACTTTTTAACTCCTGAACTTTAAGAGTAAATTTTTCTATAAATTCATTCGCAATTTTTTCATGAACCAATAACCGCTTACCTGCAATACAACTCTGCCCCGTATTCTGAAAACGTGCCTGAACACAAATATCTACACAGCTATCGATGTTTGCATCATCAAAAACGACAAGTGCATTACTACCGCCAAGTTCTAAAACGGTCTTTTTTATTTCCTTTCCGGCAATCGATGCAACAGATGCTCCGGCAGGAGTGCTACCAGTTAGTGTAGCTGCCTTTACCAAAGGATTTTGTAGAACATATTCTATTTTTTCACTACCAATCACCAAATTTTGAAAACATCCTTTTGGAAAACCTGCATTGATAAATACCTGCTCCAATAACTCTGCTGATTTCATGACATTTGAGGCATGTTTCAAAATACCTACATTGCCCGCCATCAAATTGGGCGCAGCGAATCGAAATACTTGCCAAAAAGGATAATTCCACGGCATCACCGCCAAAATAACACCAATCGGTTCAAAGCTGACATAGCTTTCATTCGCATCGGTCTTAATCTCTTCATTTTGTAACTGGTCTTTAGCATTTTCGGCATAGTACTCGCATACCCAAGCACATTTTTCAACTTCGGCCATCGCTTGGCTTATAGGTTTACCCATTTCTTGGGTAATCGTTTCTGCATAAAGTTTCTGATTGGTTCTAAGCTCTTTAGCTGCCTTTAACATCAAATCGGTGCGGTGCTCAAATGAGGTTTGCCGCCATTCTAAATAGCATTCACTTCCAAATTGTATTTTATCTCTTAATTCATTTTCAGTCAGTTCTTTAAAACTAAAAATTTTCTCTCCTGTGTATGGATTAATTGATTCTTTCATCTCAGTTCTTCATTTTATTAAAACTAAGCATATATATGTAGAGCTAATAGTTTCGGTCGATTAAATTAATTTATCGCATTAACATTTATACCTTTTGAAACCAATGTAGCTCTGTTCCTTTAATTCCAAATCTTTATAAATCACTTTAAATGTTCATAACCCGGTTAAAAAGTAATATTTTGATAACTGTAGGTATTACCCTTAATCGCTATCTTTATAAAAACCTGTAAGATGAGCGATAGATCTCAGAGTCTTCTACGTATTCGCCCTGAAATACCTTCTGCAAATATTAACAATCAAATGAGTAGCGAAGAGCATTTTCAAAACAGCACTCTTCGACCGGTCATCAAAATGCAGAACGATTTATTTCTAGCGGCATTTAAAAACTATATTACAAAACATAAGAACTCATTCTTCAATCTTTCACACCTGAAACGCTTTGAGTATGTCGAGAATGCCATTCAAAAAGATATCAAATTCAGAAATTCGCTAAAAGGTATGGTCATCGGCCAATTTACCGTTGAAGAATATGAGACCTACATTCTTAACTCATCGGCCCTGAATAAGCGTATGATGAATATGGTAGTGAATCGACTTAAAGATCAAATTCAACTTTTTGAAGAGCCTATTTTAGTTTAAGAGCGATTCTCCGTTGAGGTTGGTCGTGAGCACATCGCTCATATAATCAAAGTAAGGGCGTATCGTCTTAAATGAAAGGTCGACTTCATCGATAAACTTTGATGACAATACCTGTTTGTCAGTAAATCTTCGAATGAAAATATACTGTTTGTATTTAATCAAATCGATATTTTCGTGGGTTTTATCAAATCCTTTCGGGGCGGTCTTTACCCTATCACCTTGTAAATTTCCCCAAATATTTTGAAAAGTGGTATCTTCGATAATCTCACGCATTTCAGATGCATCTTGTTCAAATTCTTTGCGAATACGCAACAGGTCTTCTTTATTAGGGTTCCAAAAACCAGTAGCGATAAAAGAGTCTCCCGGCTTAATTTGTATATAATAGCCGCCTCTATGCTGAGCGCCTAATCTAGAAAAAGAGCCGGCAAAATGTGATTTATAAGGTGTTTTATCATGAGAGAATCTCACATCCCTATAAATTCTGAACATTTTCATTTTTTCGATTTCATCGTGAACCTCAAGTCTTTCTTGAACTTTAGTGAAAAAACTTTTGACCTCTTTTTCATGTACTTTGAATTCAGTTTTGTGTTCGGTAAACCATTCCCGATTATTGTTTTTTTCTAAGCGTTTTAAAAATTCTAAGTTAAGCTTAGTAATTGTAGATTGTAACATACGACCAAAAGGTTGTTATTTATGCTAAAGTTAACCTTTTTCGGAAATCGGACTTTTGTAATAATGAGTATTTTTGAACAATATTAGCTTCTTTATGGATAAGAAATCGATCATCGACCAGATCAAAACACACAAAAAGCAACCCAATTTACGATATAAGTTAAAGGAGAAGGTAGAGGTTTTCACCAACCTTTTATTCTATACCCTATTTGATATCGACACCCCTGTTGCCAAGAATTTAGATAAGTTGGAGGAACAGTTCGACGGACTGGTAGAGCTTGCCTGTTGGAACGTTGATAAATCGTGCAAGACGGTTTGGAACAATTATGTTTCTAAGCTTCCTAATATTCTTGAACGTTTGAATTTAGATGCCGAAGCGACCGTAAACTGTGATCCGGCCTCTCTGTCGATTGAGGAGGTTTATATGGCCTATCCCGGTTTTTATGCAATTGCTATTTACAGACTCTCTCACGAACTGTATTCAGAAGGTTTTCCGTTAGTACCAAGATTAATGACAGAATATGCCCATCGACAAACGGGCGTAGACATTAACCCGGGTGCACAAATCGGCGATTCTTTTCATATCGATCATGGCACCGGTATCGTTATCGGTGAAACCGCCATAATTAAAGACCATGTTAAAATTTATCAGGGAGTTACCCTTGGTGGCTTATATGTGGCCAAACATTTGCAAAAAACGAAACGCCACCCTACCATAGAGAACAATGTGACCATCTATGCCAATGCAACTATTCTCGGGGGTGATACCGTAATCGGCGAGAATTCTATTATCGGGGGCAATGCGTGGTTAACGGCCTCGGTCGCGCCCAACTCAACCGTATTTCACACTCCAGAAATTAAAATAAAAACATTACCGCATGTCTCATAACTTACTTGATTTAATTGGTAACACGCCTTTAGTTGAATCTCGTGTATTGAATACAAACCCGAACATAAAATTATATTTCAAATTAGAAGGCCAAAACCCTGGTGGTAGTGTTAAGGATCGTGCAGCTTTTAATATGATAAAAAGCGCGTTAGCCCGCGGGGAAATCAATTCGGAGTCTAAACTAATCGAGGCCACGAGTGGAAATACTGGTATCGCCTTAGCCATGATTGCAGGTGTTTACGGTTTGAATATTGAATTGGTTATGCCTGAAAATGCTACTAAAGAACGTGTTCAGACAATGAAAGCCTATGGTGCAAAGGTTACCTTGACCTCTTCGGATGTCGGAATCGAAGGTGCTCGAGACTATGCTGAATCAAAAGTGAAAAACGAAGGGTATACAATGATCAACCAATTTGCCAACGACGATAATTGGAAAGCTCATTATAAAACAACGGGGCCCGAAATTTGGAAAGATACCGAGAACAAAATAACCCATTTTGTATCTGCCATGGGAACCACCGGCACGATAATGGGTACTTCTACCTATTTAAAGGAACAGAATAAAGCTATTCAAATTGTTGGGGTGCAACCTACAGATAATTCGAGTATACCGGGTATTAGAAAATGGCCGCAAGAATATTTACCTAAGATTTTTGACGCTAGCAAGGTTGACCAAGTAATTGAAGTAAGCGAAGAAGAGGCAAGAGAAATGGCGCGTAAATTGGCCAAAGAAGAAGGTATTTTTTCTGGTATGAGCAGTGGCGGAGCTGCTGCTGCTGCACTTCGTTTGGCCGAAACCCTTGAGAGTGGGGTAATCGTGTCGATTGTGTGTGATCGTGGTGATCGCTATTTGTCTTCAGACATGTTCGATTAATAAGATTCTTCTAGTTTAGAGCTTCCTGAATTCCAGTTTTAAAAGCTTTGTAATCTTGCAAATAGTTATGACCCGCATTTTCTATGGAAATAAAATGCTTGTTTTTATTTGGAATGACCTTGTAAAGCCTTTCCGCAGACTTAAACGGTATTACACCATCGTCTTTACCATGAAATAGATAGATTTCACATGAAACATTTTTTATATATTCATTTGAAGGAAACCTAAATTTCGAAAGCCAGTCGACTGCTAAAAAAGGAAATCGATGTTTACCCAAGTCGACTGCACTATAAAAAGGTGATTCTAAAATCAATTTTTTCGGCTTATTTTTAGAAGCGAGCCAAGTTGCAATACCTGTACCAAAAGAGCGGCCGTATACAATCACCTGATGCTCATCATACCTATTAACAGTGTATTCATAAAATTGTTGTGCGTCGGAATAAAGAGCTTCTTCACTGAGTTTCCCCGTGCTTTTTCCATAAGTTCTATAATCGACCAAAATAGATTCATAGCCATTTCTAGAAAACATATTTGCTACGTGAATTAAATGCGAAATATTACCCGAATTACCATGAAAATATAGAATAATACCTTTAGGATTATCTTGTTTTATATGTACCGCATTTAGTTTTGCACCATCGTCGGTAGTGATAAAAAACTCTTCATAAGGTTGGCAAAAATCAAAACTATGGTTGGTGGGCATTGTGGAAGGAAAAAATATCAACCGTTCTTGATATATATAAGCTGATACCGAAATTGACAAATAAATAAAGATGAAGGCAGCCGACCATTTCTTAAGTCTACGCATGGCTAATGTAAAATATTGGGAACCCCGTTATGTATTAAAGATGAAGAAAAAAATGAAAGCGCCTTTCAGCGCTCTCTCATTTTGTAAATTAAGTTATCGAATTTTACATTTCACTATGTTTTTCCAAAACTAACTCAACTACTTCGCCATTGTCATCGGTTATCACAATCAAAGAGTTCAAACTCTTTTCAGACATATTTTCACTCTTTTTAATATTCAAATACTTACTATTCTCAAGGGCTTTAAATATTTCATCGTCATTAGTTCCGAAAACAAAGTCTTTATTGGCATCTGAAGTATAACTAAACTTTATGATTTCATCAAAATCTTCATCAGCATCGTTATCTATGCTTACGATTTTAGAAATTTTCTTCGGAGTTATAATTCTTCTAGCGTCGATTTTTTCTTCATCTTCTTCGGCGAACTTGATATCTTGTCTTACTATGGTATGAATTTTAACCGATTTCTTCACCAGAGTACCATCTTCATACATTTCATATTTCTTTTGAGCAGTCTCTTCAGAAATTTCACGATCTACACCTTGGGCATATATCGACCCGCTTAGCATTAAAAGACAAAGTAAAAGTGCTTGTTTAGTATTTTTCATCATTTCTAATTTTAAATATTACGCAATATAGAACCTACTAGGGCCCTAGATCAGCTCAAATAAAGCGAATGATGAACCATAAACCAATGCCTAAACAATCTTATAACCACTTCTTAATCTTAAAATAGATCAACAAACCTATGAAAAGTGCAATCATAAGTCCCCAAACCATAGGGTAGCCATATTTCCAATGTAGTTCGGGCATATGGTCAAAATTCATACCGTAGATACCGGCAATAAAAGTCAAGGGAATAAATATCGAGGCCATTATAGTCAGTACTTTCATCACCTCGTTCATTTTATTGCTCATATTGCTCATATACATCTCCATAAGACTCATAGACATTTCACGATAGATTTGAAGACTTTCGTTGATTTCAAGGGAATGATCTAACACATCTCTCAAGAATACTTTGGTATCTTTAGAGATTAACGGGTTTTCAGAATCAATCAAACGACCCACCAACTCCCGTACAGGCGATATCCACCTGCGAACTTTTAGTACTTCTTTTTTTACATTCTGTATCTCTTGGGCAACCTCATTTGTCGGGTTCGCATATACCAATTCTTCAAGGTGCTCTATCTTTTCATTTAAGTACTCCAAAACCACAAAGTAGTTATCTACAATGGCATCGAGCAGTGCAAAAAATAAATAATCGGCTCCCCTACTTCGAATTCTTCCCGACTTGTTGCGCACTCGATTTCTAACCCCTGTAAATACATCATCTTCCAATTCTTGAAAAACAAGCACACAATTTTCAAGAAGTACCATAGCTACATGTTCACATACGAGCTCTTGAGTTTCATCATCTACATAAAGCATTTTAAAAACACCGAAAATGTAGTCTTCGTATTCATCCACTTTTGGTCTTTGATGGGTATTCACGGTATCTTCCATCACCAATGAATTTAACCCGAAACGTTTGCCGACCTTCTCTATAAAATCCTCATCACTAATGCCTATAATGTCGATCCAAGAAGTAAGAGGTGGGTCTTTATGAGCAACAATTGAGTCAATATTACCTGGGTTAATGGTATTCAGCTCCTCATTGTTATACTCGAGAATATTGACAACACTTTCTTTGCCTTCTCTTCGGCCCATATAGGTAATGGTACCAGGGGCTTTACCCATTTTACCCTCAAATCTCGATTTTTTCTTAGGTCTAAGTTTACTTAGAATTTTCTTTCTTTTTGGCTTTCCCATGAACGGAACTATTTCTATAAATATAGTTAGAAGCGGATTTTATTTTTAACTTTTTTGAAAATCTATTTTGTTTAGTAACAATCCAGATGCAGGAGCAACGTATGTCAACTTAACTTCATTTTTATTTTCTAAAGATTTTTTAATTTCAGAAATAGAGAGTTCTCCTTTTCCCACTTGAATCAGCGCCCCCATAATCATACGAACTTGATAGCGCATAAAACCGGAAGCTTTAATATAAAGAGCATAGCTTTTCTCAGGAAAAAAATTAGCTGTCAATAAATCATTTTCTTTCAATTCACAAGAGAGAACAGATCTAATCGTATTCGTGCCTTCACGCAATCTAGCGGTGTATGAAGAAAAGTCGTGTATGCCTTGAAAATAACAAGCGGCATTTTTCATGAGTTCAATATCAAGTGGCTCTATAATATTCGCTAAGAAAGGTGCACAAAAGGGATGGTTCTTTTCTCCGAAAGAAAATAAGTAGATGTACTCTTTCAACTTGGTATCTTTAATTACATTGAAAGAATTATCGACCTCTTTAATACCAATAGCTTTTATATCGGGTGGTAGATTCAAATTAAGTAGCTGTAAAAATGAGTCATTATCGTTTAGGGCCCGGTCTTCAAGAAATAACTCGAAATTCATTTCTAGTGCAGAAACCTTGGCATCGGTACGGCCTGCCCCCAATATTTTAAACTTCTGGTCGGGTAATACAAACTTCAAAGTTTTCACCAACATAGATTCTAAAGTCTTTTGACCAGGTTGATTTTGCCAACCGCTATACCGAAAACCCAAATATTGTAGGCTTATTAAATAATAAAATCGCTTTCTATGCATGAATTTCATTTGAAGCCAAACTAGCCATTTTTTTGTATTTTGTAAAGACAACCTTTAAATATTAAGTTATGACCACCACTCTAAAAAAACCACCGACTTGGTTCTGGATAATTTCTGTTATCGCATTATTATGGAATATTATGGGTGTTATGGCCTATCTGGCCGATGCCTATATGAGTGTAGAGACTTTGGCTGAGCTCAGTCAAGAACAACGTATGTTGTACGAGTCTAGACCAGCTTGGGCAACAGGGGCCTTTGCCTTAGCGGTTTGGGGAGGGTTAATTGGTAGTATCGGATTATTACTAAGAAAAAAGTGGGCGTACATACTGTTCATCATTTCGTTGATTGCCGTTCTTGCACAAAATGTATATCAATTTTTTCTGAGTAATACTTTTGACGTATTGGGAACAGCAGCAATGGCCTTTCCAATACTTATCATCATTATAAGTATTCTTCTAATTCTATTTTCAAATTGGGCCAAGAAAAACGAATTTATAGGATAATCGACGATTTTTTTTTCATTTTTAACTCATAAAGACATAATTTGTTCTCGACTAACATCTTACGGTGTAAGTAGTTCCCCCGCCTTTCATAGCTAAATCTATGGAAATAGCGGTTTGTTGAATTTTTAAATAAAAAAGCTCAAGGTTCGTTAGTATTTAAATTGTCCTATAACTAATCTTGTCATTGACCGCTATGAGATTTATTGAAAAACTGTTTTCGTGGAACAAAACGATACAAATTACTGTAGCCCTACTCTTAACACTAATAGTTTTTAGTTTTTACGGACTTTACACGAATACCTTTCCAGTATTAAAACCAGAGAACTTTGTATTTCCGATACTCAGCTTGATTCATTTTGTATTCTTGTATGTACTTTGGTTTAAAATCAAGGAAGAAGAAGGCACTGACCCACAAATGAAAATTATTGAGTTTTTAATGTATGGTGTATGTGTGGTTTACGCCTTCAATGTCTATATGACTATTAGTACTTTGACAACCTATTTTGAATTCTCCAACCATGTTATACCTGCTACATTTTTTCCCATGGGTATATTAATATTAGTAATGCAATTAACATTAATCGGGCTTACCTTATTGGCTTTTAAGTACAGAAAGAACATCGTGGGCAATTATAATTTTGATGATATGAATCAACACATTGATTCTTGGGAATAAGAAAGTAACGTTAATAAAACAAAAAGGCCCGAACGAGAGTTCGGGCCTTTTATTTTGCCACCTTAGCTATTAATTAGCCTCAATTGTAACCTTAATTACATTGATGGCACTTGGCACATTTGATGTATCATCAGGGTCAATAAACCTAACATTCGTATCTTCATCAGCATCTCCAGCATCTGAAGCTGATTGTCTAATTACCTGTGCTAATCCTGCACCTGGGTACTCGTCGGCCTCTGTACCCGCATCATAGAGAAAAACAAACTCTGTTACATCACCTGACACCGCAACACCATCTTCAAATAAAGGCAATCCATCAGGTCTAAAGCTGTAAAACCAATCATTACTTTGAACGAACATGGTCGCAAGAGATAAACTGCTTCCTTCTTCAGCCGTAAAAGAAAATTGATATTGTCCGCCTGGGCCAATTGCTCCCGGTTCAGTGGCTCCGACAGCAGTATCAAAACCTCCTGAAGCAAAAACATTTTCTTTGTTCATAAGCGATTCTACCAACATAGTAGGTATACCATCTTCGGCGATAGCCTCTAATCCTTCCCCAAAATCGATCATATCATTTTCATAAATCGGCTTGATATCTTGGTTGTGCACGGCCCAAGCACCAGGAGACAATGGTACAATAAGACCCGTAGATGCCTCTGAATCCATCAAAAGAGCATCAAAAAAACCATCTTCAGCGATATCTTCCACTCCTGTTTCACTGGCTACAAGTCCTGCTTCAGAAGCAGCTTCACCTTCTACAAAGAAAGGAGCTGGCATAGTATGAACAGCGTAGACACCCGGAGAAATAGGCACTGCGGCTCTTGCGTCTTCACCTTGTGCAGGTACGGCAATGGTATTGGCATCGGAAACGTTCATAATATTCACCTTGAACCTGGCCGGAGAAACAAGTTCGATCGTAACCTTGATCACATCACTAACATCCGGTATCTCGTTACCGAAAGAATCAGTATTATCTGTTATTTCAGTGACTACACCATTTTCATCTTCCCCTTGATCCATAGCATCAGCAGCTTGTTGTGGTTTTTGATTTGACGACCCCGTTTCTTCATTGACCTCGGTACCTGCATCCCATAATAATACTTGGTCCGTGACATCTACCATACCGTCACCACCAATCGGCGCCCCGTCTTCTTGGTATAAAGCAATACCTTCTTCGCTAGGGGCAAAAAATAGATCATTTGACTGAACGAACATGGTAACGAAAGAAAGTCTGGTTCCACCATCTCCGGGCAACACGTTCGGGCCGGCATCAACTTCAAAAGAATAGCCATCTCCAGGAAATAATGGAGCGGGTTCAGAACCCCCTTCAGGTATAGCGAAAAATCCCGTTTGAAATAGGGGTTGTGGAGTCACAACATTTTCAATAGTTACCGTAAAATCTGTCATTACAGGTTCAGGATCTTCCATTTCATCTGGTTCTGGGTCTGGAGTCGGTGTTTCCATTTCATCCATATCGTCAATCACAGGTGTATTATCGTCGTCTTCACATGCTGTAAAGGCGAGAAAAAAGATACCTATCATTAATACTAAAAGTTTTTTTGTTTTCATAATAATGCTGTTTTTAGATTATGTACAAACTAACTACTACCGAATCATAGGAAAATCACGAAACCTTAAACTTTTTCGTAAATTCCGTTATAATTCTGTGATATTTTAGCTGCAATTCATTAATAATTTATTAGAACGTCTAAACATATCACCCCCTAAGACGAAAGAATCGCGCATTAATCGGTACTGTGATATTTGTGTGATACTTTTTAGCTTCATTCGTAACCTACTATTATGAAAGAAATATTGATTATTGAAGATGATTTAGAAATCATCAAACTGTTAGAAATACATCTAACCGACCTTATCTATAATACATCTAAGGCCACAGACGGCGCAGAAGGCCTGAAAATGGCGTTGGAAAAGGACTATGACCTCATATTGCTAGACCTTACCTTACCGACAATGGATGGTATTGAAATATGCAAAAGGTTACGAAGCACGAAACAGACACCGGTTATTATGCTTACCGCTAAATCTGAAGAAATAGATAGGGTTCTAGGCCTTGAAATTGGCGCAGATGACTACATTACCAAACCTTTTAGCATAAGGGAGTTGTTAGCCAGAATCAAAGCAGTTCTTCGTAGAACCAATAAAATTGTCGGTGGTAAAGAAGAATCATCCGCCATGGCTTTTGAAGGACTTCGAATAGATATCGACAAACGAAAGGTACTTTTGCACGATAATAAGATAGAGCTTTCGCCCAAAGAATTTGAATTATTGGTTTTAATGGCGGCTAACCCCGGTAGAAATTATTCTAGAACCGAACTTTTGAATATCATCTGGGGCTATAATTTTGATGGTTACGAACATACCGTGAATTCACATATAAACCGTCTTAGGGCCAAAATTGAATCTGATATGGCCAACCCGACCTATATACTGACCACTTGGGGTGTAGGTTATAAGTTTAACGAAGATATTGCAGTATGACCAAGACCGAAAAAACCCTTACACCCAAACTCATCAAAAAATTATGGATGGCATTCATACTTCTGGTGCTTTTGATGGGTGCTTCCTATATATTCATCACAGGATATTTTGCCAATAAATACAGTCAAGAGACCACCCAAAGGTTGAATGCCGATGTCGCTAACCACGTTATTGCCGAAAAATTCAATGGAGCTTCGCCATTTATGGAAGATGGTAGTGTTAACAGTGCTCTGTTCGGCGATTTAATGCATGATATGATGGCCGTGAACCAAAGTATCGAAGTTTATCTTCTCGGTCAATCAGGCGAAATTCTCTATTCGGTAGTTCTTGACCCTGATGATAAAGATGCCGCCAAATCGGTTGATCTTGCACCAATTAAATCTTTTATTGCTGACGAAGGCACAAATTTTATTCTGGGCGATGATCCTAGAAATCCGGGTGAGAAGAAAATATTTTCAGCTGCCCCTTATAGGGTCGACAATCATCAAGGCTTCATATATATTGTGTTAGCCGGTAAAAAATTTCAAGAGGTTAGTGACAACCTCATGAGTCAGTATTTTACGAGATTGGGTATTGGTGCTACATTGTTAACTATGGTATTCTCGGCCATAATCGGCTTATTGGCCATTTGGTTCTTGACCAAAAATCTTCGTTTAATTACCCAGACGGTAAGAAGTTTTCATGACGGAGATTTGGAAGCAAGAATACCGGATCCTGAAAAATCAGACATTGAAGTGTTTGCGAAATCATTTAATGATATGGCCGATAACATCGTTGGCAATATGGATAAAATGAAATCAGTAGATTTATTGAGAAGGGAATTAATTGCGAACGTTTCTCACGATTTAAGAACTCCATTAGCCATTTTGAAAGGGTATATAGAAACCTTGCAAATGAAACGAGATACCTTATCGGAAATCGAGAAAGACGAATATTTACAGATTACTCACGACAATGTCGATAAGCTCTCAAATTTAATCAATCAACTCTTCGAATATTCAAAACTCGAAGCCGAACAAGTCGTGCCGGTAAAAGAACCTTTTTCGATAACGGAACTGTCCCATGACCTAATCGCCAAATTCAATGTGTTGGCCAAACAAAAAGAGATTGAGCTAGAGCTTGACAACCCACAAGAAAATTGTTTGGTATATGCCGACGTTAGCCTAGTGGAAAGGGCTCTTCAGAACTTAATTGAAAACGCTATAAAGTACACCGAACCTATGGGAAAGGTGACTCTTTCGCTACAAAAGAAAGGGCAAAATGTAGAGATAAACATTACCGACACGGGTACGGGAATTCCCGTAAATGAACAACCTTTTATTTTCGATCGGTACAAACAAGTGGATAAGAGTACCAAAAAACAAGGCTACGGATTAGGTTTGGCCATTGTCAAAAAAATTATGGATTTGCATGATACTACCATCACGGTTTTGAGCAAACCGAAGCAAGGAAGCTCGTTTATTTTCAATTTACCGGCATATCAAGTTTAATTTTTTAAACCTTAAGTATTTGAACTTCAGTCACATTTAACAAGGTGTTTAAAACGCTGCAATATATAAAAGGGTAAAAAGTTATATAACCAACTTAAATTCCCTTTTTATGAAGTTCACAAATTTATTTTTGATTAGTATTTCTTTAGTTCTCTTCCATTCATGTTCCGATGATAACAGCCCCATTGAGATTCCCGAACCTGATAGTGAACAGTCTGAAGAACCCCAGGTAGAAGAGGAAGTAGATGAAGAAGAACCCATAAATATCTCACCTGATTCTTTTAGCTTATTATCATTGGAAGATGGCGAAGAGAATAGTAATCTAAACCCACAATTAAAATGGGGCGCCGCCAATGATCAAGATGGTGATACCGTTACTTATCAACTGATTTTAGACTCCAACGAATCACCAGAGAATGTACTGGTAGAAAATCTAACCGAGACCCAGTTTACTATCACTGAAAGTTTAGAGCGCAATACGTTATATTTTTGGAAGGTAATAGCATCTGATAATAATGGTAATGAAACCGAAAGTTCTGAAACGTATAGCTTTGGTACAAAAGGTATTTCTTTTTCAGAAACAGCCTTAACTGCGAATACCGAATTTACGGCAAGAAGAAATCATAGTATTACAGAATTTAATGGAAAGTTATGGATGATAGGTGGCCAAGATGACAACGAATCATATGATAACGTCTATTCTTCTGCTGATGGAAGTTCTTGGGAATTAGAAGCTGAAAACCCTTTTGATGTTTTTAATAAAAGTAACCATACTACGGTTGTTTTTAAAAATAAACTTTGGGCAATTGGAGGCTGGTATAGCGACATTTGGTCTTCAACTAACGGCAAAGATTGGTCTATGGAAACGGCTACTCCGAACTTTGGGGCCCGTGAAGGACATTCAACGGTTGTCTTCAACAATAAAATGTGGGTAATTGGCGGTAGCGAGGGACCAGAGCAATTCAATGATGTGTGGTATACAGACGATGGAATCACGTGGTCATTAGCTATTGAAAATGCTCAATTCTCACCCCGTATGGATCATACTACTGTTGTTCATGACAACAAGATGTATTTGATAGGAGGTACTTCAGTAACAAACTTTTCTCCATCTTTTTATAATGATGTTTATGTATCAACAGATGGAATCACTTGGACACAAATTTCTGCTGAATCTAGCTTCGAAGTACGTTCTGATCACACCTCTTTGGTATTCGATAATAAAATTTGGGTAATTGGCGGTTGGTCAGCTGTGAACAATGAAGAAACTTTCGAACAAGATGTAGCAAGTTTTGATGATGTGTGGTACTCCGAGAATGGAATTCAATGGAGCAACCTAAATGTTAGCGAATCCTATTCTCCAAGAATGGGGCATGCTTCAGCGGTGTTTGACGGTAAAATAATCATCTCTGGCGGATTAAATATTAAACAAGCCGATAGTAGTAGAACGCATTATAATGATGTATGGGTTGTGGAATAGCATATAGCCTATGAACAAGAAAAGCCATTTCAGATTGAAATGGCTTTTAAATTTTATAAAGAATTTTTACAAACCACTGATAAAACTACCATAGAGATCTTTAAACTGATACCCTTCCGAAAATCGGTTTTTACTTAGTTTGTTATAAGATACGAGCCCCCAAAGAACCAATTCTTTTAAGAAGTAAACATCTTTTTTGGCGAAATCCGGTTGATGTTCTTTGATCAATTGATTCAACGGTGGAATACTATCTAAAGCCCGTTTATATTCTTCATCGGTGAAATCGTCTAGCAGTTCGAAGCCCTCCCCCTGAAAAAACCAACTAACAAGTTCGTCATAAGGGGTAATCGCATCTTTCTTTTCTAGCTTATTAATTTTTGGAAAGTAATTGGGAAATAGAGATTTTACGGCATCATCTATCAGTATTTCGGCAACACCATCAGCCCCCTCTTGCTCACCTTCATACACCAATTCGATTTTACCTGTAATTGCAGGAATCACTCCTAAGAAGTCGCTCAAGCGTACCATGGTATTTTCAGCACCGGTTTGCAAGGCTCGCCTTTCAGCAGTACTCAACAAATTCTCATAAGCCGTAATACTGGTACGGGCACTCACACCACTTTTAGCATCTACATATTCACTATTTCTTGCCTCAAAACCAATTTGTTCCAACAAATCTTTGGCCATATCAGGAACATATACCGATTCGGACTGGCGCTCATCAAGCTCGGCTTCTTGCGCGGTTATCTTACGGGCAATTTCAACGGATTCAGGGTAATGGGTCAAAATTTGAGACCCTATTCTATCTTTCAACGGCGTTACAATGCTTCCTCGATTGGTATAATCTTCTGGGTTTGCCGTAAACACAAACTGAATATCTAATGGCAGTCTCAACTTAAAACCACGAATTTGTATATCGCCTTCCTCCAAAATATTAAATAGCGAAACTTGTATACGCGCTTGTAAATCAGGTAATTCGTTAATCACAAAAATACAGCGGTTCGCTCTGGGAATCATACCAAAGTGAATAACCCTATCATCGGCATAAGATAGTTTAAGATTAGCAGCTTTTATAGGATCTACATCACCTATTAAATCGGCAACCGTTACATCAGGGGTAGCCAATTTTTCAGCAAAACGCTCGCTACGGTGTAGCCATGAAATAGGGGTCTTATCACCTTTCTCCTTAATTAATTCAGAAGCATAACGAGACATCGGTTGCAATGGATCGTCATTAATTTCAGAACCAGAAACAACGGGAATATATTCATCGAGCAAGTTGACCATTAATCTAGCCAACCTTGTTTTCGCTTGACCGCGTAAGCCCAGGAGATTGATATTGTGACGGGATAGGATAGCTCTTTCCAGTTCGGGAATTACAGAATTTTCGTAACCCCAAACTCCCGGAAATGTCTCTTCTCCGTTTTTAATTTTTTCACGAAGGTTATCCCTTAGTTCATCTTTTATGCTCTTACTTTTATACCCTGCCGCCTTCAGCTGCGCCACGGTGGTAATTTTATTATAATCCAGACTCATTTTCTCTTTTTCAGTTTTCAATTATTTAGTATAGGTATTGTCTCTTTCTCTTCAATTGGTTTTTTAATGCGAATTTGAATTTTGTAGTATTCCCAGGTAGAATTGCTCATTGTTGCAAAAACATCCATTTTTGAACGTAATTCTTCCCTCCTATTTCCATTTACATTGACCGTAATAGCAACTGAGTCGGCATTTTTTGAATAGACCACATAACCTTCAAAAAGTGCCATTTTACCAACGGGCTGCAAAACTCCAAAAACCTCTTTGACCCTATTGTTCTTTTTGGCTATTTCTAGAGCACCCTCACAAATCTCAGGATTGGTATAAGCCCTAGCCGTATCGACAATCAAGTCATTTACCCGAGACGGCAAACTCCATATAAATAGAACAAAAAGTACACCGGATACAATCAGTAACCAAATTCTTTTTCTTTGCCACCACTTTCTACTTTCCTTCATTGCAATGGCCATAAAATTTAATTTGCCTCGCTATAGGCTTCTATATCTTATTTCAGTCTCTTTCTTCTGTTCGATTCATAATCTTCAAAAATCATTTCACCCAATCCCTTGAGTCCGGTAAAAAATGCCTTCCCCTTATTTGCTTCAGTAAAATGACGAATAAACTGCATCAAATACGGGTCTTGCGCAATCATAAATGTAGTTATCGGAATATGTAATTTTCTAGCCTGGCGGGCCATATTATAGCATTTCTCTACAATATAATCGTCAAGACCAACACTATTTTTATAATAATTACCATCGGGAAGACGCAAACAACTTGGCTTACCGTCGGTTATCATAAAAATCTGCTTGTTCGTATTTCGTTTTCTACGAAGCATATCCATCGCCAAACGAAGACCTGCAACCGTATTCGTGTGATATGGTCCTACCTTTAAATAGGGAAGTTCTTTTATTGAAATGGGCCAAGCATCATTACCGAACACCAAAATATCTAAAGTGTCCTTTGGGTAGCGCGTAGTTATCAATTCTGCCAATGCCATGGCTACCTTCTTCGCAGGCGTGATTCTATCTTCCCCATACAAAATCATACTATGACTGATATCGATCATTAGCACGGTACTCATTTGGGCTTTATACTGGGTATCTTCTACAACTAAATCTTCTTCATTTAAAGAAAAACTGCCAATACCATGATTTATTTGGGCGTTCTTAAGGCTTTCGGTCATCGAAATATGTTCTAAACCGTCACCATAGCGGTACTCTCTAAAATCGCCGGTGTGTTCGTCACCTTGCCCCGACTTGCCCGTTTTATGGTTTCCGGAACCTGAGCGTTTGAGTTTGCCAAAAATTTGGTCAAGCGCCCTTTGCCTTATTATCCGTTCCATTTTTGCGGTAATGGAAATATTTCCTTTACCATCGCCATCACCCTCTTCACCTTCTTCGCCCTCACCCATGTCTCCACCACCATCTTCGAACTCTTCTCGAATATAGCCCTTGGCCTTTAAATCTTCAATAAAGTCATCAATAGTATAATCGTCATCGGTAAGCTCATATTCCTTATCCAATTCACGAAGCCAATCGATGGCCTCATCAAAATCACCGGAAGTGTGCGTAATGAGTTCTTGAAAAATATCGAAAAGTTTTTCAAAAGGAGATTGTTCGGGTGCTTCATACGGTGAGAAGCGAAATCCGTTTCTTGTATTCATAGCCATTACATAAAAATAATATAATTAGCCGTGAACACCTCTATTTTTAGGAAATGTTAACGATGTAGAATAAGGGAAAGGATGTATCGAACAACAACCTTTCCCTTTAAATTTAAAATGTTCTACCCAATGATTGCCAAAGCCTCGGTATCTTTCCAAGCACCTCTGGTAAAATCTGGGAATTCTTGTGGCGCACCATTAGCCGCAACCGACGCTTCACTCAATGGCCCGACTGCACTCCATAAACAACCCTCATAAAGGTTCTGATCCAAGGGTTCGCCATTTCTAAGACATTCCACGATACGATAAAGCATCATAAAATCCATTCCGCCATGGCCACCCATTTTAACCGCGAGTTCACCAAGGCGTTTATATAAGGGATGCTCATATTTTTCATAAATCTTGTGGAGGCCTTCACCTTCTGCCCATTCATGGTGATTTTCCGTTACACCTTCTACCCCACCTTCTAGTGCGATTCTAGTCGGGAAACCGGCCAAAGTACCTTTGGTACCTTGAATTAGGTTGTGACGGCTATATGGTCGAGGGCTCGTTTCATCCCACTGCACCATAATAGTTCTTCCCAGAGTGGTTTTTATGATTGAAGTGCTTATATCGCCACCTTTATAATCTAACTTGTTCCATTTGTGGTCTGCATCAAAATTCTTTTCTGCATATAGCTGTCTTCCTTTTGCTGGGGATGAAAAAGAATTGATAAACTTAAAATTGTCATCGCCACGACCTACATTCATGTACTGGGCAACGGGGCCTAGACCATGGGTAGGGTAAAGGTTTCCGTTTCTATGGGCATAGTGTGGGGTTCTCCAGGATCCCGTGCCCCTATCTACTTCGTTCATTTGGCCACGTAACTCGTGTATATAAGAAGCTTCACCGTGAAGCAGCTCTCCTATTGCCCCCTGTCGACACATGTTCAAGTACAGAAGTTCTTCACGACCATAGTTTACATTTTCCATCATCATGCAGTGCTTCTTGGTCTTTTCAGAAGTGTCTACCAGCTGCCACATCTCATCTATAGTCAAGGCCAACGGAACTTCTACAAAAGCATGGGCTCCTGAATTCATGGCTTCTATAGCCATTGGGGCATGTAGTTTCCATGGAGTTGCGATAATAACTGCATCAGGTTTTTGCTCTTTCAGCATCTTTTTCCAATCATTCTCACCATCGGTATACAACTTAATTTTCTTGTGGCGATTACCTTTACCTTGTTCTTTACAAGCTTCTGCAGATTTTTTGGCCAAGTCTTCGTACAAATCAGAGATTGCAACGACCTCTGTGCCTTCAATAGCAGCAATTTGTTTCGCATGCCCTGAGCCTCTCGCACCTACACCAATGAAGGCAAAACGTACTTTGTCTAATTTAGGGGCCGCAAAACCACCCATGTATTTTGCATCTAAAGCTCTTTTTGGACTAAAAATATTAGCTTTTGCCAACGAGGGCGCCAAGGTAATACCGGCACCGACCATTGATGTTTTTTTAATAAAGTTTCTTCTGTTCGAGTTCATTTTTTGTTCAATTTAATTTTTGGTAGTAATAGTTTGGATTAAAAGGAAAGTACAAGATATAGAATTCTATTCTAAAAGAAATATTTGAATAGAAACCATTACACTATAAATATACAATTGTAACCATATGCATTACCTTAGATTTATGGTTTTAGAACAATGTATAGGCTTTTATAATACCGCTCCCCTTTGGTTGAACAAACAATTTGGAATTCAACAGTTTAAATTTCCCTTCGTGGACTTATCCACGTTAACAACCCAAAAAATACCGACTAATCGTCGCCTCGGTCATCAAATGGAGTTTGTGTTTCAACAATTAATATCACAATCGAAGCGGTATAACATTATTTTACATAATTTACCGGTGAAAGATGATAAACGGACAGTTGGTGAAATTGACTTTATCCTAAAAAATACTGAAAATGAACGACTTATACATATTGAACTCACCTATAAGTTCTATATAATCGACACCTCAATAAGCGAACCCATACACAGACTCATGGGGCCCAATCGTCGTGATATGTTTTTCACCAAAATGGAGAAAATCAAGAATCATCAATTTGAACTTTTACATAGTCCTGCAGGAAAAAAGGCCCTTCAATCAAAGAATATAAATTCTGAAGAACTAGAACACCAATGTTGTTTTAAGGCACAATTATTCGTTTCATATCAGATTACGGACATACATATTCGACCTTTAAATAAAGATTGCGTAACAGGTTTCTGGATACGTTTTGATGATTTTAATTCTTCAGATTTCAAGCAACATAAATATTATATCCCTACCAAATCAGAATGGGTCGTTTCTCCCAGCGACAAGGTTACATACAGCTCACATTTCGAGATTCTAATGGATATCAATCTTAGAATGCTTAATAAAAATGCCCCTATGTTATGGATGAAAAAAAATGACGGTGCCTACGAAAAACTTTTTGTCGTGTGGTGGTAAAATGATGGAGTATCATATGTTTGTAATACCTTTCATCTTACATTTTCTTCTCATTCAAACGTATAACTAATCTTCACAACTTCGGTAACCCTAAAGTAGCCGTGTGCATAATTTTCAGAATTCGTGAGGTTTACACAATTTCCTTTTACAGCGACGGGTATCGACTCGAATAGACCAACACCGCCTATTTGATTCACAAGTATCTGAAAATACTCTTTGTAAGCTGGGGAAATAGCATAAAACTCAATATCAACGGTATCGCCAGGTTGAAAAGCTTCCTTCTTTTCGGTCTCATCATCTTCCCCTATCTCCAAATACCAATCAACTTCATTACCATTAATAAATTCATCATCAAACTCTTCAAAAATAGGTAGTAGTTCGCCTCGTTTTTGAAATTTAAAAAAATAATTGTTTCCTTCCTCCTCTGGGTCAACCAGCGTGAGGTTGACCTCTAAATCCTCTTCACTAAAACCATCTTCCCTTGATTGCCCTAAAACCGTAAGATCAGTTACTGGATACAAAGTTTCAGTGGCTTCATAGATTTCGCCCTCGTTGATAACTTCTAAAGTATAAGAAGCCCCTATTTTGGGCTCGAAATCTGCGGTACTATACTCCCCCGTTCCTAAATCTTCAAAGACATATTCAGAGTTGTTCGAATTATTGGTCACAACAACCGAGGCGCCAGTAATTGCAGTATTTGAATCTGTATTAAAAAAGGGAGTAGAAGTTCTTATAAAAATTGATTGTTCGTTACCTGAAGTCCCTTTTTCCCAGTCTAAAGATGCTTCGATTACCAAACGCGTAGGTGTATCTTGCACATCGACATAGATTACATCTTCACAAGAAAATAGAATATGACTAAGAAATGTAATAAGGAGTATTTGATTGATTTTTTTCATTTCTCTAAAATTTGAAATTATAGGTTATAGATGGTACGATACCGAAAATAGCTGTGCGGGTTGCCTCATTGGCACCTGTCTCTCTGTTCTGACCAAAAGAAATGGAAGCTGCATTCTTGCGGTTATAAGCATTATAGACACTGAGCACCCATTCGCCTTTCCATCGTTTACTAGGCTTTTTATTAGATTTGTAATTAAGAGAAAGGTCCAATCGATGATAAGCGGGCAATCGGTCCGAATTTCTATCCGCGTAACTAGCCACCGATATACCTTCATATTCATACTGGCCGTTCGGGTAAGTTACCGGCCTGCCTGTTTGAAAAACTAGATTTCCACCAAAACTCCATTTGTCATTGAGTCTGTAAGATCCCGCTATTGAAATATCATGGGTTCTATCGTATGGAGTATTGTACCAGTCTCCATTATTAATGCCCAAGCCTCCCGCATTTCCACCAGGGGTTCGCTGCTCCGATTTCGATAAAGTATAAGCAATCCATCCTGTGAGCTTTCCCTCATTCTTTCTTAACAATAACTCTAAGCCATATGCCCTTGACTCTCCGTTCAATATTTCGGTTTCGATGGTTTCTTGACCTATTAAATCGGAACCATCAATATAATCGATTCGATTATCTACGGTCTTATAATACGTTTCGATTTCCATAGAATATTTACGGTCCATAAAATTCTTAAAATAGCCTAACGAATACTGGTTGGAGAGTTGCGGATCAATATACTTACCACTTGGCGCCCAAACATCTACCGGGGTTACCGATGTTGTATTGGAGAGCAAATGAACATATTGGGCCACTCTAGAAAACCCTGCCTTAACCGAAGAAGCATCGTTCAGCTGATAGGCAAGGGAAGCTCGAGGTTCGAAATTGCCAAAAGTTTTTATTGAAGAACTATTATCATAATCGGTTTCACCGATAGGCCTACCCCTTTCATAAATACCCAGGTTATTATTAAAAATGACGGGGCGGTCGTTCAAATAATTGGTCATAGGTTGCCCACCTAATCGAACAAAATTACTGTACCGAAGGCCATATTGCGCTGAAAATTTGTCGGTTAACTTATGTTCGGCATTTACATAAACACCACTTTCAAAAGCTTTTTTAATGTCTAGTTTAAGTGGATTTATTGACGAGGTGTCAGAACTCGGGTTCACTTGACCCGGATCAAATTCATAAAATATTCCACTCGCCCCGAAATCAAGTTTGAACTTATCGCTGAAATAATATTTAAGGTCGTATTTGAGGTTGTAGTTGTTGATGGAAGCCAACCATTCAAACTCTTCTGTAGTAAAGCCCAAGTCATAGTCATAGCGACTAACGATAGCCGACATATTTGAAAATAACCTTTCATTGAAAATGTGGTTCCAGCGCAGATTACCCGATACATTACCATAACTACTATTAAAAATTTCACCAAATTTCAAAACATCTCTGCCAAAGTATCCGGAAAGGTATAGCTTGTTATTATCATCGATAACATAATTGGTTTTAAGGTTAAGGTCATAAAAACTCGCAGTATTCTCTTCTCCTGCCAGTTTTAAGAATAGGTGTGCATAAGAACTTCGTCCCGCTACCAAAAATGAGCCCTTATCTTTAAATAATGGCCCTTCAGCGGCTAATCGGCTCGAAATGAGACCCACCCCACCGTTCAGTTCGAAATTCTTATTGTTACCGTCTTTCTGTCTAACATCAAGTACTGAAGAAACCCTGCCCCCAAACTTAGCGGGAATACCTCCTTTGTACAATTTCATATCTCTTATTGCATCTGCATTGAAGACAGAGAAAAAACCAAAGAGATGCGAGGTATTATAGATTATGGCCTCATCGAGTAAAATAAGGTTTTGGTCTTGCGCGCCACCCCTCACATGAAAACCGCCTGATCCTTCTCCGTTGTTGGTGACCCCTGGTAACATTTGAAGCGATTTAAGAATATCTACTTCCCCTAACACTACCGGCATTTGTTTAACCGTCGAAATATTCATTTTCGCGACGCTCATTTCAGGCTTTCGCAATACGGCCATTTCAGACTCTTCTGCAGTAACAACAACTTCATCTAATTCGGTAGATTCTTCTGAAATTTCAAAATCAAGTTTTTGATTTTGATTTAGTACTACTTCTTGATATTTGTTGGTATAGCCCATATATGAAATAAGCAATCGATATTCACCTTTAGGTGCCGTTAGGGAGTAAAAGCCATATTCATTGGTAATTACCCCAATACTTGTTCCTTCTAAAAATACCGAAGCTCCAAAAAGAGTCTCTCCATTTGCGTTGTCCGTAATTTTCCCGCTCAGCGTATAGCTCTCTTGCGCTATCAGATTTAAAGATGAAAAGAGGAACAACAAAAACCATACATTACCGATTGGTGCTATCGGAACGCTTTCTTTCAACTGTTTTATCATAATTTCATTTGTATTTTGATTAATGAACATAACTATTGACACATCAAAACTTGAAAGGTTGCATTTAGCGTAAAAAACTCGAAAAAAACCTTTGCCATATATTATAAAATGAATACCGCCAGATATTTATACATTAGTCGTCAAATAATACTTCGCACATGCAACCTTGATAAATTTGGGTTGTCTTTATTTTTATAAATGTGATTTAGTATACGAACAGCCATCTCATTTTAATTGGAAACCGATATCCGTTTTAGACATAAAGAACTTGTTGAAAAAAGCAAGTCTGGTGATAGCAACTCTCAGTATCAACTATATGAGCTCTATGTCGATGCCATGTATAATATCGGTATGCGCTTTTTACGTATTAAAGAAGATGCCGAAGATGTGGTACAGGATAGTTTTGTCGATGCCTTTAAAAATTTGGGAAACTTTAAATACGACAGTACGTTCGGAGCTTGGCTAAAACGTATTGTTATCAATAAGTGTATTAATCGCTTGAAATTAAAACGGGTAGCAATTACGCCAATTGAAGAACATGAATATCATCTTTCGAATGAAACAGTTGAGATAAAGTTTGAAGCTACTGATATTATTAAGGTCAAGAGAGGAATTGATTTACTCCCCAGCGGTTATAAAGAAATACTCAACCTCTATTTACTTGAAGGTTATGACCATATGGAAATTGGAGAGGTTTTAGGTATTACAACCTCTACCTCGAAATCACAATATCACAGAGCCAAAAAGAAACTAGTTGAAATTGTAAAAAATTTATAATGGACAATCTTGAAAAACATATTAGAGACAATCAAGAGGTCTTCAACGACCATCGGGCCGACCGTGCCAAAATGTGGGCCGAGATCGAATCTCGTTTAGATAAAGAAAAGACAAAGGTCATACCCTTGTGGAAAAAACCGATATTCAAAGTGGCTGCCACAGTAGCTGTGCTCTTAGGGCTTTCAACATTGATAGGAATTAACTTTTTTGATAATACTACAGATACCAAAGACGGTTTTGTATCTCAAGAGTTACAAGATATAGATATGCATTATCGTAGCCTGGTATCTTATCAAGTGAAATTAGTTGAGCAAAACGACAAGCTTTCAGAAAATGATAAACAAGAGTTTCTTTCATTTATGAATGAGCTCGATAAAGAATATGAAGAATTACGGTTAGAGATGCGCAATAACTTAGACAATCAACTGGTATTAGAGGCCATTGTTAGTAATTATAAAAAGCGAATAGAGCTTATCGAAAATTTATTGCATCACCTAAAAGAACCGCAAATTAAAGACGAAAATTATGGCTACACTTTATAGAAAACTACTGCTTTTTATAGTAGTATTGGGGCTAAGCCTGCCTATGGTAGCACAAGAAAAAGTAACCAAAAAGTTGGTCAAGAGTTATGCTCTGACCAATGCGGGCGAGCTGCATTTAGATAATAAATATGGTAATGTCAATATCTACGGATGGAACAAAGAAGAACTTTCTTTGACCGTAACCATTACAGTTACCCATAAGAAGAAAGATAATGCACAAGAATTACTGAATCGTATAAAACCAATTTTGAGAAGCAGTGAGAACTTCGTTTCGTTGAGCTATGAAATTGGTGAGAATAGTTCGGGTTTCTTTTCGCAATTGTTCGAGAAGGCCAATCCGTTCGATTTTGACCGTAGTAATGTGCAGATTGACTATAAGGTATATCTGCCCCAAAAAGCAGAAATAGAGGTTACCAACAAATTCGGTGATGTTTTTATTGAAGATTGGAACGGTGCCCTTCAAGCCAATATTGAACATGGTGATATGTGGATTAGTGAAAACTTGAACAAAGCCGATATAACTATGAAGTATGGTGAACTTAGAGCTCTCAATATTAATTATGGTACTATAGATTTAAAAAATGGAGAGCTCGATATGCAAGATTCGAAAAATTTACGGATCAACAGCAGCGGAAGCGAGATCGAGATGAAAAAAATTATCTCCCTTGAATTTTATTCCAATAAAGATGAAGTGAATTTAGAAGAAGTTGGTAGTATATATGGAAGCTTGAAATTTACCAATCTACAATTGAACCGACTAAGTTCTGATATTGATATGAACATGAAAATCGCCGATTTCAACTTAGATGGTATTGTTAATTCTGAAACTTCGATCAGCATTGAGCAAGAATCTTCTGAAATCAGCATTAATATAACCGACTTTCCTCATGAATTCAATGCTGTTCTTCAAGAGGGGCTGGTTCGATTGCCAAAGTCTTTTCAGAATGTAGATTCAAAACTTATTAATAAAAGCAAAAAGCTTAGGGAAATCAGAGCCACCTATGGTAGTAACTACAATGGCAAAATTTCAATAAGCGGAAAAAAAGGCCTTGTTTTAATAAAAGAGTTGTAACAATTTCTCAAGAAAAAATAACTAATTTATATTTCTAAGCTACTACGTAGTCAAAATCGGATTGCAGATAAATAGACCCAAATTATATATAAAAGTTGAACTGGTGCACGAAACCAAAGATAAGCTGGGCCAGCACCATTGAAACTGCCTGTTTCGTAGTTTAGATATTTAAAGGAAGCCTGTATGTTCGCCATAAATATTACCAGAAAAAAAATAATTAAGAACCATCCCGTTGTAGTTACGTATTTGGGTATCAGCAAACCTACAGCTGCAAAAATTTCAATTACTGCAGTCAAGTACACAAGTTCTTTCTTGAAGGGTATGGGCGACGGTATCATCAAAGTCATTCCGTCGGTAAAAATGAAATGCCCCATTGCGGTAAATACCAACATGAATGCCATACCGATACGACCTGCTCTTGGAAAATCATCAATCCCATAAATCATCTTCAGAATAAGCAGCGATACTATAAAAACCGATAAAAGTACAATAAGAGGTTTCATGTAGTTTTTGCATTCAAATTTCGTCAGATAAATGCTTCAAAACAATGAACCTAGGTTAAGAAATACGCTTGCGTATTCTACTCAAGGCTTGTGGAGTTACCCCGATATAAGAAGCTAAATATTTTAGAGGAACGCGCTTTAAAAGCTCTGGGCGTTTGTCAAAAATATCTAGATATCGTTCTTCTGCGGTTTGGTTTAAAAATGATAGTTCCCTATCCCACTTTAAGACCAGGGTTTTTTCGGCTATAATTCGGCCAATAAGATTGCCCACCGATGTTTGTCTATAGATACGTTGAAGGTTATTGTAACTAATAGACCAAAGCACACAATCTTCCATCGCTTGTAAACTGTATATGCTTGGTTTTTGGGTCAAAAAAGAATCATAGGCACTTGAAAATTCTTCTTCACATCGAAATCCGAAAGTAATATCATCGTCTTTCTTAGGAATATAATAGCGAATAGCACCTTTTTCAACGAAGGAAAAATAATCTTCGGTTTCGCCACTATTCAAAAGAATTTCTTTTTTAGCGAATTTCTTCACTTCAAGATTATTGACGAAAAACTGCCAATCTTCATCCGGTATTTTGATTATTCGTTCAAAATGATGTCTAATTTTATCCATATAAATCCTACAATTCACTAACAATCAGTAATTTAAATCTTACTAAATCATTAAAGAATGTATAAAGATGATAAAAGACCGTTCTTTTTGAACAAAGCTTTAGCCAAGTCGCTGAATTATTCGGTAAAACTGATTTAATTCAAAAACACCTCAGAAAAAAGCTTTCATATCAGTAATAGAGGGAACTAGTTTGAATTTTATCCCTTATTCGGAGGTACAAGTTTATATCCCCATGACAAATAAATATTCATAGAATCGTAGAATGCCTCCTCCTTTACAATTTTACCTTGTTTATTAAATGTGAGTACAGCAAACCCATTAGAATTATTTTCTATTCCAGTGCCTCGAGCGCTTCCTAAGTAACCGGAATTCGTTCCTTCACTTTCCCAATAATAATAGGCTTTATTACCATGAATGACTATATCACTTAATTTAGTACTAAAATCAGGTATGGCTATATGCCAATTATTCAAAATAGTGATGAGCTCTTCGTGACTTTCTGCCTCAAGTTTTCCATTGGAGTAACGTTTAAAATTTTCGGAAAGTATTGGGGTCAACACTTCAGGATCATTACTGTTCCAGAACTCTTCATAGATATTCACCGCCTCAACTAAATCTTCTGCAGTTAAGACCTGATTGTTAGCAGCGATTTCTTCGGTGTTTTGCTTACACGAAAAAACTAAGAAAAATAGAGTACAATAAAAAAATATTGATGGTTTCATATTCTTTGGTTTGTAGTCAGCAATAGCGTGTTTTGAATCACGGAGGAAGTCGGAGTGGACTCAAAACGCTATTTAAAGCAATTTCGAATATAAAAATAAAAAATCTCTCTATTATATTTTAACCTCTTTTCAATTGATATTTAACGAATTAGAGTTTTAAATATATAAAATTGCAGTTGCCGATGTAATATATTTTTAAATTATAGCGAACTAGAATAGTAAACGACCGAAAAATCTAATTGGATAAAGATGCAAATTGGGCATAAGACGATTATAAAAGGGATAAATCAGCTCATTTCGTACGAAATACGATCGGTTACTAATAAAATAGTCGTTGTTTTTGAAAATTTTTCTCCTTTTCATGCAACTATTTCGAATCACCGTTGTCTATTATAATAATCAATCAGACAACGAACAGTAATGAAGCATTTTTCACCCACTTTCTTGTTCCTAATTCTAGGAAATATTTTAACAATCTTCGCTCAAGACGATCAAAACGATTATCTTGAGTTCAATGACCGAAATAACGTTGTTCATGGTGTTTACTTAGGTTTGACTTTAGGAGCTGGCGAAATCGAGGGCGAACCAAGTTATATGTCTGGGCTCAAATTAGCTTATGTAGCCAATCAACAATTTGAGGTTGGTTTCGCTGCCAATTTTCTTTATTCTCAACAAGACCTATATATAGCACCGTCTACTAGAAACCAAGACTTGATCGCCATTTACGGTGGCCTTCACCTAGAGCCGATTTTCTTTAGCAAAAAACTTGTAAGCCTTTCCTTTCCGCTGTTAATCGGTGGTGGCGCTGTAGGCTATATCGAAGACGATTATGACGAACGTTTTGACCCTGAACCTACTGAAGATGATTTTGATGCGGTATTTATAATAGAACCAGGTATAAGCGCTCAATTCAATCTTAGCAGGTATTTACAAATAGAGGCCGGTTTTACCTATCGGTTCAGTAGTGAAATTGAACTTCGACCCAGCCCTATTAAACGCATAAATGGTTTTACCGCAGGTGTGGGCATTAAAGTAGGAGTTTTTAATATGGGTCGAAACCGCTATAAAAAGAAATTGTAATGAAAAAACACTGCACTTTCTACCATGAATTTATAGAAACCCAACATGTTTTTGCAGAGAATCAACAGGTGTACCTCAAAAGCAAAACCTACAAAAACGGTATGACATTAGAAGAATGGTCTCCCATAAATTTTCAATGGAATAGTGTTATGCAACTATAAGAAAGGTTAAAACATCATTAAGATTATATTCATCGACCAGACCACGACATGTGGTACAAATCAATCAAAAATGCGAAAAAAGTCAATCTACATCGTCTTGGCCCTGATTTTCGGCCTTGTATCATCTTGCGATTATGAGCATGTCAGGGCCAAGGGCGAAGTTACCACTAGAGACCTTTCCGTCTCAGGCTATAACGGACTCAAAGTTTCCAATGCATTTGACGTCTACTTGACCTTTTCGGAAACTGAAGAACACATCAGTATCGAAGCCAATGATAATCTTCATGACCGTATCGTAGTCGCCCGTGAAGGTGACGATTTAATTATCAAGCTTAAGAGGTATACTACAGTCAATGGCAACCCCACACTAAAGGCATACATTTCAACAAAGCACATCAAAGATTTTGACCTTTCAGGAGCTTCTACAGTTAGCCTACTTGACAGCTGGGACACCAATAGGGGAAAGATAGACTTATCCGGTTCTTCTGAATTCTCGGGTGAAATTAATGTGACCCATTTAGACATAAATATGGGCGGTGCCTCTAAAGCGGATATCTACGGAAATATTGAATCACTTTATGCCAACCTATCGGATGCCAGCGATTTACGCGACTATGATATGATCAGCGAAAGACTGAATATTGAACTTTCCGGTGCTAGCGAAGCCTTTCTTTCGGCCCAAGAGTCAATTGAAATAGATGCTTCGGGAGCAAGTGTATTGAATTATAAAGGTGATGCCGTTATTAATCACAAAAAACTAAATGGATCCTCTAGACTCAAAAATCGTAACTAATAAGATTACTTATGCCGATTTTGAAGTTCTTTCTCAATATCTTTTAAAGTAAAGCCCTTAGCCTGTAATAATATCAAATAATGAAATAGCAAATCGGCACTTTCATACAAGAATAGGTCGTCATTATTGTCTTTCGCCTCAATTACCGTTTCCACAGCTTCTTCACCCACCTTTTGAGCAATTTTATTGATTCCCTTTTCAAATAGTGAAGCTACATATGATTTGCTTGCATCGGAAGCTGTTCTTCGTTGTTCGATAACTCGCTCAAGCTCAGAAATAAATCCGAAGTTTGAAGTATTATTTTCGTTCCAACAAGTATCGCTACCTGTGTGACAGGTTGGCCCTACGGGTTCTACATAAACCAAAAGAGTGTCGTTATCACAATCAATCTTGATATCGATTAAATTCAAAAAGTTGCCACTCTCTTCCCCTTTCGTCCATAAACGTTGTTTGCTACGGCTATAAAAAGTAACCTTCTTGGTCTCTTGGGTTTTCTTTAGCGCTTCCTCATTCATATACCCTAACATGAGTACATTTTTGGTTTTTGCATCTTGAATGATGGCAGGCACCAATACGTCGACATTTTTATTGAAATCTACTGTCATTTTTTCTTTTCTATGTATTTAGGAAGCTTTCTTCTGAGGCACACCGTGCATTTTCATTAAATAGATAGGAAAACCAAGTCCATTTTCTGTATTAAAAATTTCCAATCCGAATTTTTGATACAACCTAACATTCTGTTCTGATGCGGCATCGACTATAACCGGTAATTTATTGTCTCTGAATGCATCATAGACCTGCAACACCAATCTTGGTGCCGTTACACCACCTTTAAACTCTTGTTTCACGGCAAAAATCATGGGCCGTATATACGCCGTCTTAGGGTAATTTCTTTGTATAATTTTTTGTCTTCTAAGTACCTTGGCCACTCGAAAAATGCCTATGCATTTGAAAGCCAGTCGTAAGGTGGAATAAAGTTTAGAAAACGAAAAATTATCTTTATTTGAATAGGTAATCAAAAGGCAACTGGCCCTATTGTCTGAAATATAAATTGCCCCTGTACGAAACGCTTTATCAAAAAGATACTCCATCAAGACCCTCATGCGCTGATGCCTATTATGGTCTTGTTTAACTACGAAATTGATGGAGTTATCTTCCCGTATGGGCTCGAAAGCCTCCACCAAAATATCAACCACTAAATCTCTATCCGCTTTTGTTGCTTTAATCAATTTCTGAAACTTTTCTATAACCTTACTGGAATACCTTTATTCCGTAATTCATGTTTTAAATCGCCAATGCCTATTTCTTTAAAATGAAAAACACTGGCTGCCAAGGCCGCATCGGCCTTACCGTTTTCAAAGGTATCAGTAAAATGCTGTACTTTACCGGCACCACCCGATGCTATTATGGGTATGTTCAATTCTGTTGATAATTTCGCTAGTGCCTCATTGGCAAAGCCATCTTTTGTACCGTCATGATCCATAGAGGTAAATAAAATTTCACCAGCGCCACGTTCTTCGACCTCTTTGGCCCATTCGAACAATTTATGTTCTGTAGGTACCTTGCCCCCTACCAAATGTACGATCCATTCGCCATCTATTTGTTTGGCATCAATAGCCACAACGATGCACTGAGAACCGAATTTAGCCGCTAAATCGTTTATCAATTGAGGGTTTTTCACTGCCGAAGAATTGATGGAAACCTTATCGGCCCCATTTTGCAGTAATACATCAACATCTTCAATCGAAGAAATTCCTCCACCAACGGTAAATGGAATATTTACTTTTTCGGCAACGCGGTAAACCAATTCTGCCAAGGTCTTTCGTTTTTGTTCCGTTGCAGAAATATCGAGAAAAACAAGTTCATCAGCACCCTCTTTACTATAAATTTCGGCCAACTCAACAGGATCTCCGGCATCACGCAAATCTATAAAATTCACGCCTTTGACCGTACGGCCGTCTTTAATATCAAGACAAGGTATTATTCTTTTTGCTAACATATATTTAAGCTAAAACCCTATTATAAATAGAAGGTGCTAAACCTTCTACTACGCTCTTAACTGCCAAGCCCCAAATTAAAAACAAATTTAACATTTTGGCAGTGGAGCTTCCTATTTTTTCAGGCGTTTTGGTGTTTTGTCTATGCATCATGCTCCAATACAAATTGCTCCAGTTGCTTCATACTAATTCTATTTTCATAGATTGCCTTTCCCATAATAGTTCCTTCACAACCCATTTCGGCTAATTTCGGGAGCTCATCGTAAGTTGAAATGCCACCGGAAGCAATCAGCTTTAAACCCTCACATTGTTCTAAAATACGCTGGTACAATTCAAAAGAGGGGCCTTCAAGCATGCCATCTTTCGATATATCGGTGCAGACAACATATTCGATACCGTTCGCTTGATATGCCGAAATAAAAGGAATAAGTTCTTCGGTAGACTCTTCTTGCCAACCGGAAACGGCCACTTTTTCATCCATAGCATCGGCTCCCAAAATTATTTTTTTCGCACCATAAGCTTTAATCCAGCTTTGAAAAGTCTCTTTATCCTTTACCGCAATACTGCCACCCGTAATTTGGCTGGCACCGCTCTCAAAGGCAATTCGTAAGTCTTCATCCGTTTTGAGACCACCACCAAAATCAATTTTCAGTTGGGTTTTAGATGCAATTTGCTCCAACACTTTATGATTGACGATATGTTTTGATTTCGCACCATCTAAATCTACCAAATGCAAGAATTCAATACCGTGGGCCTCAAACTCTTTTGCAACTTCTAAAGGGTTTTCATTATATATTTTCTTGGTCTCATAATCACCTTTAGAGAGTCTTACGCACTTCCCGTCGATGATATCTATTGCAGGTATGATTCTCATTTTTATACTTTGTGTTATTCGGATTTACCAACAATTCTGTAATCCATCGATTCTTAACTCATTTTTAGAAAATTCAATAAAATCTGCGCCCCGACCTTACTACTTTTCTCTGGGTGAAATTGGGTGCCATAGAAATTATTCTTTTGCAGGGCAGCACTATATTTGACATCGTATTCAGACTCAGCAATGGTTTCATCGCATAAAGGAGCGTAATAACTATGCACTAAATAGATATGTTCCTTGGGGGAAATACCCTTGAATATGTCCGACTTTAAATTATCGATTTGGTTCCAACCTATTTGTGGCACTTTTACCTTATTAGAGAATTTAACAACATCAACATTAAATATGCCAAGACCTTTGGTGTTGCCTTCTTCAGAAGAATTACACATCAATTGCATGCCCAAACAAATACCCAAAACAGGTTGCTTCAGTTGCGGAACGACCGTTTCCAGGCCACTTTCCAACAGCTTTTTCATAGCACTACTGGCCTCGCCCACACCTGGAAAAATAACCTTATCGGCAGATTTAATTTCATCTGCATCTTCACTTAAAACCGCTTCATAGCCCAAACGTTCAATCGCGAACTTGATGCTTTGTATATTTCCGGCTCCGTAATTTATAATTACAATCTTCATTCTTAGTAAACTCTATAAAACGCCCTTTGTACTGGGCAAAACCATTTTTTCGGTATCTCTTTTGACCGCCATTTTAATAGACTTTGCAAAGGCCTTGAAAATAGCCTCAATCTTATGGTGTTCATTAGTGCCCTCGGCCTTGATGTTCAGATTGGCCTTGGCACCGTCGGTAAATGATTTGAAAAAATGATGAAACATTTCAGTAGGCATATCGCCCACCATTTCGCGATTGAAATCAGCTTCCCAAACCAACCAATTTCTACCTCCGAAATCAATTGCCGCTTGCGCAAGGCAGTCATCCATAGGTAAACAAAATCCGTATCGTTCGATACCTAATTTGTTACCTAAGGCTTGGCCGAAAACTTCGCCCAGAGCGATGCCCGTATCTTCGATGGTATGGTGCTCATCTACTTCTAAATCACCATCCACTTTTATTTCTAAATCCATTTGACCGTGACGCGCCAGTTGATCTAGCATGTGATCAAAAAAGGCTAGTCCGGTCTTGATATCACTCCTACCTGTACCGTCAAGGTTCAAATTGATATAAATATCGGTCTCATTTGTTTTTCTATGAGTTTCGGCCGTTCTATCGTTCAACTTTAAAAACTCATATATTTTCTCCCAATCATTACTTTCCAAAGCAATAAAATTTTCGAGATCATCACGTTTCACGGTGATTTCACCTGTACCCAAGTTGGTATTGTCATTTATAAAAATGCCTTTTGCGCCTAGGTTTTTGGCCAGCTCAATATCCGTTAGCCTATCACCGATAACAAAAGAATTTGCCAAATCATAGTCGTCGGAGAAGTAATCTTTCAATAGACCTGTGCCTGGTTTTCTCGTATTAGCATTTTCATGGGGAAAGGTCTTGTCGATAAATACTTTATCAAACACAACACCTTCATTTTCAAATGATTTCATAATAAAATTATGAACGGGCCAGAAGGTATCTTCAGGAAAAACTTCCGTACCAAGGCCATCTTGATTGGTAATCATTGCCAATTCATAATCTAATTCTTTAGCGATTTTACCTAAATAAGTAAACGAATTCGGATAGAATATCATCTTTTCAAACGCATCTATCTGCTCATCGACAGTTTCTTTTATTATCGTGCCATCACGATCTATAAAAAGTACTTTTTTCTTCATTTTGTCAAGCTTTTTAAAGCAGTAACTAATTTAATGTTTTCATCTTTCGTGCCTATAGTTAGGCGTAACGTGTCACTACATAAGGGCTGCGAACTTCTATTTCTTACCACTACGCCCAAGCCTAAAAGTTCACTATATCGCTTATCGGCGTTATCTACCTTAACCAGTAGAAAATTGGCATCGGAAGGATATATTTCTTTAATAAATTCGATTTGGGGCAACACTTTCAAGAGCAATCCTTTTTGCTCGATAATTTCCCTCACTTCTGATTTTATACGCGGCACATCTGAAACCCTACGTAGTGCATGAGACTGTGTAAGCTCGTTAACGTTGTACGGAGGTTTAATCTTATTGAGAATAGTGATGATTCCTTCGGATGCGATACAAATACCCAAACGAATACCTGCCATACCGTAAGCTTTTGATAAGGTTTGAGTCACTACCAAATTCGGAAATTCAGATAATCGGGAAACCCAAGAAGCCTTATTTGAAAAATCGATATACGCTTCATCTACCACAACCAAACCATCAAAATTCTCTAAAAGTGTAACGATGCACTCCGAATCAAAACTATTGGCCGTAGGGTTGTTCGGCGAACAGATAAATATCATTTTCGTCCGACCATCTACTACATTTAGAATCTCCCCAACATTGGGTTGAAATTCATCGGTTAGAAGAACTTCTCTATTATCTATAGTATTGATATCGGCCAACACTTTGTACATACCGTAAGTGGGCGGCAAGGTGATAACATTGTCCGCCCCAGGTTCGCAGAATGCCCGAAATAATAAATCTAACACTTCGTCGCTGCCATTACCCAGAAGTATATTTTCAACTTGAATCTCTTTTTGACTTGCCAAAACGGACTTCAAGTTGCGTTGTTGCGGATCAGGATAACGATTTACCCCATTATTAAAAGGGTTTTCATTCGCATCAAGAAAAACCATCGAAGAACCATCGGAAACATATTCATCACGTGCCGAAGAATAAGGTTTTAGGCCTTTCACATTTTCTCTGGTTATTTTATCTAAATCGAAACCCATGATATTACAAATTAGTTGTTCAGACTTTTCAATCGTATTGAAACCGCGTTTTTGTGCGCCTGCAATCCTTCAGCTTCTGCCATAATTTCAATTGCCTCGCCAATTTCTTGAATTCCTCGTTCAGATATCTTCTGAAAGGTCATACTTTTCATAAAACTATCGAGGTTCACCCCACTGTACTGTTTAGCGTAGCCATTCGTAGGCAGTGTGTGATTGGTTCCCGAGGCATAATCTCCGGCACTCTCAGGTGTATAATTACCAATAAACACAGAGCCTGCATTTTGAATATTGCTTACAAAGAACTCTTCATTTTCTACACAAATAATGTAATGTTCCGGACCGTATTCATTGATTAAATCAGCCGCTATATCATCATTTTCGACGAAAATCAACTTGCTGTTTTCAATTGCCTTTTCGGCAATGTCTTTTCTAGGTAATTCCTCTAGTTGCCGTTCAACTTCTTTCTCGACAGCAGTGATCAATTTTTCGGAGGTCGATACTAAAATTACTTGGCTATCTACACCATGCTCGGCCTGACTTAATAAATCAGAAGCTACAAAGGCAGGGTTAGCAGAATCATCTGCCAAAACTAAAAGTTCACTCGGCCCAGCGGGCATATCAATTGAAATACCATATTTAGTTGCAATCTGCTTAGCAACCGTTACATATTGGTTGCCAGGACCAAATACTTTATACACCTTAGGAATACTTTCTGTACCAAAAGTCATAGCGGCAATAGCTTGAATACCGCCCACTTTAAATATCTTCTTTACACCACATAAATTAGCGGTATACAAAATCGCAGGGTTTATTTTTCCCTCTTTATTCGGCGGAGAACACAGCACCAATTCTTCGCAACCCGCTATCGTTGCAGGCACCGCAAGCATTAGAATTGTGGAGAATAAAGGCGCAGTACCTCCCGGTATATAGAGGCCTACCTTTTGAATCGGTCTTTTCTCTTGCCAACACTGAACACCACTAGCAGTTTCGACTTCAACTTTATCTGTTTTCTGTGCTTTGTGAAAAGCTTCGATATTGTTTTTAGCCAATTGAATGGCATTCTTTAGTTGTTGAGAAACCTGGCTTGTTGCTTCCTCTATTTCTTTTTCAGAAACTATAAAGTTGTCAAGAGAAACACCATCAAATTTTTTAGTATACTTGTTGAGAGTGACATCGCCATTGCTTTGCACTTCTTTGAAAATAGCCTCAACTGTCTTTTCTATATCCGCAACGGTCTGTGTTGGTCGTTTCAAAACTAAACTCCATTCCGACTGGTTGGGATTATATATTTTTTTCATTTTTGTTACTCTAAATTCTTGATCATGTGATACCCCAAATGCTCAAAATCATGTCGTTGCCAAAACTTTATTCCTTTCTCATTAGCTACATAAGAATTGAGTTCAATACTGTTACAATCATGATTTTTTGCATAGTCTACGAGCCAATCCATCATGAGTTTACCTACTCCCCTACTTCTGTATTCCGCATTTACGAATACATTGTCTAGTTCTATATGTTTGCCCTTGTAAAGCTTGTGTAAAAACCATACACCGCAACAGGCAATTAAACTTTTATTATCAAATACACCCAGACATTCATAGCCGCCCATAATCTTCATCGATTCTAATCTGAATTTCAAGATTTCTTTGGAAATCTTCCCCTCATTTAAATCGAATACTAAGGGTAAAATCAATTCCATTTGATCATAGGGAATCAGTTTTAATTTCAGTTCGCCCTCCATTTCTAAAACTTAGAGTACCATTTTTTCAATTGGGCAAACCAAAATACCTTCGGCCCCAGCTACCTTCAATTCGTCGATTACTTCCCAGAACTTGTCTTTGTTAATCACGGTGTGAACGGAACTCCACCCTTCTTCGGCCAATGGTAAAACAGTTGGACTGCGCATGCCCGGTAACAACTTTAATATATCGTCTAATTTATCATTGGGAGCATTCAACAGTACATATTTCGATTGTCTCGCCTGTAATACGGATTGTATTCTGAACTGTAATTTCTTCAACAGCTCTTTGCGCTCATCAGAAATTTGAGGTGATACAGCCAATACAGCTTCACTGGTCAACATGACCTCGACCTCTTTCAAATTATTCTTGAACAACGTGCTTCCACTGGAAACAATATCACATATTGCATCTGCAAGTCCGATATTAGGTGCAATCTCCACAGAACCGTTGATAATGTGCAAATCGGCTTTCACACCATGTTTATCTAAATACATTTGAACCGTATTCGGATAAGAAGTAGCTATGCGCTTGCCCTCAAAATCATGCACCGAATTGTATTTCACCGACTTTGGCACGGCCAAAGAAACCTTACACTTTGAAAAACCTAGTTTTTCAGCAATCGATATATCTTCCCCTTTTTCAATCAGAACATTCTCTCCAATAATCGCAATATCTACGACACCGTCTCTTAAATATTGAGGTATATCACCATTACGTAGATAAAAAACTTCCATCGGAAAATTTCGTGAAGAAGCTTTTAGCTGATCTTTACCATTGTCTATAGAAATACCACAATTTTTTAGAATCAGTAAAGAGTCTTCATTTAGACGACCTGATTTCTGAATAGCAATTCTAATTTTTGTCATTTCATTTTTTGTTATGTTCAAGCCACCAAAAGAGCTCTAAAAATAAAACCCGCTTGATTGCTCAAACGGGTTTTTAATATTTTTGTAATACTACAATACATATTTACCTCGCCTGAGAGCCAGTGTAAAAATGATGATGTGTATTTCTGTTTTTCATTATGCCGTAAATGTAAAATCTATTTTCCATTTCTCAAAAGAATAGTTGTAAAATAAACAAAAACTCTGTAACTCCTTTTAACTAAAACAGATTAGTTATTTCCCAGGATCAGAGGTAAACCTGATTCTCCGCTACCAACTACCACAACTTTCGCATTCGCCGATTGTGCTAACTTTAAGGTTGCATCAATACCTTTGTCCTGAAGAATTTTATCGGTCAACGAAGCACTTAAAATTCTATTCGCATCTGCCTTACCTTGAGCCTCAATCGTTACCTTTTCAGCCTCTTTTTTAGCCGTTACCAATCTAAACTCATACTCCAAAGACTCTTGCTCTTGTTTCAATTTACGTTCGATAGCGTCTTTAATGGTTGGTGGCAAAGTTACATCTCTGACCAATATTTCATTTAACTGAATATATTGCCCTGAAACAATTTTTTGAGTCTCATCAAAAATTTCTTGCTGAATGGCATCTCTCTTACTTGAATACAACTGTTCTGGGGTATATCGCCCTACAACTGAACGAGCGGCAGATCTAATGGTTGGCAACAAAACCCTTTGTACATAGGCCTCTCCTTTTTCTTGATGCAACTTTCCTAAATCACTGCGTATAGGCTCAAACCATGCCGAAGCCTCCAATTTGATATCCAATCCATTACTTGATAGAACGTTCATCTTTTCAAGCACTTCTTGCTGTCTAACTTCATAAACAAAAACCTTGTTCCAAGGTGCAACAATATGAAAACCTTCGCCTAAAGGTGGTTCATCGGTAACTACCCCCCCACCAAATGTTTTATACAGAACACCAGCCTCACCGGAACCTATGGTAACAGCTGATTTTGATATTAAAATAACGAGTACAATAAAACCGAATATGACCGGTAAAGCAATTTTAGGTAATTTATCCATATAATAAATAATATTAAGTTAGCCCGATATATTTTCTAATGAACCATTCACTTGCCAAGGCTAGGGCAATGATGGCCAACAATACTTCGAAATCTATCAAAGATACGATATTTTGGTCGCTTAACTGAACCGGTACATAACGTTGATCGGTATTTAAGATATCAAGCATTGCGTCTATCTCATCGATATAAAAAAGTCGGCCTCCAGTATTTTCTGCCACACGATCGAGCTTTCTAAAATCAGTTGAAAACAATTGTTTCTCAATATCGAAATCTAGTATACTTAAGCGCCCTGATTTTGAAATACCTTCTGATTTAACAGCTACCGTAAAGTCGTATTTCCCCGGTATTAAATTGCTAAGGTCAGCCTCATAATAACTGCCTTTTAAAAGCATCGGAATTTCTGAACTAGCTTGCGATTCAATGTTTTTAATTGTTAAAGTGATGTTCGCATTGGAATCAAAAACAAAGGCGTTGTCGAAATAGGTTGCCGATATTTTGGCATCTTGGCTTCCCGTAAATACTGATTCGTAATCTAACGTCAGGCGATCTCTACTTTTGTTGCTCGTCAAGAATAGAATTATCTTTCCTAGAAAATCATCAAAATTCTTGAAATTTTGGTCACTTCGATAAGATTGCATTCTCCATTTCCAAATATCCTCGCCAAAAAAAACGGCTTCCTTCTGGACCGCGTTATTTATGATAGCCAATAAAGGTTGATTTAATTCAACACCCTTTATACGCTGACTCAAAGCGATATCAGCCTCAACTCTTAACTGAATTTCGCCTAAATTGCTTGTTACCGGTGGAAAATCGGTTACAGTAAAATCTTCGACATTGAATAGACCGAAACCAGTATTCAAAGTAGCACTTACTTCTTCTGTCTGCTCGTAGCTTTTTTTAGCAAACGAATTTTGTGCGTTATTGAGAAAATTCCAGTTGGTCTGACTTCCTGTAATTGTAAAAACACTCGTTTTACTTTGACTCACATAATCATAAATCGATTTAAAGGAAACGTCAGGTTGATAAAAAATAAATAGGTCGGTTTCCTCTAATTTTTTACGATCAGTGTTAGGTTTCATTATAGAAACGGAACGCTGCTGGTTACTTTCAATAGCTTTTTTTAGCGCACCGATATCTGGGTGGCTCAAATTAGAAATTATTGAGATATTCGTCTTCTCGTCAATAACCTCTACAGCCAACTCACGGCTATTGTTCGCTTCATTACGTTCATTTGCAAGCGCGTCAATCGTAACTACTATGTTCTTAAGCCCTACAGAGCCTGCATCGAGCAAGGTACTGACCACTTTGGTTGTATTTGAATTAGATAACGATACCCTCTCTTGATAAACCTGTTCACCGTCTTCAAGAACTCTTAGTTGCGCCTGAGCTTGAGAAGCACCACTATAAGAAACAAAGATTTCTAAAGGGTATTTATTTTTAAGAAAAGCATAGCGATTGGCATTGACTTGACTAATCGAAATATCTTCATAACTTGTAGTGTCGCCTATGGCTATGGGGTAGATAGGCGTTTCTTGGTTACGGCCATAAAATTCATAGTCTTGCCCTACCGTCTGATTGCCATCGGTAAGCATTGCGATTACGGCATTTGAATTTGAATATATCTCTTCAAGTGCCTTCAATGCACGTGTGATATTCGTTTGACTTTCAGAAAGCGAAAGACTATCGCTACTTAACGACTTCCCGAAGTTGTAGGATTGAACATTAAACCGTCCCCCAATCTGATTATCGCTTTGTATTTTATCGAGAACGGAATTTATATCATCTTCATATTCTGCCATAGAAGAAGAATTATCCGTTAGCAAAATTAGATTTGCCTTTTCTGTAGTGTACTGATGTTTGGTGAACTTCGGATTGATTAATAATAGAAAAGCACCAAAAAAAGTAAGAAAACGCAAAAAAGAGAGCAAATAGCCTATTCGCCCTCTTTTCTTAACTTTATAATGATACTGAAACAGAACGATTACCAAGGCCACTGCAGCGGCTAGAATAATCAGAAGAACTGTTTGAATTTGCATTGATTGAAATCAATTTCAGGTTTTAGTTCGCTAGGCATCTACTTTAATTGACTTGCTATTTACAAAGTCATTCCTATGAACATAATTTTAGGTAAGCATACCACCATCTACGTTTAGTACCTGACCGGTTACATAATCAGAAAGGTCTGAAGCAAAGAACAAACAAGCATTGGCAATATCTTCAGTGCTGCCACCGCGTTTTAATGGAATACCATCCCTCCAACCTTGTACGGTTTTTTCATCAAGTTTATCGGTCATTTCAGTTTCTATAAAACCAGGAGCGATAGCATTACACCTTATGTTTCGCGACCCCAATTCTAAAGCGACCGATTTGGTAAAACCGATCATACCAGCTTTAGAGGCCGCATAATTTGTTTGCCCAGCGTTACCTTTGACCCCTACCACGCTACTCATGTTGATAATAGATCCTTTACGCTGTTTCAACATGGTACGTTGCACCGCCTTGGTCATATTAAATACCGACTTGAGATTAATTTCGATAACACTATCAAAATCAGACTCAGACATTCTCATCAATAAATTATCTTTAGTGATTCCGGCATTGTTCACTAGAACATCGATTCCACCAAAATCTTCTAGCACTTGAGCGACAAGTTTTTCTGATTCTTCAAAACTAGCGGCATTACTCTTATAAGCTTTTGCTTTTACTCCAAGGGCATTCAACTCTTTTTCAAGTGCTAAAGCGGGTGCTTCACTAGAACTATAGGTAAAAGCTACATTTGCACCTTGTTGTGCAAAAACTTTTGCTATTCCAGTACCTATTCCCCTACTCGCTCCAGTAATAATCACATTTTTTCCCTCTAACAATTTCATGCTTTAAAATTTTCTAAGTCTTACTTTCAAATATAAGTTTTGTTTTACACAACGGCTATAAAAAAATCCCGTTTCCGAAAGCTCGAAAACGGGACTTTATAATGTTATAAGCAATTAACCCATTACTTCTTTTACCTTTAAACCGATTTCGGCAGGTGAGTCGACCACATGAATACCGTGTTCTCTCATGATTTTTTTCTTTGCTTGTGCTGTATCATCACTTCCACCAACAATAGCTCCGGCGTGACCCATCGTTCTGCCTGCTGGGGCAGTTTCACCTGCAATAAATCCAACAACCGGTTTCTTACTACGACTTTCTTTATACCATTTGGCAGCATCAGCCTCTAACTGACCACCGATTTCACCAATCATAACCACACAGTCAGTATCGGGATCGTTGATCAAAAGCTCTACTGCCTCTTTTGTGGTTGTGCCTATAATTGGATCACCGCCAATACCAATTGCAGTAGTTATACCTAACCCTTGACGAACTACCTGATCGGCAGCTTCATAAGTAAGGGTTCCTGATTTTGAAACGATACCAACGTTACCTTTCTTAAAAACAAAACCTGGCATAATACCAACTTTCGCTTCACCGGGAGTAATTACCCCTGGGCAGTTAGGACCTACCAAACGGCAATCTTTATTTTTAATATAGTTGGATGCCTTGACCATATCGGCAACTGGAATACCTTCTGTGATAGTAATGATTACTTTTATTCCAGCATCGGCAGCTTCCATAATGGCGTCTGCGGCAAATGCAGGTGGAACAAAGATAATGGTGGTATCTGCACCCACCTTTTCAACAGCTTCTGCGACAGTGTTAAAAACAGGCTTGCCCAAATGTTCTTGGCCACCTTTACCGGGTGTTACCCCACCGACTACGTTCGTACCGTAATCAATCATTTGTCCGGCATGAAAGGTACCTTCACTACCTGTAAAACCCTGTACTATGATTTTGGAATCTTTATTTACTAAAACGCTCATGTTTTATGGTATTCGTTAATCGTTATTTATATCGTTTTGTCTTTTCAGCAATAAGAACAAAAATATGGGATTGCCATCGATTTCTAAAGGATTCGCCCCGTAATTATTTCTCTAATTTCTTCAAGATGTCCGGAATCTTTTTGACATAGGCCAATTGCTTCAATTTTTCACGTGATTCTTCAATTGGGGTACCGAAATAACTCTTACCGCCTTCTACGGATTTGGTCACACCCGTCTGCCCCATGATTACCGCTTTCTTACCTATAGTTATACCGCTATTGGTACCGACCTGGCCCCATAAGGTAACTTCATCTTCAATAACCACACAACCAGCTATACCCGTTTGGGAAGCTATTAGACACATTTCCCCAATTACGGTATCATGCCCGACATGTACCTGATTATCTAGTTTAGTGCCTTTTTTAATGGTAGTGTCTCCAGTAACTCCCTTGTCGATGGTACACAATGACCCTATTTCTACATCATCTTCTAAAACGACCCTGCCGCCAGAAATTAATTTATCGAAACCTGTTTCTCGTTTTTTGTAGTAAAAAGCATCAGAACCCAAAACCGTACCTGAATGAATGATAACGTTGTTTCCAATAACACAATTATCATAGATAGAAACATTTGAATGAATCAAGCAATTATTTCCGATTTTGACATGGTTACCAATGAATACATTTGGCTGAACCACAGTGTTCTGACCAATAACAGCGGTAGTAGCTATTGAATTAATAGCACTTTCAAAAGGTTTGAAATAATTGGTGAGTTTATTGAAATCGGAAAAGGGATCCTCTGAAATCAATAAAGCTTTTCCCGCGGGACAATCGACTTGCTTGTTGATCAGAACAATAGTCGCCTTGCTTGAAAGGGCTTTGTTATAATATTTAGGGTGATCGACAAAAACTATATCACCGGATTCGACGACATGAATTTCGTTCATACCCAATACAGGAAAATCTTCTGCACCCACAAATTGACAATCAATCAATGCGGCAATTTGCTTTAAGGTATGAGGTATCGGAAATTTCAATGGAAGCGTTTAAATGTACTTAGTTCTACTAAACCGTTCAACAGAATTATTCTTTAACACGCTCCATATATGTGCCTTTATCAGTCTCGATTTTTATTTTATCACCTTCATTTATGAACAATGGCACGTTTACTTCCGCCCCAGTTTCAACCTTTGCAGGCTTTGTCGCGTTGGTTGCGGTGTTACCTTTTACACCTGGCTCGGTATAGGTAACCTCTAAAACTACACTTGCAGGCATCTCTACAGATAATGGCATACTATCTTCTGTATTGAAGAGAATCTTAACCACTTCACCTTCTTTCAACAATCCCGGAGAATCCAAAGCACTTTCTTGAAGAGTGATTTGATTGTAATCGTCGGTATTCATGAAGTGAAACGTTTCACCTTCAGGATACAAAAATTGGTAAGAACGTGTCTCTACACGAACATCTTCTATTTTATGACCCGCCGAAAAAGTGTTATCCAATACTTTACCCGACGAAACACTTTTCAATTTGGTTCGCACAAAAGCAGGACCTTTACCCGGTTTTACGTGTAAAAACTCAATGATTTTATAAATGTCGTTATTGTAACGAATGCAAAGTCCTTTTCTAATATCTGATGTTGAAGCCATTTTTGGTCTACTATTTATTTACAATTTGTCAGGATAAACGACGTCATATTAAAACTCACCATTTATCCTTCGAAAAAACTGAATTAATTATTACTGAAATATCCTTTCATAATTCCACGCTGGGAATCTCTGATGAACTGAAGAATCTCATCCCTTTCCGGAGTAGCTTCCATTTCAGCCTCTATAATTTGTGTTGCCTGCGAATTGTTATAATGCCTTTGATAAAGAATGCGATATATATTCTGTATTTCTCGTATTTTTTCAGATTGAAAACCACGTCTACGAAGCCCTACCGAGTTAATACCAACGTATGAGAGTGGCTCACGAGCCGCCTTTACGAAAGGAGGAACATCTTTTCTCACCAACGAACCACCGGTAACAAAAGCATGCTGCCCTACCGAAACAAATTGATGCACGGCTACAAGACCGGCTAAAATAACATTGTCGCCAATGGTTACGTGCCCGGCCAGCGTTGAATTGTTCGAAAATATACAATTGTCACCGACTAAACAGTCATGGGCTACATGACAATAGGCCATTATCAAGCAGTTTTTACCGATAACAGTCTTATTTCGGTCAGAGGTACCTTTGTGAATCGTTGCACATTCACGAATGGTAGTACCATCACCAATGCTAACCGTGGTATCTTCACCATTGTATTTTAAATCTTGGGGAGGTGCTGAAATTACGGCTCCGGGAAAAATATTACAATTCTTACCAATACGGGCGCCCTCCATAATGGTTACATTAGACCCGATCCAAGTACCATCGCCAATAGTAACATTATTGTGTATGGTCGTAAACGGCTCTACCACCACATTTTTGGCAATTTTCGCTCCTGGATGAATGTAGGCAAGGGGTTGGTTCATACTATTTGTTTTTTACAATTTGGGCCATTAATTCTGCCTCACAAACCAATTTATTATTGGCATACGCATAAGCCTGCATATGACAAATTCCTCTTCGAATAGGAGATATCAAACTGCATTGAAAAATTAAAGTATCACCCGGAAGCACCTTTTGCTTGAACTTTACATTATCTATTTTCATGAAGAAAGTAAGGTAATTTTCGGGGTCTGGTACCGTACTCAAAACTAAAATACCGCCAGTTTGCGCCATAGCCTCTACTTGCAATACTCCGGGCATTACAGGAGCTCCAGGAAAGTGACCTACAAAAAAAGGCTCGTTCATAGTAACGTTCTTCATACCTACTACGTGGTTATCGGAAAGTTCTATAATACGATCGATCAATAAGAAGGGTGGTCGATGGGGCAACATAGCCATTATTTGGTGAATATCCATCAACGGTGGCTGGTCCAAATCATATTTTGGGACGCGGTTGCGCTTTTCGACCTTAATTATCTTCGCTAATTTCTTAGCAAACTGGGTGTTGACGTAATGCCCAGGCTTATTTGCTATTATTTTACCTCGAATTCGAGTGCCAGCAAGAGCTAAATCGCCTATAACATCCAATAATTTATGTCTTGCAGCTTCATTCGGCTGATGTAATGTAAGATTATCTAAAATACCATTAGGCTTTACCGAAAGCTTCTTTTTATCAAAGGCTTTTTCGAGCTTCTCCATAGTCTCTTCGGAAATTTCCTTATCGACATAAACTATGGCATTATTGAGATCCCCACCTTTTATAAGTCCGTTTTCTAACAACATTTCCAGCTCGTGAAGAAAACTAAAGGTTCTAGCATCGGCAATTTCCTCTTTAAAGTCTGAAAGTCTTTCAAGAGTTGCATTCTGGGTACCCAGGACTTTGGTGCCAAAATCGACCATCGTAGTTACTTGGTAGCTATCTGATGGTATTACGGTAATCTCGCTACCTGTGGCCTCATCCTTATAAGAAATAACATCTTTTACACTATATTCTTCTCGCTCAGCCTCTTGCTCTTCAGTACCAACGGTCTCAAGGGCTTCAACAAAGAATTTTGCCGAACCATCCATAATTGGTGGTTCCGGAGCATCTAGTTCAATTAGAACATTGTCGATTTCCATGCCTACCAATGCGGCCAGCACATGTTCTGAAGTTTGAATTTTAACCCCTCTTTTCTCAAGGTTCGTTCCTCTCTGTGTGTTTACCACGTAGTTGGAATCGGCCTCGACTATAGGTTCACCTTCTAGGTCAACTCTTTTAAATGCGTATCCGTGATTTTCTGGCGCCGGTAAAAACTTCATGGTCACCTCGGCTCCCGTATGAAGTCCGACACCTTTAAGAATCACCTCTTTTTTAATGGTTCTCTGTTTCATTCTTGTATTGCTCGCTGTATTTTTTTTCCAGTTCGTCAATTCTATTCGAAAATTTTGGTAAATTTTTAAAGTAGACGTATGACTTGTTATAATCGCCATAGTTCAAAGCAGGAGACCCCTGTAAGGTTTCATTATTCTGAACATTTCTACCGATACCCGATTGGGCTTGAATTTTCACATTATCGCCTATGGTTATATGACCGACTATACCGACTTGCCCACCAATCATACAATGTTTACCGATTTTAGTAGATCCGGCAATACCTGTTTGAGCAGCAATTACGGTATGTTCGCCAATTTCAACATTATGGGCTATCTGTATCTGATTGTCTAATTTGACCCCTTTACGCAAGATAGTAGAACCCAAGGTAGCACGGTCTATAGTGGTACCGGCACCAACATCAACATTATCTTCTAAAATGACATTGCCCGTTTGGGGTACTTTTTGAAATTCACCCTCTTTATTCGGGCTAAACCCAAAACCATCGGCACCAATAATTACGCCACTGTGAATAACACAGTTTTTACCGATTACGGATTCTGAATATATTTTGGCCCCAGCAAAAATTGTAACATTGTCCGCGATTTTTACGTTATCACCTATATATACATTGGGATAAATCTTTACATTGTCGCCAATAGTAATGTTATTACCCAAATAAGCAAATGCGCCTAAATAAAAACCCTCACCATAAACTGTGCTATCAGATAAAAAAACAGGCTCTTCTATACCTGTTTTATTATTCTTTACCTGATTATAGAACTCCAACACTTTTGAAAAAGCTTCGTAAGCATCGTTCACTTTAATAAGTGTCGTATCAAGTTCTTGTTCAGGCACAAAATCTTTATTTACAATGGTGATGGATGCCTTTGTAGTATAGATATGGGATGTATATTTGGGATTTGCCAAGAAGGTTAAAGAACCCTTTTCCCCTTCTTCTATTTTAGCGAGCTTATGAACGGCTATCTCTGGATTTCCCTCGAGTTCGCCCTCTAAAATTCCCGCAATTTGACCTGCCGTGAATACCATGGGCACAAAAGTAAGAAAAATTGTCAAACAGAATCTTTGGGGTAACAGATATAATATTTGGTTACTGTATTTGACAGTGCTTTAAGATTTAATTGATCGGAAGCTTTGGCAACATCTATCAATTTGCCGTTCTTTTTTAAGATGTTGATATGTTGCCTATTTTGATTATATGCCCTGTTCTCTATTTCACCGCTAAAAACAAAATATGAAGCTTCATGGTCAGAAAGAGAATAGTTCGCTTTCACCTCTTTTAAATATTTTTCGAACTTTGCTTTCTCGATTGGCTTGTTTTTCAATTTGACTTTCAACAACTTTCGGTTCAAAAGCATTTCGGAAAGATTTGACAATACGAAATCGTCATTTTTACGCCAGGTTTTAATAGCTGAGAGAATATCTATATCATCTAACTGGGCAAAAGTATCAAGCACATTTTTGTCAAAATCCTCTCTTACTATCCTATTTTTCATGAAAAAACGCAAAGGTTCGCTGCAAACCTGTAATTGCTCATCATCAAGAATTTCTTTGGCCCGTTTTAGTACCCGAATCAGTAATTGCTCGGCAACAATACCCGTTTTATGAAGATAAACCTGCCAATACATGAACCTTCGAGCAATTAAAAACTTCTCTACCGAATAAATGGCCTTTTCTTCAACGACCAAGTGACCATTAACCACGTTTAGCATAGATATCAATCGCTCTGAATTAATATTACCTTCGGCAACTCCTGTGTAAAAACTATCTCGCTTTAAATAATCTAACCGATCCATATCCAACTGGCTAGAAACCAACTGAACTAGAAATGGCTTTTGATGTTGGCCCTTAAATATGGAAATCGCGGTAGTTAAACTTCCGTTAAAAGTACGGTTCAAGGTTTCCATAAACAGAAGCGAAATATGCTCGTGATTCGTACTTTCTACAATACTATGCTCCATGGCATGAGAAAATGGGCCGTGCCCTATATCGTGCAATAAAATGGCACAGAATAAGCCGTTTTCTTCATCCTTAGTGATCTCAACACCTTTAAAACGTAAAACTTGCACCGCTTTTTGCATGAGATGCATACTGCCGAGCGCATGATGAAAACGCGTGTGATGCGCCCCAGGGTACACCAAATAAGATAATCCCATTTGCGAAATTCTTCGCAACCTTTGAAAGTAGGGGTGCGCTATAAGGTCAAATACAAGAGGACTGGGAATAGTTATAAATCCGTAAATTGGATCATTAAAGATTTTTAACTTTTTTGATGTTGTCAAAGTGAATTGGTTTACCATATTGAAGAACCAAAGTTAACCAAAAGTGCTGCGAATAGACTGAAAGAAGAGGCATTTTCAAGATTTCACGTGAGTTTGATCTAATCTTATATCTCAAAGCGTAAATAATATCAGAGCCTAACTAATAATTGAAAAGAACTGAATGAATAAAATTTCCATTCTATGGGTAGATGATGAAATAGACCTATTAAAACCTCATATTATATTTTTAGAAGGTAAGAACTACCACGTAATTACATGCAAAAGTGGTCAAGAAGCCCTCGAAGAACTACAAAACACCAGCGTTGACATCGTTTTTTTAGACGAAAATATGCCGGGTATATCAGGTCTCGAAACATTAAATGAAATTAAGGTTATAGATTCTTCGCTCCCAGTAGTAATGATAACTAAAAGTGAAGAGGAATTCATTATGGAAGAGGCCATCGGTTCAAAAATAGCTGATTATCTCATTAAACCGGTAAACCCGCATCAAATACTTCTCTCTCTTAAAAAGAACCTCGATCATTCCCGTTTGGTTTCAGAAAAAACCACGGCAAATTATCAGCAAGAATTTCGTAAAATCGCCATGGACTTGTCTATGGTCAATTCAATTGAAGATTGGATAGAATTATACAAAAAGCTGATTTATTGGGAGATGCGTCTTGAAGATATTGAAGACAATAGTATGTTTGAAATATTAGAGTCACAAAAAACCGAAGCAAATAATCATTTCGGGAAGTTTGTAGATCGAAACTACATCGATTGGTTCAATGGTGATGGCCCGGTGATGTCACACACTTTATTCAAAGAATGGATACAACCTGAAATAGAAGACACACCTACTTTATTGGTGGTCATTGACAATTTAAGATATGACCAATGGTACGCTTTTGAAGACACGGTTAGCTCTTTCTATAAGAAAAATAAAGAAGATTCATACTTAAGTATTCTACCTACAGCTACTCAGTACGCGCGTAATTCTATATTCTCAGGATTAACACCTCTGGATATGGAAAAAAAATATCCCCAATGGTGGAAGAACGATACCGACGAAGGAGGCAAAAACCTTCATGAAGCTGATTTTTTAGGAACTCAAATAAAACGCCTAGGTCTAGACCTTAAATGGGAGTATCACAAAATCAGTAGCTTAAAGCAGGGGAAACACCTTTCTCAAAACTTTAAATCACAAAAGGACAATGACCTAACGGTAATTGTTTACAATTTTGTTGATATGCTATCCCATTCAAAAACCGAAATGGAAGTAATAAAAGAACTGGCCGGCAATGACAAAGCATATCGTTCATTGACCCAAAGCTGGTTTAAAAATTCTCCACTTCTAGAGATTATTCAGCAAGCCCAGCAATTGGGCATGAAATTGATTATTACTACTGACCATGGCACAATCAATGTAAAACAGCCTTCTCGGGTAATTGGTGATAAAGAAACAAGTTTAAATCTTCGCTACAAAACAGGTCGCAGTTTAACTTTTGAAGAAAAGGAGGTACTGGCGGCAAAAGATCCCGAAAAAATTCATCTGCCTCGCATAAATGTCAGCAGCTCATTTATTTTCGCAAAGAATGATCTGTTTTTTGCATACCCCAATAATTACAACCATTATGTTAGTTACTATCGAAACACCTACCAGCACGGGGGGGTTTCCTTAGAAGAAATGATTATTCCGTTTGTTGTACTTTCACCCAAATAATTATGGTATTTCTATGGATGTAATTTATAAAGAGACCCAATTATCAAACATTGCCCGTCAACTCTTGAACGAATCAAAATCAAAGACACTGACCTTCTTTGCACCTATGGGCGCCGGCAAAACTACTTTAATCAAAAGCCTTGTGAAAGAATTAGGCGCACTAGATACTGGCAACAGCCCTACTTTCGGCATTGTTAATGAGTATCACAATGAGAATGATGTACTATTGGCCTACCATTTTGATTTTTATCGACTTAACGATGAAATGGAAGCTTTGGATATGGGGTTAGAAGATTATCTAAATAAAGACTGTTATATCTTCATCGAGTGGCCTGAAAAAATAGAGAATCTCATACCATCTGATTGTCAGAAAGTTACTATCGAAGTTGTAGATTCCGACACAAGAAAAATTAGACTAGTGTAATAAAACTTAAATTTTCATTCACTGCAAGCCGACGTAGCGTTAGCGTTAGTTTTTTATTGTTTTGAGTTCGTTAAAATCGATGAAATGTTAAATTTTATCGATTAAGTGTCATTTTTTCAGGATAAATAACATTTTATAAGTGGTTTTTTTCCTACTTTTGAAATGTTGAACTTTAATTATAAAACCAAAAAAACCCTCGAAAATGAAAAAATTCGTATTTGGCCTTTTGGCATGTGTAACCTTGTTAGCCGTATCTTGTGAAACCAGTTCTACTGCTGAAGATGATAGTATTTATGACACCCACAGTGTAGACAAAATGGAAGCTTCTAGACAGGTTAGAGCTTAGTCTTATACAGGCTAATAAATAATATTTAAGCGGAACATTCTTAATGTTCCGCTTTTTTTATAATATTTTTCTTTTTTTGTAGTTACGTATTTAAGTTATCTACATAGAATGAATGAAAAGAAATTGATAAAAAAGAAATTGATTGTCGAAGGTGTTCTTGCCCTTCTGATTGCAGTCTCCCCTATTCTTTTTTACACCTACAAATATCTTCCACACGACCCAAAAAGTACTATCAGCATTTTTTGGATTGAGTTTTCAAATAATGGATATAGTGATATTTCGATGGCGTTCTATTTCTATTTAAGTAAATTAATTCCCTTGTTCTTGCTCACGCTATGGTTTTTAACCAATCGAAATTGGTGGTATCATGCTATTTTAATTCCGATAGCCATGTATAGTTTTCAACTTTATAGTGTTTTTAGTGATGACACGAAAAAAATTGATGAAAATGAACTGTTGTACCTTTTAGCCGTTTGCATGATTGTTATTCCGGTAGTTTATTTAATTAGGGTGAGATTATTCGATAAATATGTTCATGGAATCGACCTAAAAGCCATGGAAGCTGAATTACAAGAGCTAAAGCAAAAGCAGGCTAAGGGTAAAGAAGATAAAATACATCTAAATAAGTATGAAAGTGAGGATACCATTATACCTTCTATTTCAGAAGAAATTGATGAAAAACTATCTACCCATAATTTAAGTTCTAAACTCAAGAATTTCCAGGTTCAGCTAAGTCATTGGTTTCACTTGAAGTCTTAGTACAAGTCTCAACCAGACGCTACATCTAACTTTCGTTTTCCTTTTAAATTTCACAAAATGTCGTATTTTTACTGTTAATCGAAACCATTGCGATTTGTAGCACTAACTATGAACCAACCATCCTCACCGTTTAGCAAGCAACAATTACTTCCTCAAGAAGAAACTTTAGAAGTGCTACGTCAAAAAAGAGAATTATACATCGGCATACCTAAGGAAAACCAATATCAAGAACAACGAATTTGTCTTACCCCAGATGCCGTCAATGCCATAACCTCAAACGGACATAGAGTATTGGTTGAATCAGGCGCTGGTGACGGTGCCGACTATACAGACCTCGATTTTACAAATGCCGGGGCTGAAATCACAAGAGATACCAAAAAGGTATTTTCTTGTCCACTTCTTTTGAAAGTAGAACCTCCTACTCTATCAGAGATTGAAATGCTTAACCCCCAAACGACGGTCATTTCAGCTTTGCAGTTAAAGACTCAAACCAAAGGCTATTTTGAAAAACTGGCGAAAAAACGAGTCACTGCCATTGCCTTCGAGTACATAAGAGATGATGATGGAAAATACCCAGCAGTTCGTTCTTTAAGTGAAATTGCCGGTATTTCATCAGTACTCATCGCTTCTGAAATTATGGCGGCAACCAATGATGGAAATGGGTTAATGTTCGGTAACATTAGTGGCGTGCCACCTGTAGAAGTCGTAATTATTGGTGCTGGAACAGTGGGTGAATTTGCCGCCCGATCAGCAATTGGGTTAGGGGCCAATGTGAAAATATTCGACAATTCTATTACCAAATTACGTAATATTCAAGCCAACCTTAGACAGACCGTATACACCTCTACTATTCAGCCAAAGAATCTATTGAAATCATTAAAACGATGCGATGTAGCAATAGGAGCTACACGCGGTAAAGATAGAACACCGGTCGTTGTATCAAGCAACATGGTCGAGCACATGAAAAAAGGTGCCGTAATTATCGATGTCAGCATCGATATGGGCGGTTGTTTTGAAACTAGTGAGGTTACCAATCATGCCAAGCCTACGATAGAAAAATTTGGAGTTATACATTATGGTGTGCCGAACATTCCTTCGCGCTACCCTAAAACCGCTACCATTTCTATAAGTAATATTTTTACGCCTTATTTATTGGAACTTGGTGAAAATGGAGGAATGGAAAATTCGTTGAGATTTAATAAAGGTCTTAGAAACGGACTTTACATGTATCATGGAATTTTAACGAATAAATCAGTAGGTGAATGGTTTGACCTTCAATATAGCGATATTAATTTTTTGATTTTCTAAAGTCGCTCACTCCTCTAAAAACTACAATTACTATTTACCTTCAAGTTCTCTAGGTATTTGTATTTTTGTGCCCTCAAATAATCTAGGGCATTTTCAGAGCTCTTATCTGTGTTATCTATATGGCTTTTTTAAAACGTTTAGGGTTTTACCTCGTCGGCTTATCCATCGGCATAGTTTTTCTCACCTTTTTTCTTAAAAAAAAGTCTGAGGATACCGGTGCTGAATTTTGCTACTTCCCAAATTGCAGGGCGTTAAAAGACCTACGATCAAAACCCATTAGCTTTTCAGACAATGTCAGCCAATTGATGAAAACTAGAAAATTAGACACCTTGGATATTACCCGATTCTTAAAAGAAGGTAACGTTGATTTTGGGCAAAGTGATACAAAATCCAATCCATGCAAAATATATATCGTAGAGGGAGAATTAAAGAACAATCAAGCCATTTTACAATTTAAAAATTGCCGGGATAGAGTTGTTCTTGAAGAAATAAACAACTAAGATTTCTATATTTTTCTTCTTTTACGTTCTTTTTCCAGTAAATTCAACTCTCTGGTGGTTTGCCCCGCCACCGAAGTGTTTTCATCAGCTCTACGTATAAGATAGGGCATTACATCTCTTACCGGACCGAACGGAAGATATTTTGCTACCTTGTACCCTTTGTCGGCAAGATTAAACGAAATATGGTCACTCATTCCGTACAGTTGACCGAACCATATGCGGCTATCACTATTTTCAACCCCTTTTTCGGCCATTAGTTCCATCAAACGATAACAACTATTTTCATTATGGGTGCCGGCGAAAATCTCTATAGTGTCTAGATAATCTATCATATAAGTTATAGCATTATCAAAATTGGTATCGGTTTCCTTTTTTGAGGCACAAATGGGGGTAGCATACCCTTTTTCTTCAGCCCGTTCATTCTCCTTTTCCATATAAGCGCCACGAACGACCTTAAAGCCAATTTTAAAACTTTCTTCCTCGGCTTTTTTATGTAGCCTTTTCAGGTAGTCCATCCTATCCCAACGGTACATTTGCAAAGTATTGAACACTATGGCCTTTTCTTTATTATACTTGCGCATCATATCTTCTACCAAAAGATCGGCGGCATCTTGGATCCAACTTTCTTCAGCATCGATTAATAAAGAAACGCCCAGGTCATGAGCCTTCTTACATGTTCTATCAAAGCGATTGATTACCCTCTGCCATTCTGCTTTCTCTTCGTCAGTTAGTGTTTTTCCCTTATTAACTTTATGAAATAACGAGAAACGACCGTAACCTGTAGGTTTGAAAACAGCGAAAGGTATTGCATCTTTTTCCTTTACGAAATCGAGCACTTTCAATATCATTTCCAATGCATCGTCTAGAGGATCTTCGGTATCTTTACCTTCTACCGAATAATCTAATACCGAACATACATTCTTCTCATACATTCTATCGACGGTAGGCAAACAATCAAATTCGTTTACACCTCCACAAAAGTGGTCAAAAACAGTAGCCCTAATTAATTTCTCTACTGGCAAATGAGTTTTTATTGCAAAATTGGTCAATGTCTTACCAATGCGAACCAAAGGTTCGTTTGCAATCATTTTAAATAAAAAATATGCACGCTCCAACTCTGAATCGGTCTTCAAGGCAAATGCGGTTGCGGTATCTTCAAATATTCTTTTCATTACAGCAAGTTAAAATGGGGGCAAATATAAAGACACAAAATCTATTCTTAGCCCAAAAAATATCCTTTATTTTGTACTTAACATTTTATAAAGATTTAAGCCCTCGGGCCGTACTAATTTGAGTTCTAATGCAATCAATTACTTCTTCTTCATACGCCGTACATTTTAATCAAAGAGCTTACGATGCGCTTAACGAACATTTGTCAAACAAATCATACTCTAAAATATTCATCATTGTAGATGAAAACACCCATGAGCACTGTCTTGCAGGGTTTATGACTTATATTCAAGGGGATTATAATTTTGAAATCATCGAACTTGAATCGGGCGAAGAAAATAAAAATATTGATACGTGTACTCAAGTATGGAATGTTCTTTCAGAATTGGATGGTGACCGCAAGAGTCTTGTTATCAATTTAGGAGGAGGGGTAATTACCGACTTAGGCGGATTTGTTGCTTCAACCTTCAAGAGGGGCATTGCTTTCATAAACGTACCTACCACACTACTCTCGATGGTCGATGCGTCGGTCGGAGGTAAAACGGGTGTAGATCTCGGAACCCTAAAAAATCAGATAGGCGTTATCAACCAACCGGAGATGGTACTGGTGGTCTCTGATTTCTTGAAAACCCTGGAAGAGCGTCAATTGCTGAGCGGTTTTGCAGAAATGCTCAAGCACGGCCTTATTCAGAGCGAAACGTACTGGAACGACCTTAAAGAAATTTCTAATTTCGCATTGATCGATGAATTAATATATGAATCGGTAAAAATCAAAAACGAGGTGGTTCTTGAAGACCCCACAGAGCAAAACCTGAGGAAAATACTTAATTATGGCCATACACTTGGTCACGCCATAGAATCTTATTTTTTAGAAAATGTTACGAAAGAAAGTTTGCTTCATGGTGAAGCTATTGCTATCGGCATGATATTGGAGGCCTATTTATCAAAGGAGTTGACAGGCTTATCAGACAATTCACTAAACGATATTAAGTCTACCTTTTTAAAAAGATATAAAAAGGTAGAATTTTCAAAAGATGATATCAAAGCAATTCTGTCACTCTTAAAATTCGATAAGAAAAACTCTCACGGCAATGTCAACTTTGTGCTCCTTAAAAGCTTGGGTGAGCCCGTAATTGATATCATTGTTCCTGATAATTTATACTTCGAAGCATTTGCATACTACGCCGAAGACTAACTTCATATACTTAAACTTACCGTTTACAACTCTTTGGTTTATAGCTAGGTAAAATTGCATAGATTAGGTTATAATTAAAAAAAACCATTATCTACCTCGATTTTTATCGAACAAAACCTATTTAGCCATGCTCCGAAAATTAATTGATTACAAGAAATTAGACCACGCTTTAGCCGCCCTATTAATTGAAAGCTATCCTGATGGCTATGGTGATGATGACATCATCATATTTAAAAATCTGAAGGGTGATACCGTTGAAGCCGTAGAAATTAAGACCGATGATACTATCTATTTAGTTAAGATAAGTAAGAGCTTGGCTAAATTTATCTCTGATTTTGATGACAATATAGAAAAGGAACTGAAATCAAAACCAGAAGGGGTTTTAGAAGAAAGTGAGGCTCAAACTTATGATACGGACATGGACCCCGATATTGAGTTTGAAGACGACTTAGATTAATTACACTTCTTTTTGTTTATGTTTTGGCAGGGCATTTTCATTGGGTTCTACCTTCTCTTCAATATGATTTGCATATTGAAAAGTAAATTCCGACCCGAAAAACATAATTAGACAGGTGTAGTAAACCCAAAGTAGTATTAAAACTACCGAGGAAGCTCCACCATACACAGAAGTGGGGTCACTGGTAGAAAAATAGTACCCCAACATATATTCACCCAATAGAAAGAGAACAGTAGTAAGTGCCGCCCCTAAAAATGTCGTTTTCCACCTTATATGAATATCCGGCAACAATCTAAACAAAGCAGCAAAAAGACCTGTAATCACACAAAAAGGAAGCAATAGGCTAAAGAAAGTAGCAATAACAACAGCAATATCGGGCGCAAAAGCACTGATATAAGTACTCAAAGCTTTTAATACCACAGATAGAACTAGGGAAATAAGAAATAAGAAACCCAGAACCAGAACCATACCGAACGAAATAACCCGATCACGCAACATCTGCAGCCAGACTGTTTTTTTTGATTCTACGTTCCAAATATCGTTCATAGCCTTTTTTAACCGCACAAATACACCTGTAGCACCGAAAAGAAGCATACCCACACCGATAACTACGGTAATTGTAGAACCTTCGTTTAGAGATGCATTGGCAATCATACCTTCTATAGCCTCAGAAACCCCTTCACCGATCAGTCCACCGATTTTATCAACAATTTTACCCCTCACCGCTTCTACACCATAAATAGAACCCGCAATCCAGGCAACCAACATTAATAGAGAAGGTAAAGAGAATAGAGCGTAGTAAGCTACAATCGCACTATTACCGAATGGGTCATTATCAACCCAAGATAGACCGGTTTTTTTTAATAATGACCAAAATAACTTTAACTTTTCTAAAATCATAAATAACGTTCACGAAGTATATTTCTATGGTGTCTTTGATGTCCACATATTGCAAAACCCACAGCACCAGCACTCCACTCTAAATTGCTTGCAACACCCTTTAGCCTTAATACTTCATCATCTAGGTTCTCAAAAAGATGTATTGTAGAATTTCTCACCGCCTTGTATTCTGCAATTACACTTTCTTTAGAGCGTTGATTGGCATTTGAATAAGGTACATAATCATCTTGCTCAAACCCAGGCAATGAAGTTTTATCTCCTCTGGAAAATCGTAAAGCACGGTATTGGAACACACGTTCAGAATCAATGATGTGGACTAATACTTCCGCTATAGACCATTTACCTTCAGCATATCTGTAAGACATTTTATCATCGGATATACTCTCAATAAATCTGGGGAAATTTTTCAGTTGACGCTTCAGCATATCAAGCAAATCTACATCATCTAAAAGGTCGATATAGTTTTTATAGAATGGATACGGGGCATCAAATTTTAGTTCGGACATTCTCATACAGACGAAGCTAAAAAAAAATCCCAAGCGATATGCTCGGGATTGAATAAATTAAAAACGTTATTGCTATTTACAATTCGTTAAAAATCATATGCATTAAACGTTTCTTATCATTTATGCTTTCCTCTAACGAAATCATCGTCTCAGTTCTGCTAATACCATCTATATCATCTATCTTGAATATAATGTTCTTAGCATGATTGGTATCTTTTGCCCTGATTTTACAGAAAATATTAAATTTTCCGGTGGTGATATGAGCAACCGTAACGTTTGGAATTTCCTCTAAACGCTCCAAAACGAATTTAGTCTGATGGGTTTTTTCCAAAAAGATACCCACATATGCGATAAACGCGTAACCGAGTTTAACATAATCTAAAGTCAAAGAAGAGCCCTTTATGATACCGGCTTCTTCCATTTTTTTAACCCTCACATGCACAGTACCCGCAGAAATCAATAGCTTTTTCGCAATGTCTGTAAAGGGAGTTCTGGTATTGTCTATCAACATATCCAGAATCTGATGATCAATTTCGTCTAATTTTACTTTTCCCATAATGGTTAGAATTTCAGCAAAAATAAAAAATTATAAAATAAAACGCATCAAAACTTCATTTTTTATAACAAAACCGTAACGAAAACGTTTTTTTAAGATAAACTATCAAAAATTGGTCTCAATTCTGAATAATAAAATTGCTCTTTAAGTTTCTGTAAATCACTCTCAATAGCACAATCAAAAACTTGATGGGCATAATATTTTTGCCCTGATTCAAACTCGAATAAAACAGGGGTAAAATGTATAGTTTCACCTTGTAAAACTTCCCTGAATAAAAAAGCTATGTCACCATAAGTTTCTAACTCAGGCCAATTGACTTGTGGATTTTTAACAAGAATATCAACAAACGACTTTTGATTTTCAGGTATTTCAAAATAATCATTCACCTCGTATTGAGCTTCTTTATTATCTGATATAACATTTAATGCGGTTAAGAGAGAATAGAAAATATACTGTCTGGTTTCTTCTCTTTGATAGTCGTTGGGGCTATGCCCTGATTCGAATAAAATTGTAGGTACATCTAGCATTTGAAAGGTGTCACCAACACAATTGGCATTAAAACTGTCATCATACCGACCTACTCTATTCGGTATAATTCTCTGCAAAACCTCATTCATGGCCACTATTAATTTCATACTTGTAGCTCTTGAATTCGATATCGAACGTTCTTCGTCATGGGCAGGAGCCAAAAAAGATACTGTTGCAGGTTCTGAAGTTTGCCCCACATTGAATATGGTACGTTGGTCATGTAAATTGAAACAATAATCAGGCTTGACCATAGTAAAGGCCTTTCTCAGAACCAAGCTTTCGGGTTGGGTTTTTTCTTGAGCATCTCTGTTCAAATCTATTTCATTGGCGTTAACTCTTGTGTATGCTTCTGCACCATCAGGGTTGAGCATGGGTATAATCGAAATAGTACAATTATCTAGAAAATTTATGCAGAGTTCAGGTCTCTCGACAACCAAATTAATCAGGTCAAAAACAGCTTTAGTTGTGGTTGATTCATTACCGTGCATTTGAGACCACATTAAAATTTTGATCGGGCCAGAGCCAAATGTTATCATTTCAATGGAACGATTTTGAACGGACTTCCCAATTTTCTCAACTTTAAAGTCATCGTTTAGTTGGTTGACTATACGTGAAATTTTATTATGTGTGATGTATCGACCGTGTAAATCTGTATTCTTAATTGAGTGGTATTCCTTAAAGGAAAGGTTCATATTCTTCATCTTTAGTTTACAAAAGTAAGTTCTTAATATTTTACAATTGTAACCTCTTTTATATACATTTGTAAACAAATTTTTGTGCTATCTTATCTCTTTATTACATTTGTAAAACCATCTCAAAAACGATACGAGCAGTTATTCAATTAATATTGTTACATAATTAAAAATCAATATTTTAAATACATCTATTTATAGCATTACATTTAATATTAAACATTTATTAATGCTATTATTCAATTTGAATCTAGTCCTTTTTAAAAAATACATACATATTATTTTTACAATGGTAAACACATCTGATTTTATAGAGCGACTTGAACAGCTATTGAAATATTATGGTATGACCTCCTCTGGATTTGCCGACCGAGTCGAAGTTCAACGGTCAAGTATTTCTCATCTTTTATCAGGTAGAAATAAGCCCAGTTTAGACTTTGTATTAAAAGTGGTAAAAGCTTTTCCTGAAGTAAATCTTTACTGGCTCTTAAATGGCAAGGGAACATTTCCATCGGACAACAATACTATTTCGCCTACTCTTCCTGATTCAGATCAAAAGGCAAACTTGAAATCAACAAAACAGGAAGCGAAAAGCATTGCTTCTTTTGAAAATAATTCAAATAAAAACATCGATAAAATCGTAATCTTTTACTCAGATGGTAGTTTTGAGGCTTATTCACACCATAATATGTAGAACATATAATTTTAAAACCCACAAATCATTCTAACATCTCCCATATTTATTTATTTTGCACTAATGACTATAAAACACCTTTTAATTTCGGCGGTGCTTTGCACCTTGGTATCATGCTACCAGCCCGAAAGGAACTGCAAACCTTTCAAAAACGGGAAATTCTCTTTTACAACAACTATCGATGGTGAAGAAAAGACTACTACTTTCGTTAGGGAAGGCAATTTAGAGATAGATTTTTTTGATGGAAAATCAGATTCGTCATCGATAAGATGGATAAACGATTGTGAATACATCCTTAAAAAAATAAACCCAAAAAACAAGGCTGAAATGAAATCCATTCACATGAAAATATTGTCCACCACAGATAATTCGTATACATTTGAGTATAACACCGTAGGTCAAAGCCAAAAGTTGCGTGGCGAGGCAATAAAGACCGATTAATCACATAGTTATGTTTGAAATTTTTGCTAGCCCCGATGCTTGGATAGCTCTGCTCACCCTAACCTTTTTAGAAATCGTCTTAGGCATAGACAATATTATCTTTATTTCAATAGCGGCCGGTAAGCTAGACCCTAGCCAACGGAAAAAGGCAACTAACATCGGTTTGGTATTGGCCATGGCTATGCGAATTATATTGCTTTTCGGCATTACCCTATTAACTGCGATGAAGAAACCGTTTTGGGTTATCGAGAGTAATTGGATTACTGGAGGCATCAGTGGTCAAGCCCTCATTCTATTTGCAGGCGGATTATTTCTACTATATAAGAGTACCCGTGAAATTCATGAAAAAGTTGAACATAAAGGCCACGATGAAGCAGAAGTAAAAAAAGGTCGAGCCACCACCCTTACAAAGGCTATTATTCAAATTACACTTATTAATATCGTGTTCTCTTTTGACTCTATACTTACAGCTATCGGAATGACCAACGGCATATCACCAAACCCTAATGATGCTTTGGTATTGATGGTCGTAGCTGTGGTAATATCGGTAATTATCATGATGCTTTTCGCCAACCCTGTGGGCGAGTTCGTCAACAAACACCCTTCAATTCAAATTTTAGGATTATCCTTTTTAATTCTAATTGGATTTATGCTGATTGCCGAAGCGGCCCATATCGGACACCTTATCGTTTTTGGCAATGAAGTGGGAACCATACCAAAAGGATACCTTTACTTTTCGATTGCCTTCTCGTTACTAGTTGAGTTCTTAGACCTGAGAATGAAAAAGAATACCCGTTCAGAGATAAAGGAAATTATTGAAGAATAGCTTAAAATATTTATTTTAAAATATAAAAGAGCCTCGTATTCAATCAATACGAGGCTCTTTTATATGTTTTAAAAAGTTTAATTAGGCCTGCTAAAAACCGCTTCTGGGTTATTTGCCTTCTGCTTCTTGAACAAACGTTGCTGTTGTTTTACTGTCATCGTACTCCCATCATGACTCCATCCTGGAGGGCCAAATATATACATCAGTTTGTGTGAAAATTTATCGACCTTTTTCACATCTGCCCAAATGTCTTTAAACTCATGTGTAAGTATGACAATAGGATTGTAGGAATCTGGAGCATGAATGACTCCGAATTTAACCTCTACATCATCATCCAGCTCTTTCCATGTACCGAATATCTTATCGAAGATATTTAAGAAACCCCCATGGTTCTTATCTAGGTATTCTACATTTTGAGAATGATGCACTTGATGCATCGTGTGGGTGTTGAATATTTTTTCTATAAAACCCATTTTCGGTACGTAAAGGGAGTGTAATTGAAATTGCCAGAAAGATTCAATAGCCAAACAGACCACCACCATTTCAACCGGGAAACCGATTGCAGGCATCCACATATAAAAGAACGGCTTATACAACAAGGTGAACCACCCATTACGAACGGCTGTTCCTAAATTAAAATTATCAGAAGAGTGATGTACAATGTGTGCGGCCCATAGAATACGTATTTCATGGTTCGCCCTATGAAACCAATAATAAGTAAAGTCATCGGCCAATTGACATAGTAACCAAATGTACCAGGCATAACCAAAAGATTCATAGCCCATTATATTGGTTCTAACCCCATCTACCATAGGATTAAAAAACTCGTAAGTAACCTCGAAAACCACAATCAACACCGTGATTTTGATTAACGGACCTAAAATCGCGGACCCTATTCCCATGGCTCCACTGGCCATAAGGTCTTTCCATACATAAAGGTCGTCATGACCGTGCGTTTTGCTGTAAGTTAACTCTAGTAGAATAAAGGCAATGAAACAAGGGACCCCATAAACTAAGGGATTAGTAAACTCCATATAATTTTTAGTGTTTGCGCTAAGATAGTGATATTACGAGTTTGTAGACAATTTGTTAACTAATTATAGCTCGATAATGCGATAATTAAAATCGATTGCTAAAGCCGCAATTACTTCTTTGATTCTCGCAATAAATCATTCTGTTCTTTCATCAATCTCTCTAAGTTTGATAAAAGTTCAATATTTTTTGGAGTTTCAACCGCTTGGTCTTCAGGGTCTTCTGCTCTTGACTTAAACCTATTTATACCCCTGACCACTACAAATATCGTAAGGGCAATAATTAAAAAATCAATTAATACTTCGAACATCTCCCCGTAGCCGATGGCTACTTCTTCAAAACTTTCAGAGGCTTCCCGAAGAACATATTTTCTATTTGACAAGTTAACATCGTCGGTCAACATAGAAAGCGGAGGCATAATCACTTTCTTTACCAAAGTATTTATGACATTGTTGAAGGCCGTACCGATTATGATACCTATGGCCATATCAATCATATTTCCTTTGATTGCAAAATTCTTGAACTCTTGGTAAAAATTTCTCATTCTTTAATCAAATAAGGTAGTTTGACCTTCACCATCGTCATCTTCGGCTGAAAAATTGTTATTTGGTGTATTGTCGGAAGTTTTTGGAGTTTCGTTTGATGTTGAGTCCGACGTACCGATCTTTTGGTCATCCACCACTTCTATGTCTTCCGGCTCTATTGGTTCGGGCTCTTCGTATGGAAGCGATTCCAATAAATTGATTTCGAGAACCTTCTCCTTAGTAAGTTGATTTCCCATAGCTGTAATGCCCTTAACAGAAATGAATTCCTCTAAATCGATGACCCAATTCTCTTTTCTGTCTTGCCCTCGCTTCTTAGCAAAAACCACTTCAACTTGTGGCCTGTAATCGGTTGATATGATTTCTATGTGAGATTTTGCATGGTCGGTAAGAACATTTTCCTCTCTATCTGCATTATCTATCAAGAAACGTTTTACATAGTACAACTCTTTTTCACCCTCCCAATAAATTAATGACAACGGTTTTTTGGGAATCCATTTTTCAAGAATAATACTGTCATCATCAAAATGCAAAGTTAGCTCAGGGATAACCGTTTTCACTTGACCTTTCTGGTTAACGATCAACAGTCGGTCTTCGCTAGTAAACTCGCCCATAAACTCACCCCTGTCGTCAATATTCAAACGCCTGACAGTTTCATCGAACCAAAGTTTTCGTGGTTTTAAGGTAGAGAGCCCTTTTTCCTTTAACTCTACGCGCTTTACGGAATATTTGGTAACAATATTACCCTTTGTGCCCCGCCCTTTAATCAAGACATCTGCAAAATCAATATCCCACTTAAGCTTTTTAATACTACCTACATGCCTCAGGTTCACCGTGACCACTTCGGCCTCGCCATTGGGGTTGCCGGAAAAATAATAAACCATTGCACCGGCTTTTCCTTGCCCTATATCATATAATTTATCTCTGGTAATACTGGTTACGCTAAAGCGCTTGATATAAGTCGCACCCCCTTTACCATCACGATAAATCATATTATAAACGGTACGTTTATCTTTCTTCTTGAAGACCGCCACATAAATGATTCCTTTACCAACAAAAGTTTTTGAATCGACCTTGAAGACCATCATTTTACCCTCTCTTGTAAAGGCTATAATATCGTCGATATCACTACAATCGGTTACGTACTCATCTCGCTTTAAAGAGGTGCCCACAAAACCTTCTTCACGATTAACGTAAAGCTTTGTATTACGAATCACAACTTTCGTAGCCTCAATATCTTCGAACAATCGAATCTCTGATTTACGCTCTCTTCCTTTCCCGTATTTATCTCTAAGATTCTTAAAGTAATCTATCGCATATGCGACCAGATTTTCAAGGTGGTATTTTACTTCTGCGATCTTCTTCTCGAGGTTATCTAAATACTCCTGAGCTTTATCTAAGTCAAATTTTGAAATTCGTTTGATACGAATCTCCGTCAGGCGAACAATATCATCTTCGGTTACCGCTCTTCTCAAATGCTTGGTGAAAGGCTTTAACCCTTTGTCAATCGCATCGATGACACCTTCCCAAGTTTCTTGCTCCTCTATATCGCGATAAATTCTATTCTCTATGAAGATTCGCTCCAATGAAGCAAAGTGCCATTGTTCCTCCAACTCAGCCAACTGTATCTCAAGCTCTTGCTTTAGCAACTCAACAGTAGCTTCGGTCGAACGGCGAAGCATTTCGCTAACCCCAATAAATAACGGTTTGTTATCTTCAATGATACAGCCTAACGGAGAAATAGAAGTTTCGCAAGCCGTAAAGGCGTAAAGCGCATCAATAGTTTTATCTGGGGAAATACCGGGCGGCAGGTGAACTAAAATTTCAACTTCTGCAGCTGTATTATCTTCAATTTTCTTGATTTTTATCTTCCCCTTATCATTAGCCTTTAAAATTGAATCTATTAAAGAGGAAGTGTTGGTACCATAAGGTATCTCTGTGATAACCAAGGTAGATTTACTATGTTGAGATATTTTTGCCCTTGCCCGAATCTTACCGCCTCGAAGACCATCGTTATAATTGGATACATCAATAATGCCAGCCGTCGGAAAATCAGGAAAGAGCTTAAACCGCTTTCCTTCCAAATGCTTGATTGACGCTTCAATCAACTCAATAAAGTTGTGTGGCATTACTTTGGTGGAAAGCCCTACAGCGATACCCTCTGCCCCTTGCGCTAAGAGTAGCGGGAATTTAACCGGTAGATTTACAGGCTCTTTCTTTCGGCCATCGTACGACAGTTGCCATTCAGTAATTTTTGGGCTAAAAACAACCTCTAACGCAAATTTTGAAAGCCTAGCCTCAATATATCGCGATGCCGCTGCACTATCGCCTGTAAGTATATTACCCCAGTTACCCTGGGTATCTATCAATAAATCTTTTTGACCGATTTGCACCATAGCGTCGGCAATACTGGCATCACCATGTGGGTGATATTGCATGGTATGCCCGACCACATTCGCAACTTTATTATAACGCCCATCATCCAAATCTTTCAGCGAGTGCATTATACGCCTTTGAACCGGCTTGAAACCGTCTTCGATTGCAGGTACTGCCCGCTCGAGAATCACATAAGAAGCGTAATCTAAAAACCAATCTTTGTACATGCCCGTTACTCGGGTCAGGGCTTCATCTTGAGGTGATTCTTCGCTATTTTGTTCTGGCTCATTTTCTGAAAGACCTTGCCCATCTTGTGGTAAATTCTGGTCTTCAGCTTCGTTCAAGTCGTCATTTTCTTCCATTCAGAAATATACGTATCTCTATGGTTTATAATTGGTTTTCTTCTACTAAGTCTACTTCTACTTTAAGGTTTTCAATAATGAATTCCTGCCGGTCAGGGGTGTTTTTTCCCATATAAAATTTAAGCAATTGCTCTATAGACATTGCCTTATCAAGCATTACCGGCTCAAGTCTAATATCATCTCCGATAAAATGCTGAAACTCGTCAGGAGAAATTTCACCCAACCCCTTGAATCGAGTTATTTCGGGTTTGCCCGTAAGCTTTTGAATGGCGCGCCGGCGTTCCTCATCACTATAACAATAGATAGTCTCTTTTTTATTCCGTACCCTGAATAATGGAGTTTGCAATATATAAAGATGTCCTTCTTTAATTAACTCCGGAAAAAACTGTAAAAAGAAAGTAATCAGCAATAGTCGAATATGCATACCATCAACATCGGCATCGGTCGCGATTACAATATTGTTATATCGCAAATCTTCCATCGACTCTTCGATATTCAATGCAGCCTGAAGCAAGTTGAATTCCTCGTTTTCATAAACGATTTTTTTACTCATACCGTACGAGTTCAAAGGTTTACCTCTAAGACTGAATACGGCTTGGGTGTTAACATCGCGCGATTTGGTAATCGACCCCGATGCGGAGTCACCCTCAGTTATGAACAGTGTACTCTCTAAGCGCCTATCATTTTTCATATCACCTAGATGCACTCGACAATCGCGTAATTTTTTGTTGTGCAAATTAGCCTTCTTGGCACGGTCACGAGCGAGTTTGCGTATGCCAGACAATTCTTTTCGTTCTTTTTCGGCCATGATAACCTTACGCTGTAATTTATCTGCCGTTTCTTGATTTTTATGCAAATAATTATCAAGATGTTTGCCTACGAAATCATTGATGTACGTTCGAACCGTAGGAAAATTTCCACCCATATCGGTCGAACCGAGTTTAGTCTTTGTCTGACTTTCAAATACAGGCTCCATCACCTTTATGGAAATGGCCGAAATTATCGATTTTCTAATATCGGAAGCATCATAGTTTTTATTGTAAAAATCACGTACCGTTTTGACGATAGCTTCTCGAAAAGCGGCTTGATGCGTACCACCCTGCGTGGTGTGCTGACCGTTAACGAAAGAATGATATTCTTCACTATACTGTGTCTTACTGTGAGTTAGAGCTACCTCTATGTCTTCTCCCTTCAAGTGGATTACCGGATAAAGCAGGTCTTCTGCATTATTATTATCTTCCAGTAAATCTTTGAGTCCGTTTTCAGAATAGAACTTTTCCCCGTTAAAAACTATGGTCAATCCCGGGTTGAGATACACATAGTTTTTCAACATTCGTTCTATATACTCATTGCGAAACTTGTATTTTTTGAAAATTGCCTCGTCTGGAATAAAGGAGACCTTCGTACCTCTTCGACGTGTAGTTTCCTCTAGAAACTCTTCATTTACTAGCTCACCCGTTTCAAACTCTGCCGATTTCGATTTTCCATCACGTGTACTTTCTACTCGAAAATAACTGGAAAGTGCGTTTACTGCCTTGGTACCGACACCATTCAGACCCACCGACTTTTTAAATGCCCGGGTATCATATTTACCACCGGTATTCATTTTCGAGACCACATCGACCACTTTACCTAGCGGAATACCTCGACCATAATCACGAACGATGACGCGTTCGCCCTGAATTGAAATTTCGATGGTCTTACCTGCACCCATAACGAACTCATCGATACAATTATCCAATGTTTCCTTTAATAGGATATAAATACCATCATCTGCCGAGGAACCATCACCTAATTTACCGATATACATACCAGGCCTAAGTCTAATATGTTCCTTCCAGTCTAATGAGCGGATGTTATCTTCAGTATATTGAGAGTTGGTGGACATAAAATGGGGTTTAATCGAATAGTACCGCTAAAGATAATACGACATTTAAAAAGATAAAACACCAAATTGTTAAAGTAATTAACAAATAGGTTAACAGTGGCGGCAGATACAGCCAAGACTCCGCTTTAATCTTACTATCAAAAAAGACTTGTACCGTCATTTCTTTCTTGACACCAACATCACACCAAGAATAACGATTACCATTCCGAAAACCTGCAGGTAGGTTATTCGTTCATCTAAAAAGAAAAACGCCAAAACTATTGTGGATACAGGGCCGAGACTTCCGAATATTGAAAATGTGGACGCACCCAATCTATTTATTGCCTCTGAGACTAGAAATGAAGGCAAAAGAGTTGAAAATAGTGCCATGGCCAATCCCAAATAATACACCTCTTCAGGATAGTGAAACAAGTCTCCATCAGAGACTATAAAGTAGTGAAGTAGCACACATACGGTCGAAACCATCATGGCAAACGAAGTGAAGCGAAGCACCCCGAATTTGGGAATCAACCATCCGCTACCCACCAAATACGCGGCATAGGTCAAGGCGTTTAAAAAAATCAGAAAGCCGCCCAAATAAACAGTTTCGCCAGAAAGCCCGATTTCGTCCCAAAAAGTAACCAATACACCTAAGTAAGTAATAAGAATGGCCAAAAACTGATTTCGAGTGAGTTTCTTTTTAAAGAAAATAAAGGAAAGCAACACAACTATCGTGGGGTATATAAAAAGAATAATTCGCTCTAAACCAGCTTTTATGTATTGCAGACCCATAAAATCGAACAGACTTGCTAAATAATAGCCTAAAAACCCAAATATAATGAGCCACAAATAATCTTTGAGACTGGCTTTTTCAGATGACTTTGGTTTTGTGAACAAAGCTATTAGAGCATAGAAGGGCAATGCAAACAGCATGCGAAATAACAGTAAGGTCAAATAATCGACATTATAGGTATACGCCAATTTGACCATGACAGCTTTTGCAGAAAAGAGAATCACCCCTAAAATCGCAAATACTACACCGATACCTTTTGTTGATGTGTTTTGAAACATCTAACTAAAATACCATACCACACCGTTAAGAAAATTTGACTTTAGAATTTAATACGAAGTTCAACACGCTATTTAAGGCTTACACATTAAATCTAAAATGCATAACATCACCATCTTTTACAATATACTCCTTTCCCTCTACTCTCATTTTACCCGCTTCTTTCACCTTGGCCTCACTGCCAAAGTTGGTATAATCGTCGTAAGCGATGACCTCTGCGCGTATAAAACCCTTTTCAAAATCGGTATGAATTACCCCTGCCGCCTGAGGAGCGGTTGCCCCTACCGGAATCGTCCAAGCACGAACTTCTTTTTCACCAGCGGTGAAATAGGTGTCTAAATTTAATAATCGATAAGCACCACGAATCAATTTGGCAGATCCAGGCTCTTCTAAACCAAGGTCTTCCAAGAACATCTGACGTTCTTCATAGGTCTCCAATTCTGTAATATCGGCCTCGGTACCAACAGCAAGCACTACAACTTCTGCATTTTCATCTGCAACTGCAGCTTTTACTTTTTCAACATATTCATTTCCGGAAACGGCAGCGCCCTCGTCAACATTACATACATACATCACTGGTTTATCGGTAATGAACTGTAGCGGCTTAACATATTCAGCCCTGTCGTCTTTTGAAATCGATATTGCCCTTACCGAATTACCTGCTTCAAGTCCATTTTTAATGGCCAACAAAACTGCTTCCTCTTTTTGGGCTTCCTTATTTCCGGTTTTAGCCGCTCTTTTTACTTTATCAAGTTTCTTCTCGACCGTTTCCAAATCTTTGAGCTGCAACTCCATATCGATTGTTTCCTTATCGCGAATAGGGTCTACACTTCCATCTACATGAACAATATTTTCATTGTCAAAGCAACGCAAAACATGCAAAATGGCATCGGTTTCCCTGATGTTGCCCAAAAATTGATTTCCTAGGCCTTCACCTTTACTGGCTCCTTTTACCAGCCCCGCAATATCGACTATTTCGACCGTAGCGGGTATCACCTTTTCAGGGTTGACCAATTCCTCTAATTTCTCTAGTCTCGGATCTGGCACATTGACCACTCCGATATTAGGTTCTATAGTACAAAAAGGAAAGTTGGCGCTCTGCGCCTTTGCATTTGAGAGACAATTAAAGAGAGTTGATTTTCCAACATTGGGCAATCCTACGATACCTGCTTTCATAACGGTGTATTTGAGACTTTTTCAATTTGGGCGCAAAGATAGTATTTATAAGTTTTTAAATTTGCTATACTTTTTTTAACATGAATAATATTACCTTAGGGTATTAACCTAAAACTCAAAGACTATGAAAATGACATTGCTCTTGGCCTTCAGCTTCTTGGCCAATTTTACATTAATTTATGCACAAAACACTGTTAGCGGTACAGTTAGCGATGACTCAGGAGAGCCCTTAGCAGGAGTGAATATTATCGAAAAGGGCACCACGAACGGTACCGTAACCGATTTTGACGGTAATTACTCCATTGAAGTTACCGATGGGGCCACAATCGTATTAAGCTATATTGGTTTTAATACAGAGGAAATAAGTACTGCGGGTCAAAGTACTATAAATGTTACCCTTACAGAAGGAGTTCAATTAGATGAAGTAATGTTGGTCGGTTCGAGAAGCCCCAAACGAACCTCGACCGATACTGCGGTACCTGTAGACGTAATTGACATTGCAGAAGTTACGACCCAAAGTGGAAAAATAGAGGTAAACGAACTGTTGCAGTACGCTGCCCCCTCGTTCAACGCCAACAAACAATCGGGTTCTGATGGTGCCGACCATATAACCCCGGCCACTTTGCGTGGTCTAGGCCCTGATCAAACCTTGGTATTGATTAATGGTAAAAGACGCCACCAATCATCGCTCATCAATATTTTCGGAACCAAAGGGCGAGGTAATACCGGTACCGACTTAAACACTATTCCTGTCGCGGCTATTAAGAGAATTGAAATCTTACGTGATGGTGCCGCGGCCCAATATGGCTCAGATGCCATTGCAGGAGTAATTAATATCGTTCTAAAAGGCAATACCGACGGAGTTACCGGAACATTAAGCTACGGAGCATACAGCACAAATGCACAAGGTGACTTTCCTGATGGTACGCCAAACACCGATGGAAATCGCTTAGACACTGACAGAGACGGAAACCAAATCGGTGATGACCAAAGCTTTGACGGCGGCTCGGTAAAAGCAGCTGTTAATTACGGTGTCGGCCTAGGTGAGACCGGCTATGTAAACTTTACGACCGAATACATTAACAAAAACAAAACCCTCAGACCAGGATTCGATTTTAGAAGAGGTTTCGGCGAAGCGGCTATCGAAGGCTTTAATTTTATGGTCAATGCCTCTTACCCCATATCTGAAAATACTGAAATTTATGCCTTTGGAGGTAGAAACTACCGAGATACCGATGCTTATGCCTTTACTAGAAACGGTGGCGAACGTGTAGTCTCTTCTATTTACCCTAATGGATTTACACCGAGAATCACATCGAATATCATCGATAACTCAATTTCGGCCGGACTACGCACTGAGCTCGATAGCGGCTGGAAAGTAGATGTGAGTAATACCTATGGTAAAAACAATTTTCACTATTTTATCAAAGGAACGCTCAACGCCTCTCTTGAAGAAGCCTCCCCTACCGATTTTGATGCAGGTGGGCATAGTTTGAGTCAGAATACGGTAAATCTAGATTTTTCTAAGTATTACGACGATGTAGTTGAAGGCATGAACTTGGCCTTCGGTGCCGAATATCGCACGGAGAACTTTATCATTTTTGCCGGGGAAGCAGGTTCGTACGGAACTTTTGATGAAAACGGGCTGTTGATTACTGATCCTTCGACACAATCGCAACCGACCATTAATATAGATGGAGAGGATGTGCCCAGACCCGGAGGGTCACAAGGTTTTCCTGGTTATGGTCCATCAAACGAAGTAGACCGTAGTCGATCTAATTTTTCATTGTATGCAGATGGGGAGTTCGACCTTTCTGAATCTTTTTTATTAAGTGCGGCCGCACGTTTTGAAAACTATAGTGATTTCGGTGGAACCATCAATGGCAAACTTGCCGCAAGACTTAAAGCTTCTGAAAACATCAACATTAGAGGTTCTGTAAGTACAGGTTTTAGAGCCCCTTCTTTAGCCCAAATCTATTACAATTTAAGATTTACCAATTTTATTGGAGGTGATGCAATCGACCAGTTACTTAGCCCTAATAACAGCCCCGTAACGGCTTCTTTCGGTATTGAGCAACTTAATGAGGAGAAAGCGGTAAATGCAGGTTTAGGTTTTACCGGAACTTTTGGGAATTTCACCACGACTATTGATGGATACTACATTAGTGTTAAAGATAGAATAGTGTTAACAGGAAATTTTGATACGGATGCCATACCGGGCGTTTCAGCGGCACAATTCTTTGTTAACGGAGTGGATACCGAAACCACCGGACTTGACATTATTTTGGCTTGGAAAAAGAATATAGACGATGGAAGCCTTTCGGCCACATTCACCGGAAATTTGAACAACATGAAAATTAAAGAGGTAAACAATGGCAGCTTAGATGCCGAAACATTTTTCGGAGAGCGTGATATTGCATTTTTGCTGGCTTCTGCACCCGAGAGTAAGTTGACCCTAAACCTTAATTATGCAAAAAACAAGTTTGATGCCGGGTTAGGTTTTACTAGGTTCAGCAGTATTCAACTTCTAGATTTTCAAATGTTCGAGCCCAATGCAGATTATGGTGGCTTTGCCAATAAGTTAGCAGCAGCTACCGATAGTTACAACCCGAAGATTGTTACTGATATTGTCTTAGGCTATCAATTATGCGAAGACCTTAAATTAAACATAGGGGCCAATAACATCTTTAACGAATACCCCGACCAACAAGATGATTGGGTTGAAGGCGGTGGCTATTGGGATTCTGTTCAAATGGGGTTTGGAGGAGCTTACTACTACGCTCGTTTAGGCTTTACTTTTTAAATCAACAAAACTTACAAAAACAAAAAACCGGACAATTGTCCGGTTTTTTCATTTAAAAGATTAGTTATTTTATCCCTCAGGATGCATGAAAGCCTGCTTACTCAACAATGTCTCTTCACTTTCAACATGGTCTTCATCAGGTACACAACAATCTACGGGGCAGACCGCCGCACATTGTGGTTCTTCATGAAAGCCCATACATTCGGTACATTTATCGGGTGATATATAATAGATTTCGTCGCTAATCGGCTCTTGTGGTTCTTCAGCATTTACAGCTTTACCATCAGGCAACACCACATCACCTTCTAACGAGGTGCCATCTGCATAGCGCCATTCATCTGCTCCTTCGTAAATTGCGGTGTTCGGGCATTCTGGCTCACAAGCCCCGCAATTGATACATTCATCAGTTATAACTATTGCCATACTTTTCTAATTCTACAGGTTAACTTCGGCATACCTTTTTAAGTTCAGTATGCTTACTTTTGCAATCGATTTAAATACAAAGGTACAGTCTATACCTAATTATCACAAATATATGAACGACCATCACAAAACATTTATTGCTTTCGTTAAACTTGGCAAGTTTTTACGCGAATATTGCAGCTCTCAACAATTGAAAAATGAATGGTCTGAAAAATTAGATGGGGCCGTTGCACTTTCAAAACATAAAAATGGCTGGTTCACTAAAGAAAACGTTCTGCATGCAATAGAAAGTTGGGGAAATCTTCTTACGAAAGAGCACCTCTCAAAGTGGCTCAGCGCTTACGATTTAAAACAAAATCGGCCAAAAACCGTCGCCTTGATTTTGGCCGGCAATATTCCATTAGTCGGTTTTCATGACTTTTTATCCGTGCTGATAACAGGCAATACAGCGCTAGTAAAACTATCTTCAAACGACAATGTAATTATCACATTTATAAAAGAATATCTAATTTCAAATGAACCACTACTTAAGGGTAAAATTATTATTGAGAAAGAGAAGTTAGAAAATTTCGATGCTGTAATTGCTACGGGCAGCAATAACACCTCTCGTTATTTTGAGCACTATTTTGGGAAGGGACCGCATATTATAAGAAATAATAGAAATTCAGTTGCCGTGCTCACGGGAAAAGAAACCACCTTACAACTGGAAAATCTTGGAGAAGACATTTTCAGATACTATGGTCTAGGTTGTAGAAGTGTTTCGAAAATATTTGTACCGAAAAGTTATGACTTTGACATTTTCTTCAAGTCGATTTTCAAATACAGTGACATTATCAATCAAAACAAATATTCGAATAACTACGATTATAACAAAGCGGTATATTTAATGTCAGAATTCAAGATTCTTGATAACGGATTCTTGATTTTGAAAGAAGATGAAAGCTACGCCTCCACTATAGCTTCCCTTTTCTATGAGTATTATGAAAACCTATCTGAACTTAAAAACAGGCTCGAACGAGATAAAGAAAATTTGCAATGCATTGTTTCACAAGGTATTATTGAAAATGAAATCAATTTTGGCCAAACCCAACAACCTTCACTTAGCGATTATGCCGATGGTGTCGACACTGTTGATTTCCTGTTAAAAACCTAGCTGATTTTTATAAAGTCAAATAGTTCATAATTCCTTGAAATTCCTGACCTTTAACCTCTTAATTTCAAACCGGTCAAATTCATGGTGCTATTGGGTACACCATCCTAAATAAAAATCACGAACAGTATCTTATGAAATGGGCAACAACCATTCTTGATACCAAGGGCAAGATGATTAGTTAGCAAATTACCTCTGACCAATATAAAAACAATAAAATTATAAAAATGAAAAAACATAATTTCAGTCCAGGCCCATGTGTGTTACCTCAAGAAGTATTTTTAAAAGCTTCTGAAGCCGTAATGGATTTTAATGGTTCAGGACTTTCATTAATTGAAATTTCGCACCGAAGCAAAGATTTTGTTGAGGTTATGGAAAAGGCACGCAGCTTAGCTTTAGAGTTGCTCGGTCTAGAGAATAAAGGGTATAAGGCACTGTTCTTACAAGGTGGGGCCAGCATGCAGTTCTTGATGGCAGCTTATAACCTTTTAGAAAATAAGGCGGGTTATTTGAATACGGGTACGTGGAGCACCAAAGCGGTAAAGGAAGCCAAGATGTTCGGAGATGTAATCGAAGTTGGATCATCAAAAGATGAAAATTTCAATTATATACCAAAGGGCTACAATATACCTGATGGCTTAGATTATTTACACCTTACCTCTAACAATACCATTTTCGGCACTCAAATTAAAAAGTTTCCTAAAACTGAAGCGCCGTTGGTTTGTGACATGAGTTCCGATATCTTCTCAAGACAATTAGATTTTACGCAATTCGATTTGATTTATGCAGGTGCTCAGAAAAACATGGGTCCAGCAGGAACGACCTTGGTTGTTATTAAAGAAGACATTTTAGGTAAAGTGACCCGACAGATACCATCTATGCTCGATTATCAAGTTCATATTTCTAAAGACAGCATGTTCAACACCCCTCCGGTATTTGCCGTTTACACTTCTATGTTGACTTTAGAATGGTTAAAGAACCTCGGTGGTATTTCTGCGATAGAAGAAATCAATGATAAAAAGGCGCAATTGGTATATTCTGAAGTAGACTTAAACCCCTTATTCGAAGGTTTTGCCAAAAAAGAAGATCGTTCTAACATGAATGCTACTTTTAACCTTACCGATGAGAAACTGAAAGAAACTTTTGAGTCTATGGTTAAGGAGGCCGGCATTAACGGCATCAATGGTCACAGGTCCGTTGGCGGTTACCGTGCTTCAATGTACAATGCCCTAAGCCTAGAAAGCGTAGGTATTCTAGTCGATGTAATGAGTGAATTAGAGCGAACGGCATAGTAAGCCTTAAAATTTGAGGGGCGTTAATCGCTCCTTCCTATTAAATTAAACACAGTCGCATGAAAATATTAGCGAATGATGGTATTGCCCAATCAGGAATCAATGCTTTGGAAAATTCAGGTTTCGAAGTTTTGACCACTACCGTTGCCCAAGAACAGTTACAAAATTTTATCAACGAGAATAGTATTGATGGCCTACTGGTACGAAGCGCCACCAAAGTGAGAAAAGAATTAATCGATAGCTGCCCCTCATTAAAATTGATAGGCCGCGGTGGTGTGGGCATGGACAATATCGACGTAGAATATGCAAAACAAAAGGGTTTGCATGTAATCAATACGCCGGCCGCATCTTCAAGCTCGGTCGCAGAATTGGTTTTCGCCCATTTATATGGTGGTGTGCGTTTTCTTTACGATGCCAACAGAAATATGCCTTTAGAAGGTGATAGTAAATTTAAACAGTTAAAAAAATCGTACGCCTCTGGTTCCGAATTGAGAGGTAAGACCCTTGGCGTAATCGGCTTTGGCCGTATCGGTAGTGCAACCGCTAAAATAGCCTTGGGCGTAGGAATGAAGGTTGTGTTTTACGATCCTTATTTAGAAGAAGCCAAGATAGATGTTGATTTTTTTGATGGTCAGTCCGTTTCATTCCTTCTGAAATCAGAGACTAAGGACGAAGTTATATCTTCAGCCGATTTTATAACCATGCACGTTCCGGCCCAAAAGGAATATGTAATCGGAAAAAGGGAATTTGGCTTGATGAAGCATGGTGTCGGCATTGTAAATGCTTCGCGCGGTGGTGTTCTCGACGAGGTAGCACTAGTTGATGCCTTAGAGGAAGGGAAAGTCAATTTTGCCGGACTCGATGTTTTCGAATCGGAACCGACCCCAGAGATTAAAATCTTGATGCACCCGAATATTTCGTTAACGCCTCATATTGGTGCGGCAACCGGTGAGGCACAAAATCGCATTGGCACTGAATTGGCGGAACAAATTATTACATTGCTGAAATAAACGCTTCATCTCTAAGGTTTTCGTAGTACCTATTGATGACCGAAGCCCTTGAACAGCAAGTTTTAAGGTGTTCAATCACACCTGCACTAATCTTTTTTTGTACATTGTAAAACATCTACATTAATTATAAAACACTAAACACATGTCTGGATTATTAGACTTACTAAGCAGCCCAATGGGCAAACAATTAATTAGCGGCGCTGCCCAACAATCAGGTCAATCTACCGATCAAACGGGTAGTGTACTGAGCATGGCTTTACCCGTACTTATGGGGGCTATGAAAAAAAATGCATCTACACCTGAAGGTGCCCAAGGTTTGATGGGTGCTCTTAGCGGTAAGCACGACGGAGGTATTTTAGATAACCTTGGCGGATTATTAGGGGGTGGCGTAGACGAGTCTGTAATGAACGATGGCGCAGGTATTCTTGGTCATGTTCTAGGTGGTAAACAATCTCAGGTAGAATCTGCCTTAAGCGCCAAATCAGGTATGGATGCCGGGTCTGTAGCCACGATTTTAAAGGTTGCTGCTCCTATTTTAATGGGCTTTTTGGGCAAACAAACCAAACAACAAAATGTTAGTGATTCGAACGGTATCGGAAACCTTTTAGGCGGACTAATGGGCGGAGACCAACAACAATCATTAATTGAATCTTTTTTAGATTCTGATGGTGACGGCAGTATTCTCGATGATGTCGCATCTATGGCCCTTGGAGGTAAGAAAGGCGGAATCGGAGGCCTTCTCGGAGGTCTCTTCGGAAAGTAAACTTTAGAATTTACTTGAAAACAGAGAGCCGTTTGTTCATACAAACGGCTTTTTTGTATCTTAAACGGTATGGAAATTGCTCTCAATATATAAATCACATTTATGAAAAAGACAATCTTATACCTTGGAGGGTTGTTTACCTTTCTCTGTTTGGTCGCATCTAGCTGTACAGGCTCAAAGTCTACGGTAAACATTTCTGACGATGAAAAAACAGCTTTTAACCAAAAGGAAGGAGATACAGTAAAAATTGCCAACGACAGTACCGAATATGAAATAATCATCATCGAACCTGGTTTCAATTTATGGTTACAGAGCATAGCGAAACCAGAAGGCTATTACTCTCAATCGTTTCTAGAAAATCGTAATCAAATATTTGTAATCAACTATAACCAAAGGGTTCAACAACCGCTTAGATATTCATCTGGTCTTTATGAGTGGCAAATCGATTACGATTCGGGCATTGACTATGGCTACGAGGTTAACTATAAACTTTATAATTATTTCATCTATTTTCAACGAAAATATAATCAACGCCTCGGACCTTTTGTTCCAAGAATTTGATTAACTATATTTGTTGCATCAAATTACTATGGAAAAACTAAAAAAACGTTGGGGCATAGACTCTAACTTTCAAATTGCGGTTATCTTCTTGGTTTTTGCCGTTACCGGCTCTACATCTGCAAAATTGGCGGAACCTATAACCGAAATGGTCGGACTGGGCAGAGAAACAACAACGGCTTGGATATATTGGACGGCCAGAATTCTACTTATTTTTCCTATCTATCAAGTTCTGCTCGTTCTCTTTGGCTGGGTATTCGGTCAGTTTCAGTTCTTTTGGAACTTTGAAAAAAAGATGCTTAATCGCCTTGGACTCGGTTTTTTGTTCAAGTAAACCTACTTTTATTTAGATTTTCGAAATCCGTAGAAAAGCTGACCCAAAAAATGTTTGGGCACTTCAACATCGCCTTCAAAGCCCAACGGGACTTTACCGCTATTTTCTGGTATGTAATTGGTCTTGAACAAATAATCCCACATACTCAAACTGATTCCAAAATTCACTCCGTACCGACCTTCAGGTAAAGTATAGGCGTGATGATACAAATGCATTACCGGATTATTGAAAATATACTTCAATGGCCCCCAAGTTATTTTAATATTGGAATGATTAAAATGACCAATTGCAATAGCCATAAAATGAACAACATAGGCCTGTTCTGGCTCAAAACCACCCAGAATCATAACTCCAAAAGTCTTGAAGGGTTTATACAGTACATTTTCCATCCAATGATAACGCATATGAGCGGCAAAGCCCATTTCTTTTACACTGTGATGAATTTTATGAAATTGCCATAAGAACTCGTACCTGTGAAGTAGAATATGAGTAACCCACTGCACAAAATCCAAGACTAAAAAAAAGATAAGTAATTGTACCCATGAAGGTAAAGATTCGAGGTTTATTATTGATAAACTATCTATTGAAATACCAACTTCTAAAAACAACAATTCCAACATTTTATATACTCCACTGATAGCAATGGCGAAAATGAAGAAGTTGAAAAAAATATAGAATCCATCCAACCAAAAATCTTTTCTAAAAACAGCTTGATTTTTACGCCAAGGAAAAAGAATTTCAAGAATAAATATCGACAGCGATAAGACAATTATACCCCAAAAATAATTGGTATACCAAGGCACTTCAAAGATGATGGATTTCCATGTCCAATTTATCGTACCATTCAAAGCCTGTCCAAAAGCATCTACATATTTCTGCAAAATCGCTAGTTTGATAATTATGTAGTCGTAAATATGAGCTATTCCTTAAGCGTATACCACTCAATATCGGCCAACCCCTCTCTTCTACCCTTCTTTTTGGGTGGGTAGTTGGTTACGAGATAGTTAATAATAACCTCTTCATTCTCACCCAAATCCCACAAATTCTGTGTTTCCTGCATCCATTGGATAGTAGCTTTCCATCTTTCGGCATTCATACGATTCTGAATGACCAGCTTAGAAGAGTGACAATTAGTACAGTTTTGAACGGTTTCAATCATTCCCGGGGCATCAACAAAACCAGTACGAACGTGAATGCCATCTTCAATTCTATCTTCTTTTTCACTATCTAAGGGAACGTCGACCATTTCCGATTGCCGTTCAGAATTTTTAAAAGCGGATAGGCTTGGGTCAATTATGAGATAAACCAATAGTAGTGAAGAAAGAACTACCACAGTACATGCCAAAATCACTACTCTACGTACCCTTTCAAAATCGTTTTTTAAATTCTTGAAATTCTTCATTTAGGTAATTTTCACGGCGATTCTATGGCAGGCGTTGTTTAGATATCCTTTTGGGTTCCACCCGGGCAATAACATAGGCTGAGACGCTCCTTGCGAGTCCGTTGCCTTTGCCCAGATCTCATAATAGCCTTTCTTGGGAAAATCAACTTCTGCCGAAAAATGTTGCCAAGCCAAACGATTGGTCGGTTTTTCAATTGAGCAGATTTGCCATGTAGAACCAAAATCAATCGAGTATTCCATTTGGGTGACTTCAAGTTCGCCTGCCCAAGCATGCCCACGAATATTCAATCTTTTACCTTCTGGAAGCATCGCTCCCGATTTCGGATGTGTAATCAATGACTTAACAGGCATTGACTCTATAATGCACATATCTTCATCAGCTACCTTTTCACCAGGTGCAACCGTATTGCAGGGTACACGGTACGAGGTGCCTCCCATTTTTGCTCCATCATGTACTTTGTTTCGAATACTAATTCGATTGACCCACTTACCCGAAACTGAAGCAGGCCAGCCCCCTGCAATTAATCGTAAGGGGTAACCGTGTGGCAAAGGAATATCTTTACCGTTCATTAGAAAGGCGAGCAAAGTTTCATCTTGCAATGCTTTTGCCATTGGCGCACCTCTTGAAATGGGTTCTTTTTCTGGGTTTCGGCTTAAATGCATATCGGCACTGTGATAACCAATGTATACTGCATCGTCTTTAATACCCGCATCTTCCAAAACATCCCGTAGGCGTACCCCCGTCCATTTTGCACAAGACACCGCACCTACAGTCCATTGATTACCTTTTGCGGGGGGATCAAATTCACTTCTGCCATTTCCCCCACATTCCAAAGTAAGCTGATAGGTGAACACTTTGAAATTGGTCTTTAGCTCATGAATCGTATACGATTTTTGAGCTGCAACTGACTCTCCGTCTATGGTCAATGTCCATTTCTGGGCGTCGATATTCTCAGGTACTAAGCCATTATTTCGAATGAACATTTTAGCATTAGGCGTAATCTTATCATCTAAGAGATGGGCCTGGGCTTCCATATTCCATGGTTTATCGTTGAGCACCACCATCTCAGAATCTTTACCGAACAATTTAAAGGGGTCGGGCTCTTGCAGAGCCAATGGCCGATAGCCTTGAGGAATATTTAAACCGTATACGATCTCGGAACCGATAATTCCAGAAAAAGTGGCCAAAGTTGCTCTTTTAATGAATTTTCTACGCTGCATAAATTAAATCTAAAGAAGTAAAGTTAGAATTATTTAATGCTTAAAAAAGAAACTTGAATCACCAAAAAAGGATGTTCTTGAAAAATTATGATGACCTTAACAAAAACAATCAATTATCTAAACCTCGATTGTAGTTTTCTGTGCTGATTTTTTAAAAACATAGGTATAGAACCACATTATCGTAAAAGTGGGAATGACATCTAACCCCGGTATTATTTCCTCTAAAAAAGTTATTATTCCTGCCCCCTGTCCTACTTTACCCTTGTACATACGGGTCATGAGCCAAGCTGCTAGTGGCGCCCAAATAATATCTGAAAAATCACCTATTAGGGGTATAGCAAAAGAGAGCATTCCGATTCCATCGAAAAGCAACCCCATGAAGAGATTTTTATATTTATTATCCGCTGTTTTTGACATGATGAATGTTTAATGGTTTTCATCTTCATAGAGCAAGAAAAGTGCCAAAGTCAATGCCAGCGGTCAGTTAGCCCCCTTCTCAGTCAAAAATCCTATTAATTTTAAGACAAATCAGAACTGATCAGCTTTAAAAACTCATTTCTAGTCTCTATTTTTTCAAATTGTCCTCTGAAACCCGATGTAGTAGTGACCGAATTCTGTTTTTGAACCCCTCGCATCATCATGCACATGTGGGATGCCTCAATAACCACGGCCACCCCTTGAGGCTTTAATGTATTATTGATACATTCGAGAATATCGTGGGTCAACCGCTCTTGTACCTGTAATCTACGTGCAAAAACATCGACTACCCTAGGTATTTTACTTAGCCCTACAATATGTCCGTTAGGTATGTAGGCCACATGGGCCTTACCAAAAAAGGGCAACATATGGTGCTCGCATAATGAATAGAGCTCAATATCTTTGATAATGACCATGTCATCATAGTCCTCTTTGAACATGGCTCCTTTAAGTATCTCTACTGCATCTTGTTTATAGCCTTGCGTTAAGAAAAGCATGGCCTTTGCTGCCCGTTCAGGAGTTTTTATCAACCCTTCTCGGGAAACATCCTCCCCTATTTCACTTATGATTTTTGAATAACGGTCTTTAACTTCCGTAGTAACTTCAAGGTTGTATTCTTCTAAATTTCTATAAGGGGCCATATTAAATGGATTTGTTAATCAATAGTATCAAACAAAAGTAAACCAATTGATTCAATTGCTTTTCTCAATAAATTTGCAAATTTAGGGTTTTCGAATACTTTGTTCGCCTAATATCAAATTTCCTTACTTTTACAGGGCAAAAGGGGCGATAAATTGCTTAAAAAATGAATCTATGATCAAAACTTCGAATATTCAGAAGTTTTATGGAGACCTGCAAGTACTGAAAGGGGTTGACCTGCATATAAAAAAGGAAGAAATTATATCGATAGTTGGTGCTTCTGGGGCCGGTAAAACGACCCTGCTCCAGATTTTAGGAACCTTGGACACCCAAAGCAACCCGAACGAGAGTGAACTTCTGATAAATGGAACGGAGGTAACCCAATTAACTGAAAAGCAATTGGCCAAATTTCGTAACGAGCATATTGGCTTTATATTCCAGTTTCATCAACTACTACCAGAATTTACCGCGCTTGAAAATGTTTGTATGCCTGCCTTTATTAAAAACACACCTAAGGCCCAGGCAGAAAAGAGAGCAAAAGAACTTTTAGATTTTTTAGGGCTCTCGTCACGCTATAATCATAAACCCACTGAACTATCAGGTGGAGAACAGCAAAGGGTGGCCGTTGCACGTGCGCTTATTAATGAACCCTCGATTGTTTTCGCTGATGAACCTAGTGGCAACCTTGACTCTGAAAGCGCTGACAACCTGCATAAATTATTTTTTGATTTACGTGATCAATTTGGCCAGACGTTCGTAATCGTCACCCACAATCAACAATTAGCTGATATGGCCGACCGAAAATTGACCATGGTCGATGGTCTTATAGTTACCAAAGAAGTTGTCGCTTAATTACGATATTGCCTATGTTAAAAAGTGTTTTTATTTTTTTGAAAAACCCTATATATCAAGAAGATAAAAACAAAGACTTCAACTATCGATATAGAATATTATTTCAGCTTTTACTTTATTCTCTATTGATCAGTTATACCTTAGGGTTATTAAATCAAGGCCTTGATTCCGCTTTTGATTTAGATATAGGTAAACATGCCAGTGAAGAATTTTTAAAAGGCTCGCCTTGGTTACTTTTTCTTATGGCCGTAATCCTAGCTCCTTTATTTGAAGAGTTTTTCTTTAGAGGACCATTAATCTTCTTTAAGAACAAGAGCTTTTTCCCGTATGCCTTTTATCTGCTTACCCTAATATTTGCGTTTTATCATATTTTAAATTTCAAATTCACCCCTACTACCCTTTGGCTTTCACCTTTATTGGTAGCCCCTCAGCTCTGTATAGGTGTATTTTTGGGTTACATAAGAGTTCGCTTTGGATTAGTTTGGTCAATCACCTTACATGCTGCTTACAATCTAATTTTGATAGGCCCATTCATGTTATTTAAATTTTTAGACCTGCCCATAAAATGAAGCATTCAGAACTCAAAGATTTTTTAGATGCCAAGGTATTGCAATACGAGAACCCCAAGTTTTTAGATTCAGACCCCATTCAAATCCCCCATAAATTCACTAAAAAAGAGGATATTGAAATCAGCGCCTTTCTAACGGCCACTATTGCCTGGGGAAACAGAAAGAGTATTATTACAAATGCCAATCGTCTGATGGAATTGATGGATAGTTCTCCCTATGATTTTATAATGCAACATGAAGAAAAAGACATAGACCAACTACAGTCTTTTGTGCATCGAACCTTCAACGATCAAGACTTAGGCTATTTTGTTTTAAGCTTGAGAAATATCTATCGAGAAAAAGGTGGTTTAGAAAAAGTTTTTGCGCAAAATTCAGATAAAATAGGCCTGCAAGAGTCCATTTCCAATTTTAAGAAGGTTTTCTTTGAGCTGCCCCATCCACTTCGAACCACTAAACATGTTAGCGACCCCCTTAAAGGTTCAGCAGCGAAAAGAATAAATATGTTTTTACGGTGGATGGTACGACCGAACATTACCCAAGTAGATTTTGGACTGTGGAAAAGCATACACCCCAGTCAACTCTCATGCCCATTGGATGTGCATTCAGGAAATGTCGCACGTAAGCTCAAACTGCTCCAACGAAAACAAAATGATGCCAAGGCTTTGGCCGAACTCGATAAAAGTCTTAGAAGATTCGACCCTAACGATCCCGTAAAGTATGATTTTGCGTTATTCGGACTTGGGGTTTTTGAAAAATTTTAATCGTATTTTAACCGTTCTTGACATTATTCTGACGTTAATACCGCTTCATATTACAACTATGTAGAAATCATGAACATGACAAAAGAAATTATAGAGCCATTTGATATTGTAGGTATAGAGTTCAGAACATAAAATATCGATATATAAGTCATTAAGGATATTGGTGATTTTTGGAATATTTTTATGAATAAGGAAGTATTTAACAAAACACTATTTAAAACAAGTGACCCCATAAATGCACTTTACAGGGAATATGTGGGCGACCACAACCAACTCTATGCTACTATGGGTTGCCGAGTTGAAAGGGTAATTTCGTTTTCTGAGGGTATGGTTTCAAAAAATATCGAGGACGGTACTTATTTGAAGTCCAGGGCAAAGGGAAACATACTTCAAGGTAAAGGAGTACAATCTCTGGGGATGCCTCCTAATAAGTGTCAATAAAAACCCATACAATTTTGAAGTTCGTATATTTTTTTTCAGTTCCTATCTCCATAGCGATTCTAACTGCTTGTAATAGTGGAAAGTTGAGTGCTACCAATGAGGTTGTGTTTAGCGAAGTAGATGGAATTTTGGCTGTCGAAGCAGAATCATTTTACAAACAAGAAAAAGATTCAGTTCGCAAATGGTATGTAGTAGATGGCACTAAATATCCGAATGTAGGCCGAGATGATGACCAAACAGGTCCGACCCTGAGTAGCGGTGGCACGCATCTCGAAATTTTACCTGACACCCGTGTCACTCATGATGATAAGTTGATCGTGGGTGAAAACTTTAGCAATGATCCCGGCAAAATGGGGATACTGTATTATAAAGTGAATTTTAGTACTCTAGGAAGGTATTACGTATGGGTAAGAGCGCATAGCATTGGCAGTGAAGATAATGGTATTCATGTAGGCTTAAATGGAAAATGGCCTGAATCTGGCCAGCGCATGCAATGGTGTGATGGTAAGGGAGAATGGCGTTGGGAAAGTAAACAGCGAACAGAAGCGCTACACTGTGGTGAACCTTGGAAAATCTATTTGGACATTGACAAAATAGGTAATCATGAGATTATGTTCAGTATGCGTGAAGATGGTTTCGAATTTGACAAGTTTGTTATGGTCAAAGACACGATATACAAACCCCTCAATACCGGCCCAAAGCAACGAATACTAAGCAAAAAAAATTGATTTAGATATACTTACTTTTCAAAATTCAGTTATACAGTCAAAAAACTTAAGAATCTAGAATTCTACTGCACATTTCATTCAATTTTTTTTCAACTTTACATCAATATAAAAATTGATTGTATGAGTACGACAAAAATAGCGGTAATTACAGGTGGCAGTAGAGGTCTCGGGCGCGACATGGCACTTAAAATTGCCGAAAAAGAAATTGATATTGTTTTCACTTATCATTCTAACATAGATGCGGCCAACGAAGTGGTCAAGACTATAGAAAATATAGGGCGAAAAGCTAAGGCCTTTCAATTAGACACCAGTAACATCAAAGAGTTTGATAGCTTCTATCAAAAGCTAACGACCTATTTAATCAATGATTACGGCACAGACCATTTTGATTTCTTGATAAACAATGCCGGTACAGGCATTTACAAACCTTTTACCGAAACTACCGAAGACGACTTTGACGATATGCTGAACATTCACCTCAAGGGGGTGTATTTTTTATCACAAAAGGCTATACCTTATTTAAACGAAGGTGGGCGTATCATAAATATTTCTTCGGGATTGGCCCGATTTTCATTACCGAACTCGTCGGCCTATGCCTCTGCAAAAGGTGGTGTAGAAGTTTTTACACGGTACTTGGCAAAAGAATTGGCCTCTAAAAAAATTACAGCAAATGTAGTGGCCCCCGGGGCGGTAGGAACCGATTTTGGTGGCGGAGAAAACAGAACCAATGAGAAAAAAGTAAATATCATATCAAATCTGACCGCTTTAGGTCGTGTTGGCGAACCGGAAGATTTAGGTGGTGTTGTCGCTTTCTTATGTACCGAAGAAGCACGATGGATCAATGGCCAACGCATTGAAGTGTCAGGCGGTATATTCTTATAATTTGTTGAAATGAAAATTGCTCTTGCGCAAATGCGGCCGATAAGGGGAAATATTGAAAAAAATATTGACCTTCATAAACGCTTTATTGCTTTAGCCATTGAAAACGAAGCAGATGCTGTCTTTTTCCCAGAACTTTCAATAACAGGTTACGAACCAACACTTGCCGATGAATTGAAGATTGGCCTTTCAGATAAATTAGTTTCTGATTTTCAAAAATTTATCAATTCTAATCAGATGGTTGTCGGATTGGGAGCGCCTCTAGAATTCAAAAAGGGTTTATTTATTTCAATGCTTATTTTCCAACCCGATAGGCCCCTGGAGACCTATTGCAAACAACAATTACATGACGATGAAAAGCCTTATTTTAGTGAAGGTACTTCCGCAAAAATCTTAGACCTAAAAGATAGAAAAATTGGTCTGGCCATTTGCTATGAAAGCCTTAAAGAATCTCGTCTTAACCAGAATTTAGATTTAGGGGCCAATTTGTATTTGGCCAGTGTCGCCAAATCTCAAAAAGGTATAGAAAATGCCTGTTCTTATTTCCCTGAAAAAGCTAAAGCGAATAAAATTCCGATTCTATTGGTGAACAGCATTGGACACTGTGACGACTTCGAAAGTGCAGGACAGTCCGCTATTTGGAACAGTGAGGGAAAATTGATTGCCCAGTTGCCCAAAATACAAGAAGGTCTGTTGATATACGACACCACAAGAGATTCAGCACAAATTAAGCTTTTTCCCTAATTATGAATTATAACGATAAAAAGTTCAGACCGATTAGTAATACTGATAACGGAGAAACCTCGGAAGAAACTCTATTTCATTATCAACAAGAAGGTAATATTCTCTATTGCGATTACTCGGGAGGTCAAATACAAAAAGGGCATTTGATAGGTAAGGTAGACGAAAAAGGCCGTATCGATATGCGATACCATCAGATTAACCAAAATGGTGACCTTATGACGGGTATTTGTCATTCTGTACCAGAAATACTAACTAATGGAAGAATTCGTCTTCACGAAAATTGGCAATGGACATCTGGTGATAAATCTACCGGCCACTCGATTATCGAAGAAATCTGATAACCTCTGACTACCAAAGTTCGGAAACCTTTAACACTATTTCAAAGTGTATCTGACCTTCAACCTTTAATTTCGAAATATATTTAAACGAAAATAACTGCTGAAATTTCAAATTTAACCCGTATTTCAGAAGTATAAATTTATTGCGATTTATGTCTCAAAAAACTTTTAAAGCGCTAATTGTTGAAGAACAGGGCGATTCCTTTACAAGAAGTATTCAAATGAAATCGTTGAAGGACCTGCCTGACAACGATATGTTGGTTCAAGTTCACTATTCTTCTCTCAACTATAAAGATGCGCTATCGGCAACAGGCAACAAAGGTGTAACCAGAAAATATCCACACACCCCGGGCATAGATGCCGTAGGTATCGTAGTTGATACCAAATCTGATACTTTTAGCGTCGGAGATAAAGTTATCGTTACCAGTTTTGATTTAGGGATGAATACTGATGGCGGATTTGGCCAATATATTAAAGTACCCGAAGATTGGGCCCTTTTGCTACCGGACAACTTAAGCATGAAAGAAGCTATGATTATTGGCACAGCTGGTTTGACGGCAGGTATGTCGGTTCTTAAGTTAAATGAAATAGTCAAACCCGGAAAGGGCGAAATTATAGTTTCTGGAGCTACTGGTGGCGTGGGTGCTATGAGTATAGCACTACTAAAAAAACTTGGTTACAAAATTGCCGCCATAACGGGAAAAGATTCAGAACATGATTTTCTACGTCAATTGGGTGCAGACCGAATTATTTCACGACAAGAATTCGAAAATATGGATGACAAACCTATCTTAAAATCCGAATTTGCGGGTGCAATCGATACGGTAGGTGGCGTAATTCTTGAAAACATCATAAAATCAGTGAAACCCATGGGCGCAGTTACATGTTGTGGCAACGTGGCTTCACCTAAATTAAACTTAACGGTATTCCCATTTATTCTTAGAGGCATCACCTTAATTGGTATTGACTCTCAAAACTACCCCATGTGGCTTAGAGAAAAGGTCTGGCTCAAATTGGCCAATGAATGGAAGCCCGATAATCTTGAGGATGCAAGCAAAGAAATAACCCTTGACGAATTAAATGAGAAAATAGATTTAATATTAGAGGGTAGGTTAAAAGGTAGAACCGTCGTAAACCTACAGGCTTAGTTTTGCCGTTTGGTTGATTTTCTATATTTTATGTAGATAAATTCCACAAATTATGAATACCCAGGTGGATGCCTATTTAGAGAATATTTCGAGTTGGAAGCCCGAATTGGAACTTCTAAGAAAAATGGCTTTGGAATGTGGCCTGGAAGAAAGGTTGAAATGGGGAGTGCCCTGCTACACTATTAACAACGGCAATGTTCTTTTACTTGGCAACTTCAAGCAATTCTGCAATATCAGTTTCTTTAAAGGTAGCCTTCTAAATGATCCAATGGGCATTCTTGAAAAGGCCGGTGAAAACTCACGAATCGCAAGAATAATAAAATTTACCCATGTTCAAGAAATCGATAAGCAATGGGATGTTCTGAAGTCCTATATTTTTGAAGCTATTGAGGTTGAAAAAGCAGGATTGAAAGTTCAACCAACAAAAAAAGATAAAACAGATTTTGTAGCGGAACTGCAAGAAAAGCTGAATACAGACCCTAAATTTAAGGAAGCCTTCAATAACCTTACCCCAGGTCGACAGAGAGGCTATAACATCTATTTTTCCGGTGCCAAACAAGCCAAGACACGAGAAGCGAGAATAGACAAGTATACCGATAGAATTTTAAACGGTAAGGGCTTTCATGATTGTGTTTGCGGACTGTCTAAAAAAATGCCCATCTGCGATGGTTCGCATAAGCAGTTAGATGGTTGAAAGTGCTATAATTAGACTATTCGACAAAATCGAGCACTTTTTGAGGTAACAATATCTTGTCGATAATATGTACCGTACCGTTCGATGCTTCTATATCTTTAAGAACGAATTTTGCCCTAATTTCAGAGGCATCCTTGATTACAAACACATCATTTTCAATCACCAACTCAATCGAATCGTTAGGTAAGATCGTTGTTATGGTGCCCTCTTCAAAATTCGATGAAGTAATATTCTCATTCGCCAAATGACCCAGAAGAATTTCGTTCAGCACCTGAAGTTCCAGAAAATTTTGAAAATCATCAAAACTGTTATAAGAATCACCTAAGATTTCGAAAAGTAGTTCAACCGCTTCATTGTTGGGAGCAAAAACCGTGAACAGACCATCACCTTCAATAGTACCAAACGAATCTGCCTTTAAAAAAGCCTGTTCAAACTGTTCAAGTTCTTCATTATCCGTGATGATTTCTACGATTGTTGGTTTTGGAAACAAGGTATTTAAAACCGATTCTGGCAACAACACCTTGTCTATACCGTGAACTACCCCATTGGAAACCTCATTATCTGCCTGAATCACTAACGCCTGTATATTTTGTGTTTCATTTTGAATGAATACGCCCATATCGACCAACACATTTAGTACACCAGACTGCGTAGATGTTAGCTCTGCTCCATCCATAAGGGCATTCTCAAGTAGTAGATTATCTTCTAAAATGTGATATTTCAGTATTTCGTTCAACAGCTCTATTTCAGCATCTTCATCGAAATCTGCCAAAGTCGAAAAATCCGTTAGAGATTTAAAGAAGCCTTCAAAAGCGGTATCGGTCGGGGCAAAAACAGTAATATTATCCTCATCAGAAAGAATATCTGAGATACTACTGTCCGCAGTTTCTAAAGCAGATTTTAAAATGCTATAATCTTCGGAAGACATTATATATTCAAGTGCAGTGGGTGCCAACTCCTCTTCGGTATCCGGTACTACGACTTCCTCTTTACCCTCCTCCTCTTCTTGCTCAGGGGAATCGATAACTTCTTCGTTACGGTCAATAGCATCTCCGTTATCACTCGAGCAGCCAAATAGTAAACTAAACGATATGCATAACAGGAGCTGAAGGTTTAATTTAAAGACACGTTTCATAGGTTTCATTTTCAAGTTCTAACAAGCAATAATATAGGGCAATTCACCCACAAACAATCGAAACATCCAAATATAAGTAAGATATCGAGCTTATGGCTGTGCATCTACAACAAGAGTATTTTCGTTTTCTTTTTTGCTATCAACATTCGTATCGGAAAGAGTTTTCATAAATGCTATAATCGCTTTCTGTTCTTTATCGGTCAAATTCAGTTCATCGAATGGTAAGGTCTGGTGCTCCAGTTCAAAACCCATTCCGCCACCACCACCTTGGTTATAAAAATCCATCACCTGCTCTAAAGTACCATAAACACCATTATGCATATAGGGTGCAGTAAATTCAGCATTACGTACCGTTGGCGTTTTGAACATACCACGATGAACCTCTTTGTTGTATCGCCAGAAAAACCCTAAATCATCGTCAATTTGATTATTGGCTACAGTTTCAGGTACGCCGATAACTTCTTTCTCCGTTTCGGTATAGAAAGGGGGTACGGTACCATTGGTCAAAGGCATAAAATGGCAAGTGGCACACAAAGCCTTGCCCATAAACAGGTTCATTCCTAATTTTTCCTGGTCAGTGAAATTCTCTTCTTCCCCTCTCATGTTACGGTCAAATTTTGAATCGAACCCATTTAATGTTGATATATAAGATGATATGGCCCTGATTACATCAGTATTTCGAGTAGAAATCTTTCCGTAGGCTTCCCTAAATAATTGTGTATAGGTAGAATCTTGCAAAATTTCGGTCGAAAACTGATGAACCCCGGTTGCGAATTCTTGTTCGTTATTAAAAACCATAGAAATTTGGTCTAATAGATTTTCGGCCCTACCATCCCAAAAGAATGATTTTTGAAAGGCTGCATTGATTAACGTTGGGGTATTGCGTTGTAACGGATTTCCTGAATTGTCAAAATTAACGACCTTGCCATCGGCATAGGCCTTTTCGGGTATATGGCAAGTGGCACAGGCCATGACACCATCTTTGGCCAATTTAGGTTCAAAAAAAAGCTTTTTCCCAAGCGCAATGCGTTTGTCGGTTGTATTTCTGTTTACGGGAGGAGTAAAATAATTGAGGTTGAAAGCATCTTTCTCAAAAAAGGTAGGGGCATCAAAATTAAAGGGCTTATTATTTACACCTGCCCAAAGGCCACTTTCTTTTCTAATGGCCACCCAATTTCGAGTAATCGGGTTCATATAATCACGAATGAAGGTGTAACGATCAAAAGAATCAAAATCAGTATGCTCTTTCAAGTATTGTATGGCTCGGTCAATATTTTTATCAAACTTAGAATCTAAATCTTCGTTTTTCTCTAGTATGGTATTACGAATAGATAATGAATACACCTTTCTTAAACTAGATAAGGAGACGATACTTTCTGCAAGGCCCAATTGACTTACAGGCGTGTCGAAACCTGAGATGGCCAAGCTGATGATTCGAAGTAATTGTTGATGCGTAGCAATAAAAAATCGCTCGGGCGTTAAAGATTGTTCCCCCACATTTTCCATTAAATTAATCAAGAGGCCTTTTGTGAGGTTCGTTTCTCGTTTAAAAACGGCAGGGTCTTCTCCCCCCTCATATATAGACTCTTCGATTTTTTGTAAGCCAAGAGGTGGCAGAACTCTTTCAGTATCTTCTGCAAAGATTGGTAGTGCAGGCCCGTTTGCCCTGTGGCCAACAGCGGGATTCAAATAAGAAGCATAAGGCTCGGCCTTTTTAAACGAGACCCTTAACTTTTTAAATAATTGTTTTGCAAATTCACTATCCGCATCGACGCGAGACAGAGAATCGATTAATTCTACCGCTTTGGTAATGTGTTCGTGATAGAATTGTTGAGCAGGTACCCAGTCAACTTCTGAAATTTCCGTTTTAGCAACTGCCAATTGACTTGAACTCTCTTTATTATCTCCTTCTTTACATGAAAAGGCTAAAATTAGTACGAATGAACAAATTAGGCTTCTCAACATCATCATTACAAATAATTAATCTTTATTAATTAAATAGGTAAAAAGACCTCCGTGCGTACGAAGGCCTTTTACAACAGAATTATGTGTGGTATTATCTAGGTAATCCTTTCAAAATAATGATTTGACCACCTTGGTTGTCTTCACGCGCACCGGAAGCTATAGCATCAGGTCTATCAGATTCCATATCGTGGCCGTCAACACTTTTAAAATCTTCGCTTTGCCAGTAATGAGGTTGAAGGTTCAATAGGAAGGTATTAGGTTCTCCTATTTTTTCAGAAATATCTTCTAACGCACCGAACTCACCACTAAAACCTGAACTACCGGATGGGTCAAGGTCATTTCTAACTATAAGTTCTAAAACTACCTTCGCATTTCTACCGTTAAGGTCTGTTTGATAAATGTATGCGCCATGATTACGATCAAAAGAATTCGGGTCTTCTTGAAGGTAGACGAAGTTTTCGGTAACGGTTATGTTGTCAGGGCTTTGCAATTCAGGAAGATTCCCGTCCATATTGTTAGTATTGGTATTACCACTAACGATTTGAGTTAATTTACCGGTCATTGGCGAATCTTCATCCAGCTCTAATCGGTAAGCCGTTCCCCAATCATTATAAGTACCGGCACCAGGGCCTCTACCCGTAACGGCAACAAAAACATTTCTGTTATTGGCAGCTGATCCTTTTTGGTAATCGACATCTTCAACACGCATAAAGGCGGAAGCCTGTACGGCAACACAGGCATCTTCCATTTCATCTTTGGTCATGGCCGCACCGTTCTCGATTTCTACGAACTCAAATTCGTAAGTTTCTCCGAAAGCAAGATCACCTTCATTATAGATTACACCAGGCTCGACAGCTACAGGGTTGATAGGGTTGCCATCAGCATCGGTAGAACCTGAAGCCACCTCTTTCAAACGTAATACATATATCTTACCATTGTTTAAATCGGCATTTCCGTTTTCAGACATATATAATGTAATCTGACCTTCTGAACCACTAGAATCATCATCACCTCCAATAATTACTGTTCTACCAGGATAGGCGTCACGGGGAAGCGGAACAGCATTTTCCCAAGAAAATTCACCCAACGCATCTAGGCCAAAATCAGCTGTTGGTGTCGGAGTTTCAATATGAGGGTCTATTCCCTTTACATCATAATTAAAGCTTTCCGATGCCGACAGAAATATATCTTTAGAACCCCCATGAATACTGGCTTCCCACATAGTACCGGAACACTGTCTGGCAAAATCGGCAACTCCAGAATTCAATAGCCATTCACCACCTGTTGGGTTCATGTATTTATCGAAATGTATTCTACTCACCGCATAATCATCTTCGGCATTGACAATATATTTATATCCATCTCCTTCTTTTAAGAATCCCGCACCATCTTGTGCACCGACCAAACGAAAACCGTCTGCAAGAATATCGGTAGAACTGATCAACGAATAGGGTTTCACATAATTAAATTGTGATTTGATATCTACCAAGGGCTCAAGCTCTGACTTGTTCTCGAAAATGGTTCCCTTATCTTCCTCAGGCCTACCGTGGCCCAGAAAATCATCAAGCTTGTCGCAAGAAGTTGCAGTTGCGACCATGCCTGCACAGATAAGCAAATTTTTAAGTGTTCTCATTTTGTTTCTAGATTTATAATTTTAAATGTTCTTTAACAAAAGTATTTATGCAGATGCTTAGAATTATTATCTCAGTATGGTCATAAATTAAAGTAAACTTCAATTTTATGTTAATTTGTTAGTTTAGTGTTACCATTTAGTCTCGTTCTAAATAAAATTCTCATTATTAACCCTTTGTGAGAAAGCACCCTCAAATCATAAGAATTCTTATCTTAGGCATGTTTTGTTTGCAAAAACCATATCCTCAATCATTGAATGAATTCTAAGCCTCTCATTTATCTAAAAACCTTGATTACCATTCATATGGCCTTATTTATAGGTTTAACTCTATTTGCAATTTTTGTATATAGCCAAAATGGAAATTTTGATGCGGATTTTAGGGGTGACAATGTTTTTATATACATGGTTCCAATAGCTGCCGCTACAGGGTACTTTGCCAGTCAGTTTATTTTCAAGAAACAGTTAGGAAGTATTAGAAGGGAGTCAACTTTAAATTCTAAACTGAATAGGTATCAAACAGCTTCTATAGTCAGATACGCTTTAATTGAAGCCCCTGCTTTCTTGGCTTTGATTGCTTATTTTTTGAGTGGTAATGCCATGCACTTGGTAATCGCCATCGCCTTGCTTTTATATTTCTTTTCCCTAAGGCCTACCAGCCTTAAAATGATGAACCAAATACCATTTACCTCAGAGGAGGAACAACAATTTAAAACTTAATTTACGATGCGTACTTTTAAAAAATTTTTAGTATTACTGGCAATTCTAATGAGTTTACCCGAAGATCTTCAAGCACAAGATTGGCCCAATTTAAAGCAATTTCAAGAGGCTAACGCAGAGGTGGGGACTGCCTCAACAGATGAAAATCGCGTTGTGTTTATGGGAAATTCGATTACCATCGGCTGGTTGAACAAAAGACCGAAGTTTTTTGCTGACAAACCTTATATCAATCGCGGAATCAGTGGGCAAACGACCCCCCAAATGCTATTACGCTTCAGGCAAGACGTAATCGACCTAAAGCCAAAGGTTGTTGTCATACTTGCCGGCACCAACGATATTGCGGGTAATACGGGGCCATCGACCATCGATATGATTATGGATAATATTATATCTATGACCGAACTTGCCAAGGCAAACGATATTAAGGTCATTCTATCTTCTACCCTACCCGCCTATAAATATTCATGGAGGCCTGAGGTAGAGCCCGCCGATAAAATTGTGGCATTGAATAAAAAGATAAAAGCTTACGCCATTGAGAAAGGACATATTTATGTAGATTATTTTTCGGCCATGGCAGATGAACGAAACGGATTACCGAAAGAGTATGCCAATGATGAGGTACACCCCACCCCGGAAGGATATATGGTTATGGAACCTTTGGTAGAAAAAGCAATCGCGGAAGCCCTAGAGAAATAATCCGATGAAAAACTTACTTCTTCTAATACTCATAATTTCACAATTTGCTCAAGCTGTAGTTCAAGACAGTGCTGAAAATCGCCCTTTGAAAGTAGGAGTGGTCGGTCTGGTACATGGCCATGTACATTGGATTTTGGCCAATAAAGAAAAAAGTAACATCGAGATAGTAGGTATAGTTGAACCCAATCGAGAACTTGCCAAAAGACTTACAAAGCAATACGGACTGTCTATGGATATTGTTTTCGACACCATTGAAGAAATGGTCGAAACTACACAACCAGAGGCCGTAAACGCTTTTAATAACACTTATGAGCATTTAGAGACAGTTCGATATTGTGCCCCGAAAGGAATTCATGTAATGGTAGAAAAACCACTTGCCGTGAGTTGGGAACATGCCAAAGAAATGGTAGCACTTGCCCAAAAATACAAAATTCATTTGCTGACCAATTATGAAACTTCATGGTACGGAAGCAATAAAGAGGCTTACGAAATGATTCATGCTGAAAATGCAATAGGGCCGGTGCGAAGAATCGTTTTTCATACCGGCCACATGGGACCTGTAGAAATCGGCTGTAACGATGAGTTTCTAGAGTGGCTGACAGACCCTGTTCTTAATGGAGGTGGTGCCTTGACAGATTTCGGTTGCTATGGCGCCAATTTGACTACGTGGTTAATGAAGGGAAAAAAGCCAGAATCGGTCACATGTATAACCCAACAATTGAAACCGGAACTGTACCCAAGGGTCGATGATGATGCAACGATCATTTTGAAATATCCGGAAACGGAAGTAATCATTCAGGCCTCTTGGAACTGGCCCCATCATGTGAAAGATATGGAAGTTTTTGGTACTACAGGTTTTGTGAAATGCAAGAACGGTTCGGATATGGAAGTGATGTTCGATGAGAAAAAAGGGCCTGAATCTCTTACCGCAAAAGCCTTGCCTAAAGGCGAAAATGACCCTTTTGCTTTGTTTAGAAAAGTAGTTTTAGAAGATTACCAGTTAAAACCTTACGATGTCACTTCTTTAGAAAATGCGAAAATTGTGGTACAAATTTTAGAAGCAGCCAAAAAATCCGCCAATACGGGAAAAACCGTGCTCTGGAAAGACTTATATCCTTCAAAAACCAATTAAGTTAAATTTCTCGGACTGCAAGTTCATTAATATTGAACTACAGAACGAGATACATATGAAACTTGCCCTATCTTTGAGCAACATGCAAGAATCGGTATCCTCCAATGGATTGAAAGAAAACAATGGCATACATGGCCAAGATAATTATGACACTATAGTTATTGGCTCAGGGGCAGGTGGCTTAGCCTGTGCTATTTCTTTAAGCCAGCGCGGCCAAAAAGTACTGGTGTTGGAACAACATGATGTTCCTGGAGGTTGGTGTCACAGCTTTTACCTCAACGGACACCGATTTACACCAGGAGTTCATTATGTGGGGCTGCTAGGAGAAGGTGAAACGACCAGTGACCTGTACAAAGGGCTGGGTATAGCCAACGAATTGGTATTTTTTCGCATGAACCCCGACGGATATGAGCATGTTCGAATTGGTGATACCAGATTCGATTTTCCCGCGAATTTTGATGAATTGGTGGCTCGCTTATCGGCACGTTTTCCAAAAGAAAAAAAGAATATTTCAGAATATCTGAACATGACCCAAAGGGTAAGTCGAGAATTGTACTCTATCCCATATTTCAAAGGGTTTTGGCAAAAATTGATTATGCCCTTCAAAACCCGATATTTTGGTAAATATTCACTCTTTAGCCTCAGTCGCGTCATTGGTTGGTTCATTAAAGACCCCTTATTAAAAAAAATACTGAACATTCAATGTGGTGATCATGGGGTAGCACCGAACCGTGTTCCTTTTTTGTTGCACAGTGCGTTAATGTACCATTATTACAAAGGAGGCTATTACCCAATGGGTGGTGGCGGAGCACTCATTAAATCAATGACCAATGAAATAAAGAGAAATCATGGTGAAGTACGCACTTCATCTGGTGTCGCAAAAATTATTTTAGACGGCAATAAAAAGAAGAAAGCGATCGGGGTTATTTTAAAGGATGGTCAAAAGATATATGCCAAACATATTGTTTCTAATGCAGATGTTGGCATTACCTATAATAAACTGGTAGGGTACGAAAACTTGAGCAGCCGGCTTCAACGTAAATTATCAAAAACCAAGTATTCATGTACCTCGCTTATGCTTTTTTTGACGGTGGATATGGACCTGAAAAAAGCTGGAGTCGATTCCGGAAACATTTGGCAAATGCCCAATCGGGGTGCCAATGATTTCTATGAAGAAATATTTGCCGAGAATATAGAAGAAGGCCATGCTTTCGAGGGTATGTTCATCAGTTGCACTACCCTAAAAGATCCCTCTAGTTTTGACGGAAAGTATCATAGTATCGAAGCCATAACTTTTGTTGATTATAAAACCTTTGAGCAGTTTGAAAATGGAGAAAAAGAACGTTCTCTACCTTATTTGAAGATGAAAGAACGGCTTACCCAAAAGATGGTCAATGGCGTCGAAAAAGCTATACCGGGCATTCGCGACCATATCGTTCACCAAGAATTAGGTACCCCGCTGACCAATAAATACTATATCAACACCACACGGGGTAATGTTTATGGTACTGAAAAGAGCTTGTTTCATATAGGGCCCTTTGCCTATCGGGCAAAGAGTGAAATAGAAAATCTTTACCTCTGTGGCGCCAGCATCATTTCACATGGTGTGGCAGGGGCATCCCATTCCGGGGTTGATACGGCAGCACGAATTTTGGGCTGTTCTTCTGATGAGTTGAAAGCCCCAAAAGAAGGTCAAGAACTCCGAATTTATGAAGCAGAAGATTCTTCGGAATACCCAAATTGGTTACTAAAGAAAATGGAAGTCAAAAAAGCTAGGGCGGAAGCTAAAGCCGAGAAGAGTTCGATTTAATATCGTTCCAACTAATTCATAATTTAAAAATAAAAAGCAAGCGGATAAAGTTATGCCCCTACCCGCTTGGTCATAAAAATTTATCTGCCCATCCAGCCACCATCGACTAACATGGTTCCGCCGTTCATATAGCTAGAGGCTTCTGAACAAAGAAAGACGATCGGCCCTTTGAAGTCTTCAGGTTGACCCCATCTACCGGCCGGTATTCTAGCTAAGATAGAATCTGCCCGCTCAGGGTTGTTTCTTAAGGCTTCGGTATTATCGGTGCTGATATAGCCCGGAGCGATAGCATTTACATTAACGCCCTTTCCTGCCCATTCGTTGGCGAAGGCCATGGTCATCTGACCGATAGCACCTTTACTGGCCGCATATCCCGGTACGGTAATACCTCCTTGAAAAGTCAACAATGAAGCGGTAAAAACTATCTTGCCCTCACCTCTTTTCACCATTTCTTTTCCGATTTCTCGAGTCAATACAAATTGAGCGGTCTGATTTACTTCGATAACTTTATCCCAATACTCATCGGAATGCTCAACAGCGGGCGCCCTTAAAATTGTTCCTGCATTGTTCACCAAAATGTCAATCTTCGGAAAATCGTCTTTAACCTGTTCAATGAACTCATAAAGTGACTCACGATTACCAAAATCACAGGTATATGCCTTGAATTTTCTACCGATGCCCTCGACCTCTTGTTCTATCATACTACCATGCTTCTCTAAAGAGGCACTTACTCCGATAATATCTGCACCAGCTTCTGCCAGACCAATGGCCATCGCCTTACCGATACCACGTTTGCAGCCTGTGACCAAAGCAGTTTTTCCTTCAAGACTAAAATTGTTAAGAATACTCATTTCTATTTAATTATTTATTGATGTTGAATTTTATAATTATTGTTGACAATCCATGAGTATCTTCATACCATCAGGATTTTCATCGATTTTTTCAAACACTTGTTGAATGTTACTCAAAGGTTGAACATCGGTAATCAGTTGCTCAAAGCCTAAGGTATTTTCGGTAACTAGAGCTATAGCCTTTTCGTAATCTTCACGTTCATAGACCCGTGCCCCAATTAATTTCAGTTCTTTCCAGAAAAATTTAAAAAGATCAATTTCCTTCTTTTGTCCGTGAATGGCCACCATAACTATACGCCCCCTAATGCCGGCAACCTCGGTCATTACATCTAAGGCAGGTTGTACACCGGCCACTTCAAAAACGACATCGGCCTTTCTTTCTTCGGTCTTATTCGAAACATAGTCGACCAAATCTACTTTGGTGGGGTTGACCGCCATCAGACCTAATTCTTGAGCCTTGGCAATACGTTTTTCATTAATCTCAGAAACGATGACCTGTGCCCCCGTATGTTGCGCTACTAAAGCGACGAGAAGTCCGATTGGTCCACCACCAAGTACTACAGCGGTTTCTGAAGCGGCCAGTCCGCTTAAACGAACATCATGTACCGCAACCGCCAAGGGTTCTATTAAGGCAGCCAGTTTTAAATCGGTTTCAGGGCGAAGTTTATGTAAAGTAAATGCCGGTACGTTCCAAAATTGCTGCATAGAACCTGGACTATCGATACCGATAAATTTTAAATCTTCACAAATATGATTAAAGCCCTTATCGGAAGGTTTTACCCCACGGTCGTCGAGTGGTCGTACGACTACTTTCTCTCCTTTAGCGAAACCGACAACTTCTTCTCCGATAGCATCTATAGTGCCCGACATCTCATGGCCTATAGTTTGGGGAATGTCAACTCGTTTGTCCATCATGCCATGGTATATGTGCACATCTGTACCGCAAACCCCGCTGTAGGCAACTTTTATACGTACGTCATGTGGCTGTGGAGGCTCTACTTCTTTATCTATTAATGCAAAGGTTTTATCACCTTTATATATGGTTGCTTTCATTTTGCGTAATCGATTGTATTTCTAAATCATGCTATAAAAATACTTGCAATCTTTTAATTACCCATGCAGCTTTCCATATTTTAATGTGAAGATTTTGAATAAACAGTGATTATTTAAGTTCAAACGCTTCCACACTACCTACATCTTTCCCTCTAATTACTTCATCGCCCATATCTATATTAGAGCATTTGCTGCTTGCCCTCCTATCATCAATCCAATATAGGGTATTCCGTTAAAAAATTATTGTTATTCTGCCCATGGTGCCACTTCGTTTTAAAAAATCAAGATTGTCTTTTACTTTTAGCTCTGCTGAATAATTTTCTTAAAATTTACGAAAATAGAATCATTGGCTTGGTGCATCTTTCTATATTGATATGGTCAATTGTTTAAAACAAATTATTCTCATAGAGTAATGGAAAAAATTTACCCTCCATTTTTTCACCTTTAGGCACGGGCGGAACTCCCTTCAAAAGTTCGTCATTAGTATTACTTACGGTACCATCTGCAAAAACATTGAGTACAAATGCCCGCCTACTTCTATTTGATTTGTTCTCATACGATCCGTGAACCATAAGCGGATGATGAAATGTGGTATACCCTTTTTTCAATTCGATGGCAACGGGCTTATTGAATTGCTCCCTTTGGTCATCGTTCAAATAGTTCATCAAACCGTTCATGTCACCCGCTAATGAGGGAGCGTTTAACAATCCCCATTTGTGACTTTTCGGTATATAATGTAGACATCCATTTTCTGTAGAGGCGTCGTCCAATCCGGTCCAACAGGTTAAGTGCTGCATGGCAATAGTTCTCGTCCAATACGAGTAATCTTGATGCCAGGCCACTACGCCACCATGTTTGGCGGGCTTACAAAAGAGTTGATCGTGCCAAAAGCGAACGGGCCTTTGTTCCAGCAATTGGTGCGCTGCCATAACGAAAGCTGGGTTATACAGCACATCATGAAAACCATGGGTAATTCTCCAATGCCCTAACGAGTGGAAAAGCACGGCATTTGGGTCTTCCGATTCATTACTATGAAATTCATAAAACAGATGGTGTAAAGGATGGTTTGGGTCTAATATTTCATCAAGTTCTTTACGTAAAACATTGATTTGATTATCATTTAAAAGTTTAATTCCTGACACATAACCCTCTTCATGAAAGTGATTTATCTGCTCATCGGTTAGTTTATATTGTTGCCATTCTTCTTTCGATTTGGGCCAACTGAACAAATCACTAATTAAATGATGTACTTCTGCCAAATCTTCTACTTCACCCATTGCATTATTACATTTGATTTAATAAATATACCAAATGGTTAAATTAATTTATAATTCTTTAAAAATATAAGTGTTGAAATAGTTTTTTATAATTTAGGACCCTATCCAATATAAATACGAGATACAAAATGAAATATATTGTCTGTGAAAAACCTGGTGAATTTTTAATGAAGGAAAAGGAAGAGCCTCAAAGAAAACAAGGGGAAGCTCTTTTGAAAATCACCAAAGTTGGTATCTGCGGCACAGACTTGCACGCCTATGCCGGTAATCAGGCTTTCTTCACATATCCTAGAATTTTAGGTCACGAACTGGCAGCTGAGGTCTTCGAAATAGATGAAAACTCAAAAGGAATAAAAGCTGGTGACAAGGTTGTTATTATGCCTTATCTCAGTTGTGGCAAATGCGTTGCCTGCCGAGATGGTAAGACTAATTGTTGCACTAATATAGCGGTTCTAGGGGTTCACACCGATGGAGGTATGCAAGAACGAATTACGGTACCCTCCGATATTCTATTGCCTGCCAATGGCTTAGCCGATAGTGAAATTGCAATTGTAGAATGTTTGGCAATCGGGGCACATGCCATTAGAAGGTCGAACATCAAATCTGGAGAAACGGTGGTGGTTGTAGGCTGTGGCCCTATTGGTATTGGTATCATGAAATTTGCTCAGATTGAAGGTGCCAAAGTTATCGCCATAGATATGAATGCCCAAAGATTGGAATATGTTAAAAATGAAATCGGTATCGAACATACGGTTCTTGGTGGCAGCGATGCTGTTGAAGAAGTTTCAAAATTGACCGATGGAGATATGGCCACTGCTGTTTACGACGCTACGGGTCATAAGGGTGCCCTAGAAAATGGTGTTGATTATATGGCACACGGGGGGCGTTATATTTTGGTCGGTCTCTCAAAAGGTGAATTGGTATTTACCCATCCGAAGATACATGCGAAAGAAACTTCGATACTATGTAGCCGTAACGCCACAATTCAAGATTTTGAATACGTGATAAACGTAATGCAACAAGGTAAATTTCCAACGGGTAGCTTTATTACCCATACGGTGCCCTACACCGAGATGATATCGAACTTTGATAGTTGGCTCGATCCTGCCAATGGAGTAATAAAAGCCACTGTTAATTTTTAAGATTACAGCGCAGAAAATGAAAATTGACAGTCATCAGCATTTTTGGGTTTACGATACGGAAAAGCATGCTTGGATAGATGATTCTATGGCCCAAATTCGCCGTGATTTTCTACCGGCAGACCTCAAACCTATATACGAAACCCATAATATTGATGGTTGTGTAGCCGTTCAGGCTGACCAGTCTTTAGAAGAAACCGATTTCTTGATAAACCTTGCTGGCGCAAACGATTTAGTAAAAGGAGTTGTTGGTTGGGTCGACCTTAAGTCTAAAAAGATAGCGGCCGATTTAGACCGTTATTCACACCAAAAAATATTAAAAGGATGGCGACATATCGTTCAGGGAGAAAAAGACCATAATTTTTTACTGAGACCTGACTTTTTGAATGGTATTTCACTCTTGAAGAATTACGATTACACCTATGACATTTTGGTGTTTCCACATCAATTAGGTGCAGTGCTTGAATTCGTCAAAAAATTTCCTAATCAAAAGTTTGTTATCGACCACATGGCGAAACCTTATGTAAAAGATGGTTTTTTCGATGGATGGGCGGTGCTGATGAAAGAAATAGGAAAACATGAAAATGTCTTTTGTAAACTATCAGGAATGATTACGGAAGCTGATTATAGCACATGGACGGTAGAACAACTAAAACCCTATATAAATGTAGTGATGCAAGCCTTCGGAAGCAGTCGCGTCATGTTTGGATCCGATTGGCCAGTGTGTATGGTCGCCGGCACATATACTCATGTACTAAAAATTATAACTGACTATATCTCCACTTTTAATGCAGAAGAGCAAAATAGGATTATGGGGGGGAATGCAATCGAATTTTACAATATAAAAATGCAGAAATAAAGGCCACGTACTGATGTTGGCACTTTAAAATTAAAAAAGTAATGGATTTAAAATTAAGAGATAAAGTAGTAGTCATCTGTGGAGCTGCCGGAAAAGAAGGTAGTATTGGCGAAACCATTCTAAGCCGTTTAGTCGACGAAGGAGCAATACCCGCTATTATCGATAGAAATGACCGCGGATATCAATATGCAGAAAAAATACAGAAAAGAGGTATAGATGCCCTATTCTGCAAAACAGATGTCACCAAACCCGAGGAAATTGAAAATGCTATACAAACGATTACCGAAAAATATGGGAGAATAGACGTAGTTCTGAACAACGTAGGTGTAAATGATGGAGTCGGCCTAGATGCCTCATATGAAGAGTTTATGCAATCGCTGAAACTCAATATGGTCAGCTATTTTTTAATCGTTAAACACGCACTCCCATTTTTGAAAAAATCAAAAGGCAATATTTTAAACATTGGTTCTAAGGTTGCTTTGACCGGGCAAGGTAGAACCTCGGGCTATGCCGCGTCTAAAGGTGGTGTATTAGCTTTAACTCGTGAATGGGCGGTCGATTTAGTTCCGTTTGGCATACGGTCAAACGCTATTATTATTGCTGAAAGCTGGACCCCATCTTACGATAGTTGGATCAAAACATTACCGAACGGCGAAGCTAAATTAGAATCTATTGTTAAGAAAATACCGCTAGAAAATCGCATGACCAGAACTATAGAAATAGCCGATACTTGCTTATTTACCATCTCAGAAAGGTCGTCTCATACTACAGGACAGTTTATATTTGTAGACGGAGGTTATGTTCATTTAGACCGTGCCCTCTTGACCGAACAATAAAATCGTTACCAACCAAATACAGCTTATGATTGAAAATGTGAAGTCCCCAGTGGTCTCAAAATCCGTATTACTGCCGTTTATACTTATAACCTCACTTTTCGCGCTTTGGGGGCTAGCGAACGACATGACCAACCCCATGGTTCGTGGTTTTCAGAAAGTTCTAGAGCTTAGCAATACCCAAGCATCACTAGTACAACTGGCGTTTTATGGCGGATACTTTACAATGGCATTGCCTGCCGCCTTATTTGTGAACAAATACTCCTATAAAAAAGGAGTTCTGCTCGGTCTTGCCCTCTACGCTACCGGTGCCCTATTGTTCTGGCCAGCGGCAGCGAACGAAAGTTATGGCTTCTTTCTTGCCGCCCTTTATATTTTGACTTTTGGGCTCGCTTTTTTAGAGACTACGGCCAACCCCTACATTCTGTCAATGGGTTCTGATGAAACCGCGACAAGACGGTTGAACTTTGCTCAAATGTTTAACCCCATGGGTTCGATAATCGGGCTCTTGATTGCTCAGAACTTTGTATTGGGTGCCCTACGTTCCGATGATGTGTCTGAAGAAGGCATTCCCATTTACGATACGCTCAACGAAGCAGGTAAAAGTATTATAAGAACCAGTGACCTTGAAATTATTAGAAACCCCTATGTCATATTGGGGGTCGTCGTGTTACTTTTCTTTCTAATTATAAGTTTGGTGAAAATGCCTCAGAATAAAAACCAAGAGGCAAAAGTCAAGTTTTCAGAGTCGGTCAAAAGACTTTGGAAACAACCGAAATTCGTTTTTGGCGTGGTGGCCCAAATATTTTATGTGGGAGCGCAAATCATGTGTTGGACCTATGTTTACCAATACGCAGAAACTTTGGGTATAGATGCTCAGTCTGCCGTTTGGTATGGGCTGGCCGGTTATATCGTATTCTTGGTCGGCAGAACTATTGGTACAGCACTATTGGCTAAAATAGATTCTGGTAAATTATTAATGTATTTCGGTCTAGGAGCCATGCTTACCCTATTAGGGGCCATATTTTTACCCGGAATGTTAGGTATTTACGCCCTAATTTTTACCTCGTTCTTTATGTCCATTATGTTTCCTACCATCTATGGTATTGCACTCGAAGGGCAAGGTGAAGATGCTAAATTTGGGGCAGCCTTCTTGGTCATGGCCATTGTCGGTGGGGCCCTGCTCCCATACCTACAAGGGTATATGCTCGATTTCGGAGGAGTTGGTTATGAAGATGTGACCTTTTTAGGAGTTTCAGAAATGCGATTCTCGTTTATTCTCTCACTACTGTGTTTTCTGGTAGTGGTTCTCTATGGAAAAAATGTATATCAGAAATACCATAAAACCCCAATCGATGAGTAATACAAAACGCTTTTGCTATTCCTGTGATTTAAAGGATGATAAAGAATTGATTGAAGAGTATAAGGCCCATCATGCACCTGGCTCGGTACCCAAAGAAATAATCGAAAGTATAAAAGATGCGGGGGTCGTTGCTATGGAAATCTATTTGACCGGAAATCGCATGTTTATGATTATGGAGGTCGATGAGACTTTTGACCCCATTAAAAAGGCCGAGATGGATGCCAACAACCCGGCCGTTCAAAATTGGGAAAAATTAATGTGGAAATTTCAACAAGCCCTACCTTGGGCCAACAAAGGCGAAAAGTGGATTTCTCTAGACAAAATTTTCAAACTTGATTAGGCTTAAAGGCTTAGCCTACAAAATTTACTAGCGTTCCAATTTCATCAATACTTATACGAACTTCATCACCTGAGTTCAATGTAAATTCGTCCGGTGGTATAATGCCTGTTCCTGTCATAAGAAAACAACCGTTCGGGAAATTACATTCCCTGAATAAGTATTCCACCAAATCAGTATGCTTACGTTTCATTTGACTGATCGGAATCTTATCGTTAAAAACTTGATTTCCATTTCTCAAAATTTCCAGTTCTATTGTGGTCTCAGGGGCAATAGGCTCTTCTGGTACATAAATACATGGTCCGAGCCCGGCACAACCTTCATATGTTTTGGCCTGAGGCAAGTACAAAGGGTTTTCGCCTTCTATACTTCGCGAGCTCATATCATTGCCGATGGTATACCCTTCAATACTACCTTCTGAACTTATAAATAGGGTCAACTCAGGTTCTGGAACATCCCAACCAGAATCTTTACGAATTCTTACGGTTCCTCCTTGGCCAACGGTTCGTTGTGGTGTGGCCTTAAAGAAAAGCTCAGGGCGATCTGCGTCATAGACCCTATCATAAAAAGTATCACCGCCCGCTTTTTTAGATTCCTCCATTCTTGCAGTTTTGCTACGCATATAGGTCACCCCCGATGCCCATACTTCATGGGTACCCATAGGTTTTTCCAAAACTTCATTCTCTATGTTTCCTTTGAAATCTTCAAAGTGCACTAAATCATTTTTCAAAGTTTTGAATAAATTTTTCCGATTTAGAAAAACATCCCAATTATCGATACTTTTAAAATAAAGTTTTGATTCATGTTCAATAATCGCACCTGTTGAAATTTTGTAGATTTTCATAAAATAACCTTTGCTCGTTTTGTTTCTCTAAATGTAAAGTTTTTTTGTTGCTTTTTTAAGTATAAACCATACACTTTTAGGTTTTAATATATATTGTTTTATCTTCGGCTTTCAATCTTAAAACTATAAAATATGTTCGGCATCAAAGACAAGATTGCCATTATAACAGGTGCAAGTGGATCTCTTGCGGGTAGTATAGCAAAGAGTTTTGCTGAAGCCGGGGTTAAATTGGCATTACTGAGCAGAAAAGAATCTTCACTCACCGAATTAATTGAAGAAATTAATGCTATTGGAGGTTATGCAAAAGCGTATGAAGCAGATATTCTTGACGAAAAAAGTTTAGAAACTGTAAAAGATCAAATACTTTCAGATTTTGGTAGAATCGATATTCTCTTGAATATCGCGGGCGGTAATTTACCAGGTGCGACTATTGGCGTAGATAAAACAATTTTCGATTTATCTATCGATGCTTTTAAAACAGTTACCGATCTAAATCTCAACGGTACCGTAATACCTTCTATTGTATTCGGTAAAGCCATGTCTGAACAAAAAGAGGGTGTAATAATTAACTATTCTTCAATGGCGGTGGAACGTGTGATTACAAGAGTTGCCGGATATTCCGCATCAAAAGCGGCCATGGAAAATTTCACCCGTTGGATGGCCGTTGAAATGGCCCTTAAATTTGGTGAAGGCGTACGTGTTAATGCTATCGCACCAGGATTTTTTATTGGCAAGCAGAACAGGGCTCTTTTAACCAATGAAGATGGGTCATACACCCAGAGAGGCGAAGACATCATTAGAAATACACCCATGAAACGTTTCGGCGAAGTAGAAGAATTGAATGGTGCCGTACAGTTTCTTAGTAGTGATGCCGCTAAGTTTATTACTGGCATTGTTCTACCTATAGATGGAGGCTTTAGTGCATTTAGCGGTGTATAAACACCCAAAACTTAAGAACAACTTAATACCCTTACAATAATTATGGAACAAACATGGCGTTGGTACGGGCCTAGTGACCCGGTGAGCCTACAGGACATTAAACAAGCTGGGGCTACCGGTATTGTTACCGCTTTGCATCATATTCCCAATGGTGAAGTATGGTCCGTTGATGAAATTAATAAAAGAAAAAATCATTTAGAAGAAAATGGTTTGGTTTGGTCTGTGGTAGAATCTTTGCCCATTCATGAGAATATAAAGACACAAAAGGGCGATTATAAACAGCATATTGAAAACTACAAGGTGAGTCTAAAAAACTTAGCTTCTTGCGGGGTTACCACTGTATGCTATAATTTCATGCCGGTTTTAGATTGGACGCGTACAAGCCTAGATTTAGAAATGGAAGACGGCTCAAAAGCCTTATCATTTGAATTTATTGCCTTGGCAGCCTTTGATCTTTTTATATTAAAAAGACCGAATGCAGAAGCCACCTATACTCAAGAACAGATTGATGCCGCCAAAAAAAGGCATGAAGAAATGTCTGAAAATGATATCTGGGAGTTGGTAAAAACTATTATTGCCGGCTTACCGGGATCTTCAGAAGGCTATCCGGTTCCCGAAAAAGGATTCGATTTGTCTAAATTTCAGACTATTTTGGACACTTATGAAAACATTGGTGAAGATGAAATGCGAAACAGCATTGTATACTTTCTGGAGCAGGTAGTGCCTATTGCCGAAGAGGTTGGGGTTATGCTCTGTATTCACCCCGATGATCCACCATTTTCAATTTTGGGATTACCACGTATAATGGGAACGGAAGCAGATTATGCTTATATCTTTGATAAAGTACCTTCCATTCATAACGGAATTACTTTTTGTACCGGTTCATTAGGTGCTAGGGAAGACAACAATATTCCGCAAATGTTCGAAAGATTTGCTGATCGAGTTCACTTTTTACATTTAAGGAGTACCCAAAGAGACGGCAAAGGAAACTTTTACGAGGCGAACCATTTGGAGGGAGATGTGCCTATGTACGATCTTATCAAATTGATCCTCAAAGAGGAAAAGAGAAGAAAAGAAGAAGGCAGAAAGGATAGTCTTATACCAATGAGGCCCGATCACGGTCATCAAATGTTAGACGATCTGCATAAAAAAACCAATCCTGGTTATTCCGCCATTGGCCGCTTGCGCGGTTTGGCAGAATTACGAGGATTGGAATTAGGTATTAGAAAATCTTATTTCGAAGATTAACTTCGAATATTCTTGATCAAGGCCAAGGTATCTTTTACCTTGGCTTCAAGACCAGCATAGTCTTTACTCGCAAGAATGTCTTTACTTATAAGCTGTGAGCCCATACCCACACAGGTAACTCCGGCGCCGAACCAACCTTTAAGGTTATCTTCTTCGGTACTTACCCCTCCTGTTGGCATAATGCTCGTCCACGGTTGAGGGCCTTTTATCGCTTTAACAAAACCAGGACCATAGGTAGAACCTGGGAACAATTTAATAATCTCGCACCCTAGTTCTTCTGCCCTGTTTATTTCGGTAAGGGTACCACAACCAGGCGACCAAAGTACTTTTCTACGGTTACAAACAATCGCGATATCTTCTCGTAAAGTTGGGGTCACAATAAAATTAGCACCCATCTGCATAAACATACTGGCCGCCCCGGCATCGGTAATAGATCCCACGCCCATGATCATGCCCGGCAATTCTTTAAGAGCGAACTTGTTCAACTCTAGAAAAACTTCGTAAGCGAAATCTCCTCGGGCGGTAAACTCAATTAAACGGGCACCCCCATCGAAACAGGCTTTTAACACTTTCTTTCCCAATTCAATATCTGGGTGATAGAACAAGGGAACCATTCCGGTTTCCTTCATTACCTGAGCTACTTCAATTCTTGAATATTTAGCCATCTATATTTATTAAAATTTATGTTGTAGTTATTATGTAGACCTATTATTATCGAGCCACCCTTCCGGATGCATCGCCGCCCATTAGTTTTTCAACTTCAGATACCGTTACCAGGTTGGCATCTCCTTTAATGGTATGCTTTAAGCAGGAAGCTGCCACGGCAAAATCGAGTGCGTTCTGATCGTCTTGGGGATATTTCAACAAGCCATAAATTAAGCCGCCCATAAAAGAATCGCCTCCCCCCACTCTATCAACGATATCGGTAATTTGATATTGACGGGTCTCATACATTTTCTCGCCATCCCAAAGTACACCGGCCCATGTATTGTGTGATGCTGAAATAGAACCTCGAAGCGTAGTAATTACTTTTTTTGCCTTTGGAAACTTCTTCATCATTTGCTTACAAACCGATAAAAATGCTTCTGCCTTCACATCTGCACCATCTTTATGAACATCTAAACCTTCTGGGTGAATACCAAAATGCTTTTCGGCATCTTCTTCATTTCCTAAGATAATGTCGCAATACGAAGTTAGCTCGGTCATAATACCTTCCCTGTCTCCTCCGTAATTCCAGAGTTTTGCCCTGTAATTTAAATCGGTAGATATAGTGATGCCCTTTTCGCTGGCTGCTTTTACCGCTTCTAAGCATACATCTGCAGCCCCTTGTGAAATGGCCGGTGTTATACCCGTCCAATGAAACCATTCTACACCTTCGAAGACGGCATCCCAATCAATCATTCCTTTTTCAATCTCCGCTATAGCGGAATGAGCCCTGTCGTATACGACCTTACTACCGCGACTTACCGCCCCTGTTTCTAAAAAGTAGATACCCAAGCGGTCACCACCGTATACAATCTTATCGGTACCGACACCTCTTTTTCTCATTTCCATAAGGGCACATTCGCCTATATCATTTTTTGGAAGTCGTGTGACGAAATCTACCGGAACCCCGTAATTGGCCAAAGAAACCGCCACATTACTTTCACCACCGCCATAGACTACGTCGAAACTTGTCGTTTGAGAAAATCTTAAAAACCCAGGAGGGGACAATCGCAACATAATCTCCCCAAAAGTCACTACTTTTTTCATTATTTATTGATTAGTTAAATTCACTTTTTACGAATATAAAGGATATTCTTGACAGCCCGAAAATAAAGATTTATGCCAAAAAAATGAGGTTATGATACTTATAAAAGTATGAATCGATATTCGTATAACAATAAATAAATCAAATGAGATATTTCTCTATTACATAGAGGTTTGAAAAGAAAAATTAGCTAGTGCATGTTATTCAATAACCACGTTCTTCAATTCTGTTTTCGGCGGTCTTTTATGCCAGTAAGAAGCTAGAATCGAACCTGTAATATTCATTAGCGGACCGAAAACTGCGGGGGCAAGCCCCATAGTTGCTATTTTACCTAATGAATTCGCTATACCAGAGGCTAGTCCTCCATTTTGCATACCTACCTCAATGGCAATAGTACGAGCATCTTGTTCTGGCATTTTAAAGAGTTTGGCAAAGCCATACCCCAGACTATAGCCGAAAAGATTGTGAATCAATACGAGTAGCATTAAAATGCCGCCAATATCTAAAAGACTATCTCTACCTGCCGCGGTAATTATGGTTATAATAATACCGATGGCGAGCATCGACACTATGGGCATAGCTTTATCTAACCATTTGGTATTAAATAATTTGTTGAAAAGCAGTCCAGCGCCAATAGGCAGTATAATCATCTTGGTAATACTCCACATCATATCGAGAACATTAATTTCTATAAACTCACCTGCCAATAATTTCATCAAAAGTGGAGTTAGAAAAGGCGCCAATAAGGTCGCAATTGAAGTAATGGTAATCGAAAGTGCCAAATTCGCCTTAGCCAGGTAAGCCATAACGTTAGAGGCCACTCCACTAGGTGAACAACCAATCAATACAATACCTGCCGCTATCTCAGGAGGAAACTCGCTCATCTTGGCCAGGCCAAAACCAACGATAGGCATAATCAATAACTGGGCGGCTACGCCTATCACCACTCCTTTTGGAGTTTTGAACACCGAGGCAAAATCTTTGATACTCATAGAAGTACCCATGCCGAACATTATTATCTGGATCAAAGGTATTATTAGCGCTGTAAGCTTAAAATCACCGACATAGGTAAATAGATCAGGATAATAAAGTGCGACGGAAACCCCTGCGAAAATCATAGTGGTAAAAACGAGACCGTTCAATGACTGATAGCCGCTAAAGCCGAGGGCCAAAAAAGCAAAAAACAATAAAAATGGTATTCCGGCTTGCTGAATATTGCCAGAGACGATCATTGCGATAATCAATATCAATAAAACAGCCGAAATGCCTAAGCTAATGGAGTAAAGGTTGATTTTTTTCAAGGTATGGTATTTACACTAAAGTTTATAGGCTTGACGGGCAAGTAGTAGCCATTTATTTTTAATTTTTTGCCATGTCATCATAACGCCGATGCGAACGTCTGCAGGTTCCCCATTATTGGTTCCCTTAGCGACAAAAAGATGACGAGAGATACCGGTATCACCAGAAATTATCACACGATGATCTTCCGGAATTATAGAAGAAAAATCGAAAGAACCGGTCATTATAGCCTCTATATATTCTTTCTTATTCTCTATCGTTCCGCTCGAATGACCATAGGTAAGGTCTTTCATGGTCAGTTTATCAAGCTTTGTCTTGTTTTGGGTTACCATGGCTTCATAGAGCTCTGTTACCCCTTTTTCAATTTGTGATTTGGGGTCTTCAGACTGGGCATTGCCTACAAGGGTAACCAGCCCGAGCAAAGCATAGAACAATATCTTATTTTTCATTTCAATAATATGTAAATGTTTATTAGGTACTAGTAGTCGTTATCTTTCATATACCCGTCTAGTTCTTTTCGAGTCATGGGCAATTCGTTATCATCAATTTTCTTCAACCATTTTACAAAGTCAGCCTTGATATTATCTGTCCATTTGGTATCAATTTGCCCAGGAGTATATTTTTTCTCCCTTAATCTTTGAAATCCAAATTGATCTCTAAGCCCTACTATTTCAGAAGAAAGTACCAGTTCTGCAACGAGATGCGCCGGAATAAATATGGTACCATGTCGATTGGCTAGAACTACATCACCGGGCAATACCAGTACCCTACCTATACGTATGGGTTTGTTTATGCTTGCCAACATCTGCTCGGTCAAATACGATGGATCTTCGCCTCTATACCACCCATTAAATCCCTCGATATCTAATAGGCCCGCTACATCACGTACGCCTCCATCGAAAATAAATCCGTTTTGAGAGTTGGTATAAATAGCATTGCCCAGGTTTGAACCGATTAAAGTACCGTCGATTATTCGACCGTATCCATCGGCGACATATATATCGCCGGGTTTTAAAATTTCTATCGGCCAAGAATTACTGCCGCCAATGGTGTCACGATTCTCTTTGCCTCCGGTAACTTTTATTAATTTCTCATAATCAGGTCGCAATGGAGTGTATTGTGCGGTCAGCACACGCCCTGTCATTACTTTTTCAGGATGCAAAATTTTCCATTCGCCCTCATACTGGTTATTATATCCCTTTCGACGTAAATACCCCCAAGCTTCTTCTATTTGTATGTTTTTGAGACGTTTAAGTAATGCGTCGGAAACATTAGGTCTACCGTCGTCGAAACGATCACCCGACCAATTGGAGGTCAACTGTTTTATGTATTCTGCTGAAGCGGCCACTTCTTGTGCCGAAATTGTAAGTGTGGATAAAGCAAAAAAAGCTGCTATAAAAAATCTTATTTTCATTTTTAGTGATTTGGTTTTACGAAGTTTACTTGGTTTTTGATAAATATTGATCAATGTAATAAATTTTAAGTTCGGAAGCTAAAGTTGTTGAACATCCCCGATTAAAATTAATCGGGGAGCCCAACGGCAACCAAACCAACTCAAACAAAATTCTAGCAACTTAATGTGCTATGGTTTGCTCTTTAACTCATCAAAGATTAGCTATACGTGCGATCGTGTGACATAAGCGTATCCCACTTATCGGTTGGGGCAAAATAACTTTTGTCTTTAGGATGTATATGTTTTTTCAGCACCTCTTCATTAAGTTCTATACCTAAACCGGGTGCGGTCAAGGGTACGGTAGCAAAGCCTTTATCGATCATTTTAAAGCCGCCTACGGTCGTGACCAAATCTTCCCACCATGGTAAATCGACAGAATGGTGTTCTAATGCCAAAAAGTTCTGCGAAGCTGCGGCACAATGTACATTGGCCATAAAAGAAACTGGTGTTCCCGCTTGATGCATAGCCATTGCAATACCAAACTCTTCGGCATAATCGGCAATGCGCTTTGTCTCTAAAAGACCACCGGAAGATGCCAAATCAGGGTGTACGATATCTACCGCTCTTTGATGGATCAACGGAATAAAATCTTTTAAAAGATAAATATCCTCTCCTGTCGTTGTAGGGGTTTCAATAGACCGAGTAATCTCTTTCCATTGTTCGGTATACTGCCATGGCACCATATCTTCGAACCAGGCCAATCGGTATTTTTCAAGCGCCTTGGCCAAACGAATATTGTTGTTCATATCGAAATGCCCGTAATGGTCTGTTGAAATAGGAATTTCATAACCTACCATATTTCTAACATCTTCTACAACTTGTTGAAGATGCTCCAATCCCTTTTCCGTTATCTGAATTTGCGTAAAAGGATGCATGGTATTACCATATGACATATAATTTCTCTGGTCACCCCATTGGTTCAGGCTACCTTTCGAATCTTCCCAAAATTTACCGTTGACTACGGTATCTTTCTTTCCTTTTAATTCGCCTATCGAGACATCCATCTTTAACCAAGTATATCCCTGTTCCTTTACCCTAAAATCAATGAGTCGCTGCTGCTCTTCAGGCGAATTAGCTTCAGGGGTATCGGCATAAAGTCTTACTTTATCGCGATATCGCCCACCCATAAGTTGCCAAGCTGGAACGTTGTAAGCTTTTCCGCATAGATCCCACAAGGCCATCTCTACGGCGCATACACCACCGGCTTGTCGAGATGGCCCGCCAAATTGCTTAATGCTTTTAAAGATTTTCTCAACGTTACAAGGGTTCATACCAAGAATTCGACTTTTGAGCATTAGGGCATACTTTACATCGGCCGCATCTCTAACTTCGCCCAGACCATGAATACCCTGATTGGTCTCTATTTTGATAATTGGTGTGCCTCCCATAACATTGGTCACCACATAGCGCATATCTGTAATCTTCAACTCTGATGGTGCCGATGCGCGATTTACTTTTGAAGTTGTCTCGGCGACCCTATCTTCGAACGAATAGCCCATAAAACTTGAAAGCGCTATGCCTCCCAAGGCCGTTTTCTTTAGAAAGTTTCTTCGGTCATCGCTGGTCTTCGGACTTTTAATTTCTGCCTGTAAAGAATCGGCATAGGCCTTTTCTTCCACTTTATTTTGATCGATTATCTTTTGTAGTGTACTCTTCATTTTCGGTATTGTTGTTTTGGATTAATTATTATGCTATTGGTCCCACCAAACTTCGGTTTCTAAATTGTCGGCACCCATTCTAGAAACAGCGGCATCCAGATTTTCGCTATTGGTCGCTACCTCTGAATTGGGGTAGGTCAAACGATTAATGAAATCTGCGGAAATATCTTGTGCAGGGTACGGATTGCTCTGTATGTCGGGAAAACCTGTTCTTCGAAAATTCGCAAATGCTTCAGGACCGTTTAGGAAACAAGACACCCAATACTGGGTATTGATTTGTTCCATGGCATTGGTAGCATCGTATGGGTTTTCAGTTAAATAGGCCTGAATATCCTCCGATGGTATCGCCACAGATTCATCATACTCTGCCATGAGCTGCATGTGGGCACTGACACCTTCGTTATAATAATCTTCAGCATTACCGGTAACCCAACCGCGTACCGTAGCTTCTGCCAATAATAATTGTGTCTGGCTATGGGTAACAATGTACATCGGCGCGGTCTGCTTGGCTATTCTAAAACGATCTACCTGTGTAAAATCATAGAAGCTCGCCAAACCTGAATTATCGGCAACGGTACCAATAGTACCATTATCAAAGCCCATGGGCATGCCCACTTGATCGGCAGGATCTTTAGAGCCGGCCTCAATGACCTGGTCTGGCCCAGAGGTTGCGCCCACAAATCGCAAGGCTAACGACATCAGCCTCGGATCGTTGGAATCGGATAGAAAATCAACGAAAGTGTCGACCATATAAAAATTATTGGCTTCAGTAGAATTCAATAATGAGCCGGCATTGTTCGTGAAATTACTATCGTGCCGAACTACATAATTATCATCGTTCGATTGCATGACACCACCATTAAATGCATCGGTAACAGTCTGCTCTGCCAGTGCAGGATTTACTTCAGTTAGGTGCATACCCAATCTTAACAGCAGAGAGTTACCAAATCGCTTCCACTTGGCGATATCGCCAGAATACAAAACTTCACCGTTTTCGGCAGGCGCACTTTCACTTAGACCACTGGTTGCTTCTTTAACCTCTTTGATCAAATCGGTATAAATTGCTTCTTGAGCGTCATAAATCGGTAGAACGATTTGCTCGGTTATGCCTTTACCCGCTTCTGAATAGGGTATATCACCGTACTCATCGGTCAGAATCATAAATGTTAGCGCCTGTACCAATCTGGTCATGTGAAGCAGGTTAGGCCGGTCGGGGGCATCTTCGGCCTGTAACTGCCCAATAATATCACCTGTATTCTTAATGACGTTTTCATAATACTTCACCCAATGATCGTCGGTAACATCTCGGTTATCTTGATTGTAATTGGCACCTGTAAGTACACCGGAGTTCGGTGAAATTATTTGCTGCACCACTCCCATATCATAAATCAATTGGGCATTTGAAAAGGAAGTATTTATAATAGCATTGTTCAATAAAAAAATGGGGTCTACACTATCACTGGTAGGGTCTACCGTATTGGTATTGATTTCGTCAAAATTTTTATCGCATGATATGACCACAAACAAAAAAGTGAGGGTCAAAAATCTATTGTATATTTTTTTCATGATGTTCTCCTTTAAAATTTGCAATTAAGGTTCAATCCTATACTTCTGGTGGTAGGTACACCAGTAGACTCAAGCCCAGACACATTATCGGAACTATAGCCGAAAGAGTCGGGATCAATGTTCGGAACCCATTTTTTGATAATGAAAACATTATTCGCAAACAAACTCATAGTTACACCACTGAAAAAGCTGTTATCTGATAGTAGGTCGCCAAAGTCGTAACCTATATTTAACTGTCTGAATTTCCAATAACCACTATCATAAACTATAGGTTCTATAAGCTGCTGTGATCTAACTACCTCCCAGTATGTCTGAGCAGGTGTTGCTACAGTGTTGGGTTCACCAGCTTGGTTCACTCCATCTCCAACAACTCCTCCTTCCCTGCCTTCCAAAGTCATTTTATGAAGTCCGTGACGTGTTGCATTGAAATTGGTTCCGGAAATCATTTTACCTCCCAATTTAAAATCTATCAAGAAAGAGGCATTGAAGTTTTTATACTTGAAACTGTTGGTGATACCGCCCACCCATTTTGGCAAAGCGCTTCCGAAGAAAACGATATCATCAGAACGCAAGGGCCTACCATCATCGGCGAATATTTGCCTGCCTTGCTCATCAAATTTGTATCCAAAACCTGCCAATTGACCGATTTCTTCACCCACAACCTGATATAAGAACCCGTTAAATGCGTGAGTACCTACCACAATGCTCTCCCCTGCTGTGTCTGAAAGTAAACTGATTACCTTTGTTTTATTGTAAGAGGCATTCAAAGTTAAATCCCATTGAAAATCCTCTGTTCGTACAGGAACTAAGCTCAATAAAGCCTCGACACCATCACTTCTACTCTCTCCACTATTGATAAGCGTACTTACAAAACCGGAAGTATTCGATATTTGTGCCGGAATGATTTGATCAAATGTGGACTTTCGATACACACTTAAATCTAGATTCACCCTTGAATCGAACATTCTTAGGTCTAGGCCGATTTCTGTCTCTTTAACCCGCATAGGCTTCAAATCAGGATTGGGCAAAGTATTGGTGTTAGGTGCCGCCACAGGCTGCAATTGCCCTTCAGAATTCGAAAAGAGATTAGTGTTGATACTATAAAATAATGCATCAGAATACGGAGGTACGTCAGTATCACTGCCTACCTCAGCATAAGCTGCACGTAGTTTACCGAAAGTCAACCAATTCGATTCTCCAATAGTATTTGAAAATACGTAACTAGCAGATACCGATGGATAAAGTATACTTCTATTTTCGGGAGCTAGAGTTGAAAACCAGTCGTTTCGCATAGTACCGCTCAAATAGTAAGTATCTTTGAAAGAAAGGTCTACAGATCCATACAACGAGTTTACCGATCTTTCAGATAAGCTATAAATGGGGTCTTTAACCCGACCATTTTGTACGGTATACAAATCTCGAATAACGAAATCGGTAACGTTTACCCGATTCAATTTCGATGTTCTTTTCAATTTATTGCCGCCGAGGTTCACACCAAGTCCGAAATCTTCACCAAACTCCTTAGAGGCCGATAAAAGAAAGTCAACATTGGTTTCACGAAATCTTCGTACTTCTTGAGTATATGTTCCGTTTACAAAGCCTTCGGGAGCAGGCGGTCTTGAAGCTTGACCCGTAGGAAACCCATTATAATCCTGATCTCGAGACCAATAATCTTGACCTGCCCTTATTTGACCAAAAAGCCAGGGTAAAAAATTATATTTCAAAGAAGCGTTACCGAAAATACGATCCCGCTCGATGTTATTAAATTGTTCGCTAAGCGTGAAGTAAGGGTTCGTTCTATTTCTAAACCGAGAATACACAAACTCGTTACCATCTTCGTCGAATTTATTTTCATTCAAAAGGTCGAGCGGCATCGAATTTGCCATATTGAACAAGGCTACTGGAATAGTATTGTCTTGTTGCCCTACGTTGGGTGGATTGGTATTTTTTTCGTTGGAATAGTTAATATTGGTAGTAAACGATAGTTTATTCGACAAAATATAGCTGGCGCCTAAACCAACATTTATTCTTTGAAACTCGTTATTCGGTGTAATACCTTTACTTTCCAAATTAGAAATCGAAAGGTTAAACCCACCTTTCTCACTATTACCTGAAAGCCCTATAGAATTGGTTATATCCAATCCGTGCCGATAAAAGTCTTTTATTCTATCGTAAACAGGCTCGTAGGGCACCTCTATGCCATCGAACAATACCTGCGTCATACCCGGTTGAAACCGTTCTCCAAAAGACCATTGGCCCGATGTAGGGTTAGCTGATGTAGGCCTTACCCCATTCTCACCTTGACCATATTGGTACTGATAATCGGTAAAATCTAGCGGGGTATGGTCTGCAATACTTAGGTTATAAGTGACTCCGATACCTTGACCAGTGCCCCTTGTTTTTGTAGTGATCATGATTACCCCGTCTTTGGCACGAGAACCATATAGAGCGGCACCTGTCGCCCCTTTTAATATGGTCATGCTCTCAATATCATCGGGGTTAATACTTGAGAAACCATCTCCACCATCGGAATAAACACCTCCATCGCTTGTACCGAGTTCACTACTGCCCCCGCTACTACCTATATTGGTGCCGAAACTGGTATTATCAATAGGAACACCATTTACTACAATCAGAGGGTTATTTGTGCCTGAAATAGAAGATTGTCCGCGAATACGCACTTTTGACGAACCACCGGGCCCTGTGCCCAAAGCGGAAACGTTAACCCCCGCAACCTTACCTTGTAAGCTATTCATAAAGTTTGATGAACGGTTCACATTTACATCTTCTGCATCGACCTTGGCGACAGAGTAACCCAGTTTTCGGGTTTCTTGTTTGATTCCAAGCGCTGTAACTACAACTTCCTCTAAAGCTTCGGAATCTTCTGCCAATTGAACATTAAGTTCTGTTGACTGCCCTACCGGCATTTCTTTAGAAGCGAAGCCCAACGAACTGAATAGAAGTACTGCATTGGCCCCTTGGGTAGTAATAGAATACTTACCGTCAAAATCTGTGGCAGTACCATTTGTGGTTCCTTTTTCAACTACAGAAACACCAGGTAAGGGCATGCCCTCACTATCAGATACTATACCTGAAATTTCTTGTTGAATTACATTTTTTTTGTTGAGTTGAGGAGAATTTGTTGCCTTAGTTAGAATAATTTGAGTATCAATAATTTCAAACGTTATAGTAGTTCCTTTAAATAAATCGGACAATACTCCGTTAATAGGTGTCTTTACATAACTAACACTGACTTTTCTATTATAGTTTACTTGATTGTCGTTGTACAAGACTTTGAAATCAGTTAATGATTCAATCTTGTGCAATACTTTTTCTACGGTTACATTTCGCAATTGCATGGTTATTTCAGTATCGGCCGAGGAAGGATTTCCTTGTGCCTGAAAAAATATAATGGCAAAAAGACAAATACTGAATTTCATTTTTTGCTGTAACTTCAATGGATAAGGGATGTTCTCCCTCAACCATATGGTTGGGTTTTTCATATCTTTGTTCAAATTTAGGTGGTTAACGTAAGTGTAAATCAACTCTAAATCCGAATCGGGAAATGTGCCAGCATTTCTCGATTTTTTGATTTAAAGTATTGGTAATCACAGCAACTTTATTTCATAGGCATTTATTTTGAGGGTTTAGAAATTATTACTTCGTTTTCATTTACTTTAAATTTCATTGGATAGTTTTTACTGAAAGCTTCGAAAACCTGGGTAATGGTTTCAGTATCAAAACTTGCGTTGAATCGAACTTGGCTAAGCTCTTCATACGTATTGTTTATATGAACATTATAATTTCGTTCCAGTTTTTTAAGTATGTCATCAAATGGCATATGACTGAAAATAATTTTGCCGTCCATCCATCCCGTATGTAATTCAGTATCGGCCTCTTTGAATTCGAGGGTTTTGCCTTGTTTTTCCCATACCGCCATATGCCCCGGAACCAGACGTGCAGAACTCTCATCGAATTCAGATGAGGTGTCATAAAAACCGACCGAGCCCTCAACAAGTACCGTTTTTATCTGCTCATCTTCAGGGTAAGCAGAGAGATTAAACTTCGTACCCAAAACCTGAATATTCAATTCGTTGGCATTAATGATAAAAGGATGTGATTTATCCTCTGTCACATCGAAATATCCTTCACCGTTCAAATATACTTTTCTACTATCGCCCTTAATGAACTCCACAGGGTATTTTAATGAACTTCCGGCATTCAAATGTGCTCTGGTACCATCTGAAAGTATGAGAACAAATCTTTTTCCATAAGGTACTTTAACAGTATTAAAGACAAGCTCTTTGGCTTTATTTCCTTTATGGTAGATAAGCTGGTTGCCCTGTTGCAGGCCTACACGCTTACCACTTTTATTGTGTACCGAAACGTTACCCATTTCTGATATCGTTTTGACCGTGCCATCGGAAAGTTCTAAAGTAATCTGTTCGTTAATCTTAGTCATAACTTGACTTCTGCCCTGACGATAATTATGGTCCCAATAGATGTAACCTAAACCAAAAAAGATAACTATTAATGCAGCATACTTACCAAATCTATATAAGTTCAACCTTCTAATGCTTCTCTTATCTTGACGAATTTTATTTAATAATTGCTGTTTGGCCTTATCGGCATTGTATCGACTCATAATATGCCTAGTGGTATAATCAATTTCTATTTGGGACCTAAATACCTTATGATAAACCTCATCTTTCAACTTTAGATTCAAATCATCAAGCTCTTCCGATGAAATAGAATGGGTCAAAAACTTAGCTACTTTATTATCGAAGCCAGATTCTTTCATATTATGATATATACCACTAATACGCGTATAATTTACGTAACCCTAAATTTTTTAATGATTTTTTTCATAAATTTAAATTCTAACGCCATTAAAACTTCCTTTCCCTAAATTATGAAAACTGATTTCAGTGACAACGAATTTTTTATTCAGCACTTAAAAAACGGAAATGAGCATGCCTATGAATACTTAGTCGAAAAATATCACCATAGGCTTTGTGTCTATGCCAATAGTTTGGTTAGCGATAAAGATCAAGCAGAAGATATTGTTCAAAATGTTCTTATTAGAACATGGGAGCGAAGACATAATTTAAAAACTGATTTTACGATAAAAAGTTTTCTTTATAAATCGGTTCATAATGAGTTTATCGATCAATACCGGAAACAGAAATCGGTTACTGCCCTTGAGAAAAAATATATAGAAGAGCTTGAAAGATTTACAGAAAAAGATGAAGTGTTTTTCGAAAAGCTCTTATCTATAGTTCAGAAAGAGATTCAAAACCTGCCTCCAAAGTGCAAAAAAATATTCTTGATGAGTAAGCAAGAAGGGTTTAGCAACGTCGAAATTGCGGAGCATTTGAATATTTCGAAGAAAGCTATCGAGTATCATATAACCAAAGCCTTCGCCATTTTAAGAAAGAAAGCCAATAGTGATGTCGAACCTATTCTATTTTTGCTATATGGGTTTAGAAAAGCAAAAAAGATTCAGCCTTAGTACGATTAACCCTATCTTAAGTTGGCTTCGGACAGTATAGGCTTCATTTCAGGATAATCTAAATCATTATCCATATATTTTTTTCGTTCTTCGACCAGCTCGCTTTTCATTTCTTTAATAATAGCGGTATAGGCAGGGTCATCAAAGGCATTTCGAAGTTCTTTAGGGTCGCTCTCTAAATCGTAAAATTCCCAAGTGGGTGCCGTTATTTCTTTTGAGGTTCCTTTTTTATCCAAGGGTTGGCCGTAAAAAAATGCAAGCTTATATCGTTCATTACGTATTCCGAAATGGGCAGGTCTGTTTGGGTGGTGCAACCAATAGCGATAGTACATTTGCTTTCTCCAGTTTGCAGGGGTATTACCGGCTAAGTTCGACCTAAAACTGGTGCCCTGTAGAAATTCAGGATGCTCAATACCAGCATAATCGGCTAAGAGAGCCGGAAAATCAATATTTAAGATGATATCGTCGATACGTTGACCTCCCTTAATTTCCTTCGGATATCTGATCACAAAAGGCATGCGTAGCGATTCTTCGTAAATCATTCGCTTATCAAAGAAACCGTGCTCACCTAAAAAATATCCTTGGTCGGCGGTATACACCACCACTGTATTATAGGCGATACCCTCCTCTTCTAAAAAATCCAATAATTTGCCGATATTATCGTCGATTGCGGCACCACATCTCATAAAGTCTTTTACCAACTTCTGATATATCTTTTTACGCTTCTGAATGCTATCAAGTCCCCCCAGGGGATAAGGTAGCCCGGGATATGTTGTCCACCAATTTTCAGGGTCTTTTGTAGCACTGTCCCATCTATTGCCTAGATTTTCCAGTTTTTGCCCAATGAAGGTGCGGCCGGTGGTCTCCGGACCAAAATCGTATAGAGAACTCGGCTCGGGTATTTCTTCGTTTTCATATAACGAAGCGAATCTTTCCGGATAATCGAAAGGTTCGTGCGTGGCTTTAAAATTACAAAACATAAGAAATGGCTTCTTATCATCTCGCCGCTTTAAATGTTCTATGGTCAAATCTGTAATTATATCTGTAGAAAAACCCTTGTATTCTTTTCCTATTGAACCATCATGGCCATCTTTCCAAGTTTCTTTGGTCTTTAAAATAGGATCCCAGTAACGCCCCTGACCCGGTAGTACATTAAAATAATCAAAGCCTTGTGGCTGCCCGACTAAATGCCATTTACCAATAATAGCGGTCTGGTACCCCTTTTGGGAAAATGTACGAGCGATGTTCGGGTGACCATCGGATATAGGTTCATTTAGAGTATACACTTGATTAATATGGCTATATTGACCGGTGAGTATACTACCTCGGCTTGGTGTACAGATACTATTGGTGCAAAATGCATTGTTCAATACCGCCCCTTCAGAAGCCAATCGTTTTATATTTTTATTCTTGACATAATCTTTTAAAATTCCTCCGTAGATTCCCCATGCTTGCGAAGTGTGATCATCAGAAAGTATGAACAGGATGTTTGGACGCTCAGCATCTATTTTTTCTTGAGCATTGTTGAAATGTGGATAGATAAATGAAACGAATAAAAGCAGGTAATACACTTGTTTGGTCATGGTAAAAAGGTTGGTTCAATTTCCGTTTGAAGATAGTAAAGAATAGATACAAAGGGCAAATTTACCCTCGACTATATCACAAAGCGTATAACTATTCTTATTTTCATAAAAAATTGGTCAAAACGTAATTTTTATGAAAACTATAGTTCTTTTCTCTCTTTCCTTTTTATTTATCTTAAGTTCTATTCAGGCCCAAAACGATGACGAAAAGGCTATTTTAGACATTATCAAGAAACAAGAAATAGCATGGACGAATGGTGACCTTGAAGGTTTTATGCAAGGCTATTGGCAATCTGACTCGCTTACCTATTACAGCGGTGGGAAACTAACACGAGGTTGGCAAACCACACTAGATAACTATAAGAAAGGATATCCTAACGATGATTACATAGGCAGTCTTGAATTTACAATCGACCAAATAACCAAAATTAGTGAAGATGCCTATTATGTAATGGGGCAATACCATTTGACGCGAAAAGTAGGAAACGCCAATGGAACGTTTATGATAATCTTTAAAAAAATTAATGGGCAATGGAAGATAATTGCTGATTCTTCTTGTTAGGTCACTCCTCTATATCTGTAACCGCCAATTTAGGGTAATACTTAATTCTGCGGGTTTTATAGGTATTATCTGGTGTAATAATTTCTTTTACCCAGTTGTTGGCTTCACTACTATCGAATTGATAGATGTACCCCTTCGTCGATGCTAAACCTTGTTTTTTAATTTTTAACTCAGACAATATCCCACTGGCATCATAGACATAGGTATTCTCTAACTGTACGATCCATTTGTCAGTAGCAGTATCATATATAGATGAACTATAGAATAATGGTTTTTTATCTACATCGACTATTTCAATCTCTTTACTATTGAATTCCCCATCAATATATTCTTGGGTTATAATCGTCTTTTTTCTTAGTGAGTCGCTTTCGGAGCCTGAAAAAGTAGTTTGAACCGTTTTGGCCAAGACCCCGTTCTTGGTTTCGGTCACAAGTTCAAGAGAATCGTCAGTTTCGTACGAAAAAGTACTCTGATCGATACCATCGGTATCTACGCTTTCAATACTCCATAATTTTCCATCCTCTCCATATCTATAAATATTCTTTTCTATTAGCTCCTTTTCGTAAGTTATTATTTTCTCGGTCACTTTTCGCTCGGGCACCGAGTCATAGGAGTAGAAGTTAGCAATTGAAGTGGCGCTATCGAACGTATTGTCATGGTAATTCTCAACCCGTTTTTCTATCAGTTCTTGATTTTCATATTTATAATAGGTAGTCACATAATCACTTTCACTAAACTTGGTAACCGACTTGGTCAATCTACCCGATTCGTCAAAATGATATTCTTCTTTACCATAATCAGTAATGACCAAACTTGATTTTACATTTCCGTTCAAATTAAAATCTTCGACTCTGAAGGTTTCTATTTCTTGGGCGGTCACTGGAAAAGAAGCCAGTATGAAAAAAAAATAAAAATGAACTGGAAGTTTTTTAGTCATGGTACAAATTTACTTGTATTTAATTCAACTGAAAATAAAAGCCGTACCATTTCGATAAAATGAAAAAACCCGCTAGGTTCAATAACCTAACGGGTCTTAACTATTTATAATGTGAAGTTAAACTTATTTAACCTCTTCGAAATCTACGTCTTCAACATTATCTCCTTCATTTGCCTCAGAACTTGCAGTGTCTTCACCATTAGCCGAAGGGCCCCCTGGTTGTTGCCCTTCTGCTTGGGCTTTGTACATTTCTTCAGAAGCCGCTTTCCAAGCTTCATTGATTTTGTCCAATGCCGGGGTTATTACTGCCAAATCTTTGCTCTCATAAGCTTTCTTCAATTCTTCCAAACTATCTTCAATCGGCTTTTTCTTGTCATCGGAAAGTTTTTCTCCGAATTCTTTCAATTGCTTCTCTGTTTGAAAAATCATACCGTCGGCCTCATTAAGCTTATCAGCCGTCTCTTTAGCTTTCTTATCGGACTCTGCATTAGCTTCTGCCTCAGCTTTCATCTTTTGAATCTCCTCATCGGTCAAACCTGAAGAAGCTTCAATTCTGATGTCTTGAGATTTACCGGTCGCCTTATCAGTGGCAGACACCTTAATGATCCCGTTCGCATCGATGTCAAAGGTCACTTCTACTTGAGGTGTACCTCTTGGTGCTGGTGGAATACCATCTAAGTGGAATCTTCCGATAGTCTTGTTATCTCCCGCCATTGGGCGTTCACCTTGCAATACGTGAATCTCCACCGATGGTTGGTTATCCGCCGCTGTAGAGAACACTTGTGATTTCTTCGTTGGTATCGTAGTGTTTGCTTCGATCAACTTGGTCATCACACTTCCCATAGTTTCGATACCCAAAGAAAGAGGAGTAACATCTAATAGCAATACATCTTTTACGTCACCTGTAAGAACACCACCTTGAATACCGGCTCCGACAGCTACTACTTCATCAGGGTTTACCCCTTTCGATGGCTTCTTGCCGAAAAACTTCTCAACAGCCTCTTGAACAGCAGGTATTCTCGTAGAACCACCTACCAAGATAATTTCATCAATATCACTTTTTGAAAGACCGGCGGCCTTTAAAGCTGTCTGGCAAGGTTCGATAGTTCTTTTTACCAAATCTTCGATCAATTGCTCAAATTTTGAACGGCTCAATGAGCGCACCAAGTGCTTTGGTCCTGATGAAGTGGCTGTTACGTAAGGTAAATTGATTTCAGTCTGTGCTGAAGATGATAATTCAATCTTTGCTTTTTCGGCAGCTTCTCTAAGACGTTGAAGTGCCATGGCATCTTCACGAAGATCAATACCTTCTTCACTTTTGAACTCTTCGGCCAACCAATCGATAATCTTCTGATCAACATCGTCACCACCTAAGTGCGTATCACCATCGGTAGCCAATACTTCAAATACACCATCTCCTAATTCTAAGATAGAAACATCATGAGTACCACCACCAAAGTCAAAAACCACAATTTTCTGATCGGTATCTTTTTTATCAAGACCATATGCCAAAGAAGCGGCCGTTGGTTCGTTGATAATTCTTTCTACGGTAAGTCCGGCAATTTCTCCGGCCTCTTTTGTAGCTTGACGTTGTGCATCGTTAAAATATGCCGGTACGGTGATTACCGCACGTGTAACATCTTGACCCAAGTAATCTTCGGCCGTTTTCTTCATTTTCTGAAGAATCATAGCTGAAAGCTCTTGAGGTGTATACAAACGACCTTCAATATCAACTCGAGGGGTATCATTATCACCTTTTACTACTTTATAAGGTACTCTTCCGGCCTCTTTGCTAGACTCAGAATATTTATTCCCCATAAAACGCTTGATAGAGTAAATGGTCTTGTTAGGGTTGGTTACCGCTTGCCTTTTGGCCGGGTCTCCAACTTTAATTTCACCACCTTCTACGAAAGCGATAACGGACGGGGTTGTTCGTTTTCCTTCTGCATTCGGAATTACGACGGGCTCATTACCTTCCATTACGGAGACACAGGAGTTGGTCGTACCCAAATCTATACCTATAATTTTGCTCATTCTATATGTTATTAAATATTAGTGCTTGTTTTTCTAAATCGCTAACTAAATGACAAACAATATGCCAAGCGACAACAACATGACATGATGTCATTTTGATATACACTTCTGATTTATTTTTGAAAAGCCATACTCTATTAATTTAAACACTGTGTAGGGTTTACTGCATTAATTTTTCTATTTTGCAGGCTATGACAATTCAACACAACTATGGAATTCAATAGAAGAGATTTTTTAAAAAAGGGAGCTACCTCGGCGGCTGGTTTAGCCGCAGCATCAATGATTCCCCTTGATATGTATGCCAATAATATTGACCAAGGTGGCGAGATTAAAGAAATTATAGTTCCCGAAACAAAAAGGCCGATCGTAAAAGATAAGATTCGATTCTCGGTTATCGGTATCAATCACGGCCATATTTACGGAATGGTAGACTCGTTGTTAGGTGGTGGTGGAATATTGGTCGCCGTTTATGCCAAAGAGCCAGAGCTTTTGAAAAATTTCACCAAGAAATACCCTAATGTAAAGGTGGCTAAAAGTGAAGCGGAAATTATAGAGGATAACTCTATACAGCTCGTAGCGAGTGCTGCCATACCTATAGAGCGGGCACCGATCGGTATTCAGGTTATGAAGTCGGGTAAAGATTACATGACCGATAAACCGGGTATTCTGACCTTCAATCAATTTAACGAGGTCAAAAAAGTACAGAAAGAAACGGGGCGCATATATTCAATTGTCTACAGCGAGCGTTTGGCCAACCCAGCATCTGTAATGGCCGGTAAACTAGTAAACGAAGGCGCTATTGGCAAAGTAATCCAAACCATTGGGTTGGGTCCGCATATTATGCGGCCGGAAAGTAGACCCGATTGGTTCTTTTACCCTGAGAAGGCCGGTGGCATACTTTGTGACATTGGCTCGCATCAATGCGACCAGTTTCTATATTATACAAACTCTCAACAAGCCGAAGTAAGCATTTCACAAATTGGCAATTTTGGTACGCCCAACTACCCCAATTATCAAGATTTCGGTGATATGATGGTTCGAAGCGGTCATGCTACAGGTTATATACGTATTGATTGGTTTACCCCTAAAGGTCTAGGTACCTGGGGCGATGGCAGAACATTTATATTGGGCACCGAAGGCTATATCGAAATGCGCAAGTACATTGATATCGCCGGAAGACCCAAAGGAAACCACCTATTTTTAGTAGATCAAAAAGAAACTAAGTATTTCGATTGTAGTAATGTTCATGTGCCGTTTGGCGAACAATTGGTCAGCGATGTGGTCAACCGTACAGAAACTGCCATGAGCCAAGACCATTGTTTTTTGGCCACCGAATTAGCCCTGACAGCACAGAAAAATGCGTTTCAGTTGAATGTGCAATAAATTAATCCACATCAGTTTATAGATTTTCTAAAATTTCTATTTTCTTAAACCCTTAACTTAAAATTCTATGGCCTTATCTAAACAGATATGTCTAATTCTTACTGTATGCCTAATATTTACATCCTGCAAAAATGAAAAAGCCCAACTGACCATTATCGAACAACAGGTGGAAGCCCCTTTTGATATGCCTTCAATAAAATCTCCAGATTTCTCGAACTGCCCGACCATTTCGATAATAGACAAAGGAGCCGTAGAAGGAAACCAACAAGCTACCGAACAGGCCATTCAAGCTGCCATCATAGATGCCAATGCAGCTGGCTGCGGTACGGTAATGGTTCCGAGGGGTGAATGGCCGACGGGTAAACTGCATCTTAAAAGTAACGTAAACCTTCATTTAGAAGAAGGTGCCGTTCTTCTGTTCTCAGATAATCCCAAAGACTATTTGCCCCCTGTGCACACCACTTGGGAAGGTATGGAGTGTTACAATTACTCTCCATTGATCTATGCCTATGAATGTAAAAATGTAGCAATCACCGGTAAAGGTGAACTTAGGGCCGAGATGGCTACTTGGGAAAAGTGGTTTGGTAGACCACCAGGCCATATGAACAGTCTTAAACGTTTATATAACCTTGCTGCCAAAAGTGATAATGTAGAAGAAAGGCAAATGGTAAACGATAGCGCCAACCTACGTCCTCATTTTATACAATTCAATAGAAGTAGTAATATTTTACTTGAAGATGTCACTATTACCAATAGTCCATTTTGGGTTATTCATCCTTATTTATCCAACGAAATAACTATAAGAAGAGTAAAGGTCAAGGCCCACGGCCATAACAATGATGGTGTTGACCCTGAAATGAGCCAGAATGTACTTATAGAAGATTGTGTCTTTGACCAAGGCGATGATGCCATTGCCGTAAAATCTGGTAGAAATCAAGATGCTTGGCGTTTAAATACTCCGTCAAAAAACATGGTCATTAGAAACTGTACGGTAAAAAACGGACATCAATTATTGGCCATAGGTAGCGAACTTTCAGGAGGAGTAGAGAATATTCTAATTGATAATTGTGTTGTTGAAGACAACGCATCTTTATTTCATTTGCTCTTTATTAAAACCAACGAGCGCCGTGGTGGCTACGTGAAAAACATAATTATGAACAATATAAAGGCGAACGAGGTTCGAAATGGGGTTTTGGGTATTGAAACCGATGTGCTCTATCAATGGAAAGATTTGGTGCCCACCTACGAAAAAAGGCTTACGCCTATTTCAGACATTAGACTCGATAATATTCAGCTTAAAAAAGGTGATTTTCTATCCAAAATTATGGGTCAAGAGGAGCAACCTGTTAAAAATATATCCTTGGAAAATGTAAAGGTAGATTCTTTATTAGGTAAAGAACTAATTCATGAGCATGTCGTAGGTTTTCGTAAAATGTAGCAATAATCTATTGGTATACATTATTAAAATTCCGATGTTGCCCTTACCTTTATCATAGTTCAAAAGAACGAATTGCTATGGAGTGTATCAGTGTTTTTGACATGCTAAAAATAGGTATAGGGCCCTCGAGCTCCCATACCCTTGGGCCGTGGCGTGCTGCGGAAAGATGGATTAAAGAACTGAAATTGGCTCACCTTTTCGAAGAGGTTGATAAAATTGATGTACACATCTATGGCTCCCTTTCCTTGACCGGAAAAGGTCATGCAACGGACTATGCGGTGATGCTCGGCTTATCTGGTGAAGACCCTGTTGAAGTACCGATAGAGAATATTCACACCACAGTTCAACAAATTCGAGAAAAGAAAATTATTAACTTCGGAGGCGAACGTAACCTAGAATTTGTACCCGAAACCAACATCCATTTTCACAAAAAATTTTTAGAATTTCACGCTAACGGAATCAAGTTTGAAGCTCAACTAAAGTCAGGTACTAAAAAATCAAATACTTATTATTCCATCGGAGGTGGTTTTGTGGTAGTCAAAGAGCGCAAAAATGCCAAACAAAAAATAGCCGATTTTCATAGCTTCCCCTTCCCTATTGAAAATGGGAAACAACTTCTTCATTATTGTACAGAACAAAATACATCTATTTCTAAAATTGTGCTTAAAAACGAACTTTCCCTAAGCAGCAAAAGTGAAATAGACCATAAAACTCGCGAGGTCTGGAAAACGATGTTGGAGTGTATGTTCACTGGCTGTCATACCCAAGGTAAACTACCAGGTGGATTAAACGTAACCCGTAGGGCGTACGATATAAACAAAAATCTTTTAGGAGTAAATTTTGAATCCTATAGTTCACCCGAAGAGTGGCTTAATACCATCAGAAATACCGAAGTAAAGTTTCGACAAATCTTAAAATGGGTGAGTTGTTTTGCTCTGGCCGTAAACGAAGTGAACGCTTCGTTGGGGCGTGTGGTCACAGCCCCTACAAATGGCAGTGCTGGGGTTATACCTGCAGTTTTAATGTATTATCTGGTCATTGAAAATCACAAAGCGGATTTTGAAGATATTCAACAGTTTTTATTCGTAGCCGGTGAAATCGGAAGTATTTTCAAAAAAGGAGCTACCATTTCTGCTGCAATGGGTGGTTGTCAGGCTGAAATCGGTGTTTCATCTGCTATGGCTGCCGGAGCATTGACCCAACTGTTAGGTGGTACTCCCGAACAGGTTTTAATGGCTGCCGAAATTGCCATGGAACATCATCTAGGTCTCACGTGCGACCCTATCGGTGGTTTGGTTCAGATACCCTGTATCGAACGCAATTCAATGGGTGCCATCAAGGCGATAAATGCCGCTGAACTGGCATTGGGCTCAGACCCTGAAGATGCTAAAGTACCTTTGGACAAAGTCGTTGAAACCATGTGGGCCACGGCTAAAGACATGAGCTCTAAATACAAGGAAACCTCCAAAGGAGGTCTCGCTGTTGGTATTAATATGAGTGATTGTTAGATTATTCTACTCTAGGAGTAACTACGAACTTTCTAAAAGAAATAGGGCCATGATCCCCTTGAATATAAAATGGTCCCGGTTCCCCTTCTTTACTATCTAAAGCACCGCCTGTAATACCAGGTATATTCTGTTCACTGATAATCGTCTTTCCATTGGCCACCACGGTCACTCTTCTACCGATCAAGGTGATATCGTAAGTTTGCCATTCACTGGCCGGGTTTGCAGCCATTTCGTTCGGAGTTAGAAAACCATAAACTCCTCCAAAAAGTACATTGCTAGGGTCGCTTCCGTAGTCATCGGTAATCTGCACCTCATAGCGACCTCTAAGATAAATACCACTGTTGCTTCTGGGTGGCACCTTAAATTCTACATGTAATTTGAAATCTTCGAATTTTTCTTCCGTTACCAAATTGGCACCTGATTTCGGACTTTTTAAAATACCATCTTCGACTATCCATTGGTTCTCTCCCTTGGCCTTCCACCCCGACAAATCTTTACCATTGAAAATTTCCTGTGGTTCACCCCATTTAGGGTTCTCTACAGTTGAGAGCTTCGGTGCCCTCTCAGCAGTCCAATTATAAGTATCTCCTTTGGCAAAAGCCAACGTTCCTTTGAGTCCATCTCCATCTTTTTCTCCCTTAACCGTTACATCACCCAAATCAGGTGACCATTGTGGTGGTATGGTAAAAGCAAATTTACCTCCGCCAACTTTCACCTCTGAAATAGGCCTTGCACTACCCGATGCATACACAAAATGCCCCACTAAGGTTTTTACACCTGAATGTTTGATCACTAGCCAAGAAGGTAGCTTTTCTCCTTTTTTATCAATCTCTATATCCCATTTACCTTCAAAGAATTTTTCTTCTTGGGCTTGAACGACTGGGCTTGAACAAAAAGCAACTAGATAAAGAAGTAATTTTATTTTTTTCATTATAGTGTTATTAAAATAAGCCTCAAATATAGGTATTGCGAGCAAATATGAACAAATATCATTGTGAAGTTTAGAAAATGATTATTAAAGGCTTAGTTCATTATACATTTCACATATTTTACTAACTTTAGAAGCTAATTCTTTTACTAAACTATATCCAAAAAGAAAATGAAAAACAAGAAGACAAAATCTTCGACGAACTCCAGACGTTCTTTTATTAAAAAAGGAGCGGCTGCCTCATCTATCTTTATCGTTCCTCGCCATGTGTTGGGAGGCGTAGGCTATCTTGCCCCTAGCGATAAATTGAATCTTGCCGCAATTGGTGCGGGTGGAAAAGGCTCGAGCGATATCGCGAACGCTTCCGTGAACGGTCGCGAAAACGTTGTAGCTCTATGTGATGTCGATTTTAAAGGATCTGCAAAGAGGTCTGTTGAAAGATTTCCGAAAGCAAAATTATATGCTGATTACCGTGAGATGTTGGACAAGGAGAAGGGCATTGATGCCGTTACCATTTCGACTCCAGACCATGTTCATGGTCCGGCCGCTTCCTATGCCATGAACCGAGGTGTTCATGTGTATGTGCAGAAGCCGATGACACATAATATTAGTGAGGCCCGTACGCTTACCCAAATGGCCCGCGATAAAAAAATAGTAACCCAAATGGGTAACCAAGGCGGTTCTAACCCACTTCTGGGTATGGTTCAGAAATGGATCGATGATGATGCTATCGGTGCGGTATCTAAAGTACAGGTTTGGACCAACAGACCCGTCTGGCCACAAGGTGGCGCCATGCCAGAACCAGACCCATCATCCAAACCAGATAGCTTGAATTGGAACCAGTGGTTGGGGCCCGCTCCTGAAAAACCGTATACGCCAAACCTACACCCATTCAGTTGGAGGGGCTGGTGGGATTATGGTACCGGAGCTCTTGGTGATGTCGGTTGCCATTTGATAGACATACCTTTCAGAACGTTAGGTCTAAAATATCCTACGGATGCGGAATGCAGCGTTGGTTCGGTATTTTCTCAAATGTGGAATGCAGATTACCACCCTGAAGGGTGCCCTGCATCATCATTTATTACACTGCATTTCGGTGCTACGGAAAAATCGAAGTCACCAATTGAAATGACTTGGAGCGATGGCGGAATAAGACCATCACACCCAGAAATCATTCCTGCCAATAACGATATCGGAGGGCCGGGAAGTAATAACGGTGTTCTGATTATTGGTGAAAAAGGTATTATTTCTACCAATATTAACGATAGTAGTCCATTGACTCCCAAATTATATTTGAACGACGGCACTACTGATTTCGGCCCGGAAACCGAGCCCAATGATGAGCCGGAATACGGTCACCAACGCTTGTGGGTCGATGCCTGTAAAGCTGGATTTGGTAGCAAAGAACATAAAGGCTTAACTTCTTCTTTCGATTATGCCGGCCCTATGACAGAAACCGTATTGATGGGTAATTTGGCCATTCGCAGTTATATGCTAAGAAAAGAAGATAGTGAAGGTAAGATGGACTTCTACGCCCGTAAAAAGTTATTATGGGATGGAGAGAATATGCGAATTACTAACTTAGAGGAAGCGAATCAATTCGTGGGTAGAACTTACCGCGAGGGCTTTGAACTTTAATTTCTAGTTATTATTTCAATTAATTTACTACGGGAAGCTGACATAGCTTCCCGTTTTATATACAATTCGTTTTTCTTCGGGTATCGATGACGTAAATAATCTGCCAACCTTTTTCTAAGTCTTTAATCAACTGAAACGAATTAACCCCGCAGTGATGAAATTTACCATCTAAATAAAATTTATAATCCGTCCAAGCATTGGCCATAGGCCCGTCAATTTGAATGGAATAATTGGTTATCGCTTCTTCAAATTTTGTGCTTTTCGGAATAGCTACTATTGATTTTAAAAATTCGTTCAAGTTTTTTGATTTCACCATAGGATTATCCATATCATCCATTGCTATAGTTTGGATGATAATAGAATCTGAAACCGTTTGTTTTATTTGAACCGAGTCTTGTGCATGAAAGCCATCGAAGAATTTCTCGATAGTATTCTGTACCTCCATAACTTCCGAATCTTGCGACCAAGAGCCTATTGAAACCAGAATGAAGGATAGAACTAGTAGTATTCTCATGATTTGTATGGTTTCTGAATTGTTATTTTCTTCCCTAAGGTATCTAATTAAGTCCACGTATTAAAACTACCGTAAACGAGGGGCTATTATTTTCCACAAAACAATTTCCTTACATTTATCCCTCCAAAACCAAAAATAAATGTCAACTGCAAAAAAGGAATATAAACGAGTTACGGTAAAGTCTCTAGTGGACATGAAAAAGAACGGCGAGAAAATATCTATGCTCACGGCATATGATTATTCAATGGCCAAAATTGTAGACTCTGCCAATGTAGACGTTATTCTTGTGGGTGATTCTGCGAGTAACGTAATGGCCGGTCATGAAACCACATTGCCTATTACCCTTGATCAAATGATTTACCACGCTACTTCTGTTATCAGGGCAGTTGATAGAGCTCTGGTAGTGGTTGATATTCCCTTCGGAAGTTATCAAAGCGATCCCAAAGAAGCTTTGCGTTCTGCTATTCGAATTATGAAGGAGAGTGGTGCCCATGCCGTTAAATTAGAGGGAGGTATTGAAATTAAAGAATCGGTGAAGCGAATTTTGAACGCCGGTATTCCTGTAATGGGGCATTTGGGTCTTACCCCACAGTCCATTTACAAGTTCGGCACCTACACCGTACGGGCAAAAGAAGAACAGGAAGCAGAGAAACTGATGGAAGATGCCAAGCTTTTAGAACGATTAGGGTGTTTCAGCGTTGTTTTAGAAAAAATACCGGCCGAACTAACTCAAAAAGTTTCTGAAAGTATCTCTATACCTACTATCGGTATCGGTGGTGGTAAGCATGCCGATGGGCAAGTATTGGTCATTCACGATCTTTTAGGTATGACGCATGAGTTTAATCCTAGATTTCTGCGCAGGTATATGAACCTTTATGAAGATATGGGCCATGCCATTTCTCAGTATGTAAACGATGTGAAGAGTAGAGATTTTCCTAACGATCAAGAACAATACTAGGCTTTAAAAAAAGGTTGCATGAGCAGCGCAGGAATTAGAAGATGGGGTACTATTGTTTTGGTCATACTCAATTTTGGTTGCGACCAAATTTCAAAGAATGTTGTGCGCAAAGAGGTCTCTCCAAATGAGTATATTCAGGTTGTCGGAGATAGTTTTATACTCACGAATGTTGAAAATACCGGGGCAATGTTGGGGTTCGGGCAGAACTTCCCTCCTATTTTAAAAATTATTCTATTTCAGGTTCTACCCATTCTGGTATTGCTAGTTCTGCTCTATAGAATACTCAAGAGAAAAGAGATGAACCTTTGGCTTATTGTCGGTTTTGCCTTTGTCATAGGCGGAGGAATAGGAAATCTGGTAGATCGTATTGCATATGGTTCGGTGACCGATTTCTTTCAAATAAAACTAGGCTTTCTTAAGACCGGTATTTTCAATATGGCTGATGTCTCGGTTACTTCGGGAGTACTGCTTCTTTTACTACTTTCCTTTCGAAAAGAAAAATCTTTTATATAGTGGCGAACAAAACACTCTCAAACCCCCAGAACCTTCAGGTTTTGTACGAAGACAATCATTTGATCGCTATCAACAAGCGCCCCGGAGATATCGTACAAGGTGATAAAACTGGTGATATGCCCTTAAGTGAAGTCGTAAAATTATACCTTAAAAAAAAGTATAACAAACCGGGCAACGTCTATCTTGGGGTGGCACATCGACTAGATCGGCCAACATCAGGTATCGTGGTTTTTGCCAAAACCTCGAAGGCTCTGCCCAGGCTCAACAAATTGTTCGCTGAGAAAAGTGCTAAAAAAACATATTGGGCGGTTGTTAAAAATAGTCCTGAAATACCGGAAGCGACCTTAGAACATTGGTTAAAACGAAATACCAAACAGAATAAGTCGTACGCCCACAGCAAAGAAGTTACCGATAGTAAAAAAGCTATTCTTGATTACCGTACGCTAAAAAAACTTGATAATTACTATCTATTGGAAGTTGATTTAAAAACTGGTCGCCATCATCAGATCAGGGTACAGTTGTCAGCAATCGGTTGCCCGATCAAAGGTGATCTGAAATATGGTTTCGACCGGAGCAATAAAGATGCCAGTATACATCTTCACGCTAGAAAGCTTTCATTCATACATCCGGTAAAAAAAGAGCCCCTAACAATCAGTGCCGACCCACCGAACGACCCGATTTGGAACGCTTGTTGTTAAATACTTTATATTTAACATACAAAACACTACACCATGATCAAAAGAATAATTTTCATTTTCTGCCTTATGCTATTCTGCAGCTGTGGCACTTATAATTCTATAGATACATTTTATAATGCACATAAAGAAGATGATCAAGTAACGGCTATAAGAGTGCCTCGATTTATGCTATCCATGATCGGTAGTATTTCTCCTGAAATGAAATCGTTGGTGGGCAATACAAAAGATTTACGCTATATGCAATTTCCTAGCGCAACTGCCGAACGCACCCAATTTTTGAACAAGCAAATGAACGGTATTACTGGAAGTTCTTTCATTGAAGTTTATAGGAAGAATGATAACCTGAAACGGAATATTGTTAGCATAAGGGAAAAAAGAGACGCTGTAAAGGAAATTCTTATTTACAACAACAATAACCTTAATGGTTCTTTTCTTTATTTTAATGGGAACTTCGACCCCGTAAAAGTTAGGCAGATGGCACAAAATGAAGAATTTCAAAAATTAGGTAACGGACTCATAAACCAATACAACATGGGGGCCACACCCGGTATTTCTCCCGAAGAAAATAATAGTAATCAGTAAATACTTTATCGGTAAGACCTACGGCTTTCAAGAACAACCGATGCCAATATTAAGCAACCGCCGACGACAGTTGACCAACCCGGCATTTCAGAAAGAAAAATCGCACCGATTATAATACCATAGACCGGCTGAATGCAACTTAATATACTTACAGTGGTCAATGAAAAATATTTGAAACAGTTGATGAACATTGAATGCCCGATTACTGTGGTGATCAACGCTAAGCCCAGTAAGGCAGGAGTAAATTGAACAACTTCCTCAATATTATAAAAAAAGAAGGTCGGAATCAGTAAGGCTGCTACCACTCCCATTTGATAGGTCATAAGAACAGAACCTTCATACTTATCAACTTTGGTCTTCAAAATTAAATTTCTAATGGCATAAGTGAACGCGGAAAAGAGACCAAAACCAATAGCGACAGTACTGGAATTTTCTAAACTGAAATCAGGAACCAAAAGATAAATACCAATGAGAACCATCAAGCCGAGCAGTAAGTGAAGTTTTTGAAATTTAGTTTTTAGAAATAAAGGTTCGAGAAAGGCCGTCATGACCGGGTATGTAAATAGTGATAGCATACCAATGGCTACATTTGATAATTGTAAGGCATGAAAATAACTCACCAAATGCACTCCCATCAAAAGACAGCACAAAAAAATGGGCCAACGGTCTCGACTGTTCAAATTCAAGGAAATTCCTCTTAGTTTACAGTAAATGGCCAGAAATATAAAGGCAAGAAGCGCTCGCATTTCAATGGTCAAAGGAGCTGGTAGTACGATGAATTTACCAAAAGGCCCAGAAGTGCTCAAGAAAAGCATGGCCAAGTTTATTTCTAGAAAATTACGGGTGTGGTTCCGTTCGGTCATTTAAAGTGCTATCTTCTAACGGCTAATGCTTTCTCACGAATAATTTCGGCTACCGGTCGGTTTTCTAAATGACTTTCTAACCATGAAATAATATCAAGATATAAAAAGGCTCTTTTTTCATAAGGGTGGTCTTCGTATTTCTTCAGTTCTGTATGCAATTTTTGGAACTCGTTTCTCAGTTCATTAGGGTAAATATTTCCTAGATTTCGTAAAAACTTGATCATCTCTTGCTGAACGGCATGTAAATCATCCATCTTTAAAAGAAACTTATAGGTGCTTTTCAATTGAATCTCTAAATGATAATCCATACCAGCCTCGTAATGGGCCACCAAACTTAATACTCTCGCGAAGCACATCAAATCTTCACGCATCTTGAGGTTTTTATTATTGATGATTTTTTTAAGATATTGGATACAGGTTTTATTATCTCCGATTCCGAAGTACAAACAGGCAATTTTATAATACAATACCATAATATGGTGTGCATCGATACGGTCTTTGTGCTTGTTAATGCCGTACTCCACAATTTTAACCAGATAAAGACCCTGTTGAAAGTTTCCCTCCAAAAAATGAAGGTTCAATTTGTTGGCATTAATATATAAGAATGCCAACGAGGCAATATTATCATTTTTAGGGAAATCTTTACTCCCTACAACTTCCTCTAAACGCTCAAGGGTTGTTCTAAACTGAGAACTATACTTCACATAAAAAAGTGATTCTAACAGGTAATGATTACCCTTCAAAAAGAAAACTGGGTTCAATGCTATTTGTTCTTCATGTTCATAGAACAAATCGACCCATTTACTGGCATACTTATAGGTAGACAAAAAATCTTGAATTAAAAAGCTATACCAAAGATGCGCCTTGTACAACCAAAGTTTTTCCCTAAAACCCAACATTTCTATTCTATGTTTGGGAAGATGTCTATCAAAATATTCTTTGACCCTTTGGTAGTCTTCATCGCTACGTACATACCCCACTTTCAACATAATACCATAAAGTTGTAGTGATAGGTTTGATAACTTACTTGTCATCACATTTTGCGCCGAGAGCTCTTTGGCCTGAACGGCCAATTCATTGGCCCTATCGGGTATACTACGCGTAATGTATTGGGTTTCAATAATTTTTTCAAGCTCTACAATTTCGTAGGCTATGTTTTTCTCCTCATTTTCAATCGCCGTAGACTTAGCCTTATCCAGAATCTTGAGACTCTGCTTGTACAACCCTTTTTGATAAAGGATGGTGGCAAAATCTAATTGCTCTCTAATCTGTACTCGAATAGTTTGATTTACTGGATTAAGTCTAAGGCTGACCAAAATTTGCTTGTATAGATGAGCCTTAAGATTTGATAGTTGCGCCTTTTTTACGATACCTGATTCAAGAATGGTCTTTTCGTCATATTTTCTTAAGCGGTCAAGCAAATTAAAAAGTGCTAGAAATTTGGCATCAGTATTTACCCCTAATCGACCAACATACAACTTGAATTGACGTTTTTCTGATTTCGATAGCGATTTAACGAGCACGAACAAAGCATCTCTGTGCACATTTGTCATCGTAAAAAGTATGGTTTAATGTTCTGTTATTCAGTAAATTAATCTACTGAAAAACTAATTTAACGTTGTACTATTCTTGTTCACCCTTAGGTGTTTTTACCTAAATGGTTATATATTCGTATTGGTTAGCTAAACTACATAAATATAATGAGTAAAGATAAGGTACAGATTTTTGACACTACACTTCGAGATGGCGAACAAGTGCCCGGCTGTAAATTAGACGCCGAGCAAAAATTAGTCATTGCGGAACGACTGGATCATTTGGGTGTGGATATTATTGAGGCGGGATTTCCTATTTCAAGTCCCGGAGACTTTAAATCTGTTGCCGAAATATCCGATTTGGTGAAAAATGCTGCGGTTTGCGGACTTACCCGTGCGGTAAAAAAAGATATTGAAGTAGCTGCCGAAGCTCTTAAAAGGGCAAAAAAACCAAGAATACACACAGGCATAGGAACTTCCGATTCGCATATAAAATTTAAGTTCAATTCGAATAGAGAGGCAATTATCGAAAGGGCCGTTAGTGCTGTTAGCTATGCAAAAACATTTGTTGAAGATGTTGAGTTCTATGCCGAAGATGCAGGTCGAACCGATAATGAATTCTTGGCCAAAGTTTGCGAGGCCGTAGTAAAAGCCGGAGCCACGGTATTAAATATTCCCGATACGACAGGTTATTGCCTACCGGAAGAATATGGTGCAAAAATTAAATATCTTAAGGAAAACGTTAAAGGCATTCATAAGGCTACACTTTCATGTCATTGTCACAACGACCTAGGTCTGGCTACAGCAAATTCGATTGCAGGTGTCATCAATGGTGCCAGACAGATTGAATGCACCATTAATGGTATTGGAGAGCGCGCAGGTAATACCTCTTTAGAGGAAGTAGTGATGATATTACGCCAACACCCAAGCTTAAATCTTGACACAAACATTAACAGTAAGCTGTTGTACGATACCAGCCAAATGGTTTCACAAAAAATGGGAATGATGGTTCAACCCAATAAAGCCATCGTTGGGGCCAATGCTTTTGCCCATAGTTCAGGCATTCATCAAGACGGGGTAATTAAAAATAGGGAAACCTACGAAATTATTGACCCTGCCGATGTAGGTGTAAATGAATCGTCAATTGTTCTTACCGCTAGAAGTGGCCGGGCTGCTTTGGCGTATCGCGCTAAAATTGTGGGCTTTGAATTGACTAAAATTCAACTAGACCACGCCTATCAAGAATTCTTGAAATTTGCCGATTTACACAAAGAAATTACAGATGAGGATATTCCTAAAATTATGAAGGCAACTAACCTGAACATAGTAAGTGTTTCCTAGTGAATATTGATCTTTTCTGAACGAACAACAAATTTCCCTTTCATTTCTCTGAAATGTCAACAAAATTTTTAACCTTAGCCACTTGCTATGTTAGAAATTTTGTTTGCAGGCTTATGAGTTATTTGCGGCAAACAGTCAAAATGTACCTGTATGCAGTTAAAAATCGCTCTTCTTGGTGGAGATGGTATTGGGCCTGAAGTTCTTGCCCAATCAGTGAAATGTCTAAAGGCAATCGAAGAAACCTTCAATCACAACTTCGAGTATATTGAAGCCTCTGTGGGTGCCATTGCAATAACTGATACCGGCAAACCTCTACCCGATGCCACCCTAAAGCTTTGCCGTGAGGCAGATGCTATTCTTTTTGGTGCTATTGGGGGGTTAGAGTATGACAATAACCCTGAAGCGAAGGTAAGGCCCGAACAAGGTCTGTTAAGGTTGAGAAAAGAATTAGGTCTTTTTGCGAACATAAGGCCGGTTAAAATGTTCAATTCGCTTATAAAAAATTCACCCCTTAAAGAACATATTGTGCGAGGAACCGATATGGTGATTTTTCGAGAATTAACCGGAGGGATATATTTTGGACAAAAAAGCATCAGTGAAGATGGAACTCGGGCCTCTGATGTATGTGAATATACAGAGAAAGAAATAAGTAGGGTCGCACACTTGGCGTTTAAAGCGGCCAAAAAGCGAAAAAAGAAATTAACCCTTGTAGACAAAGCCAATGTACTAGAATCATCACGTCTTTGGCGTAAGACCGTTACAGAAATAGGCAAGTCTTACCCTGATGTTGAACTTCAAACCATGTTTATCGACAATGCCACGGTTCAAATGATGTTAAATCCCTCACAGTTCGATGTTATTTTGACCGATAATATGTTCGGAGACATTCTTTCTGACCAAGGTAGCGTTATAATCGGTTCAGTAGGTTTATTGCCCTCAGCTTCTATCGGTGTCGATAACGCGATGTTCGAACCTTTTCATGGTTCTTATCCGCAGGCGAAGGGAAAGAATATTGCCAACCCTGTCGCTTCAATACTAAGCACGGCCATGTTGTTACAGCATTACGGGCTTGATGAGGAAGCGAATTCAATTGTTTCGGCAGTACATGAATCTTTTGTCAAAAATGTGGTAACCCCAGATGTCTTGGGAAGCAGTAAATATGGTACTGATTACGTAGGTGATTTTATTTCGGAGCATATTGTTGATTCCGATGAGATTCTCAACATTAATGATGAGAATATAGGTTTAGGTAAATCGACCATAATTTAGATTAGGCATATTATTCGAAATTAAATAGATTCTTTCCTCTAAATCTTTATTCAAAAAATAGAAGAATTCGGCCCAAAAGGTTATTGAATGTCTTAGCGCATTGTTTTATCTTAGCGGCCACTAAAAATAGCGCATGCAGATTTCGTACAATTGGTTGAAACAATTTTTAAAGCTTGACTGGGAAGCTGACAAAACCGCAGAACTTCTTACCGACTTAGGTCTTGAAGTTGAGGGCATTAGCAACTTTGAATCTGTAAAAGGTGGCTTGAACGGTATTGTGGTGGGCGAAGTTTTAACCTGTGAAAAACACCCCAATGCCGACAAATTGAAAGTAACTACAGTCGCTATTGGAACAGACACCCCTCTTCAAATAGTTTGTGGTGCACCAAATGTTGCAACTGGTCAAAAAGTACCAGTGGCCACCATAGGCACTACCCTCTACACCCCAGAGGGTGAAGCTTGGAAAATAAAAAAAGGAAAAATTCGTGGTGAAGTTAGCGAAGGTATGATTTGTGCAGAAGACGAGTTAGGTCTTGGTAGCAGTCACGACGGTATTATGGTTCTTAATGAAAGACTCAAACCTGGCACCCTATGTTCAGAAGTCTTTACTATAGAAAATGATCAAGTTTTTGACATTGGCCTCACTCCCAATCGTGCCGATGCGATGAGCCACTACGGGGTAGCAAGGGATTTGAAAGCCGGTCTAGTTCAAAAAGAGATAAATAAAGAATTAATCACACCATCGGTTAGCAATTTTAATGTTGATAATCGCTCATTGAAAATGTTGGTCGAAGTGGAAGATAGTAAATTGGCACCCCGATATTGCGGGGTGACCATGAGCAATCTCATTGTGCAACCATCACCTGATTGGTTAAAAAACAGGTTGTTGGCCATTGGTCTAAAACCTATTAATAATGTGGTCGATGCCACGAACTACGTATTACACGAGCTTGGCCAGCCCCTACATGCGTTCGATGCAGACCGTATTCATGGTAAGAAAATTAAGGTAAAAACATTGCCAGCGGGTACAAAATTTATGACTCTTGACGGTCATGAGAGAGAATTACACGAAGATGATTTAATGATTTGTGACTCTGAGAAACCGATGTGCCTGGCAGGTATTTTTGGCGGTATTAATACTGGAGTAACAGAGTCTACCACCTCTATATTTTTAGAAAGTGCCTATTTTGACCCCGTTAATATCCGTAAAACTGCCAAAAGACACGGTTTGAATACAGATGCCTCGTTCCGTTTCGAGAGAGGAATCGATATTGAATATGTTGAGTATGCACTGAAAAGGGCAGCCCTTTTAATCAAAGAAATTGCTGGGGGAGATATTACTTCTGATATAGAAGATTTCTATCCTAAAAAAATAGAAGAGCACCAAGTTTTTTTAACCTTTGAAAAGACTTACTCTCTAATTGGTCAAGAAATCTCTCAAGATACCATAAAATCAATTTTGGCTTCTTTAGATATAAAAGTAAAAAGTGTTACCGAAGCCGGTCTTGGTCTTTCCATTCCCTCATATCGTGTAGATGTTCACCGTGAAGTTGATGTGATAGAAGAAATCTTAAGGGTCTATGGCTATAACAATATCAATTTTAAGAATAAAATAAACGCTTCGATAGCTCCGGTTTCAAAGTTCGACGATTATAATTTACAATCGAAAATTGGTAATCAACTGGCCTCTTTAGGTTTTTATGAGGTAATGACCAATAGTCTCAGTTCGCCTAAATATGCTACTTTGCTCGAAGTTGAACAAGTGGGTAAACCGGTAAAAATGCTGAACCCCTTAAGCAATGACTTATCTGTAATGAGGCAATCGATGCTTTTTTCAGGCTTAGAGGCATTGTCTTATAATATTAATAGAAAAAAACAAAATCTTAAATTTTTTGAATTTGGAAAGACCTATCATCTGAATGATTCTAAAAGAACTGAAAATAAACACTTAAGTCTTCTCGTGACCGGAAACCGTAATGGAGATAGTTGGATCGGGAGCGAGAATAAAATAGACTTCTTTTATCTAAAATCTATTGTTCTTAATATACTTGAACGATTAGGCATCTCACAATTACAACCATCACCTGTCGTTGATTCTGTATATGCAGAGGGTTTAACACTTTCCCTAAAGTCTAAGCCATTAGTCACTATAGGTATTATAAAGAAAAACTTGTTAAAAGAATCGGGGATTAAGCAAGAAGTGCTGTATGCTGATTTTTATTGGGATAATGTCATATCTTTTGCCAGCAAGAACAGCATATCATATAACGAAATACCAAAACACCCCGAAGTTAAACGTGATTTTGCACTGCTGTTAAATGATAACGTCTCTTTTCAAGAGATTCATGAACTTGGTTTTAAAACGGAAAGAAAACTTCTTAAACACATTAATCTCTTCGATGTGTATACAGGCAAAAATCTACCTGAAGGTAAAAAATCTTATGCTGTTGGCTTTACACTACAAGATGCCAACCGTACATTGACTGACAAGCAAATTGATAAGATTATGAATAAGATGCAAAAACGCTTTGAGGAAGAGCTTGGTGCAGAATTACGTTAAGACCTAATTTCTTCGCGGGGTTGTATAACATTATCTATTTCGTGGATCACACCATTACGTTGGTTAGAATCGGCAACTACAATTGTAGCTTGATTGCCCTGACCATCAGTTAAAATAATATCGAGCCCTTTCATTGTTACGGTTATATCATCACCATGAACGGTCATAAATGTTGCGGTACCTCCGCCCCTGCTCATAGCCTTTAATATTTTTGAGGCAGATAATTTGCCCGCTACAATATGATAGGTCATAAGAGCTTTCAATTCCTTTTTGTTTTCCGGACTCATTAAATCATCTACAGATTTACCAATAATATTTTCAAAAGCTAAATCAGATGGAGCAAATACTGTAAAAGGACCAGATCTGTCGAGTAATTCTTCTAAATCGGTAGCCCTCATTACTGCTAATAATGTCTTATGGTTTTCAGATATAGCCGTAGAACGAACAATTGATTTTCTTGCTTCTATAGAAGATTTCTTCTGTGCAGATACTTCGGAAGAAAAAAATAATGCCAGTATAAAAAGAAAAGCGAGAGAAAACCTCATGCAAATGGATTATAATTGGTTATAGATCCGACCAACGGTCAATCTTACCGACAAATTACGATCAATGTAAAATATTAACAAAAAAAACGGACGGTTTTTTATATTTTTTAACAACCTGTTAACATCAAGAGCTGAATGTTGAATTATAATTATAGAATTCGCTAAATTTGAGTGAATTGCTAAATATAGAGAATGCTACGAAAAACTAATATTCAGGAAAAACTGAACAGAGAACGAAATCGAACTATATCAAAATCATCCGTATTCAGCCAAATTGAAGAGATTTTAAAGCTTAATCAGAGTGAACGCGAAAGAATTTTAGATACTATTAGCAATGGAGTACATAAGACATCAAATGAATTCGATTTCGATATACTGAAAACCGAAAATATTTATCATATCGACCAAATTCAAAAAATTTGCATCGATTACCGTTTGAGGTTTTTAAACTCTTCATTTTTTAAAGGAGAAATACCTGCCGAGGCAATCTCTAAAATTAGAAGGCTTGAAAAAGCTCATGATACAACAATAGATGGGTTGAAAATATTGGCCCCTTCCAAACTATTCAAACTAGAAGATAAAGATGACCCATTGCTATTTGCTCCAATAGGCAATGATTACTTCTATCTAATTCACAAATGGGGAAACGACCTTCATCCTCTAAGAAAACTGCTGATGTGGCCTTTTAAAAGTGTAGTCAACCTAACCTTGGTCGTCATACTCTGTAGTTACCTGGTGACTTTGATGGTACCAGACGGTTTGTTTTCAAAGAATAGTACTACCGCCCAATTTTGGATTATTTTCTTTTTCATGTTCAAATGTATGGCATCGGTAGTCATCTTTTATGGCTTTGCCCTGGGAAAGAATTTTACTCCAGCCATTTGGAACAGCAAGTATTTCAACAGCTAGATTTTTAAAGATAAAAGATTATCAAGAAGAGGAGTGCTCATCGTTATTCCACAAAAATAGAATGAGGTACACCATCTACATTTAAGTTATCGATAAATGCAGGATTGGGTGCTGGTTTGATTCTTAATAACCCTCCACGGTTATCATTGCCTATTTTTTTATATCCTATCAATATAAAATCATTTTTCTCATCGTAAGAAACCATTGTAGTGCTTTCTATCTCAAATTCAAATTTACGTTGTGCCTCAGATAGAAAATTCTCATAAGCATATAGTATGGCAGAATTTTTCTCAAAATCGTAAACTGCTGATATTACCGGATAAATACTATGCGCCCCACCTGGCATATCGTAATATAATCTACCGGAACCATCAAATTTCAAAGTGCTCGCAGATTTGAAATTCGGTTCAGTTCCTACTCCATATTTTGTGGTGGCAACTGCTAACGAATTCTTGTCAATTGTCATGTGCAAATCATCAAAGCTGACAATTATATTATCGTTAGGTCCCTTAAAAATACGTCGAGCATCAAAAGTGAGTAAATCATGATAAATTAGAAGGTTGATCTGAGCATCAATGACATCTATACCGTATTTACCAGATAGTTCTTCGTCGAGCGTAAGCACAAAAAGTCTATCATTAGCAAAAGCCATTTCAACAGGCTTGTGACCTAATGCTATATCAGTAAAAACAATTTCTTCAGAAGAAGTATCAATTGCCCTTACATAGTAATCGCTAATTTTGGTTGAAGTTTTTATCTCATAAGCTATAAATAGACTGTTTTCCGTTCTAAGGATGGCATTTGATTTGAGATTACAAGCGCCTAAATCTTCAAATAGAATTTTGGAATCTGCCCTATTCTCCTCAAAATCGTAAACGGTTATCTCACCTTTGCAATTATCATTTTTTCTATAATAACTGAAATAATTATCTTCAACATGGGCTATTTTTGGAATCGAACTCAACGTAAAATCATTCTCAGTGGCAGTAGCTACACTAAGTTTGCCATTTACATTAATATCTATTGAAGATAGTTTTTCCTTATCCTGCACCAAAAGGGTGTAGGTAGATTTTACTCCATTGTTTTTGTGGGTCGAATTGCTATCACCATCTGATTTTGTACAACCGATGACCACCATTGCCAGTATAGCAAATAGCAGATTGTAGATTTTCATGATGTAAGAGTTTGGGTCGATAAAGACCTAAACCGGCACAGCGTACATTTTTTCACGCTGCTCCTTCAAAGCTTTATCAGACATGTACTCCTCAAACGATAAATATCTATCAATGTTGCCTTTAGGTGTTAATTCTACAATTCTATTGGCAACCGTTTGGGCAAATTCATGATCATGGGTCGTAAACAACACCGTACCCTTAAAGTTTTTGAGTGAATTGTTAAATGCAGTAATACTTTCGAGGTCTAAATGGTTAGTAGGTTCGTCCAACATAACCACATTCGCCCTCATCATCATCATTCTACTTAACATACATCTCACTTTCTCACCTCCTGAAAGCACAGTACACTTTTTTAAAGCCTCTTCTCCACTAAAAAGCATTTTCCCCAAAAAGCCTCTGATATATACTTCTTCTCGCTCTTCTTCGGTTTTTGCCCATTGTCTTAACCAATCTACGAGACTTATATTTTCGGTAAAGAAATCAGAATTATCAGCAGGCAAATATGATTGATTTGTGGTTACACCCCATTGAAAAGAGCCTTTATCAGCTTTACGCTTATCATTGATTATATCGTAAAAAGCAGTAGTAGCACGTGAATCTTTTGATATAATGGCAACCTTATCACCTTTTGCCAAGTTCAAGTTCACATTGTGAAACAGAATATCACCCTCTTCAGTGGAGGCCGATAAACCTTCAATATTCAATATTTGATCACCCGCCTCACGTTCTCTTTCAAAAATTATTGCAGGGTATCTTCTACTTGAAGGCTTAATATCTTCTACCTTAAGTTTAGACAACATCTTTTTACGAGATGTTGCCTGTTTACTTTTAGCCACATTGGCACTAAAACGTGAAATAAATTCTTGAAGTTCTTTGGCCTTTTCTTCTGCTTTTTTGTTTTGTTGTGCTCTTTGACGTGCCGCCAATTGACTACTCTCGTACCAAAAGGTATAGTTACCCGAATACAGGTTTAATTTACCAAAGTCGATATCTGCTATACTGGTACAAACCGAGTCTAAAAAGTGTCTATCGTGAGATACTACGATAACCGTGTTCTCGTAATTGGCCAAAAAATTCTCTAACCAATGAATGGTTTCGTAGTCCAAATCGTTGGTAGGCTCATCCATAATCAAAACATCAGGATTTCCAAAAAGAGCCTGCGCCAATAAAACCCGAACCTTAAGTTTAGAATCTATATCTGCCATTACCGTAAAATGATGGTCTTCAGAGATGCCTAAATTAGAAAGTAATGCCGCCGCATCGCTATCGGCGTTCCACCCATTCATTTCTTCGAACTGCACCTGAAGCTCACCTATCTTGTCTGCGTTTTCGTCGCTGTAATCGGCATATAGGGCGTCTATCTCTTTCTTTATGGCAAAAAGCGGCTTATTGCCCATAACAACTGTCTCAAGTACAGTTGCCTCATCATAAGCATTATGGTTCTGTTCTAAAATAGACATTCGCTTACCCGGCTCGAGCGAAACGTGACCCGAAGTTGGGTCTATTTGACCAGATAATATTTTCAAAAAGGTCGATTTACCTGCACCATTAGCACCTATAACCCCATAACAATTTCCTTCGGTGAAAGTAACATTGACTTCATCGAATAAAACTCTTTTTCCGAACTGAACAGATAAATTTGATACCGATAACATAACGCGTATTTTTTTAAAATCGGTGCAAAAGTACTGAATTATAAATGCCTTACCAATAATCTTATTATCTAAACTACTTGTCGAAATCATTAACGTAACGCCCTAATATTTAACTCGCTATTAACAGCATAGCTTATGGGGTTGATTAATTTTGTTTATAGTCTAGCTGATAACCTTATATGAATAAACATTTACTCTACCTTTTTCTTTTCTTATTGGCGGCCTGTGGGGCAAAAGATGAAATTTCTCAGAATGTTTTTTTTGCTGGTGAAATCGTAAACCCGACAACTGCACATGTCGTTCTATATAAGGGAGATGTAGTAGTCGATTCTGCAAAACTCGATGAAAGAAACCGATTTTCTTTTCAGCTTGATTCAATTACGGAAGGGCTCTACCATTTTAACCACGATCCCGAGGTACAATATATTTATTTACAAAAGGGAGATAGTATTGTCATACGTCTTAATACAGTCGATTTTGATGAGTCTCTTATTTTCACAGGAAGGGGTGAGGAGATAAACAATTTTTTATTGGAGCTTTTCTTGGCCAATGAAGAGGAAGCTGAAAGAATCAGATCATACTACTGGTTTGAACCCAATGAGTTCGTCGCCAAGATAGATTCTTTGAAAAAAGAAAAGCTGGATATTTTAGACGGTTTGGCCATTGAGGCCGATTTATCTGATAAAGAAGAAAAAATTGCAAGAAGCAGTGTCTTTTATAATTATAATATGTACAAAGAGGTTTACCCCTTTAGGCATAAAAGGCGAACAAAAAATAGTATTATAAATGATTTGCCCGATAACTTTTATGACTACAGGGCAGAGCTTACTTTTGACGACCAAGACCTGACCTATCTTCGCCCCTACTATAATTTTGTAAAGTATCACGTAGGAAACCTTTCTTACATGACCTGTGTTAATTCCTGTGATATTGAAACGAGTGTAATTCGAAACCAACTGCATTTCAACAAACACAAATTGCATGTTATAGACAGTTTGGTTGAAGAGAAAGAGTTGAAAGACAACCTTTTTAGGAATGTTGCCTTTGACTACCTACTTAAAGTGCATGATACAGAGAAAAACAATGAATCTTTTATCGAAGGATTTCATGAGCTTTCCAGTAACAATCGTCACATTAATGAAATCAATACGTTGTATGAGGGTATCAAGAATATTCAACCTAATAAGAAAATACCTAGCATACAGGTCTTAGATGTAGAAGGAAATACAATTTCATTACCGGAAATCGCTAAAAACCAGAATACGGTATTCTATTTTTGGTCAGGTACCGATAGAACCCATTTTGAAAATATCAAGCGTCGCATAGCTAAACTCATCTCTGAGAAACCCGACTATTCGTATGTTGGCATCAACATCAAAACCGAACAGGGCCATTGGAAAGCTTTATTGGAAAGTTCCAATTTAGATGCTGAAAATCAATTTAGGGCTCCTGATTTTGAAGAACTTACTAAAGCCCTAATTATTTATCCATTAAATAAATGCATCGTTACAAAAGATGATGTTATCGTTGATGCCTTTGCCAATGTTTACGGACCTTTGTAAATAAAAAAAGGAGGATTACAACATCCTCCTTTTAAAATATCATGTTACAAAGAACTATTTATTGCCTTTTTGGTAATCTGCCAAAAACTTCTCCAGTCCACTATCAGTTAGAGGGTGCTTCAAAAGCCCTGTAATTGAATCAAGACCACCTGTCATGACATCAGCGCCTATTTTGGCACATTCAAGCACGTGCATGGTGTGACGAATGGAAGCTGCCAAAATCTGAGTTTCAAATCCGAAATTATCATAAATAAGACGAATTTCTGCAATTAGGTTAAGACCATCTGTAGATATATCATCTAATCTACCGATGAAAGGTGATACATAAGTTGCACCTGCTTTAGCTGCCAAAAGAGCTTGACCTGCAGAGAAGACCAACGTACAGTTCGTACGAATACCTTTATCTGAGAAATACTTAAGTGCTTTCACACCATCTTTGATCATTGGAACCTTTACGACAATTTGATCGTGTAGCTCTGCTAGCTCCTCACCTTCTTTGATAATTTCATCAAACTCGGTAGAAATAACTTCAGCAGAAACATCTCCTTCAACGATGTTGCAGATATCGACATAGTGCTTCAATATATTGTTACGCCCGGTAATACCTTCCTTCGCCATCAAAGACGGGTTGGTTGTCACTCCATCAAGTACCCCCAATTGCTGAGCTTCTCGAATCTGGTCTAAATTTGCCGTGTCTATAAAAAATTTCATTTGTGTTGTTTTTATTAGATTTAGAATTAGATATTAGTCGAAAATGGGCTATTTAACCCAAGATCACGAATTTACAATTTATAATGTTTAAGTAAGAGTTTCTCGTAGAGTTTATCGGGCAATAAACCTTTTAGTAATGTAGAGAATTTCTGCAGAGGCTCCCCTACCTTATAATGCACCTTTGGGTGTCGTGTGTTTATGATTTCAAGAACTACTTTTGCCACGGCTATAGGATCACCGCTGGTATCAACATCCTCATCGATCATCTTTAGGGTTTTTCCGTAATTTTTGGCATATGGTGAATTTTCAACTATGGGGGCATGATACCTGCCCTTGGCTATATTCGTTTTAAAATCACCGGGAGCCAATGTACAGACCTTTATACCAAAATCTTTAACTTCCATTCTTAAGGCTTCGGTAATGGTGCCCAATGCACCTTTGGTAGCCGAATAAATTCCCCTAAAGGGCAGCCCCATATAGCCGGCAATTGAAGTTATATTAATAATAACTCCGCTCTTTTGCGCTCTCATGTGAGGTATGACTGCTTTAGCCATATGTAAAGGACCATGAAAATTAGTCTGGAAAACCCTATCAATTTCATTATGTGGAGTTTCTTCGACTGGCCCAGTAATACCCATTCCGGCATTATTAATAAGTACATCAATACGTTGTTCTCTTTTAAGTACGCCTTGAATAGCTGTTTTAATACTGGAGGGGTCGGTAACATTAAGCTCTAACAAATCAAAAACCTCAAAATCTGGGTGCTTTTCTAAACTACGTGTAGTACCGTATACTTTAAAGCCCATTGATTTTAGGTAAAGCCCTATAGATTTCCCTATACCGGAAGAACCGCCCGTGATGAGCACAACCTTTTTTTTCATACTTCTGCAAAATAACGAATTAATTGAGCTGAACGGAAAGAAATTTAGAATTTGATAATGGGTGTGAAAATAAGAAGAATCAGATTGCCAAGTAATGCAAGACACTTCACTTTAGGGGACAAAAAAAGGCAAGCTACCTACATCGCACCGCTACAACCGTATACCCTTGCTGCGTTCCCACCCTGGGGGATTCTACAGGAGCTGGTCGTGTAGGACTTGCCGACCGCAAATATACAACCTTTTGTAACTTTGACAATCGTTTACCTCCTAATTTTATATTCGAATATTGATGGGAGTTCGTTATTTTTGTCTTTTATATCTGGTCCTCTGAAGACTACAAATTAAACTTAACAATGAATACCCTTAAAATTTTTTCATCAAGTATTTTATTTCTTTTTATGGCTTGCGGAGGTAATAACACCCCTTCTTCCCTATTTGAAATAGAATTTAACGATAACGGCAAAAAAATTCAACAGAATCAAAGCGTAGCTGTATCCATAAAAAATAAAAAAAACAAAGAAATTCAGCAGGTTACTTACACCCTCGAGGGAAATGAACTTGAATTAAATGATGGAAAAATTACTTTTAATGTACCTACCTTGGGCGATAAAACCTTGAATGCCAAGGTTAAGTACGAAGACCAAACTGTAGAGGTGACGAAGAACATCAAAGTTTTAGCGGCTAAATCACCTGAAATCTATACCTACGAAATTGTAAATGAATACCCTCACGATAATAAGGCGTATACCCAAGGTCTTGAATTTCATAATGATACCTTATATGAAAGCACTGGAAAAAAAGGACGTTCGTCATTAAGAAAAGTAGATTTTAAAACAGGAGAAATTATACAACAGGTTAATTTAGAGGACAATTATTTCGGCGAAGGCATTACTATTCTAAATGATAAAATTTACATGCTAACATGGCGCAGCGGCACTGGCTTTGTTTACGATTTAAAAGATTTGAAGAGACTTGATACTTTTCAGTATGGCGAAAGCGAAGAAGGCTGGGGTTTGACCAATGATGGTAAAAAATTGTTCAAGAGTGATGGAACCGAAAAAATATGGTTTTTAAACCCCGAAACCCTCGTTGAAGAAGGCGCTATAGAAACAGTGACCAACAAATCAATTAACGACAGTGCAAATGAACTGGAGTATGTAGACGGAAAAATATATGCCAATGTCTATCAAAAGCCCAGTGTTATGATTATTGATGCCAAAAGTGGAGCTATCGAGGGTGTTATCAATTTTAGCGGCTTAAGCAATAAGGTTGCACATCACCAAACCTGGAGCGATACCGATAATGTTCTTAACGGTATAGCCTATCACCCCAAGAGAAAAACTTTTTTCGTAACCGGAAAAGAATGGGACAAAATGTTCGAAGTGACCATTCAAAAAAAATAGATGCATAAATTTCAAAAGACACTGGTCGTCGAAAAAGATGATTTAGATGACTTAGACCACGTGAACAATGTTCGCTACGTACAATGGATTCAAGATATTTCAAAAGAACATTGGTTAAAAGTCTGCCCTGAAGAAATCATAAAAAATAGTATATGGGTAGTGATGACCCATCACATTACTTATAAACTTGCTGCGAAGTTAGGTGATGTTATCAAAATAGAAACGCATATAGCCAGCAGTAAAGGGGCGAAGTCTGTACGTGTCGTTGAAATGCATGATGACCGAACTGGTCAACTGTTATTACATTCTAAAACGGAATGGTGCTTATTGAATTCCGAGAGCTTAAAACCAATTCGAATCTCAGAAGAAATCAAGAACCTGTTCTCAAAATAAGAATTTTCATTTTCAGCGTCTCTTTAATGTATTTTGGGTATAACTACCGCTGTTTCCATTCAACAACTAATTATTCATCAAAAGTAATTTAAGTAGAGGATAATTGTGAAATGTTATTCTGAATGAATTACTTTCGATGGAATCTTTTACATTTTAGCTAACAATCTCTCTTGACCTATTTCAAATTATTGAAGGCTAATAAAAAGATTATTTTAATTTTCCCTCCGATTTACAATTAGGAAAATATAATCTATAGCGCAGTAGCTTCCCTAAAGATATCAGATGCTACTTTGACTAAAAGTTTAGTTCGCAACAAGAATTTATCAATATTTTGTTGTATTTTCCTACTTTTAATTGTTTTACTTGAAAGTTTTTTCCTTCAAACTGTCTAATTTTCAGCATTTTATATACAAAAGCCCCAATTATTGTGGGGAATAACTTGGTTCGGTTATAACTTACTATCAGTAATTTGCATCAAAATAATAGTTAAACTTTTGGAATATAATTACACCATAATCGATTCTGACGCAACATCTAATCTGCAATTGCAGCATTATTTAGAAGAATATGGTGATTTCACATGCACTTCGATTGCAAAAGATAGTTCTGAAGGTATCAATTCAATATTAAAATTCTCTCCTCAAATAGTATTCATTAACCTAAACGAAAAGGCGCAAGAATATTTTCAAATGGTAATGGAACTGCATCAATACTTGACCAGTCTACCTATCATTATAGGTATATCCAAGGGTAAGCATCATGCGTACGACGCTATTAAAAATGGTTTTTTCGATTATTGGCTAATGCCCTATAATGAGTTTGATATTAGAAAATCACTATTACGGCTGAAAAAGCAAATCCCGGCCGAGCAAGAACCCCAAACTTTATGTCTTAGTTCTTATCGAGACTTTCAATATTTAGACACCGATGAAATTCTTTATTTAAAAGCTGATAACAATGCTACGGAGTTTATAATGAAAGATGGCACAATAAATAATGCCTACAAGACGTTAAAGACCTTTGAAAATCAATTGCCAAAAAACTTTGTACGTATTCATCAAAGTTATATCGTAAATACCGATTGTATTTCGAGAATTAGCTATGGTAAAGCAATATGCACCCTAAAGCACAGTAAACAGCAATTGCCGTTCTCAAAATCTTACCGAAAGAATATCGATAATTTGAAACAATTGCTTTCAAAAAACACCATTTCTACCTTAAATTAGTCAAATACTCATAGAATTTGGTCATAAGCTAATAAACTTAGGTCGTTTACTATTACATTTTTTTCTGCACAATAATTAATTTACTACCACCGTAGTTTAGCAGTAAGAAAAACAACAATAACCCCTAAATTTCTTTTGATTATGAAAAAAGTAGCAAGTATTTTCGCAGTAGTAGTAATGGCAATCGGAATGTTCTCTTGTGAGGCAGAAACCAACTTAGAAGAAACAGAAGCCGTATATGAGCTTAACGTTGATGCCGCTACAGATGGCGATGATGTACGTCAAGATGATAGAGAAGATGGATAATATAAAACTTGTATAGTTTTAGTAAGAAGCCTTAACGTAGATTTAAGGCTTTTTTTATACCTTGTATTTAACAAACCTAAATGAAACCCAAAGACTTCACATATGGACTTTTCTTCAATCTAGCGATAGCCCTATTAATATCTTCTTGTCAACCCACAAATGACCAAAAATCGAACCTAGAGTCAAAAGAAATTGACTCTATAATGAGTTTAATCAATTATGGTAGAAATAATAACTTAAACCACAGCAAAAGGTTGGATTTTCTTCAAAAAGCAGAGGATTACACTAAGAACCTATCTAATGATTCTATACAAACCATACTAACCGCAAAAATATCATATTCTTATTTCAAACTTAGGGATTCTATAAAGTTCTTCAACTTGAATTCCAAAACCATTGAATTAGCCCAGGTTTCAAAAGATTCTGTTGTATTTGCTGATGCCCACTGGGATAGAGCAGCTTTCTTTAATAGCCAAGCTGTGCCCGATAGTGCATTTTATAATTATTCCAAAGCTCAAAAAATTTATGAGAATCTTGGAAAGGACTTCGAAAGCGCAAGAATGCTCTACAACATGGCACTAACACAATCAAAAGTAGGAGATTACACTGGCAGCGAAATTAACACCATAAGGGCCATAGAAATTTTAAAACCTTTAAACAAGAATCTACATCTCTACAATTGTTACAACAATCTTGGGTCAGTAACTAAAGAATTGAAGGAGTTCGAAAGGGCTATTGAATACTATAGTACGGCCCTTGAGTATCAGAAAAAAATTGAACGGGAAAATAATTATGAATCTAGCCTCAATAATAATATAGGGGTTGTCTATCAAGAACAAGGGAGATATAAAGAGTCTATTGCATATTTTCAAAAAGTAATACAAGAGAAATCATTATTAAAAACCGAGCCCAAACTTTACGCTTTAGCTCAAAGCCATCTAGCTTTTAGTAAACTTAAAATATCTTCAAAATTTGATGTTTCTGAAGACTTGAACTCTTCAATCAAAATATTGGACAGTATAGATAACAATCCAGGATTGGCAAGAGCCTATTTTAATTTTGCTGAATATCATCTTATTCAAAAAGATACTCAAAGGGCTATATCATATGCTAATAGGTCAAAAGATTATGCGGAGCAGGCAAACAATAATGAAAGAATTTTATTGAACCTACAACTTTTAGCAAAGTTAGAGCCTGAGAAATCGACGGCCCACATTCGAGAATATATTTCTCTCAACGACAGTTTACAACAAGTTGAGCGCCAAGCCAGAAACAAATTCGCCCGAATTCGTTTTGAAACTGATGAGTTTATTGCCGAGAACTTGCTTTTGGCAAGACAAAAACAATTATGGACAGGTATTGCCGTGGCCGTTCTTTTGCTGGGCCTTATGTCTTATTTTATTTTGGACCAAAGAGCAAAAAACCAAAAATTACGCTTTCAACAAGAACAACAAGCGGCGAACCAAGAAATTTTTAACCTAATGCTTGCCCAAAATCAAAAGGTCGAAGAGGCCAAAAAGCTGGAACAAAAACGAATTTCAGAAGAATTGCATGATGGAGTTCTAGGCAGTATGTTGGGGGCAAGAATGGTACTCACTGGTCTCAATAAAAAAAATGATACAGAAGCCGAATCACAAAGAAAAAAAGCGATAGATTCTCTACAGAATGTAGAAAAAGAAATAAGGGCCATTTCTCATGAATTAAGTCATGCTGCTTATCAAAAAATTAATAATTTTATACGTTCGATAGACGATTTATTAAAAACGGTTCAGGTATCCGGTAATTTCGATTATAATTTTTATTATGACAAAGATTATGATTGGGACGGCATCAAAGGGGTAACCAAAATTAATCTTTATCGCTTGATTCAAGAAAGCCTTCAAAACTCGGTTAAACATGCGAATTGCAAAAAGGTAACTATCGACCTCGGAGTGCATGACGATATGCTCATTGCAACAATCACCGATGATGGTAAAGGCTTTAAGACCAAGAAAGGCAAAAAGGGAATTGGCATGCGTAACATGGCTTCTCGAATCGAAAAATTAAATGGTAATTGGGAAATTAAGAGCACTGTGGGAAAAGGAACTTCAGTTGTTTTCAAAATTCCTGTTAAAAATTTGACTCCCCAAGTCGAAAATCAAGAACTAAACGAAAAAAATAAAGAGAGAACAGACCAAAGCTATGGATAATATAGTACGCATACTAGCCGTTGATGACCATGAAATGATAGTCTTGGGCTACAAATACACTTTAGAGGCCACCGATTTTGAAAATTTTAAAGTTATTGTAAATACCGCACCTAGTTACGAAAAAGGTAAGGCGGAAATTGAGAGTTCTTCGAAGAGAATTCCCTATGACCTCATACTTCTTGATATTTCAATGTTTCCCGAAAATTCAAAAATTGAAAAAAGTGGTGAAGATTTAGGCCTTTTGATCAAAGATATTTCACCTTCTTCAAAGGTTGTTTTTCTTTCTTCGTTCAGTGATAGCTATAGAATAAATAATATTTTGAAAACAGTTAACCCTGACGGGTACATGGTCAAATCAGAGGTTGATGAAAGAACACTTCAAGATATGGTGAAAACTGTTCTCGAAAAACCACCTTACTATACTGCCGCTGCTCTTCAGGCGATAAGGCGAAAGATGGCCAATGAAGATCAAATTGACGAGCGCGACAAAAAAATACTGTATCAATTGTCGATTGGAACCAAAACCAAGGATATTTCTTCTATAGTTGCCGCCGCAAGTACGACAGTAGAGAACAGAAAAAGACAGTTAAAGGTAATTTTTGACGTTGAAAGTGGCAATGATTTTGCACTTATTGAAGAAGCACGTAAAAGAGGCTTCATTTAGCTTGAAAACCCTAGTCTTTAATAACTGTAACAATCTGAAAAACAGATTCTTAAAAATAACACTATAGCGTTAATAGAAAAACCCCATTTTTTTTGGGGTTTTTCTTTGTATTAATAATGGCTTATCAATTTACTTTTGATACTCTATTGAATACACTATACGTTTATGCCTTCATTTCCAGATAATTTCGAGAACAATTCGTCCGGAGGTTTCAATCTTGATATGAGATTGGAAGGAATCGAATCTTTTAGAAAAAGTTTAGAGAAGTACTTCTTTTCTGAAGCAACGGTACGCAACTGTGCCTCAAATAATTTAGGCGTTAACCTCGCTGTTGAATTAGAGTGCAATCTTAGTTTGGTTGAAATGCTATTTCATTTCAATCGAGGTACTTGGGGAAATTTTTCCCAAAGTTACTCCTCTTTTACCGCTGTTCTTGAAAAATTTAGAACCGAAAACTTGGTCTCAATCGATATTGAAGAGCTTTCTATCTTGTTTAAGGATACCCGTATCATAATCAATAAAATTTATGAAAAAAGTATACCTGAACAACTAGAAAGTATTTTAGGTGAAATGGGCAAACACTATGTTCATTTTAGCAAGGGTCTTTCTGAGACACCATATGAAATTTATGTTCCGGTTTTTGAAGAAGATTGTTCTGAAAGTGATTTTTTCTTGAGGACTATTGAATCAGGCAACCATTCACAAAAAGACTATTTCAATTATTGGGGACTCTATTTTGAATCTGAAGATGATGCTATTATTTATGATTTGCAGGCGTCTCACTTAGAAAATGGTGATTTATATATGTTAAATACCGATTAAAATATCCTTTTAATATCCACCTTTAGGTACCGTTTGTTTTTGACGAAATGTACCGATAACAAAAGAATCCGCTAGTCATTGGATAATTTGACTTAGCGGATTCTTATTTTAATGAGGTTTATTTTTATAACTAGAAATTAAAGAGCTCACGACCCTGCATCAATTCGTTCACTTTTTTCTTAACATTTTTAATTTTTGCTTCATCTTCCGAATTGGTCAATACTTCATCAACCAATTCCACTATGGCAGACATATCCGATTCTTTTAATCCTCTAGTGGTAATTGCAGCCGTTCCAAATCTGATTCCGGAAGTTACAAATGGTGATTTGTCGTCAAACGGAACCATATTCTTATTGGCGGTAATATCGGCATCAACAAGAACTTTTTCAGCATCTTTTCCTGTGATATTTTTATTGCGAAGGTCAATCAACATCATATGGTTGTCGGTTCCCCCTGAAATAATATTATAGCCCTTAGCTACGAAAGCGGCCGCCATTGCCTCGGCGTTCTTCTTTACTTGTAACATATAGTGCAAGAAATTATCAGTCAAGGCTTCACCAAAGGCAATTGCCTTAGCAGCAATTATATGCTCTAAAGGTCCGCCTTGATTACCTGGAAACACCGCCAAATCAAGCAATGCCGACATCTTGCGAAGATTACCGTTCTTCAATTTAATTCCGAATGGATTTTCAAAATCCTCCCCCATTAAAATAAGTCCGCCCCTTGGTCCACGCAAAGTCTTATGTGTGGTGGTAGTAACAATATGACAATGTGGTATTGGGTCGTTAAGAATACCCTTGGCAATCAGACCTGCCGGATGTGATATATCGGCCAATAAGAGCGCTCCAACACTATCCGCAATTTCCCTAAACTTTTTAAAGTCCATATCTCGGGAGTATGCAGAAGCGCCTGCAATTATCAACTTCGGTTTTTCTTGATTGGCAATCTCTTGTATTTTGTCATAATTCAAGACCCCGGTTTCCTCATCTACCCCATAAAAAACAGGATTATAAAGGCGTCCTGAAAAATTCACCGGAGAACCGTGGGTCAAATGACCACCATGAGATAAATCAAACCCTAAAATTGTATCGCCCGGCTTCAAACATGCATGGTAAACCGAAGCATTTGCCTGAGACCCTGAATGCGGCTGCACATTAGCGTAAGCAGCACCAAAAAGTTCTTTTGCTCGGTCTATGGCCAACTGTTCTATTTTATCAACAACCTCACAGCCACCATAATAACGTTTACCAGGGTAACCCTCAGCATATTTATTGGTCAAAACCGACCCTGCGGCCTCCATAACCTGCGGGCTGGTAAAATTTTCTGAAGCTATTAGCTCAATACCACTTAGCTGCCGTTCTTTTTCTTCGGCTATTAAATCAAAAATAAGGTTGTCGCGTTGCATACGTCAATATTGTGTTAAATGAGGTGCAAAAATACAAATTGCTTATTGTTAAGACCTATAAAATAATATATTTGATTAGCAATTTATTAAATACAAATTAACAATTACAATATGCCCATAGCTGCGAACGATCCTACAAAAAAAACATGGTTGAAGGTCTCTGAAAATTCTGATTTTCCCATTCAGAATATACCTTTCGGGGTTTTTCTCACCCGAGACGATATCATTACGATAGGTACTAGAATTGGAGATTACGCCATCGACCTAGGTGCATTACATCAATTAGGTTACTTTAAAGACATACCCCTAACCGATGATATTTTTCTTCAAGACACATTGAATGATTTTATTTCAGACGGTCAAAAAACTTGGCGATTGGTTCGTAATCGAATTAGTGAAATATTCGACGCCTCGAACGATGAACTAAAAAATAACAAGGGCCATCGCGAAGTGGTTTTATTTTCTATGGATGAGATAGAAATGCAGCTACCTGTACAGATTGGCGATTATACCGACTTCTATTCCAGTAAAGAGCATGCAACCAATGTGGGCACTATGTTCAGAGATCCTGAAAATGCCTTGCTACCGAATTGGCTTCATATTCCTGTCGGGTATCACGGCAGAAGTTCAACCATTGTACCCAGTGGAACGCCTATACGCAGACCATTGGGCCAAACCATGCCTAATGATTCTAAGAGTCCCGTTTTCGGACCTTCAAAATTGGTCGATTTTGAACTCGAAATGGCCTTTATTACTACAGATGCCAATGCACTGGGTGAACCCATACCTGTTAGCGAAGCTGAAGATTATATTTTTGGCATGGTTCTATTTAATGATTGGAGTGCCAGAGATATTCAAAAATGGGAATACGTACCATTGGGCCCGTTCTTGGCCAAAAACTTTGCCTCCTCCATTTCCCCCTGGATCGTTACTTTAGATGCACTTCTGCCTTATAGGGTCGAAAGCCCCGAACAATCCCCAGAACCACTGCCCTATTTAAGACTTACAGGAAATCATAGTTTCGATATCAATCTAGAAGTAGATATAATGACCGAATCCAAGAATTCTACCACGGTCACAAAGTCGAACTTTAAGTATATGTATTGGACAATGGCACAACAACTTGCTCACCATACTATAAATGGTTGCAAAGTTAATAGTGGTGATATGATAGGTAGTGGAACAATTTCAGGGCCTACCCCTGACTCTTACGGTTCTATGCTTGAGTTATCTTGGCAAGGCAAAAACCCAATAAAACTGAATGACGGTAGTGAGCGCAAGTTCATCGAAGATAATGACACCGTTATATTAAAAGGCTATTGCGAGGCTGAAGGTATTCGCATAGGTTTTGGTGAGGTTTCGACCAAACTATTGCCGGCGTTGGAAACTAATAAATAATTCTCACAAAACACCCAATCAACGATTTCATACGATAGTTCATCGTTTTACGTTACTTAAAATATATATTTTGGCATGACCATTGAAATTATGCTGAAAACTATAAATCGTAAGTGATGAAAAAAACTATACTTTTTATTTCAATAATTTCATTATTTGCTGCATGTAGCAGCATCAAACAGGCACAAAAGTCTATTAATACCGGTAACTATGAAAATGCCATACATACGTCTATAGATAATTTAGCGAAAAACAAGACTAAAAAGGCTAACCAACCGTACATAGTTCTTCTCGAACAAGCATATATAAAGCATACCGAGCGAGAGCTAGAACGAATCGATTTTCTAGAAAATGATGAGAACCCCGCCCATTATGAGGCGATTTACAATTCATTTGTGAATTTAAAGGCAATTCAAAACAAAATCAAGGCTCTACTTCCATTATATATTGCAGAAGAGAACCGACAGGCAAATTTTGAGTTCAACGACTACCAAGATGCCATTATTGATAGTAAAGATGATCTAGCAGAATTTTTATACGATAATGCCAGTAATTTATTGGCCAACGCTACAAATAAACGAGACTATCGAAAGGCTTATGATGATTTCGAATATCTAGATAAAATTGAGCCTGGCTATGATGATGTCAAACGTAAAATAGAAGAAGCGTATGCCAAAGGTCTTGATTACATTAGCGTTGACTTGGTAAATGAAACTGAACAAATTATTCCAGCAAGATTGGAGGAAGAGCTGTTAAACTTTAATATTTATGGTCTTGAAGATTTTTGGACCAAGTACCACAATAACACTCAAGCGGATGTCATTTATGACTATAATATGAAGTTAGCCCTTCGACAAATAAATATATCACCTGAGCGAATCAGTGAAAAACAGCTAGTAAAAGAGCGTCAGGTCAAAGATGGTTATAAGTATGCCGTAAATCGCGACGGAAGTATAGTAAAAGACAGTTTGGGTAATAAAGTTAAGATAGATAAATTTAAGACGGTTAGCTGTAATTTCTACGAATTCACCCAATTTAAAACAGCAGCGGTTAGCGGTTTAGTTCAGTTTACCGATTTAAAAACCAAACAACAGTTAAGTTCTTACCCCCTGGCCAGTGAATTTATTTTTGAGCACATTTATGCTAATTATGACGGGGACAAGAGGGCAATCGATAACGACCAATTGAGTTTGCTAAAACTTAAGGCTATACCGTTTCCTTCAAATGAGCAAATGGTCTACGATGCTGGCGAAGACCTGAAAGCAGGATTGAAATCAATACTGAGAAGACAAAAATTCGACTAAAAAAATCCCCAAGAACAGCTTGGGGATTTTTTTGATTTTAATCGCTCGCCTTACGAATTAAACGAATTCTTCTAACCTTACTTCTGAAATCGCGCCATGAGAATCGTGGGCTACTACTTGAGCGTTCTTTATTATTAGTAACTGGGGCGATTGATGAACAATATTGAATTTAGTTTCGACCTCGTTCGATACATCACGGTTCTTATGTAAATCAAGAAAATAGAAATCCATTTGCTCTTCGGAAAGCGCATAATTCGATGTGAACATATTCAAGACCATTCTACTAATTCCGCAGGTGGTAGAATGTTTGAAAATAACTTGGGGTTTCACCTTCGATTTTTCTACTATTTCATCTAATTGCCCTATGCCGATAAGAGCTATCCAAGGTACTTTAGTTTTTTCCTCGTTCCCCTCATTACTTCCTCCTCCAAATATTCCACTAAAAAGTCCCATTAACTAAATTTTAAAATATATATTCAAGATAAAAAATCAAGAACTGCCTAAATGTCCTGTTTTTATTGGTATTAACAGACATTTTGTCTTGCTCAAAATCTTGGTAAGATTCTTGACTTATTCCTTTCAAAAGTAAACAATAAGCTAAAGATATAAGAATATGAATTTTAATAATTATACCATAAAATCACAAGAGGCCCTGCAGCAGGCGCAACAAATTGCGCAAGGCCTCGGGCACCAGCAGATAGAAAATGAACATCTCTTTAAGGCCATAGGCGAGGTCGATGAGAACGTACTTCCCTTTATCTTAAAAAAATTAAATATTAATGTAGGTCTTATAGAACAGATTCTAGACAAAGAGCTGGAGAGCTTTCCAAAGGTTTCGGGCGGTGATATAATGCTCTCACGAGAAGCGGGCAAAACCGTTACCGAAGCTAGTATCATTGCCAAAAAGATGAGCGATGAATTTGTCTCGATTGAACATCTTTTACTTGCTATTTTAAAATCAAAGAGTAAAATCGCTCAAATCTTAAAAGATCAGGGCGCTACTGAAAAAGATTTAAAAGTAGCAATAGAAGAGCTAAGGGGTGGCGGTAAGGTTACTTCGCAAAGTGCTGAAGAAACCTATAATTCCTTAGATAAATATGCAAGAAACCTAAACGAATTGGCCGACAATGGCAAACTTGACCCTGTAATCGGGCGTGATGAAGAAATTCGTAGAATTCTACAAATTTTGTCTCGTCGAACAAAGAACAACCCCATGTTGGTAGGTGAACCGGGCACTGGCAAGACCGCGATTGCCGAAGGTCTTGCGCACCGTATTATTCAGGGTGATGTACCTGAGAACCTACAAGATAAGATTATCTATTCCTTAGACATGGGGGCGTTAATCGCTGGCGCAAAATATAAGGGTGAATTTGAAGAGCGCCTAAAATCGGTAATTAAAGAAGTTACTTCATCTGACGGTGACATAGTTTTGTTCATCGATGAGATCCATACCTTAGTTGGGGCTGGTGGCGGACAGGGAGCTATGGATGCGGCGAACATTTTAAAACCTGCACTGGCACGAGGTGAACTACGTGCTATTGGAGCAACAACCTTAGATGAGTACCAAAAGTATTTTGAAAAAGATAAGGCTTTAGAAAGACGTTTTCAAAAAGTGACTGTAAACGAGCCAGATACCGAAAGTGCAATTTCTATTTTAAGGGGTATCAAAGAAAAATACGAAGCACACCACAAGGTGCGTATTAAAGACGATGCGGTAATTGCAGCGGTAGAATTATCACAACGTTACATTACCAATAGATTCTTGCCGGATAAGGCTATTGATCTGATGGATGAGGCCGCCGCTAAACTTCGCATGGAAATCAATTCAAAACCTGAAGAGTTAGATGTTCTAGACCGCAAAATAATGCAGTTAGAAATTGAGATTGAAGCCATCAAAAGAGAAAACGATAAAGCAAAGCTTAAATCGCTGAATGTTGATTTGGCGAATTTCAAAGAAGAGAGAAACGAAATTTTCGCCAAATGGGAAAGTGAAAAGTCGGTGGTCGATAACATTCAGAAAACAAAGCACGACATTGAAGAGTTCAAATCGGAGGCAGAGAGAGCTGAACGTAATGGAGATTATGGAAAAGTTGCAGAGTTGCGCTACGGGAAAATCAAAGAAGCTCAAGAACAACTTGAGAAGCTACAAGAAGAGCTTCTAGTTCAACAAGAAACCGACACCTTGATCAAAGAGGAAGTTACGAACGAAGATATCGCTGAAGTAGTCGCTAAATGGACAGGTATTCCTGTCACTAAAATGCTTCAAAGCGAACGCGAAAAGCTTTTGCAACTTGAAGATGTGCTACACAAACGTGTAGTAGGTCAAGAAGAGGCGATTGAGGCAGTTTCCGATGCCATACGTCGTAGCAGGGCCGGTCTTCAAGATACCAAACGACCTATTGGTTCCTTTTTGTTCTTAGGTACGACAGGTGTAGGTAAAACAGAACTGGCTAAAACCTTGGCGTCATACCTTTTCGATGATGAGAATGCGATGACCAGAATTGATATGAGCGAATACCAAGAGAGGCATTCGGTCAGTCGATTGGTGGGGGCACCTCCGGGGTATGTGGGTTATGATGAAGGCGGTCAATTGACCGAAGCGGTTCGAAGAAGACCTTATTCCGTTGTCTTGTTAGATGAAATCGAAAAAGCGCATCCTGATACCTTCAACATCCTCTTACAAGTTTTGGATGAAGGACGGTTGACTGACAATAAAGGTCGTGTTGCCGATTTTAAGAATACTATCATTATAATGACCAGTAATATGGGCAGTCATATTATTCAAGAAAAGTTCGAGAATAGCAAAAATATTTATAGTGCTACGGAAGCCGCTCGAGTAGAAGTACTCGGATTGTTGAAAAAAACGGTCAGGCCCGAATTCTTGAATCGAATAGATGATATTATTATGTTTACTCCGTTAAGTAAAAATGATATTTCTAAAATTGTGAGACTTCAACTGGATTATTTGAAAAAAGTGGTAGCTAAGCAACACATCACCATAGATGCAACAGATGAAGCTATCGAGTATTTATCAGAAAGAGGGTATGACCCACAATTTGGTGCTAGGCCCATTAAAAGAGTAATACAAAAAGAAGTTCTTAACAAGCTTTCAAAAGAATTACTAAAAGGCAGTATATCTACGGATAGCATAGTACTTATCGATTCATTTGAAAATGAGTTGGTTTTTCGAAATCAAGAAGAACTGGTGAAGTAAGATAATACTTCATAATATAGATTAAGGCATCTTTAAAAAAGGTGCCTTTTTTTTGACAAAACTGGATACCATGCAGTATATAAATTTTTTATCTTCGTACAAAACTGCACCACGATGACCACCAAAGCTGAAAGAACCACTTCCTATATTATTGAAACCGTAGCCCCTATATTTAATAAACTAGGATATGTAGGTACCAGCATGAGTGACCTTACCGAGGCAACCGGATTGACAAAAGGCGCTTTATATGGCAATTTTGAAAATAAAGAGGCCTTAGCAATTTCAGCATTTGAGTACAGTTGTAAAAAATTGTTATCTAAAATCGATGAGGTTTTATCGATTGAAGGCAGTTCATTAGATAAAATATTCGCCCTTACCGATTTCTACCGTCATTATGATGATTTCACCGCTGATTTAGGAGGATGCCCTGTACTCAATACAGGTGTAGACGCACAAAACAACAACAAACTTCTTGCCGCAGCAAGCAAAGAGACTATTAAAGAAATTGAAGCTAAAATTGCTCTGGTTCTCGAAAACGGCTCCAATAGCAATGAACTGAAACTACCAGTTACTCCCTTACAATTCGCCAAACAATTTTATACTATGATCCAGGGAGCAATCGCAATGTCTACGATTACACGAGATAGAAAGTATCTTATTAACACAATTGCCTATCTAGACGTGTTGGTCAAAAAGGAAATTAAAAGGTAGTGGTGAACTATCAATTCTCGACATAAACTACCTCATAAATTCTTAGTTTTACTTTAAAAAATAGACTTCTAAAAGGTAATTTATTAGCCTCATAGGTTAGTGTCTCAGTTACCGACTACCCTAAATATCCAAGTATTTCCGGCATACTTACCACCATATTTACTGTCTCTAGCTTGTCTAGCTTCTCGCATAGTATCAAAACGTTGTAAGTAGGCGTAGTGATAATTGTTCTTGTTTCTTTGAAATGACCCGGGGCTCAATCCTTTGCTTCTCAGGTCGGCCATGAAAGCATCAAAATATTTCTTTGTGCCGAATACATTGGCAATTAAATAGTAACCAGGCTCTAACCCATCTTCGGTTTGAACTTCCTCATATTTCTCACCCTTTTGAGGCTGGTCAGCTTCACTTTGCTCCACTAGTTCAGCTTTGCGCTTAGCTAGTTCTACTTTGGCGATAGAATCACGCCTGCGCTCTTCAGCTACCCGGCGAGCTTCTGCCAGTGCCTCTGTTTGTTTGGCCTTATTGATAGAATCTAATTTACGGGTTTGTTCTTCTCGGCGAACATTTGCCAAAGCTTCTTCTTGTTTTATTACTTCTTGCTCTTTTTCAGCACTTTTCTCGACCTTGGCTAAAGCCTCTTTTTCTTTGGCTTTGGCTTCCTGTTCTTGCTCACGCTTAAGTTCTTTAGCAGCCAATACAGCTTCTTTTTCGATATCGGCGATTGAATCACGAACCCGTTTTTCTTGTCTTCGCTCTTCTTTGTCCTTTTCTCTAGCCGCCTTCTTAGCTTCTTTAGATATGTTTTTTTCGCTTTCAGCTATTTTTTCGGCTTTTTCGAGCTCTTCTCGCATCTGCTGGTCTTTCTCTTCTTGGTTTAATTGAAGAATGATGCCCTCGTCTTCTTCGATATCAAAACCTACAACCTTATGTCTTTCGTCCGGTTTGCCTAAAAAATAGGCCGCCATAAGTTCAAAAGAGGCATCTTTAGAAATGGAAGCACTTGTGCCTAGCTCGACCAAAGCTCCAATAGAAAGATGTTTAAAAAAAGTGCCTCCTACCCCAATACCGTAACCATAGAAGTTATTATAACCTAATTGACCCCAATATTTATCAGTATTCAGCAATGAATAAAATCCGATTTGATTTGATTGACCGGGAATAGTTCTCAAGTACATAGAGGGTCTTAAAAAAGCATTCGTTGCCGCCCCTAGAGTTAAGGGAAAATCATATGACAACAACGACATGAATATTTTATCTTCTTTGGCGGTATTTCCCTCTTTAGCATTGAAATTATAATCGATTAAATTTTCAGAGGCCAGACTCAAGGTAAGACGTTCGACCGATATACTTGCTCCAGGCGCCATTTGAATTATAAAATCGTCGGTAATCGTCGGCAGTGGTAAAGGAAGATTGGGGTCGATTTGAAAGCTATTATTGGCCAACTCTTGTTTAAAGGCAAAAATATTGACTCCTAATGACAATTTTACCAAATCGTTTAATTCAAATTGATGAGCATAATTAACCGCTCCACCCGTATTAAAAAAAATACCTGTATTTTGCTGAAAGAATGCCAACCCGGCAGCTGACTTTGAATTTAATTTTCTGGTATAGTTTAAGAATATCGTTGTAGGGTCACCATCTATACTCTGCCATTGCCATCTAGACCAAAATGCTACCGATTCTGCATTGTTTCTATCTAAAGAAAAAGCAGGATTAAACAAGCTGGCATTATAAGTCGTTAAATTATGTTGTCTTAAATCGGCAGGTAAGCGCTCTTCTCTTTGACCGTACGCAATCAAAGAAAAACTTAGCAAAATTAACAGGCTAGTAATTTTCATCATAAACAAAAGAACAAAAACAAGCAGTTTAACATACTTTTTTCAGCTAAATTTAGTTAACATTTATGCAAGAGTTTTCAACCAAAAAAAAGAGTCTTTAATTATGAAAGGCATTCAAATCATTCAAGTTGTAGTACTTTTCCTATTCATTGTAGGTTGTAAAGATAATCAAAAAAAGGTGGAACCGTTGAACGTAGACCAAACCGTTTCAACTTTTTACTTTGTAAGACATGCGGAAAAAGACCGTTCGAACCCAGAAGACCCAGATCCTGAACTTGATCAACGTGGACTAGGCAGGGCGATGCATTGGGCCGAAATCTTGGATGACGTTGAACTAGATGCCATTTATTCAACCGACTATCAAAGAACTTCGATGACCGCAGCACCTATTTCTATTAAGAAAGACCTTGATGTTCAGTATTACGAACCACAAACTATCGATATTGAGCAATTTAAAGCCGATAATTTAAATAAAACAGTTTTGGTTGTTGGTCATAGCAACACCACGCCCGATTTTGCAAACAAGGTTATGGGAGAAGATGTGTTTTATGAGATGGATGACTCTGATAACGGCAGTCTGTTTATAGTACAGCTTGTGGGTAACAAAGCGACTTCTCAACGACTTCATATTAGTTGCAACTGCCCAAAAGATAGAGAGTAAGTTATTTGTTACCTAGCTCATGTAATTTAGCAATGATTACTCTGCGATTATTGTAATTCGAACGACTTGTTTACCTTTGTATGATGGTTCAAAAGAACATCAATATAAAGAATAAGAAGGCTAAGTTCGAATACGAATTTTTAGACACTTATGTTGCGGGCATTGTTTTAGCCGGTACGGAGATTAAATCTATTCGAGAAGGAAAAGCCTCCATTTCCCAAAGTTTCTGTGAGTTCAATAATCGAGGGGAAATGTTTGTAATCAACATGCAAGTCGATGAATACTCACATGCCTCGCACTTCAATCACAGACCAAAGGCCGAAAGAAAACTTTTATTACACAAAGGCGAACTCAAAAAACTTAGAAAAGAGGTTTCTACGAGCGGATTAACCATTGTACCGCTCAATCTGTTCGTTAATGACCGAGGGCTTGCTAAAGTTAAGATTGCACTTGCCAAGGGTAAAAAACTTCACGACAAAAGGGAAACTATAAAAGACAGAGACAACAAAAGAAACTTGGCTCGAATCAAAAAAAGTTTCAATAACTGATTTAAAAAGAATAGGGCGGCTTAATTTTTATTTTCCAATAAAGGCACAAATCGAAATGAACCGAATTCTTTTTTTTCAAATTCCTTCTCCGATTTACGAATAAATAGCGTCATAACTTGATCGCTCGCACCGACAGGTATAACTAGACGACCACCGATTTTTAATTGTGCCATTAGTGGTTTTGGTACCTCGGGTGCACCTGCAGTTACCACAATCGAATCAAATGGGGCATCAGTTGGTAAACCTTTATAGCCATCACCAAAAATATTCTTTTTAGGGCGATAGCCCATTTTACCAAAAAAAAGTTTGGTTTTCTTGAATAGCTCCTGCTGTCTTTCAATAGTAAATACTTTAGCCTTTAGGTGAAGTAATACCGCCGTTTGATAACCGCTTCCGGTGCCTATTTCCAATACCTGGTGACCAGGTTTCACTTGCAATAGTTGAGTTTGAAATGCCACTGTGTAAGGTTGTGAAATGGTTTGGTCTGCCGCTATGGGAAATGCTTTATCTTGATAAGCGTGCCCCTCAAAACTACTATCCATAAACAAATGCCTAGGTATCGTTTTAATTGCACTAAGTACTTTGGTATCGGTAATACCTTTTTTCACCAGTACTTCGGCGAGCTTATTTCGCATTCCCCTATGCTTGAAGGTATCTTTCAATGGTTTGGTTTTAGAAAGGTAAAGTTAGGTCGTAAATAATCAAATCACAAGAAACAACCAGCGGCAAAAATTATGTATCTATGCTTAACTTTTTGAGTTAGAATCAATTTCCGAAGAAATCATGAAACCCAAAAATATCCTTATTTTTGGGGTAAAGAGAAATAGATGTTAAAAGTTGGGGTTTTGGGCGCCGGTCATTTGGGTAAAATCCATCTACGATTGCTCAACGAGTCGAAAAAATATGAACTTATAGGATTCTACGATGCCGATGCTATCAACGGAAAAAAGGTAGCCGATGAATTCGGGTACCAATATTTCGACAATATCAATACGCTAATCGATGCCGTAGAGGTCGTAGACATAGTCACCCCTACCCTTTCACATTTTGATTGTGCTAAAAAAGCGATTCAAAAGGGGAAGCATATTTTTATAGAAAAACCGATAACAAATACCATTGAAGAAGCCTTTGAGTTATTAAAATTGAAAAAACAACATGGTGTAAAAGGTCAGGTGGGTCATGTTGAGCGATTTAACCCTGCCTTTTCGGCGGTAAAGGCCCAAATCAAAGACCCCATGTTTATCGAGACCCATAGATTGGCCGAATTTAATCCCAGAGGAACTGATGTACCCGTGGTTTTAGATTTAATGATTCATGATATCGATGCTATTTTAAGCGTTGTCGATTCAGAGGTAAGGCAGATAAATGCCAGTGGTGTTTCGGTAATCAGCAAGTCGCCTGATATTGCCAATGCACGTATCGAATTTGAAAATGGTTGTGTAGCAAATCTAACCGCGAGTAGAATATCGCTCAAAAACATGAGGAAGTCCCGGTTTTTTCAAAAGGATGCCTACATTTCCGTTGATTTTTTAGAGAAAAAGGTAGAGGTTGTAAAAATGAAGAACGCCCCAGAGGTCGCAGGCGATTTTGATATGATTTTGCAAAATGCGGAAGGTGAGAAAAAACAAATTTATTTTGAGAATCCTGATATAATTAAAAATAATGCTATTCTCGATGAGTTAGAAAGTTTTTCTGATTCGATCATCAATAATACAGAACCAATCGTTACTCTTGAGCAAGGTACAAATGCCCTAAAAATTGCACTGCAGATTATTGATTCTTTTAGAACCGATGCTAGTCTTAGTTAACCGAATTACGAATAACGTTATAGAAGAATTACCTTTATATGCCCATAAAAGAGAACTTGCAAAAAATACTTGAAACGATTCCCGAACATGTAACTTTGGTTGCTGTTTCAAAAACGAAACCCATAGAAGAACTTATGGAAGCTTATGAATCTGGGCAACGGATTTTTGGAGAGAACAAAGTTCAAGAGATGGTCGGTAAATGGGATGAGCTGCCCAAAGACATCCACTGGCACATGATCGGTCACCTACAACGTAACAAAGTAAAGTATATGGCCGAATTTGTATCATTAGTGCATGGGGTCGATAGTTTTAGGCTTTTGAAAGAAATAGATAAAAGAGCTTCCGGGCATAACAGAACTATTGATTGCTTACTACAGATGCATATTGCCGAAGAAGATACCAAGTTTGGGTTGGATCGAACAGAACTTGAGCATATGATAAATTCAGAAGAATTTAAGTCCTTACAAAACATTAATATAAAAGGGCTTATGGGCATGGCCACCTTTACTGAAGACCAATCTCAAATAAGAAAAGAATTCAGGCAGTTGAAATCAATTTTTGACGACCTAAAAAGTAAAATTCCAAAACTTGATATTTTGTCAATGGGCATGAGTGGTGATTACAAGATTGCCATCGAAGAGGGAAGTACTATGGTTCGCATAGGCAGTAATATCTTTGGAGCTAGAAATTACTAGAATCATCGTCAAATTTATCTTGCAAGCCAGAAGCATCTTTTTTAAGACTAAACTAATTTAATGTACGCAATACTCGATATAGAGACCACGGGAGGAAAATTTAATGAAGAAGGCATTACAGAGATTGCCATTCACAAATTCGATGGTCATAAGGTTGTAGATAAGTTTATAAGTTTAGTCAATCCCGAAAAAGATATTCAGCCATTTGTTGTCAATCTTACGGGAATCAACAACAAAATGTTACGTACAGCACCTAAATTTCATGAGGTAGCCAAGCGCATAGTCGAAATTACCGATTCTAGTGTAATTGTGGCCCACAATGCGCAATTCGATTATAGAATACTTCGAACCGAATTTAGAAGGTTGGGGTATAATTATGAAAGAAAAACACTCTGCACAGTAGACCTTTCTAAAAAACTGATTCCAGAAGCAGAGTCACACAGTCTAGGCAAACTTGTGCGCTCATTGGGCATACCTGTGAGCGATCGACATCGGGCCAACGGAGATGCACTGGCTACATTAAAACTGTTTAAGGTTTTGCTCTCCAAAGATTCAGATAAAACCATCGTAAAAGATATTATCAGAGAAAAAGAACATGGTGAACTTTCTGATAGACAGTTAGACATTGTTGAATCACTACCGTCTGAAACCGGCATATATTATATGCACGATAAAGATGGTGAAGTTCTATATTTAGGTAAGAGTAGTAATATAAAAAAACGTGTTAATCAACACTTTACCAACAATGGCAGTCGATCAAGACAACTTCAGAAAGCTACCAAAAAAGTTACATTTGAAAAAACAGGTAGCGAACTAGTCGCTCTTCTAAAAGAAAATGAAGAATTAAGAATAAATCGACCCAGGTTCAACCCTAAGCAGCCCAAAACCTTATTTTCTCACGGAGTTATCGTGAAGACAAACAGTGATGGCTACCTTACCTTGGTAGCAGAAAAATTGAAAGATAGCGACGAAGCCTTAACCACATTTAACAGTTTGGCCGGGGCTAAGAATTTCATTTTCAAAACTACTGAAGAACTTGAGCTCTGCCCTAAACTCAATGGAATTTCAGAAGCGAAAAAAAATTGTTCGGATTATGATTCAGGTGATTGTTATGGCGCTTGTATTAAAAAAGAGTCTATAGAAAATTACAATAAACGCGTAAGTGCCGCAGTAAATAAGTATTCACTTGACAATAAGAATATTATTATCATTGACAAGGGTCGAGAAGTAGGAGAGTATAGCGCGGTTCTAATTAAAAATGGTACCTTCAAAGGGTTTGGTTTCTACGACCTCAATCATCAAATTAATAATATTCATATCTTAGAATCGATAATCGTTCCCATGAAGGGCGATGAAAATACTTCACACATCATTGAAACATACCTTAGAAAAAGACGGGTATTAAAGATTTTAGAGTTAAGCAACTAGATATTGAGAGATAGTAAACCTGATAAGGGCTGGAAACATAGAGTCCACGAAATAATATATGAAGCCGACACCCCATTGGGTAAATGGTTCGATATTCTTTTGTTCATTTTGATTATAATTAGTGTTTTGCTGGTTATGTTAGAAAGTGTCAGATGGATTGATGCTAAATATCATAAGACTCTATTTGTTTTAGAATGGGTCGTTACCGTATTCTTCACCATTGAATATATTGCTCGAATTATTAGTATTAAAAAGCCATCAAAATATATTTTTAGCTTTTACGGCATTATTGATTTCTTTTCTACCATTCCCCTCTACCTCTCGTATATCTTTGCGGGATCACAAGTACTTTTGGCCATTCGCGCCTTTAGATTACTTCGGGTTTTCCGAATTTTAAAACTTGTTCGTTTTCTAGGCGAAGCTTCACAATTAAAACGCGCCTTAAAAGCAAGCCGTGCAAAAATTACAGTATTTCTATTCGCAGTATTGATTTTATCGGTGATACTAGGTACTGTAATGTATTTGATTGAAGGTGATGAAGCTGGCTTCACCAGTATACCTACGAGTATTTACTGGACCATAGTGACCCTTACTACTGTAGGATATGGAGATATCGCACCAATCACCCCTCAGGGTCAGCTTATAGCCACCATTATCATGTTGGTCGGTTATGGCGTAATCGCCGTACCAACTGGTATAGTTACCGTAGAATTTGGAAAACAAGGGCAAGACCAACAAAAAAAATCTTCGGGAGAAAAACATTTCGTTCATGTAAATACTCAAGCCTGCACCACATGTGCCAAAGAGGGTCATAGAGATGATGCCACCCACTGCTATAACTGCGGAAGCAAGCTCTAATGAACAAATTACTAATATCAGTCATAGGTCCCACGGCAATCGGAAAGACAAAACTTGCCATTGAGCTTGCGAAGCATTTTAAAACGGAAATTATATCTGCTGATTCAAGGCAATTCTATAAGGAAATGAATATCGGTACCGCCGTACCTTCGGTTGATGAATTGGCCCAGGCTCCGCACCATTTCATTCAACACCGCAGCATTCTAGACGATTATTCCGTTGGTGATTTTGAACGGGAAGCACTTAATCGGCTTGATACACTTTATCAAAAAAAAGATATTGTTATCATGGTAGGTGGTAGCGGCTTATACGTAAATGCAGTCACCAAAGGGCTTGATAATTTTCCTACAGTAAAAGCTGAAATACGGCTTGAGCTGAATGAGAGGTTAGAGAAAAATGGTATTTCAAGCCTACAAGAGTTACTCAAAACAAAAGATTTCGAGTATTATAAGAAAGTGGATCTCGACAATCCGCACCGTTTGATTAGGGCACTTGAAATTTGCATCGGTACGGGCCGCCCTTATTCGTCATTTTTGAACTCTGAAAAGAAAAAGCGCAGGTTTGAGACCATTACCGTAGGGTTAACGGCGGAAAGACAGACCATATATGACCGTATCAATGAGAGAGTTGGTTTAATGGTTGATGAAGGACTAATTAAAGAGGTTCGAAACCTGATTGACTATCAACACTTAAATGCATTGCAAACTGTGGGATACAGGGAGTTATTCAAATACTTTAAAGGAGATTGGTCGCTGGAGTTTGCCATCTCAGAGATTCAAAAGAATACAAGAAGGTTCGCCAAAAGGCAAATGACCTGGTTCAAAAAAAATGAACAAACACTTTGGTATGAATTTGATACTTCTTTTAACCAAATACAAAACGATATAGAAAAACTGCTATGAAAAAGCCACCGATTATATTTGTAATGGGCGTCTCAGGCTCGGGAAAAAGCACTATTGGAAAGTTATTGGCCAAAAAATTGGAACTCAGTTTTTTTGATGGCGATGATTATCACCCTGAAGAAAATGTCGAAAAGATGGCCAAGGAGCACCCTCTAAATGACGAAGACCGGAAAGGTTGGCTCGTCAAGCTGAATGATTTAGCAAAAGAAAATCAAGAACAAGGTGCTATCATTGCATGCTCGGCCTTAAAACATACGTATAGAAAGTTATTGCGCGACGGACTAGAAGACCAACTAAAATTTATTTTTTTGAATGGTTCATTCGAATTGGTTTCAAAAAGGCTACAGCAGCGAAAAGGTCATTTTATGCCACCGAAATTGCTGCGCTCACAATTTGAGGCCCTAGAAATACCCACATCGGCATTGTCGGTGAATATTGAAGACAGTCCGAAAATAATTGTAGAAAACATCATCGAAAAACTTGATGACCATTGGGCATAAAAAAACCCGTAATTAACGGGTTTTATATACAGTTCTATCCAGAAATATTATTTCTCTTCATCTTTCACTACCAAGCGGAACCCTTCTCCATGAATGTTTAAAATTTCAACGGTATCATCGAGTTTCAAATATTTACGCAATTTGGCTATATAAACATCCATACTTCGAGAGGTAAAGTAATTATCATCTCTCCATATTTTGGTAAGCGCCAACTCTCTGGGCATTAAATCATTTTCATGCAGTGCCAAAAGTCGTAGCAATTCGTTTTCCTTCGGTGAAAGCTTTATTGACTCCTCTTCCTTATATTTTAAGAAACGAAGTTTTGAATTTAAATGGAAATTACCAATTTGAAATTCAAATTTTTTACTGTCTGCTAATGTATTAGATGCCTTTCTTTGAAGAATCGCTTTAAGCTTCATAAGTAGCACTTCAGAATCAAAAGGCTTATTCAGGTAATCGTCTGCGCCCGCCTTATATCCTTTCAGCACATCTTCTTTCATTGTTTTGGCGGTAAGAAATACAATTGGCACATTTTCATTTTTCTCACGAATTTCCTTCGCCAAAGTGAACCCGTCTTTGTAAGGCATCATTACATCTAAAATGCAAATATCGTAGTTATCTTTTTTGAACTTCTCAAAACCTTCCATTCCGTTCTTTGCCAATGTAACGTCAAAATCGTTCATAGACAAATAATCCTTCAGCACAATCCCAAAATTCGGATCATCTTCAACCAATAGTATTTTCTTATTTATAGTTTCCATAATCTTAAATTAAATTAAAGGCAATTTTATATAGAAAGTACTTCCCTTTCCTTTTTCACTCTCTGCATAGACCTCACCCTGATGGTCATCTACAATATTTTTTACATAAGCAAGGCCTAAACCATGCCCTTTAACGTTATGAAGATCACCCGTATGTTCTCGATAAAACTTCTCGAACACCTTCTTCAGAACTGCTTTACTCATACCCGCCCCATGATCTTGAATTTTAAGTATTATAAAATTCTTGGCCACTTCCGTAGATATATTCACTTGGGGCGCATTGGGGGAATACTTTATAGCATTATCAAGAATATTAACAACAACGTTTGTAAAATGCATTTCATTAGCAAGAACTTCACTACGGGGTGCGGCCAAATTATTTTCGATAAAACCACCGCGATCGGCTACAATCAACTCGACGTGAGCAATGGCGTCTTGTATTATGTCGTGAAGGTCTACCCTATCCTTACTAATATCCAATTGATTCTTCTCAAGCTTCGATATTCGCAAAACATTTTCAACCTGTGCATGCATACGTTTATTTTCATCACGAATCATGCCCAAATAACGATGAATCTTTTCTTTGTCATCTATTATTTTCGGATTTTTAATCGCCTCAACGGCCAGGTTTATCGTCGCAATAGGTGTTTTGAACTCATGGGTCATGTTATTGATAAAGTCAGATTTTATCTCAGAAATCTGTTTCTGACGAATCAATTGATAGATAGCTCCGGAATAAGATGCTACGATTACCAAAATGAACAATAATGACAAAAATGCCATTCCCATTATCGAACTGATCAAAAAGCGTTTTTTCTTCGGGAAGTTTATGAGTAAAGAAAAATTCGTCTCACCCTCACTATCCTTAAAAATATCGGCTTCATAAATCGTGCTCTGAGAAAACTTGAATTTTCTAGATTTCACCTTGGTGGGCAGGCCTCTGCTATAAATACCGTATTCATACTCAATATCCATATTTCGGTCATTAAGCTCTCGATTTAGAAGTAATTCTATCTCTTGCTTTGAAACTCTTTTATGAATCGGTACTTTTTTGGCATACTCCATAAACATATCGTCAAATGCCGCTTTTTCTAAAGAGGTCAACCCTCCTATCTTCTCAATTTTCTCAATTGGCGTTAACGATATATTCTTACCATCAAGATCAAAATTCTCTTTGAAGACCATGCTGGTACGCTTGCTGGTATAGTTTTTTATAGTAGTAGTGTCTCCACTGTCGCTGTTGTCAAAGAACGTTGATGCTATATTATAATCTTCTTCAAGTATACCGTGAGAATAGGTTCGAATTTCGTTCGAATTCAAATCTTTATCGATAAACAAGAAATTACGTACGGGTGTAGTTTTTGCCTCTACCCCCATACTGTCTATCTGACTTAAATATCTTTCAGAATAATCGCGTCTTTCACGCCTTTCTATTTTTTCGGTAACCTCATTTAAAATATCGATTACCGCATTAGAAAATTGCTCTTCTTTGTCATCTACCGACTGCTTTATCCAAAAGCTTTGAACGAAAATAATTCCGATCAAGGAGAGGCTCATCAAAATCACCAAAAGAACAAACAACCTCTTATTCATTTCAATATAAAATTAAAGATTTAACATTTAGCAAATTGTACGTTTAACCAAACCTTAACAAAAATGTTAAAACGCTGTGTTTACTGATATTCACGAAGAAGTTGATGATGAATTTCCCTTACTTTGGCCTTTGTAAGTTTCAAATCAAGGTTTTCAATTACAAAGTGGGATGAAATCATTTTTTCGCTATCCGACAGTTGATTGTCGATTCTCGCTTTCACATCTTTTTCAGAAGTCTGATTATCACGATGTAAAACACGCGCTATCCTAACGTTTTCAGGTGCCGTAACCAAAATGATTTTATCGTAAAAATCTTGAGATCCTATTTCAAAAATAAGTGCGGACTCTTGAATGACGTAGCTGACATTCTGGTTCGCTCTCCATTCAATAAAATGTTGCCGCACGGCGGGGTGCACAATTGCATTCAACTCCCCTAGCAATTCATCATCATTAAAAACTTTTTTGGCAATATATCCCCTATCTATTTCATCTAGGTAATACGCCTCATCACCTAACAATTTCTTAATGGCACTAACCACCTCTTGAGAAGTATTCATAAGCTTTTTGGCCTGCTTGTCAGAATTGTATACAGGAATACCTAAATCTTCGAACATGCCGGCAACGGTGGTCTTACCACTGCCTATACCGCCAGTTAAACCCACTGTAATCATTCGCGCTTCAGTAAAAATTCTACCTCTTTTTCCATAAGCTTTGCACTGTGCACACCTTCTGGCCTTTTGGTCAATTTGAGCTCAATTTCATTTGAGTTGGAGTTTTCATGTGATCTATAATCCACAATTACTTTAAAATCACTTTCATCAAGCTCTTTAAGCCTAGAAATTTTAGCTTTACATAAAAGTTGTACCTCTTCAGGAAAAGTTTTGACCTGGACCCCTTTGGGAAAATTGACCTTGTGAATAGGAAGTTTAAAAACCTTTTCTGAAAATCGCGCTATTTCACCACTTAGAGTTACCCTATACTTCGAATATGTAGTATTCTCCAATTCGGGAGACTGCAGTAAATCGACATCTTTTGAAAAGTTTGATGCCATATCGGGAAGCTGTATTTTTTCACTATTTACGAATTCAATGGTATCGATTTCTACAGCAGGCCCTGTAATAGTAACAGAATCAGGGGAAACCGTCATTTTACCATCTAAAAGATAATTCTTCACTAGATTTAACTCTACCCTTGGCTTTATAGGTACTTTTTTAGATTTGACCGCTAACATTTGAAAAAATAACGTATCATTATCGATTTCTAAAAGAGACATATTTCCCGGTAGCTGCTTCTCAATTTGTTTACGATACACTAACGGGCTAGCATAGAAGGTAGAGGCCTTCTTCTCTAATTCCGTGAGGTCAATAAATACTTTTTTATTAATAAAATTAAAACGCAAAAATTGAAAACCCCCAGCCCTTAACTTAACATCTATTTCTGACTTCGAGGCACTTTCAAACAAGAAACCTTCGGGCACATTAACATATTCTAAATCAAAGACTGAATTATTAACATATGACCTTGAAAGGCTATTGATAAACCAAATCAAGGCTGAGCAAAGTAAGAATATTAGAAATATCTTGACCTTGCGTTTTTTAAGACCGTTTTTAATCTTTTGTATCAGCAACATTGTTGGGTTTAAAAAAAAGTTCAGGAAACAGTACTTCAGCCCTGCTTTTGCTAAAGTTAATTAAGATACTTGATTTTAAAAAACCGAGTCCGTAACCGAAAAACTGAGTGCTTACCGCAAAAAGGGACAATAAGGCTATTGCCAAGTTTCTGTTTTTTATCAATGAATCGATAAATATTAAAGCATAATACACGACATACAAATAAAAAGGCAATTTAATATTCACGAATATTAATAGCACTGCAAAGAACAAACCCATTAGAAACAGCGATGGAAACCAGTAGGTTATTTTAGCCGTATTTGGATGCCATTTATTTAGTATCGGCCTAACCTTACCAAATTTGGTCACTTGAATATAGAATTTTTTCCAATCTATACGTCTTTTATGATATACAAAGGCATCTTGAATCAACTTTGAATCATACCCCTGGGCCCAAATTCTAAAAGTGAGGTCAGGGTCTTCACCTGGGTGTATGAGACCAAAACCATTCGTCGCCTCAAAAGCTTCCTTCGAAATTCCCATATTGAAACTACGGGGTTGAAATTTGCCAATCGCTTTTTTGTTTCCTCGTATACCGCCGGTGGTCAGCACAGAAGTCATTGCGTAATTAATGGCCTTCTGTACTAAAGTAAACGAATCATGAGCAGCATCTGGCCCACCATAACAATGTACGAATTCAGACTGAAGTGATTCATTTACGGTTTTTAAATACCCCTTTGGAAGGATGCAATCGGAATCAAGAATTATGAAATAATTGCCCTTCGCCTTTTTCATCCCAAAATTTCTGGAGTTTCCGGGGCCAGAGTTAGGCTTCTCATAATAAGAAATAGTCACCAAGCTATTAGTTTGATTATTAATGGATTCAACCCGATTTCTTGAACTTATAGTTGAACCATCTTCGACAATTACGACTTCAAATGGCCTACCATAGGTCTGAACCATTAGACTAGCTAACAACTCTTCTATTTCATCTGGCCTGTTATAAACCGGAACGATAAATGAAAAAGATAAATTCATTGAACTATTTAAAGTTCAATACCCATTTGACCATCACAAAGCAAATCGCGTTTACTGAGCAAGGTTAGATATCGAAAGTTTGGTCTCGTCTCTACGAGAATTGCTCGATGACTTCTTTACTGACACCGGTATTCGAAAATCCGCCATCATGAAAAAGATTCTGCATAGTAACCTTCTTGGTCAAATCTGAGAAAAGAGTTACCGTATAATCGGCGCATTCCAATGCCGTAGCATTACCCAAGGGTGACATTTTTTCTGCATAGTTAATAAACCCATCAAACCCTTTCACCCCTTGACCAGCAGTGGTTGGGGTCGGAGATTGTGAAATGGTATTTACACGAACATTCTTCTCTTTACCGAAGAAATAGCCAAAACTTCGGGCAACAGATTCTAAGTAGGCCTTATTATCGGCCATATCGTTGTAATCTGGAAAAACACGCTGTGCCGCCATATAAGTTAGGGCAACTATACTACCCCAATCATTCATGGCATCTGCTTTGTATAGGCTTTGCAGAACCTTATGAAAAGAAAGTGCGGAGACATCCCAACCCTTAGTTGTAAAATCATACTTCTCATCGGTGTAAGATCGACCTTTTCTAACATTGATAGACATACCAATGGCATGAAGTACAAAATCGATTTTACCACCTAAAATTTCCATAGACTGACTAACCAAATTTGCCAAATCTTCTTCACTCGTAGCATCGGCCGGAATTATCTCAGATCCGGTCTTTTCCGCCAATTGTTTAATTTGACCCAATCGCATGGCCACCGGGGCATTGGTAAGAACAAAAGTTCCTCCTTCTTCATGAATTCTTTCAGCAGTTTTCCACGCTATGGAATTCTCGTCCAAAGCTCCAAAAATAATTCCTTTCTTTCCTTTTAGTAAGTTATAAGACATGTGTAATTTGATTTGACTGGGTTAAGGGTTCAAATATATTTAAAATGTTAACAAAGGTAATTAAATCAAGTCATCAAATTTAAAAATAGGATAGCCTTCAAAGATGAAGTTCAATAATTGACCCAAAACAACTAGTTCAATAATTGTCGGGCATGGGCCATTGCAGAATCAGAAATATCCTTACCTCCCAACATTTCAGCTAACTCCACTATTCTTTCATCGGCATTCAGCTTTTTCATTTTGGTGCGTGTAACGGATGCTTCCTCTACTTTGAAAACCTTATAATGGTGATTGCCCTTCGATGCCACCTGTGGTAAATGTGTAATAGAAAAAACTTGCATATTCTCGCTCATCGCTTGCATTATTTCTCCCATTCGGTTAGATATTTCACCGGAAACCCCAGTATCAATTTCATCGAACATCATGGTTGGCAGGTTTTCATATTTTGCAAGTATCGCTTTAATAGTCAACATTATACGTGACAACTCTCCACCGGACGCCACCTTTTTCAATTCGCCATAACTACCCCCTTTATTGGCCGAGAAAAGAAAGGTCAGCTCATCTGAACCATTATTTTTGAACTCTTGAACCGTATGTAAACCAATATTAAAAGTAGCGCTTGCCATACCAAGGGTTTTTAAGCTCTCTTCTAGCTGTCGTTTTAATTTGGGCAATACTTTGCTTCGTCTTTCACTTAACTGTTTCGCCAACGACAGCAGCTCTTTTCTCTCGTTTTCTACTTCAGCTTCTTTCTTCGAAATATCTGATTCGATGTTCTCCGCCGCATCTACTTTCTCGGCAAGATCTACCTTTATTTCAACCAATTCTGAGACTTCTTGCACTCCGTGCTTTTTCTGTAAATCGTACAATTGCTGAAGTTTAATATTGATTTCTTCTAAAGCCTGCGGGTCTGCTTCAGTGGCCTCTTGTAGATATTGAAACTCGTTCGCTATATCATCTGCCTCGATAAACAGAGATTCTATTCGTTTATTTAATTCTACATATTGACTACCATAAGCGGATAATTTATTCGCCACTTGCTTCAATTCGGTCAAGAGATTGACCACACCAGCTTGTTCATCACTTAGTAATTGGTGACCGCCGGCAAGTAGTTCAATTATATTTTCGACATTGTTCAACTGTTCATACTGCTCTTCAAGTTCTTCTTGAATCCCAATTTTGAGAGGCGCTGCTTCTAGCTCCTGCAGTAAAAAACTATTGTAATCATGCTCTTTTATGGTCGCCCTTTGTAATTCGATAAGATCTTCCAGTTCTTTAGATGTCCTCTTGAACTTAATCAGTCGAGATTTATAATCGACTAGAATACCACGATTGTCTGCCAATGCATCGATTACCTTTAACTGAAAATCAGTATCGGTCAAGCGCATGGTCTGATGCTGAGAATGTACATCGATCAAATTATCGCCCAATTCGGTCAAGACGCCCAACGTTACCGGTGTATCGTTTATAAATGCCCTCGATTTTCCATTCGGATGAATTTCACGCCTTACAATGGTTATAGCTTCATAATCTAAATCATTGGTCTTGAAGAAAGGCTTTAAACCATACTTATCGATTTGAAATTCGGCTTCGATAATACATTTTGTTTCTTTGTCACGCAGAGAGCTCAAATCAGCACGTTTCCCCAAAACTAAGGCAAGACCGCCCAGCAAGATAGATTTACCCGCTCCGGTCTCTCCCGTGATACACGTAAAGCCGCTTTCAAATGATACGTTCAAGTTATCAATTAAAGCGTAATTTTTTATAGAAAGGTTTGTTAGCACGTATAAATTTTCATTGCGTCACGCAAAGATAATTTATAAATGTATACTGAAAGAATTAGTATTGAATATCATTCCAAGTACTGGAATATAAGGGCGCTACTCGATTCAATGTTTCCTTAAGCTGTATAATATCAACCTTAGGGCCATCGGAAAAGACATTCTGTATTTCTTCTGATTTGGCATCAAAAAATGTTTGAATCAAAAAGGCATTAGGTCGCCTTTTTATCATGGTCTCAAAAAGCTTCATCGTACCTGCGATTACCTGTTTGCCCGTACTGTTGTTATCGCCTAAAATATCAAGCCCTTTTCTATGGTAATTATACATAGCTATGCGGTACTCACGATATGTATTCGACAACAAATTATCGATAAGTTCGAAGCGGCTACGGTCGGTATTTTGGTCCCAACCTGAATAACTCGTACCCTGTGCTTGCGTAGTAATTTGCTGTGCCTTTCTAAAGTGTTCCGTACCCCCTTCTAAAGCAAAGGTATCGGCATCTAAGCCTAGAATTACATAAACGTAATACGAAATTACGCCTACCAGATTCGAGTCAAATACATTTTCATTGAAAACTAGGGGCTGAAACTCTAGGTATTCAAAATTGAATTGACCGTCTTTATAATTAAAAACTGGTGTTTCATAAGAAGTATTGAATACAGGTCGAGAAGATTGAATCTGAATATTACCTTCAAAACGATTAGACTCGTAGTTCGTAATAGTAATAAACATTTGGGCTTTTATCCTTTCGTTTTCCTTGTAGGTGCGATTTGTCCATTTGTTTTTATTGACGAAATCATTGAGTGAACGTTCTAAAGTTTTGAAAACCTGTTGGTTTGTCTGAGAAACTTGATCAGCGTTTATAGTTATCAAGCAGTTCAACTCTTGCGCGTGAAGAAAACTTCCAAATAGAATAAAAAATAAAAGTATAAATAAGCTACGCATGATATCGTTTCAAAATTTCGGCAAATATATCTTTGGCTACAGCCGCCTTGCTCTTAAGTTCAAACGAATTAATAGCGTAATTCTTATCTATAAATGTGATTTTGTTCGTCGAGTGACCAAATCCGGCACCTTTGTCATTCAAAGAGTTGAGCACAATGGCATCTAGATTTTTCCTTTTCAGCTTGGCCTTTGCATTTTCCAACTCATTTTCGGTCTCTAGAGCAAAACCTACCAAATACTGATTTTGCTTATCTTCCCCAAGGGAAAGTAAGATGTCTTTAGTCTTTACCAACTCAAGATACAGGTCTGAATCTTTTTTCTTTATCTTCTGATCCGCTACCGTTTTGGGTCGATAATCAGCCACCGCCGCAGCACAGATAACAATATTCATGCTTTTATAATTAGCATGCGCGCAATCAAACATTTCTTCAGCAGAAACTACTTTTTTAATTTCCACCAAATCATGATTTAACTCCATATGCGTAGGGCCAGAAACTAAAATGACCTCCGCTCCCAAATTTGCTGCCGTTCTTGCCAGTTCATACCCCATCAATCCTGAAGCATGGTTACCTATAAAGCGTACAGGGTCAATGGCCTCATAGGTCGGGCCCGCGGTAATCATAACTTTTTTCCCACTTAATGGAAGTCCTTGAGATATATATTCCTTTATAAAGCTGACAATGTCTTCGGGTTCTGCCATACGACCTTCCCCGTGAAGACCACTGGCCAGTTCACCTGAAGTTGCCGGTATCATGATATTACCAAACGATCGTAATTTTTCAAAAGATGACTTAGAAGAAGGATGTTGGTACATATCTAAATCCATCGCTGGCGCAAAAAACACTGGGCATTTAGCCGATAAATAAGACGCCAACAGTAAATTATCACAGGTACCATTAGCCATTTTCGACAATGTATTGGCCGTAGCCGGGGCTATCAACATCATATCTGCCCAAAGCCCCAATTCGACATGATTATTCCAATCCGTTGCTCCTTCATCCTCATTAATAAATGTAGAAAGTACAGGGTTTTTAGAAAGTGTCGCTAGCGTAAGTGGAGAAACAAAAGAGCTGGCACTATCCGTTAAAATTACTTTTACGTTAGCACCAGCTTTTATCAATAAACGAACGAGAAAGGTAGTCTTGTAAGCGGCAATCCCTCCGGTAATGCCTAAAAGGATGTTTTTACCGCCTAACATATTTCGCTACTTATCTTTCTCTGTATTTCTGTGGTAAATCTTATCATGCAACCACTCCTCTACAGCTAGAGCATGTGGCTTAGGTAATTTTTCGTAGAATTTTGAAACTTCGATCTGCTCTTTGTTTTCAAAAACCTCTTCTAAACTATCGCTATAAGTAGCAAACTCCTCCAATTTCTCCAATAACTCTTTCTTGATTTCAGAATTAATCTGAATGGCGCGCTTGGCCGTTATCGAAATTGCTTCGTAGATATTATCGGTTTTTGCATCAAACTCGTTTCTATTGACTGTTTTAGTCGAAACGGGCGCTTTGGAATTTTTCAAATCGTTCATATTCATGATTACAATGATTTATTTCGCTTCTGTCAGTTGTTGGAAGCCCTCTAATTCTTCATTAACTTTTTCTAAAAGTTTATCTGCCTTCTCGGCATATTTCGTTTCAGGAAACTGTTTTTTCAACGTTGCATAATACTCTTTGGCTTCTTTCAATCTAGGCCTTTGCAACGCCTGAAAACTATTCAATGCATACTGAGAAGCAGACTCGAATCGATAATACATTGCATCTTCTCGGTAAATAGAACCTGGGAAATCTGAAATAAAATTATCGAAGGCCGATACCGCCGGAGTTAAAAATGTAAAATCAAACTCCCCTATTTTATTGAACTGCTTGGCTATTTCGTATGCCTTTCTCTCTTTTTTGGTCGTCAGCTCTTTCGCCATGGCGTTAGCCTCATCAAAATATTCAGAATCTGGATAAGCATTGATAAAGTTTTGCAACTTGGCCAAAGCTTTATCGGTATCAGTCTGATCGAGAGAATGACGAGGTGACAACTCAAAATAGCTTTTAGCTCCATAAAAAGAAGCTTCAGCAACCTTTTCACTCTTCGGATAAGACTTTACGAAACGTTCATACTGATACCCGGCCGTATTAAAATCTTTTCTTTTAAAATAAGTATCCGCCAAAAAGAACATTACCCTCTCCCCTTGTGGCTTTCCTACATATTTAGGGGCGATCTGCTCAAAAAGGCGATTTGCCCTTTTCATATCACCTTCCTCATAGAATTTTTGGGCCAAATCATACTTCGGCTTAACTTCCTCGTTCTTAAGCACTTTTTGATATTCGCTACATGATTGTAACAAAACAGCCAAAATCAAAATTGGGGCTAACAGTCTCATTCTAAAAAACATTTTGCAAAATTACGGATTCCCTGTGGATATAAAAAACAAAAAATAAAACTCTAAAATTAGAGGAAACCAATCTCCAAGCCAATGCTTTTGTGGAAGATTTAACATCATATCGGGAATGTAGAGCCTTGTATCTCGTCTAACAAGTTAAAAGGCTTCAATCTCAAATTTGCAATCTTAATAATCAATGTGTGTTAATTGGCAGCAACTTTCACAAAAGGCCTGACAAAGTCATATATTTTGTTTTTAAGTTGTTCAGAAGCTTCGACTAAGGGTAATCGTACCGAAGCCTTTGATAGCCCCAAAGCCTCAAAGATCGCCTTGATACCAGCGGGGTTTCCTTCTTGAAAAATCAACTCCATACCTTCTTGCATGGCATAGTGATAGCGATATGCCTCATCGACCTCATGATTAAGACCCGCCCTGATCATATGGGAGAATTCAGAAGGTAAACCTTGTCCCAATACAGAAATGACCCCTACACCACCGGCCAAGACTGTAGGTAATGCGGTTATGTCATCACCAGAAATAACTTGAAAATTTTTAGGGCAAGTATCTATCAACTCTTGCACCTGAACCATACTGCCTGAAGCTTCTTTTATAGCAACGATATTCTGAGATTCCTCGGCCAGCCTCTTAACCGTAGAGGGCAGCATATTGCTTCCCGTTCGACCGGGTACATTATATAAAATAATAGGCTTAGGAGCAGCATTGGCTATCGCCATAAAATGTCTGAATATACCTTCTTGGGTCGGTTTGTTGTAATAGGGTGAAACGGAAAGAATCGCCTCAAAATTGGTTAAATCAAGGGTCTTAAGCTCTTCGATTACCGAATGGGTACTATTACCACCCACACCAACTACCAAAGGTAGTCGACCTGCATTGGCGATGGTAACCGTGTCTATTACCAATTGTTTTTCATCTTTTGTAAGGGTAACCGATTCACCTGTGGTACCTAAAACCACTAAATAGTCGACCCCTCCGTCGATACTATAATTGACTACCTTGTGCAAGGCATCGATATCTATTGATAAATCTTCTCTGAATGGAGTTATTAACGCAACTCCTGTTCCTACTAGCTCTTTCATCATCCAATTTCGTTTAAAACACCGAGGTATTTTTTCAATTCTGTCTTAAAGGTCTTAAAATCTTTCAACGGCGCATCAAGAATCAAATCGTTATACACCATATCAACATCTTTAAACCCGGCTCTAAAACGAGCTTTTGTCTTAATGCTCATTAGTTGCACCAATAGATTTTCTTCAGTGTAATAATTCACTAAAAGATCGTACTCACGACTCAGAAACTCTAAGGCATAACTATTTTCAATATTTCCATTCCACCCTAAATCCTTATCAGAAAATACGGGAGTTGAATAGGGAGAGGTCTTGTCGTAAAAACTCTTGTAACCAATTATTTTAACCGCATTTGGTCTTAACTTGTAATCTTCAACAAACTCGTAAAAAACATTGGCATCTTCAAAATGGTCAAGATCCACAATACAACCTACCGAACTTATACCCTGACTGCGGTTAATAGTAGGTGATTCTTTTGTTAATTCTTGCTTTAAAAATTTAACGCCAGAATTATATTTGAGCTTATCTTTTATTCCCTTAAACATGTACTTTTACATTTTAGATCACAACGGCTCTTAAAAGTCGAGATGTGCCCTACAAATGTAAAGAATCTCCTCTCAAATTATTGTGCAAAGATAAAATGAAATATGGTTTTAAAAATACAACATTTTGTTATATTTTCAACAATATTACTAACGACTTCCTGTAAAGACAGTAATATCGGGCTTTCTAAAGTCTCAGGCGAAGAAGTTTTAATCGATGCTAATTTAAAAAAGTCCGATTCTATAGAGGCTTTCGTTTCTCCATATCGCCAACGTGTCGACGCAATTCTCGACAGTACCCTGGCTTATTCGCCTATTGTCATTTCTAAAAGTGATGGAGACTTAAATACATCTGCCGGTAACTTAATGGCAGATATAGTTTTCTCTGAGGCCAACCCCATATTTAAGGCACGAACCAATAAAGAAATTGACTTTGTACTTTTGAATCATGGCGGCATTCGGGCCATGATATCAAAAGGTAACATTTCCTCTAGAACAGCCTATGAGGTTATGCCTTTTGAAAATTCTATTGTGGTTGCCGAATTAACCGGAGCCTCTGTACTTGAAATAGCATCCTTTTTAAGGGATTCAGGACGGGCTCACCCTGTTTCAGGACTTCAAATTATTCTAGATCAAAAAAATCAAATAGAGACCCTAAAAATTCAAGGTAAACCTTTAGACCCCTCTAAAACCTACTATGTTGCCACCTCCAACTATTTAATTTCGGGAGGTGATCAAATGGGCTTTTTTAAAGATGCGACCAAGATTGTAGATACAGATTACCTAATTAGAAACGCGATGATCGATTATTTTAAAAAGGTAGACACCATAGCCCCAACGGTTGACGACAGATTCATTAAACGACAATAGCTCAAACGATGAAACGAAGAAAATTTATTAGTAATAGCGGGGCTTCAGCAGCCTTTGTAGGTCTTGGCGGACTTTCTCTAAACTCGTGTTTTGATATAAAGGAAAAACATATTACAATTCTTCACACCAACGATGTACATAGTCATATCGACACCTTCCCGAGCACCCATTCAAAATTTGCCAATTTAGGCGGGGTGGCCAAACGGGCTACTTTAGTTGAAAAAATCAGAAATGAGAACCCCAATACCCTACTTTTAGATGCAGGAGACATTTTTCAAGGCACACCCTATTTTAATTTTTACGGAGGTGAACTCGAGTTCAAATTAATGAGTATGCTCAATTATGATGCGGCAACCATTGGCAATCACGATTTTGACAATGGTTTAGATGGCCTTTTGGCCCAATTGCCCCATGCTCAATTTGACCTGTTATCGGCTAATTACGATTTCAAAAATACCCTTATGGAAGGGCGTGTTCAACCCTATAAGATATTTAATGTTGATGGAATTAAAGTTGGCATTTATGGTTTGGGTATTGAATTAGCAGGGCTAGTTACCAAGAAACTTTACATGGAAACAAAGTTTTTGAACCCCATGGAAATCGCCCAGGACACTGAAAGAGAGCTTAAAGAAACCCATAATTGTGATTTGGTCATTTGCCTATCTCATTTGGGATATAAATATCAAAGAGAATCAAAGCCTAGTGACCTTTTATTGGCCTCGCATACACAATATACCGACTTGATCATTGGTGGCCACACCCATACATTTTTAGAAAAACCTACGGTGGTTAAGAACAAAGCCGATAGAGATATTTTGGTCAATCAAGTAGGCTGCTTCGGTATCAATTTAGGGCGTATCGACTTTTATTTCGATAGCTCTAAAAATAGTCAGTCGACGGGAGTATCAATTTCAGTTTAGCTTCTGGTTTACAGAAAACTTGATCCAGTGTAGTATAGAGCAAGTCACAGATTTAATGCAAATTCCGTGATTTCTCGATGTTCCTCTTTTAACGATGAATTACAGAAAGAACGACCTGCCATTCTATACCAATACCCGGCATTAAAGCGGTCGCCTTCTTCTCTGTGCAAATAAGCATGGATCCAACTACCTAAATCACTATGAAAATCTTGGGCAATGTCATGAGACTCTTCCCATTCATTATTGCCTGCAAACCAAAGGGCCTTGAGAGCTTCTGGCCATTCCGCCGGAGGGCGAGTGTTTTCAAGTGTTAACTCAAATTCCCGATAGTTAACAGGTTTGCTCATTTAATTTCAATTTCTTTGTTTTTAGCATTTAAAAATACCTAATTTGACTAAGAATTACAATCTATTGATTTCTAAAGAACAAAACGGATTTGCCATACCCCAATCATATTTGGTCGGGCTAATAGCCGTATTGGTAATTCTTTGCATTCATATGTTACCCTCAATGGATAGCATGCTGAATGAGAACAATACGAAAATCTCTCATGTTTTTCTCAAATCACAGATTGACTACCACAATGAGCTTCCACCCTTCGCCAGACGCCCGTTAACGACTGCTTTAATGTATGGCCTTTCTGATTTTTTTAAACTCAAGGCTGGCTATTCTTTCATAATTGTCAATTTTACCCTCTTATTTTTAAGTGGCATTTTACTTTTTCGACTATCCGTTCAGTTAAATGCTTCAAGAAAAATGGCTATGGCCAATATGCTCGTCTATTTTGCATCTTTCTCGATTCTCTTTGCTTTTTTTCCTCCAGTTTTCACTTACGACGAACCCCTGCAATACTGTTTGATTTTTTCATCTTTGATTCTGCTCTTTAAGAAAAAATGGATTTGGTTTATAGTTTTTTTCACATTAGCCCTAGTTGCCAGAGAAACCAGCGCCCTTTTAGTACCGGCGATGGCTCTATTTTATTTTTCTGACAATTCACGCTGGAAACGGACACATTTAAGAGAAAAACTACGATTTATTTCTACTTTGCTTCTTCCTTTAGTTTTCTATTGTATCTATCTATTACTGTTTATGTGGAGTAACGATATGATAGATGCTGCACAGGCTGAAATGGGAAGCAGATATTCCTGTTTTCTAGAAAATTTTGAAAGTCTAAGAAATACCGTGGAGTCGGCCACTTCATTATATATAGTTCTAGTACCCTTTGCCTACTTAAGCGTACTTATCTACAGAAAAAAAAGCTCATTCAGCTATAGCAAAAAGTTTATTCTTGCTTTCTGGATTACCGTTTTAATTAACACACCTATTGTGATCCTAACCGCTTTTGCCAGAGAATCTCGACTTTTTGCTCTACCCCTTCTATTTCTTTGGCCTGTTTGTGCTCAATTATTCGGTGAGAATTTACGTGAAGTATTTTCATTAAGTTCTTTAAAACTACTATCAAAAAGATGGTCTTTTTTACTCAGTTTTATGATTTTAAATCTAGGCAACTACATCTTTTTTTATCACTTCTATGCCGATTTAGGGCTTGGCGACAATACCCTTTTTAAAGAATATGCATTCACCTGTAATCTTCTTTTATCGTACCACATTATTATAACAACCATAAAATCTAAACAGGGCCGCGACTTGGCTATCTCTTAGCTATTGCGCTATAATTTAACCCAATAACAACCATTTCAAATTTTCTTTTAGGGTAATTTAGAATTCTAATAACCCTAAAACAAAAAAATTATGAGAGGTCTTCTTTGGTTAGTTGCCGTAATATGTATCGTTGTATGGCTTTTGGGAATGCTAGGAATCGTACCTGGTATGGGAACCAACAGTTTAGTACACATTTTAATCGTTATTGCGGTAGTAGTAATTTTATACAACATTATTTCGGGCAGGAAACCATTATAAAATGGAGAACAAACCCAAGTAATAAAAAAAGTCGAGCACAGAGCTCGACTTTTTTTATTGTCATCTTTATAGATTATACCATTTTCAAAAACTCTTCTTCGGTAAGAATAGGCACCGATAGCGACTCGGCCTTGGTTCTCTTACTAGGCCCCATTTTATCACCTGCCACCAAATATGAGGTTTTTGATGAAATGCTTGACCCTACTTTTCCACCATTATTTTCGATTAGTTTCTTCAATTCCGTTCGACTAATACTTTCAAAAACACCAGAAACCACCAAAGTCAACCCCTTAAGCTTATCCGTTTGATTTTCCAATTGTTCTTCAGAAAGACTGAACTGAACTCCGTAACTTTTTAGGCGCGAAACTGTATCCCTATTGGTCTCATTGTCGAAAAATTCAACCACAGAGCTTGCTATTCTTTGACCTATTTCATTAATAGCCACCAAATCTTCCTCATTAGCCACCATCAATGCATCAATATTTTTGTATGCTTTAGCTAATTTTTTAGCTACCGTTTCACCCACAAAACGTATCCCCAAAGCAAACAAGACCCGCTCAAACGGAATAGAAACGGAAGCCCGTACACCATTTACAAGGTTTTCCGCAGATTTCTCCGCCATGCGCTCCAGAGGTAATACTTGCTCTTTGGTAAGAGTGTACAAGTCTGCATAATTTGTTATCAACCCCTCTTGATACAACATTTCTACTGTTTCGCTACCAAGGCCTTCGATATCCATGGCCTTTCTAGAAATAAAATGTTGAATACGACCTGTTATCTGGGGTGGGCATCCATAATAATTTATACAATAGTGCTTGGCATCACCCTCTGTTCGTGCCAGCTCGGTACCACATTCAGGGCAATTCTCAATATATTGCGTGGGTTCTGATTCTTTTGGCCTTTGAGTAAAATCGACTCCGACAATCTTAGGAATGATTTCACCACCTTTTTCAACAAAAACCGTATCTCCCTCTCGAATATCAAATTTTGCAATTTGGTCGGCATTGTGCAGCGAAGCACGTTTTACCGTGGTACCGGCCAATAAAACCGGCTCTAAATTGGCCACTGGTGTTATCGAACCTGTTCGCCCAACTTGGTATTTTATCTCGTTCAGCAAGGTCGAAACTTGTTCGGCCTTGAATTTATAGGCCATGGCCCAGCGAGGCGATTTTGAGGTAAAACCCAATTCATCTTGCTGTTGCAGACTGTTTACTTTTACCACCACCCCATCGGTTTCGTAGGGCAGATTATGCCGGTTTACATCCCAATGATTGATAAATGCCAGAACTTCATCGGTCGATTTGCAGAGTTTTGCCACTGATGGTACTTTAAAACCCCAATCTCGAGCTTTCTCCAGCATTTGCCATTGTGTGGCTATACCCGTATTTTGACCCACTATTCCATAAAGCAGACAATCTAAAGGTCGCTTTGCCACCAAAGAACTGTCTTGCAATTTTAAACTTCCAGAAGCCGTATTTCGGGGATTCATATAGGGCTCTTCGCCATTTTCGAGTCTTTCGGCATTCATTTGCGCAAACCCCTCGAAGGGAAGCACGATTTCGCCTCGAATATCGAACTTGGCCGGAAAATTACCCTTCAATTTAAGTGGCACCGATTTTATGGTTTTTACATTGGTAGTAACATTATCACCCTGAAAACCATCACCACGGGTAACGGCTCTAACGAGCCTGCCCTCTTCATAGGTTAAACTTATCGAAGCCCCATCATACTTGAGTTCACAGGTAAACTCTACATTATCATCACCTAGAATTCGCTGAATACGTTTCTCCCAATCTTCTAAATCTTCTTTAGAATAAGAATTGTCGAGCGAATACATACGCTCATTATGAACCACCGTTTCGAAGTTTTTGGTAACAGCGCCACCAACCCTCAATGTTGGTGATGAAGGGTCGTAAAATTCAGGATTCTTAGCTTCTAGAACCTGTAATTTCTTTAGTTTTTCATCAAACTCAAAATCAGAAATCACGGGCTCGTCCAAAACATAATAGTTATGGTTATGTGCCCTGAGTTCACTTCTTAGCTTGTCTATCTGCTCTTTTTCGGTCATTTAAATCAATGTATATTCCGTTCAGATGTAATAATTGAATTTTTCAGAAGTACGTATCTCAAATAACAGCCTTTATCATTCTGTCATTATCGAACATATCTTTTCGCAGTTCAATTTCTGAAAAATTATGTTCTTTTAGAAGTTGTTCGGTCTCTTTTGCTAAATATTGATTGATTTCTAAATATAAGGCTCCTAATTGATTCAAATGCTTTTTCGCAAACAAGGCGATTTCCTTATAAAATATCAAAGGATCATTATCCTTAACAAAAAGGGCCAAACCAGGTTCATTCTCCAAAACATTCAAATTCATTTTTTCTTTCTCTTGTTCACGCACATAGGGAGGATTCGAAACTATAATATCGAACTTATTATTCAGTTCCGGGCGATTCAAAATACTCAAATGCGAAAATTGAATCGAGACCTTATTCTTAATCGCATTAGTACGGGCCATTACTAAAGCCGATTCCGAAACGTCTAGGGCATACACTTCTGCTTGCGGCAAATTTTTAGCCAATGCGATGGCGATACAACCACTTCCTGTTCCAATATCGAGAATTTTAATTTTCCCAACGGTTTTGCTACCTGAGAAAGCTTTAATGTCTTCAATAATCCACCGAACTAATTCTTCCGTCTCCGGTCTTGGTATCAAAACATCGGGGTTAACAGCGAAATCAAGCTCCATAAAACTGGTCTCCCCTATGATATATTGAATCGGCTTGAATTTTTTCAATTCCGACAAAGCCTCGAATAAGGGTTGTTCTTCGGTTTTGGTAATCGTGATATCAGGTTTCAGTGCAAGTATAAAGCGCTCCAGCCCAAGATGATGCTCGATTAAAAGGTAGAAAAAACTATTTATCTCTTCAAGAGCATACAGACCATTAAGTTCTTTATGAAATATATTCCTGATTTCTTTTAGTTGCATTATAGGGCGAACGATTGAAAATTCAAAGACTGGTTCACTAGGAATATTATCCTATTTTTACGGCGTGAAGATACACAGAAATTACATGTTGCGCTGTTTGCAAATTGCTAAAAATGGATTAGGAACAACGGCACCGAACCCCATGGTCGGCTGTGTAATCGTGCATGATTCTAAAATCATCGGTGAAGGTTTTACTAGCCCTTACGGGGGGGCGCATGCCGAGGTGAATGCGATAAACTCGGTAGAAGACAAATCGCTTCTGAAAGAAGCCACACTATACGTGAGCCTTGAGCCCTGTTCCCATTTTGGCAAAACACCACCCTGTGCCGATTTGATTGTTGCCAACGAAATTCCGCAAGTTATCATAGGACTTGTTGATCCTCATGATAAGGTTGCCGGCAAAGGTATAGCTAAGCTGAAAGCGGCAGGGGTATCGGTCGAATATGGTTTTCTAGAAAAAGAATGTCGTGAACATCATAAACGTTTTTTGTCTTTTCAAGAAAAAAAAAGGCCATACATCATTTTAAAATGGGCCCAGACTACCAACGGTTATATAGCACCTAGTAAGAAATTACGATCAGAAAGGCCCGAACCGTATTGGATAACCAATGCACATTCTAGACAATTGGTACACCAATGGCGAAGCGAAGAACAAGCTATTCTCATTGGGACCAATACCGTTATTGAAGACAACCCTAAGTTAGACGTAAGGCAATGGTCAGGCACCAACCCTATTCGCGTTGTATTAGATAGAGAACTGAAAATAGACAGTAATACAAATGTTCTAGATGGAAGCATACCTACAATAATCATTACCGACCAAGAACTAAAAGACAAAAAACAAGAAAGAGACTCCATCAGCCATATTTATATCGATTTCTCACATGAAATAGCAACCCAATTAACCGAAGCGCTATACAACGAAAATATAAACAGCATATTTATCGAGGGAGGGGCAAAAACCCTACAAAGTTTTATAGACGCCAACCTTTGGGATGAAGCTAGAGTATTCACTGGGCAAACGACATTTTCCGAGGGAGTAGAAGCACCGAAATTTTCAGGTCGAATCACAGGCACACAAAAAATAGAAACCGATATCTTAAATATATTCCACAATGATTAAAAATATCATCTTCGACTTTGGCGACGTTTTCATCAATCTAGACAAGCAAATTGTCTTTAGGGAAATGCTTAAGTTCGGTGGAACGCCAAATCTCACACCTGAGTTGATTGAACTGAACAACCAGTATGAGGTCGGCGAAATCTCTTCTGAAGAGTTTATTTCTAGACTATCGGTAGTCTACCCCGCAGCATCTTCTGCTGAAATCACCGATGTTTGGAATGGAATGCTATTAGACTTTCCCGATACTAGATTACGTTTTATCGAAGAACTGGCAAGCGACAAAGAATATCGCATGTTTCTCTTGAGCAATACCAATGCCTTGCACATCGAACATGTAGAAAATAAATTGGGTGCCGATAAATACTTGAGGTTCAAAAATGCATTTGAACAGTTCTACCTTTCCCACGAAATAAATTTACGTAAACCGAATACCGAAATTTATAAGTTCGTACTCGATCAAAATAATTTAATAGCTGAAGAAACATTCTTCGTTGACGATACTAAAGAAAATACAGATGCAGCTAACAAGTTAGGTATCAATTGCTGGAATCTTCAAGTGGGCAAAGAAGATATCACCCAATTAAAATCTAAATTTTAAATGGTGTATCTCTGTCTGAGTGTACTTGCTGCAAGTCTAATCTTTGTGGTGTTCAAATTGTTTAATCGATTCAAAGTTCAAACGTTTTATGCCATTATCGCCAACTATTTTGTAGCATGCTCCGTTGGACTGATTTTCTATAACGGAGACATAGCCCTGACCAAAATACCTAGAGAGCCTTGGTTCTTGGGAACATTGTTATTGGGGGTTCTGTTCATTGTCGTATTTAATCTAATGGCCGCCACTGCCCAGCGTGTAGGTGTTAGCGTTGCTTCGGTCGCCACCAAAATGTCTTTGGCCATACCTGTGCTTTTTGGTGTATTTATGTATAATGAAGTACTTGGCCCAATAAAAGTTTTTGGTATAGTACTGGCACTGGGCGCAGTTTATTTCGCCTCAATTAAAGGAGATTCTTTAATTATAAAGAGATCTACGTTTTTATTACCACTCGGAGTATTTCTGGGTTCAGGTATAATCGATACCAGTATTAAATATATTCAAGAGGCCTATATTCAAGAAAATGAATACCCCCTTTTTTCAGCAACTGTTTTTGCAATTGCGGCAGCGACAGGCATAGTTTTCATCAGTATTAATGCCTATAAAAAACCAGTGAAATTTAATTTAAAAAACATCTTAGGTGGTATCGCTTTGGGAGTGCCCAACTATTTTTCGATATTCTTTTTATTAAAAGCATTGCAAAATGACACGCTAAATAGTGCTTCGATATTCACCATAAACAATGTGGCCATCGTTATGCTCACCACATTGTTGGGAATTATTCTCTTCAAAGAAAAAATCAGTGGTAAAAATTGGCTGGGTATAGCCTTGGCCGTAATAAGTATTATATTGGTAGCATTTTTTTGATGGATGAAGTTGACGACAGATATAAAACTATTGCCGCTCCTTCTGAAGAGATTCTTTATAAAGACAAAAAGAGCAAATTTTACGGGTATGCCTACCCAATTACGAAAGAAAGTGAAGTAAAAGACCATATCGAAACCTTGAAAAAGAAGCATCCATCAGCAAACCACGTGTGCTACGCATGGCAAATAGGTATAAAATCGCCGGTATTATATCGAGCCAATGATGATGGAGAGCCCAATAATTCAGCAGGAATGCCGATTTATGGTCAACTGCAATCTTTCGGGGTTACTAATGTTCTAGTTGCCGTTGTTCGAATATTTGGCGGCACAAAACTTGGTGTTGGTGGTTTAATCTCTGCTTATCGGTCAGCCGCCCAATTGGCGTTAGAAAATTCTAAAATAGTCACTCGAACCATCAAAAAATCTTTTCAGTTACATTTTACTTATCCTCAGATGGATATCGTGATGCGAACCATTAAGCAAAAAGAGTTGCGAATTGTTTCTCAAAAAATGGAGATGGAATGCGAAATCAATATTTTGGTTAGGGAGAAAGATGCACATGAAATGGAAAAAATTTTCAAATCAATTCAGGGAGTTGCAATAAGAAAAAAAGATTAAAAAAATCTTCAATCCAATAACTTCTGCAAAATGTAATCAGGACATTTTACAGGACGCTTGGTAGTCGTGTCCAAAAAAGCTAAGACCGTGTTGGCCTCGACTAGTATTTCTTTTTTTTCATTAAAAATTATGTAATCGAATTCGATTTTGACCAAGGGCGTTCTCACAAGTCTGGTCTCTACCGTAATCAGGTCATCGTAAACAGCCGATTTCTTAAATTTAAGAGACAAAGAAATTACTGGTAACATAATACCGTTTTTCTCCATAGTTTTGTAAGAAATACCCAACTCTCTTAACCACTCTACCCGTCCAATCTCTAGGTATTGCGCATAGCTGCCGTGATATACCACTCCCATTTGATCAGTTTCGCCATATCTCACACGGAAAGAAATTTTGTTAAAGTTCATTTATCTTCGGGTAAAAACTATATATTTAAAAGATTTCGATTCAGGCAATGAACATGCGAAAAAAAAAGGGTAAATTCAATAGACCTTTGATTTTTTTTTTAGCTTTTTTGTTCACATATTTGCCCCACTAAGAAAGTACGTTTTCCCTCATACTTTCGTCCAACTTACGAAATCACTAACCGACAAAATAAGATAAACTTTAAAATGGGTGTTACTGCTAATTCCGTATGGAAAAATTGTCTGGCTTTTATAAAAGATAATATCCAACCGCAGGCATTCAAGACTTGGTTCGAACCAATAAAACCAATTAAGCTTTCAGAGAATGCGCTGAGCATTCAAGTACCGAGCAAATTTTTTTACGAGTGGCTAGAAGAACACTATGTCAAATTGCTTAAGGTTGCCCTTACAAAAGAGTTGGGTGAAACTGCAAAATTGGTCTACATTATCCGTATGGAAAACACTTACGGAAACAAAGAACCATTTACTGAAAAAATACCCAGTTCTAATCGGGGCAACATGGGGCCTCAAGAAATGGATGTGCCTATTAAATCTAAAAATCCTGAACTAAAGAATCCGTTTGTAATTCCAGGGATCAGAAATATCAAAATTGAATCTCAGTTAAACCCGAATTACAATTTCGATAATTTTTTAGAAGGTGATAGCAATCGATTGGCACGTTCTGCGGGCATGGCAGTAGCCAATAAGCCGGGCGGCACCTCTTTCAACCCACTTTTGGTTTTTGGCGGCGTTGGTTTAGGTAAAACACATTTGGCCCATGCTATTGGTGTTGAAATCAAAGACAAATACCCAGAACGTACGGTGCTTTATATTTCTGCCGAAAAATTCACACAGCAGTATATCGAATCCGTTAAAAAGAATACGAGAAACGATTTTATACACTTCTATCAACTGATAGACGTGCTGATTATAGATGACGTTCAATTTTTATCGGGCAAGTCAGGAACGCAAGATGTTTTCTTTCATATTTTCAACCACTTGCACCAGAATGGCAAACAAGTAATATTGACCTCTGACAAAGCTCCGGTAGACATGCAAGACATTGAGCAACGTTTATTGTCTAGGTTCAAATGGGGGCTCTCTGCCGAACTTCAAAGTCCGGATTATGAGACACGCGTTTCCATTGTTAAAAACAAACTATACCGTGATGGGGTCGAGATGCCCGATGATATCATCGATTATGTGGCAAAGCATATTAAAACGAATATACGCGAGTTAGAAGGCGCTATTATTTCGCTGATCGCACAGTCTTCTTTTAACAAAAAGGAGGTTACCATCGAGCTTGCCCAACAGGTCGTGGAAAAATTCGTAAAAAATACTAAACGGGAAGTTTCTATCGATTACATTCAGAAAGTAGTGTCTGATTATTTTGAAATGGATGTTGCTACGCTACAATCGAAGACCCGAAAAAGGCACATCGTACAGGCAAGACAACTGGCCATGTTTTTTGCTAAAAAATTTACCAAAGCTTCATTAGCAAGTATTGGTTCACAAATAGGTAAAAGAGACCATGCCACAGTATTGCATGCCTGCAAAACGGTAGACAACCTCGCTGAAACCGATAAGCAGTTCAGAAAATATATCGAAGATCTTACCAAAAAATTTACTTAATTTAATATGAAGACCAACGTTTTAATGGTATGCCTTGGTAATATTTGCAGGTCACCGTTAGCCGAAGGTATTCTTAAGAGCAAAGTAGACCCCGACACTGTATATGTAGATTCGGCAGGAACTGGAGGATATCACATTGGTAACCCGCCCGACCCAAGGTCTGTTGCAGTTGCACGAAATCATGGGTTAGACATCGAAAAACAACGGTGCAGGCAATTTAGCAGCACCGACTTTGAAAATTTTGATGTAATTTATGCTATGGACTGTAGCAACTACGCCAATATTATAGCTTTGGCCGGTTCACCCACTGAAAGGGATAAGGTCAAACTACTTCTCGAAGAGGTAGAACTTTCTACCAAAGAAGTTCCCGACCCTTACTGGGATGACGATGGTTTTGAAAAAGTATTTCAACTTATCGATACCGCTTGCGATGCCATTGCAAAAAAGCTTTAAATAGCCACTACTTAAAATTATGGATTATAGTAATACCCAAACCGGAAAGTTATATCTGATACCCACTACTCTCGGCGATAACGAACCCCTTGAGGTTCTACCCATTTCAATAAAGCAAGCCATAGAGCAAATAGATTATTACATTGTAGAGAATGAAAAATCTGCTCGTCATTTTATAAAAAAAATAAGCCCTAGAAAATCACAGCCCAGTCTCAACATTTCTATATTGAACAAATATACAGAGGTAGAAGAATTACCAGATATGCTACAACCTTGCTTTCAAGGCAAGAATGTAGCCGTATTGTCGGAAGCGGGCTGCCCCGGTATCGCAGACCCCGGTGCAGATGTTGTGAAGATTGCGCATAATGAGAATATTCGAGTTGTACCGCTTGTAGGTCCTTCATCTATTGTACTGGCACTCATGGCCAGTGGCATGAACGGCCAGAGTTTTGCTTTTAACGGATACCTGCCAATTGACGGGCCGGAACGCAAAGGAGCTATCAAGAGATTAGAGAAGTTATCACGCGACTATAAGCAATCTCAAATATTTATTGAAACCCCATATAGAAACGACAAGCTTTTTACCGAACTCATCAAAACATTAAGCCCTAATACCCGACTTTGTGTGGCTTGCGATGTTACTCTTCCCTCAGAATATATTCTCACCAAAACCATAGCGGACTGGAAACACACCAAAGTGGAATCGCTACATAAAAGACCTGCTATTTTTATTATTCAGGCATAGCAGTCAAATTACTGCAAAAAACAAGCCCCAGCGTAGTGCTAGGGCCTGTCCATTTTCATATATACATAATATCTTAACTTGAAATCGCTTTAATTTTGGGGTTTCTTTTGGGCAAAACATGCGAAACGTCGTATCCTGAAAATTTATGCATGTAAATAGCGATGCTTGTACCGTAGCTATCAGCCACATCGATTGCACCCCAAGAGCGCAAATACTTTTTAACATTTCCGGCACCGGCCAAATGCGCAGCAGCCAAAATACCCGATTCGGTAATAACGGTACCGTTTATTTCCTTACCCGCAAAACGCGGAATGTCTCTTCTGAGAATCCATTTGTTACGTGCAATGTTGGTATGAAATACCCTTTCTTGCAAAATTGGATCGTTCAGAAAACGGGTAGCATTATACACACCCATTAACTGCAAGGTACCAATACCAAACTGATACTTGCCCAAATACCCTAAGGTATTGGTCGTAAAATAATTGCCCTGAGACTCTTTGAATGCCAAGGCTTCTTTGAAACCAATATAAGAGCTTCCTAAAAAAGGCGGAGCCATTAAAATGGTTTTCGAAACGGTTTTGTTTTTGGGAAACAAAACCAAAGTAGGTTTGTCGACTTTAAGAGTTTTAGGTACTTTGACCTCAATTGGCTTAAATGCAAAACTCAATAAAACGCCGGTAATGATAAGGGGGCTCAAACATATTAGCCACTTTCTCATAATTTGTATTTCCTATGACTTACGTAAAAAACACCTGCATAGATTTCACAAGGGGCAAAGATACGTTCGTTTTAAGGTGACTTTTAAAAAGATTTGTTAAAACGCCCCTGATTCAGTTAAGAAGTCTTAAAGTTTGGATAAACTACCTATCGGTTAATTTTCTGGGCATTTATCCATTGGATGTACTGTACTTTATTTCTGTTATGCTGCGCCAACGTCTTGGCAAATTTGTGATAACCGAAATTTTCGACATTAGCTACGAAATAAAGATAATCATGCTTTTCAGGGTTGAGCACCGCATCTATTGCCGATATATCGGGCATAGCTATCGGCCCTGGGGGCAGACCCGCATACTTATAGGTATTGTAAGGGGAATCAAGTTCTAAATCTTTATACAGCACCCTTTTGATCACCAAATTGAAATCGTTTGAATTTTTCTTCAATGCGTAAATAACCGTAGGATCTGCTTGTAAGAGCATACCTCTTTTCAATCTATTCAAATACAGCCCTGCGACCTTAGGTCTTTCATCGACTTTGGCAGTTTCTTTATGAACTAATGAAGCAAGCGTTACGACTTCTTCAGGATTCAAACCTTGAGCCTCTGCTTTTTTTAGCCGTTCATCATTCCAAAAACGAGAATACTCCTTGGCCATTCGATCACGAAATTCTTCACTATCGGTATTCCAAAAGAATTCGTAACTATTCGGAATGTACATCGCTAGCTTGGTTTCTTCCGTAAAACCTTTATCCTTAATAAAACTTACATCATTAAATGCCGCTAGCAAAGAAACACTATCCGGTTCAATTTGCGCGGCGATTCTTCCGGCTAAATCGGCAATTGTCTCTTGGTTGTTGAAGGAAACGTTTACAGGTATATTATTGGCCCTGAGCGAATTAATGATTTCATTATTGTTCATTCCCTTTTTTATAGCGTACTTTCCGGCCTTTACGTTGGAGACATACCCTTTTCGCTTTGCGATTTGCTCAAATGTTTCAACATTCTCAAGCAACGGTTCAACCTGTTTTTTGACTTCAACAAAATCAGCATCCGAAGGAATAAAAACAAATGCCTCTTCATTATTAAAGGAGGTATTCGGTGAGAACACGGCGTTGTAAACTATATAAGAAAAAATACCGCCAACGACTAGACCCGATAAAACGATGAACAGTAAAATACGTTTGATATACATTATTTATAAATCTTTTGAAACAAAATTTCGTTCTTAAACTTTCCGTCTGATAGTATCCAATCTTTCTTCACCCCCGCTTCAATGAAACCCAATTTTTTGAATAGGTGAATACTTCTAGTGTTTTCTTCCAACACATTGGCGTAAAGCTGCCTTAGCTGCAATATTTTAAAAACATAGTCTTGCAACAATTTTAAAGACTCGGCCCCTACCCCTTTATTTCGCTGCTCTTCATCTAAAACAATGATGCCCACCCCCGCTCTACGGTTTTGAGGGTCAAAATCGAATAAATCGATTAGGCCAAGGCATTTATCCGTAGTATCACAAATACACAACCTTAATTGCTTCACTTCATAAATATCTCTGTGGGCATTATCTAGATATTGCTTCAGAACATGTTTTGAATATGGAGCAGTAGTACCACTAATTTCCCAGACTTCAGTAATATTCTCAAGTTTATATAAAAACTCAAGATCATCGGGTTCCAAAGCTCTTAACTTTATATTTTCGCCCTGCAAGCTCAACATTCGAGTTCTCCTTTGAAAACTTGTTTGGCAGGCCCTATTAAATATATATTCTGGTAGACTCCGTTGTTTTTCTCGAACTGAACTGCTAATTCTCCACCCTGAACTTTAATTTTAACCTTTTCAGATTTAGTTTTTCCTTGATTATGCATCGCTAAAGCAACCGCGGTTACCCCAGTACCACATGATAAAGTTTCATCTTCAACTCCTCTTTCGTAGGTTCTGACCGCAAAATAATCATCTTCTATAGCTTCAACGAAATTGATGTTGCTCCCCTTTTGTCCGTAAAGGCCATAGCGCATTTTTCGCCCCTCATTATAAACATCAAAATTCTTAATATTCTTTACCATTTGCACATGATGTGGCGAACCTGTATCTAAAAATGTGTAATTCGGTTTGTCTTTTATCTCAGTAAGATCCTGCATTTGAAGACTAATAACACCTGTATCAATAGATGCCTTGTGCAAACCATCAACGGCATTAAAAGTGGTGTTATTTTCAATAATGCCCAAATATTGGGCAAATGCCACCGTACACCGGCCTCCATTCCCACAAAGGCTACCCTCGTTACCATCTGCATTGTAATAAACCATTCGAAAATCTACAGACTCGTCGTTTTCAAGAAGAATAAGGCCGTCTGCACCTATACCAAATTTACGGTCACACAGGCGAGCTACTAAATCAACGTCTTCTTTTGGAAAATGTAGCAACCGATTATCGATCATCACAAAATCGTTTCCTGTACCTTGGTATTTATAAAATGAAAGCCCCATAATTATATTATCGAGCGACAAATATAAGATTTTAAACCTATCCCTTAATTGAGTAAAAATCTTGAAATACTAATCTGACAAGGTTCTGATTAAGATTATTTTAGCAGTTAAAAACACGTTAAAGACGTTTGATCAGAGTCTCAAATGGACTAATTTTAACATATTAAATCAAACCAATTTTTTAAGTACACTATGAAACGAATCGCAGGCACTTTTTGTACGGCCCTTCTGGCGGGAGCATTAACCTTAGGGGCATATAAAATATTCTTCGAAAAACCGAATTACACCATAGTCTCAGAAAATGATGGCCAATCTGTGTTCAATACAAGTTACACCCCTGCATCTGCTAAAGGCGCAGGTATTAATGAAGTAGATTTTACTGTAGCGGCAGAAATGACCGTGAATGCGGTTGTTCACGTAAAAAATGTTACCATCAATCGTAATCGTGGCAGCTACTTAGACTTCTTTTATGGGCACGGTAGCAGTGCTAAACCACAAGTGGGTACCGGGTCGGGAGTCATTATTTCACAAGATGGCTATATTGTGACCAATAACCATGTGATCGACAATGCAAGCCATCTTCAGGTAATGCTCAACAATAATAAGGTTTATGATGCAGAGCTTGTTGGTGCCGATCCCAATTCAGATATTGCCTTAATAAAAATTAATGCGGATAGAAAACTACCTTACTTAGCTTTTGGTGACTCCGATAACACAAAGATAGGCGAATGGGTACTTGCTGTCGGCAATCCGTTCAGCTTAACTTCAACGGTCACGGCCGGTATTGTCAGTGCCAAAGCTAGAAATCTAGGTAAGGTCGACCAGTCTTTTATTCAAACGGATGCCGCCGTAAACCCTGGTAATAGCGGCGGTGCGTTGGTAAACACCAACGGAGATTTAATCGGCATCAATACCGCCATTACCTCTCAAACCGGCTCTTATGTAGGCTATTCTTTTGCAGTGCCCAGTAATATCGCAAAAAAGGTGGTCGATGATATATTGGAGTATGGTAACGTTCAAAAAGGAATTTTAGGAATAGATATCGCTATGGCCAATACCCCTTATGCCGTTCAAAAAGGTATCAATGAGATTGAAGGGGTCTACATTTCAGGCATTGAAGAAGATACCGGTGCAGAAGAGGCTGATTTAAGAGAGGGAGATATTATCAAAGAAATTGATGATATAAAAATCAGAAGGCATGCTGACCTAACCGGATACCTGTCGTCAAAAAGGCCGGAAGATACGGTACAGGTGACAGTAAATAGAAACGACGAAACTTTTACCGTACCTGTCGTACTAAAAAAGCGTCAAGTGATTACCGTACCTCATATGGGCTTGGATATTAAAAACCTGTCTAAGGAAGATATGAAAAAATTCAGAACCAAGAAAGGGGTCAAGATTGTAGGTGTACCAGAAATGTACCGAGGCTATGGCCTTGACGGAAAAGTGCTTCTTTCTTTAGGTGATGAGGAAATCAATGATATTGAAGAGGCCAAAGTTTTATTCGGTCAAATATCTAGAAGAGGCAGAACGATTATCACCATGATCAATGATAAGGGAGAACGTGAAAGACTTATATTTCAATAAATAGAAAAATGCCCTGTTCTGGGGCATTTTTTTTCATCGAAACCTGGTAATTCTCTAAATAGTAATTGTTTCGTTTTTTTTTAAATTATAAAATCTAGATACCTCGTTTTCACCGTATCTAAATAAATAATATGATTGAAGTAGCGCTTTGAAAAGCAGCTAATCAGCAAAAATTTTTCTTAATTGATAATATTCAATTACTTTAGCTCCCTCTAATTGATTAACTCCAAAGAATTACTTGAAAATATGAAAGGTATTAAACTACTGTTACTTTTAACGGCCTTATTTACTTTCAACCTACAATTTGCCCAAGAAGAGGAAGAAGAACTGTCATTGGACGAAGGACCTATTACCAGTCAATTTGATTTTATCTATAAAAAATCTGGTAATTATCGTGCTGACGGAAAGAGATATGAGGTAGTTCGCACTATATCCCTTGACAAACTCAGACAGAATGTATTGGATACGCTTAGTGCTTACAATATAAGAGCGTCAGAATTGAAGGCCACTATATCGGGCCATGAGTCTACCATCTCTTCTTTGAACAAAAAACTAGAGGAAACCACTAATAACCTTGTTTCGGTAACCGAAGAAAAAGATAGTATGTCATTTTTGGGCATTATGGTTTCAAAAAGTACGTATAATGGAATTTTATGGACGGTAATCGGATGTCTTTTGGCCTTTTTACTTTTCTTTATTTACAAGTTTAGAAACAGCAACATTCTCACACAAGAGGCCAAAACCAATCTTTCGGAGTTAGAGACAGAATACGAAGACCACAGACGTCGTGCACTAGAAAGAGAGCAGAAAATAAGTAGGCAACTACAAGACGAGATAAATAGATATAAGAAGCAAAAGTAAGAAAAAGCTCCTCAAAGGAGCTTTTTTGCTATTTACACTACACCAACGAATGTTAGATATTATCAGGGCAGAAAGGGAACATCTCACGGATGTTGTTACACTTTTCGATTCTTACCGTGTTTTCTATGGTCAAAAGTCAAATGAAGAAGCAGCCTTAGAATTTATTACCAATCGTTTCTTGAACGATGAATCTATTATACTAATGGCCTACATCGAAAAAAAAGCAGTAGGCTTTGTTCAGTTATATACCACATTTTCTTCGGTTTCGATGCAATCATCATATATACTGAACGATTTATATGTAAGTGAAAATCACAGAAAGAGGGGTATCGGAAAAGCACTTTTAGAGAAAGCCAAAGAACTTTGCCATAAAAACGGCTTTAAGGGCTTAGCTCTAGAGACAGCAAAAGACAACCCTGCCCAAAGCCTTTATGAAAAACTAGGTTGGGAAAAAGATTCGGACTACTTTCACTACTTTTGGAAGTCAGTTTAGCTTCTTAAACAAAAGTATACTGCCATGCGAATTGACATCATAACTGTCTTGCCTGAGTTGTTAGAAAGTCCGTTTAATGCCTCTATCTTAAAGAGGGCTATAGACAAGGGGCTTGTCGAGGTTCATATGCATAACCTTAGAGACTATACCGATAAATCTTACAACCAAGTAGATGACTACCAATATGGCGGTGGTGCAGGTATGGTACTTATGATAGAACCCATCGACAAATGTATATCGGCCTTGAAAAGTGAGCGTAATTATGATGAAATAATTTACATGACACCCGATGGCAAAACGCTTGATCAAAGAATGGCCAATAGCCTATCGCTACTGAAAAATGTAATAGTACTATGCGGACATTATAAGGGAGTCGACCAAAGGGTACGTGACCGTTTCATCACCAAAGAGGTTTCAATAGGTGATTACGTATTATCTGGTGGTGAGCTTGGTGCCGCCGTACTTTGCGACTCTATTATCAGGTTAATACCAGGGGTGTTGAACAATGAAACCAGTGCGCTTACCGACACCTTTCAAGATAATCTTTTGGCCCCGCCGGTATATACAAGACCTGCCGATTATAAGGGAATGAAAGTACCAGACGTACTATTAAAGGGGGACTTTCCTAAAATTGAAAAATGGCGTGAAGATCAGGCCCAGGCAAGAACTGAAAAACTGAGGCCTGATTTATTGGAATGATAACCCAAAAAACAGCAAAAATTACTTGTAGTTTACATAATATAAACTAATTTTGCATCCTGTTAAATCAACCTCTGACGAAAATCGTGCATGTTGTTTTAAGATTATCTATAAATATATACCATGGAAGCATTATTAAAATTCGTACAAGACGAATTTGTTGCAAAAAAAGAATTTCCTGAATTTTCTGCAGGTGATACGATTACAGTTTACTACGAAATTAAGGAAGGTGAAAAAACACGTACTCAGTTTTTTAGGGGTGTAGTCATTCAGAGAAGAGGTTCTGGAGCAACTGAAACTTTTACCATTCGAAAAATGTCAGGTACTGTTGGTGTAGAGCGTATCTTCCCCATTAATATGCCGGCACTACAAAAAATTGAAGTTAACAAGAAAGGTAAAGTACGTAGAGCTCGTATCTTCTACTTTAGAGGCCTTACAGGTAAAAAAGCACGTATCAAAGAGGTACGTTCTTAAGGCTTACCTAGCTAAAAATATAAATCCCGTATTGATAAACTTCAATACGGGATTTTTGGTTATAAACAATTGTTAATATCGAATGTTCATAACCAGTTGATTTTAAATATGTTAAAAATCACATTTATTATAATTAATTTCCTATATTAGTATCACGGTTAAAGTAAAAACCTGTCGATGGTAGCTATGGAAACCGTTATGAAGTTAACGTTCTTTGTATTATTGTTTTAGTTATGTTCTTGGTTTGAAGTAATTCAAATTAAAAATTATGACGAGCATAAAACCATTAGGCTGTCGTCCTTTGGAAAAATTTATGTGAATGCATCTACGGTTTATAGAAGGCTTGTACTTATATAAACGTATAAGATTATTGAAACAATAGAAAAGAAAAATACTTTTGTTGCTTGGTGGAATGCTGAAGAACAGAAGTTTTTTCAAACGTGGAAATAGTGATGCGAACGCAATCAATGGTTGCCGACCTACGAAGATAGGTGCGAAAGTTTGACAACTATTTCTAAAAATCCATATCAATGTATTTATACAATGATATGGATTTTGTTTTTTAGTATTGCGATGAACAGCGAATCAGCGAATTTTTGTTTAAACTTTTTAGATTCGAACATCCCTTTCCAACCCAACATAAAATACCATATATTGCAGTTCAAACCCTATACTTAAAGGTCTTGATGTTTTGAGCTTAAACAAAACATAAAATTGTATATTTGCTCCGCTTTAAATTAAACTCCATCAATTCATGTCGAAGATTTTTTATACTAAAACCGACGAGGCCCCAGCTTTGGCGACGCAATCATTTTTGCCCATTGTAAAGGCTTTTTCTAAAACTGCTGACCTTACCATTGAGACTAAAGATATTTCATTGGCCGGTAGAATTATTGCCACTTTTCCTGATTTTCTTGAAGTAGACCAACGAATTTCAAACGATTTAGAAGAATTGGGCAATCTAGCTAAAATGCCAGAGGCCAATATTATTAAACTTCCAAATATTAGTGCTTCTATTCCACAGTTAAAAGAAGCGATTACCGAATTGCAGGGCAAGGGTTATGCCCTACCCGACTATCCAGACAGTCCTGTGAGCGATAAAGAAAAAGAAATCAAGTCTCGCTATGACAAGATAAAGGGAAGTGCCGTAAATCCGGTTTTACGAGAAGGTAATTCTGATAGACGAGCTCCTAGGGCCGTCAAGAATTATGCAAAACAAAACCCGCACTCTATGGGAGCTTGGTCCAGCGATAGCAAAACCCATGTCTCAACTATGAATCAAGGCGACTTTAAAAGCAATGAAAAGTCTTTGACCATCAACGATGCATCGAAAGTTAAAATTGAATTGGTTCAAAAAGACGGTTCTTCAAAAGTATTGAAGGAAGGTGTTGCTTTATTGGATGGTGAAATCATTGATGCCACCGTAATGAAAAAAGCGGCTTTAACCTCGTTTCTTAAAGAACAGGTAAAAGATGCCAAAGACAAGGGAGTGCTCTTTTCACTACATATGAAAGCAACCATGATGAAGGTCTCAGACCCCATCATCTTTGGTCATGCCGTTGAAGCCTATTTTGAAGATGTATTCAAAAAACACCAAACAACTTTTGATTCTATAGGAATAAGTGCTAATGACGGTTTAGAGAACTTATTTGCCAAGCTTGAAAAACTTCCTGCTGACCAGAAACAAGAAATTGAAAACGATATAAAGCAAACTATCGATAACGGTCCTGATCTGGCCATGGTAAACTCCGATAAGGGTATTACCAATTTACATGTGCCCAGTGACATTATTATCGATGCCTCTATGCCGGCAATGATCCGTAACTCAGGTCAGATGTGGAATGCAGAAGGCAAACCTCAAGATACCAAGGCCATTATACCCGATAGCAGCTATGCCGATATTTATACGGCGACCATTGAGTTTTGCAAAGAAAACGGAGCTTTTGACCCCACCAAGATGGGTACTGTACCCAATGTTGGTTTAATGGCCCAAAAGGCCGAAGAATATGGCTCACATGACAAAACATTTGAAATTGGTGCTTCAGGCACGGTAAAAGTTACAGATTTAAACTCTAATGAAGTTCTTATTGAGCATGAAGTAGAAGAAGGTGATATCTGGAGAATGTGCCAAGTTAAAGACGCACCTATTCAAGACTGGGTAAAACTAGCCGTATCGCGCGCAAAAGCGACCCAAGTGCCGGCCGTTTTCTGGCTTGATGAAAATCGCGCGCATGATGCCGAATTAATAAAAAAGGTAAATACATATCTTAAAGACCACGATACCGAAGGTTTAGAGATAAAGATTTTGTCTCCGAAAAAAGCCACCGAATACACGCTTAAGAGAATGAAAGCAGGCGAGGATACAATTTCGGTTTCCGGTAATGTTTTACGCGATTATTTGACAGATCTCTTCCCTATTCTAGAAGTTGGTACCAGTGCAAAAATGCTTTCTATTGTTCCGTTAATGAACGGTGGTGGTCTTTTCGAGACCGGTGCCGGTGGTTCTGCTCCGAAACATGTTGAACAATTTTTGGAAGAAGGTCATTTAAGATGGGATTCTTTAGGCGAATTCTTGGCCTTAGGTGTTTCTTTAGACTTTTACGGTGAGAAGAACGATAACCCAAAAGCACGAGTTCTTGGGGATGCTCTAGATAGTGCAACGGAGAAATTTCTAATCAACGATAAATCTCCTTCACGAAAAGTAATGGAACTCGATACTAGGGGCAGCCATTTTTACCTGGCACTTTATTGGGCTGAAGCATTGGCGGCCCAAGACAAGAATGATGAATTGAAATTGACTTTTACTAAGGTTTATCAAGAACTGAGCGAGAATGAAAGCAAGATTGCTCAAGAGCTTATTGACAGCCAAGGCAGCACGAAAGATGTTGGCGGCTATTATTTACCCGATTTAGAAAAGGTAGCAAAGGCCATGAGGCCAAGTTCAACGCTCAATTCCATATTAGATACGATCTAAAATAGCTAGATAATACATATAAATGGCCCTCTGTTGTATAAAATAGAGGGCTATTTTTTTAAATTAATGTTAAGTGTTTTCCTGTTGATCAATTCTAGCTACTTTTATAAAAATTATCTCAATGGCCCGATTCTTAAAGGTTTTTCTTGCCTTTTTATTTATTTCTCAAATTAGCTTTGCACAACAGCGTTTTACCTTAAGCGGCACAGTAACCGAAGCCTCAAGTAACGAGACCTTGATAGGTGTTACCATTGCCTTTCCTGAGTTAAAAACAGGCGTCACTACGAACGAATATGGGTTTTACTCCATAACCCTTCCCGAAGGTGAATACCGTCTTCAGGTCAGCTATTTAGGGTTTCAAGATGTCGTTCAAGATGTTTCTTTTAGTGAAAGCATGAAAATGAACTTTCAAATGGAGGAATCCGCAGAACTTTTACAAGAAGTTATAGTCACCGAAGATGTGGAGAAAATGGATATTCGAAAACCACAGATGAGTGTGAATGCAATGTCTGCTGAAACCATCAAGAAAATTCCCGTAATACTGGGGGAAGCAGATGTTATAAAGTCTATCTTACTGCTTCCAGGTGTTACGAATGCCGGGGAAGGCGCTTCAGGGTTTAATGTTCGAGGCGGCGCTGTCGACCAAAATCTTATCTTATTGGACGAGGCTACCATTTTCAATTCTTCCCACCTCTTTGGTTTTTTCTCGGTTTTTAATCCTGATGCCATAAAAGATTTAAAATTATACAAAGGTGGTATACCTGCTCGCTATGGCGGTCGGGTTTCATCTGTTCTCAATATTTTTCAAAAAGAAGGTAATAGTAAAGAATTCAAGGTTAACGGTGGCATAGGTGCCGTTGCTAGCCGTTTGTTGGTAGAAGGCCCGATAAAAAAAGATAAAGCCGCTTTTTTAATAGGCGGTCGAGCTTCGTATGCCCACCTCTTCTTGCCACTATTCGATATTGATAATACGGCTTACTTTTATGATTTAAATACCAAGCTCAACTATAATATCAACGATAGAAACAGCATATACTTGTCAGGGTATTTTGGCCGTGATGTCTTCGGTATTAGTGAAAGCTTTGTCAATACCTATGGTAATGCTGTCGGCAATTTTAGATGGAACCATCTTTTTTCCGATAAGTTATTCTCCAATTTGTCTCTGATCTATTCCGATTACTACTACGGACTAAAGCTTGATTTTGTCGGCTTTAACTGGAATTCAGGCATACAGAACTTCAACGTTAAGTACGATTTAAAACATTATGTTAGTGATAAACTACAGGTCAATTATGGCATTAATGATATTTATTATCGATTTAACCCCGGCGAAATAGAACCTAGCAACTCAAACTCAGGAATTATCGAAGAACGCCTGACCCAAAAATATGCGAATGAATTTGCCGCTTATATTGACATCGAACATGATATTACCGAAAAGCTTAGTCTTAATTACGGGCTAAGGTTCAGTAATTTCATACGCCTTGGTCAGAGTGAGCTAAATGTCTATGAAAACGACAACCCTGTAGATTTTGACCCAGATTTGTTGATTTATAAAGCGGCTGATCCTATTGACGTAACCAGTATAAAAAAGAGTTCTAGCCTATCGACTTTCAATAATTTTGAGCCAAGAATCTCCTTGGCCTATACGATAAACGACCAAAGCTCTTTTAAAGCTAGTTATACCCGTTTGGCCCAGTATCTACATCTTTTATCAAATACTAGCTCTCCCACACCATTGGATGTGTGGACACCTAGCGGACCATTTACAAAACCACAGCTATTGGACCAATACGCTATGGGCTACTTTAAAAATATCGGCAGCGGTGAATATTCAGTAGAAACTGAAATTTTTTATAAGGATATTCAGAACCGGATCGACTATATCGATGGGGCCAATCTTATTGCCAACAATGCCATAGAATCAGTAATTTTAAATGGTGAAGCGCGAGCTTATGGTCTTGAATTATTGCTTAGAAAAAATGAAGGAAGATTTCAAGGGTGGTTGGCCTATACCCTATCAAAATCTGAACAGCGAACCCCGGGTAGAACTTCAACGGCCAGCAACGGAATATCGGCCAATGAAATAGGAATAAATTTTGGCGAATGGTACAATACACCTTACGACAAAACCCATGATGTCTCTCTATACGGTAGTTACGAATTGAATTCAAAATGGACTTTCAATTCAAATTTTATTTTTCAGACAGGGCAGCCCACCAATTACCCTGTAGGGCAATTTAATTTTCAAAATCTATCGGTACCTTATTACGGTTTGAGAAATTCAGAACGTCTACCGACCTATCACCGTTTAGACCTTTCAGCAACCCTAACGCCTAATAAAAATACAGATAAAAAATGGCAAGGGGAATGGGTATTCAGTATTTACAACGCTTACAACCGTAGAAACGCGGCATCTATCAATTTTAGACGAAATACAGATACACGAGAAAATGAAGCCGTTCGTACTTCTATTTTCGGCATTGTACCCGCTGTAACCTATAATTTTAAATTCTAAGACTATGAAAAAGTACGCTCTATACTTCATCATATTTGTTCTTTTTGTAGGCTGTGAAGATGTTATTGATATTGACACGCCATCGGAAGAACCAAGGTTATTTGTGGATGGATTGATTCGAGTAGATGAAAATATGACAACCACTAATATATCTGTAGAAGTGGGATTGACGAACGCTTTTTTCGAGTCGACCGATGCTGCTTCGGGTAGTGAGGTGGTAATACGAAATGAGTCTTATATAGGTACCGACTCTTCTGACGAAAATTTCATTGTCTTGAACGAAACTTTTCCGGGCATTTATGAAGCAACTAAAAACACCGATTTCTTTACGAGTGGTGAATTACAATTATTGATCAACCACGAAGACCAAATTTATTCGGCCGTAACGACATACGTACCGGCAGTCGCAATTGACAAGTTAGAACAAGGCGAAGGCAGCCTTTTTTCGGGGGATGAGACAGAAATTTTAGTCGCCTTTACCGATGATGGAAATCGTGATGACTTTTATCTTTTTGATTTTGACTTTAACGAATATCTCGTCACTGAAGATGAGTTCTATCAAGGACAAACTTTTGAATTCTCTTATTTTTATGATGAGGGCGTTCAAGCTGGTCGAGAAATCAGAATAAGTTTGATTGGGGTCGACGAGACTTTTTTTAATTATATGAATCAAACCATTGTACAAGCCGGTGGTGATCAAGGTCCGTTTCAAACTCCTTCAGCTACGGTGAGAGGTAACATTATAAATGTTACGAATGGCGCAAACACAGATGCTAGAAACGATTTTGCCCTAGGATATTTTGCCGTTTGCCAAACCTTTAACAAATCGATTATTATTGAATAACGTATTAACAAAGTACATTGAGAACCGATGAGAACCGATAAAGACTTACTCGTAAAGGGAATCAAATTTTTGGCCTATACCGTAGCCTTAATGTTTATGGCCCCTTTTGTAATTTATCAAGCATTTAAAAATCAAGAAAACATACTGTATTGGCCGGTCTTGGTACTTGGCTTGATTTTAGGAGTCGGCGCCATAGCTATGGGCTTCTATAGTATTAAAGTTATTTTAGACTCTTTGTTCGGTTCAAAAAAGGGAAAATAATACTAATCAATCCCGCTTTCCCTGTAGAGTCCATTTATTACTGAGTTGAGCGTAGTCATAATCCAATACCGATTCTTGTCTCTCTAAGCGATACGATGCAAAAGCTCGTTGAAGAATATCCTCTATCAAATAGTCTTCATGAACTTGGTCAGGGTGAAATTCTTCTTTTAAGCTAATACTGAACATACTGGCCGTCGTGTTGTACCAAAAGGCCCTCCAACCACTGCGAAGCTCTTTAACCAGGTCAAAACCAGTCTCACCCGTCTGTCTATAAATAAGCTTCACCAGAATCTGCCCCTCGGTTCGGGTAAGTTTCTTAAGTTCTTCCGAAAATTCTTCTTCAATAAACTTCTGTACCTTTTTTGTATACTTCTTTTGGTGCCTTTTCTTCTTTATCGTAGCAATACTATCGTTTAGCTCTACCAACCGTTCCGCAGCCAATTTGGCATATGGGTAGACCTTTATGGTCTTTCTTCTGAGAATATAATAACGTAATTTTTCTTTGTACGAGCCAAACTTGAGTTTTCCGAATAGATAGACTTCATCAAGGTCGATCGAACTTTTGAATATAGAATCACCTTCGACTATAATCATCTTTTCAGCAACCGAATCCAAAGGCTGTTCTTCTACTTGAGAGAAGCCCAAAGCACAAAAAATAAAGAATAAGAAGAAATTAACGGTTTTTTTCATGGCGGATTTAAATGCAAAAGCCTTGCCAAAATTAACGATAATTACGGCGGGTTATTATTAATTAAAAGTGAATATCGCTAAGTTTGTAGCTAAATCAATTTTAAATGGCTAACAAGAAAATTATCACAAAAAAATCTCTTGAGTTTTTTGAAAAATACTTGAATAACGCCTCCCCAACTGGTTATGAATGGGAAGGTCAGAAAATATGGATGGAATATCTAAAACCGTACGTCGATACATTTATTACCGACACTTATGGATCTGCGGTCGGGGTAATAAATCCTGATGCCAAGTATAAAGTGGTCATTGAAGGGCATTCCGATGAAATTTCTTGGTATGTGAACTACATTACCGATAACGGCTTGCTCTATGTGATTCGCAACGGAGGTAGCGACCACCAGATTGCCCCTTCTAAATGGGTTAACATACACACCAAAAACGGAATGGTCAAAGGCATATTCGGCTGGCCGGCCATTCACACTCGAGATAAATCGAAGGAAGAAGCACCAAAATTAGATAATATTTTCATCGATATTGGAGCTAAAGATAAAGAGGAAGTTGAAAAAATGGGGGTTCACGTAGGTTGTGTAATCACTTACCCTGATGAATTTCAAGTATTGAACGAAGATAAATATGTCTGCAGGGCAATTGACAACCGTGTTGGTGGTTTTATGGTTGCCGAGGTCGCGCGACTTTTACATGAAAACAAGAAAGAACTGCCGTTCGGGCTATATATCACCAATGCCGTACAAGAAGAAATCGGTCTTCGCGGTGCTGAGATGATTACCCAGACCATCAAGCCGAATGTCGCCATCATAACCGATGTCTGCCATGATACGACCACACCGATGATCGACAAGAAAACCCAAGGCCATACCGAAATTGGTTCTGGCCCCGTTATTTCTTATGCCCCTGCGGTACAGAATAAATTGCGCGAACGAATAATTGAAACTGCAGAAGATAAAAAAATACCTTTTCAGCGTATGGCGGCCTCTAGGGCTACCGGTACCGATACAGATGCTTTTGCCTATAGTAATGGCGGTGTAGCTTCGGCATTGATTTCATTGCCTCTCAGGTACATGCACACCACGGTTGAAACAGTTCACCGTGATGATGTGGAAAATGTAATTCGTTTGATTTATGAGACCTTGTTAAACATTAAAGAAGGGGAAACCTTCAGCTATTTTGACTAGAACTTACAAATCCTCTCACTCATGGGAGGATTTTTTATTTTATTCTATGGATGAATTAATTGATATTTTAAATGGTTCGGGAAACAAGACCGGGAAAACCGCAATGAAGTCTGAAGCCCATAAAAATGGATGGTACCACGAATCGGTTCATATTTGGTTTTATACAAAAAGTGGTCAAATTCTAATTCAGCAACGTGCTAAAAACAAAGAGACCCACCCCCTACTTTGGGATGTTTCAGTGGCCGGTCATATTGGAGCTGGAGAACGTATCGAGATTTCTGCGGTGCGAGAAATACAAGAAGAAATTGGATTGAAAATTTCAGAACAGAACCTCGAAAAAATCGGGGTTTTTAAATCTTTTCATCAGCATTCGGAAATTTTAATCGACCGCGAGTTCAATCATGTTTATCTATGCGAACTAACTTCTCCGATAAGCGAATTGGAAAAACAGGAAAGCGAGGTACACGATTTAAAAATGATTCCGTTAATAACTTTTGCGCAAGAGACCTGGGGAATGGCCAATCCGCAAAAATACGTTCCACATGACGTGGAATACTACAAGACCGTCACAACTGAAATTAAAAAACGATTATAAGGTTATGATGAACTTTTCGGGGTTGGCTAGCGAATAGGTAGCCTGTTCCCCGCTCTCCATATTTTTGACCAGAAATTGATTTTCTTCAAGCTCTTTAGATCCCATGGAAATTACATAAGGCACATTTCGGTTATTGGCGTATTTAAATTGCTTCTGTATTTTGGCACTCGAAGGGTAAATATCGGCCTTTACACCAGACTTTCTAAGTTGGCCCACCAACTTCAATGCGGCCAAAGCTTCCTGTTCTCCAAAATTGAGGCATAGCACCTCTAAAGACCTATCAATTGCTTCTGGGAAAAGCTCAAGCTCTTCCAATACCAAATAAATACGATCCAGCCCAAATGAAATACCAACACCACTAACATCTTTTAAACCGAAAATTCCGGTAAGGTCATCATAGCGACCGCCTCCGCCGATAGATCCCATTTTCACACCGCTAGGTGCGGCAACCTCAAAAATAGCGCCTGTATAATAGTTGAGTCCACGAGCCAAGGTAACATCTATTGCCAATCGGGCCGATTGTAGCCCTAAGTTTTCAATATTCTCAACTATAAATTTCAATTCTTCTACACCTTTAGTGCCTATTTCGGAATCTGCCAATAGAGTTTGGAGTGCTTCTAGCTGTTCTAAATTGCTTCCTGACAGCGAAAATAATGGCTCTACCTTAGCAATCGCTTCAGCGGTAAGACCTCTTTCCGCCATCTCTTTTTTGACTCCATCCTCACCAATTTTATCCAATTTATCCAAGGCTACCGTAAAATCGATCAAGAGATCTTGAGCCCCGATAACTTCCGCTATACCTGAAAGAATCTTGCGGTTGTTCATTTTAATGGTGACCCCCTCCAACTTCAACTCGGTAAAAACGGCATCATACAACTGTACCAGTTCGATTTCTTGAAGTAAAGAGTTAGAGCCGACTACATCGGCATCACACTGGTAAAACTCACGAAAACGCCCTTTCTGAGGCCTATCGGCACGCCATACGGGTTGAATCTGATAGCGTTTAAAAGGGAAGTCGATTTCATTTTGATGCATGACTACATAGCGCGCAAAGGGCACCGTTAAATCGTAGCGGAGCGCTTTTTCTGAGATTATAGGCGTAATTTTTCCTGAATCTTTAGCAGAGTAAGTAGCCTCATCTACCTTTTTCAAATAATCCCCAGAGTTTAAAATTTTGAAAATTAAGCGATCACCTTCATCTCCATACTTACCCATAAGGGTCTCGGAATTTTCAAAAGATGGAGTTTCTATAGGTTGAAAACCAAATGTTTCAAAATGCTTTTTTACTACATTGAAAATATAATTACGCTTGGTAACTTCCGAAGGGGTAAAATCTCGGGTTCCTTTAGGTATGCTTGGTTTTTGGGCCATGAAAAAGTTAGTTGAATGGAAATACCTTTAAATCGATTCGAAGATCAATACCGGTACCTGAAGTAAATAATCGGGCAAATATCGATTTAATTAATGATTTTGTCAAACCATTGGAACAATTCACCTTTAGTGATGACCGCCCCTTGTTGTATCAATTGAAACTTGTCGAGATTTTTATCTTCGGAATATGCTTTTGATGCCGTAAGATATTCGACAAAATCAGATTGCCAATTTTTTTTGAACCAAGAGAAACCTATCTCGGTCTTTAAATCGATTTCAGGGTTCATCACCTTTACCGATACTAACTTCATTTCTTTATCGGTCAAATGGAAAAGGTGCATTTGCTTTTCAGAAATGTTCTCTAAATAAGAGACTTTACTTAGAACGCCCTCCCAGACCAAATCGCTGAATACATCAATTTCATCTTCGGCAACCTCGGGTTTGTTAGTCTTTATATCTTGCCATTCATCAGCTGTAATTGACTGGGTTGCCAAAAAGTTGATAAACTCTGGATGCAACTCTTCGAGTTGCTGTTTTGTAAGCCTTGAATATTTCATTTTGCAAAAATAAAAAGGGCATACGAAACGTATGCCCTTTTCTAAGAATTTTATCGGTTATTAGAAAATATATCTAAGACCAAATTGCATTTGCCATCTAGAGAATAAACTGGAATCGTATACAAAGGTCTCAGTCAGTTGATTATTGAAGGTGTAAGTAGGTACGTTGTTGTCATCTACCGTAACTGATAATGGATTCAGACTGTTCGGTTGCTGAATAACTCCCCAATCGCTATTTAACAAGTTTCCAAAATTGAGAATGTCAATACTGAATTGAACTGTATGTGTTTTATCAGCAGACACATTGAACCGGTAATCTTGCAAAAATTTGACATCCCACTTTCCTCTCCATGGTGCTAGCGCACCATATCTATCAAAGTATTGCCCTCTATTGTCACTCATATAATCATCTTGCTGAATAAACTGCTCGAAAGCTTCTGCTTGACCAGCACCAGAAAACTGCATCTGTGAAACTTCAGCAGCTGTAGGAATGTACAGTAGGTCATTGTTTTGAAACGAACTATCGTTATTGATGTTACCTGCATATGTATAATTGAACCTGCCACCTTGGGCATACTCAAAGAAAGTCGAAATCGTAGTAGACCATTCATTGTTTCCGCCATAATTAAACTGCTTTGCCGCAGCACCGATTACCCTATGGGTATCGCCATATTTTGAGTACGATAAAACATCTTGGTTGGCATTACCTAGATTGGGGTTGAAATCAAAAGCATCACCTGTAATTTCAGCCTCAATAGAATTCACATCTTGCGCATTCAAGTAGTTATAGGCTACACTGGCATAAAGACCATTATCAAAATTCTTTTGGGCTTTTAAAGATGCGTTCCAGATTCTTCCTTTATCGGAATTTGTAAATACATAAGCGTTGGTTGCTCCTCCAAACTCATTCAATGACCTATCACCTGGTTGATATACAGGTCTGTTATCTACACCTTGCAAAGTACCTGAAGGGCTATTTAAGCCCCAGTTTTGAACATGTGCACCATTAATATCTTTAGTGTACGATACATCCGCCGTTAAAATAATTCCGTTCTCAAACCTATGGTCTGCACCTATATTGGTACGCCATACTTGTGGCCATTTAAAATCTGGGTCAACAATCTGATAGAAGAAAAAGTCTACTGCCTGCACTTGATTACCTAACCACACAAATGGAAATCGACCTGTAAAGATTCCGGTACCGCCACGTACTTGAGTAGTGTTCTCACCTTTTACGTCCCAATTGAAGCCGAGTCGAGGGGATATAAGAAAATCATTATTCGGCAAGGTAGTAGAGTCAAGATTAGTCGATTCTCCTGTTTCAGGATCAAAGTATTCAATACCTGGTTGATAGGTTCCATCAGGAAAAGCCCCTCCCTTACGTTCAATATTTTCTCTTATCTTATCTTCTGTGTCAAAATAAAGTGGTTTGTCGAAACGAATACCATAAGTGATTTTAAATTCTTCATTGATATTCCAGTCATCTTGAATGTAAAGACCTAATTGACCTACATTGGTTTCGGCCAGAGCCCACCCCCCTGGAGTACCATCGGCAGATTGGTTGTTATTGGCGAAAGTTGCTTCAGCACCCTGAATTAGATTATCGATAAGCCCACCGGGTTGAGCATTGGCCAAAAATTCGTCGACGTCAGCAAAATTTCTATCGAAATCACCTCCCAAAGGAAAACCAAAAGTACCTCCGTAAACCCCTAGATTAAAAGAGTTGTCAAATTGAAATTTTTCAAAAGCGACACCTGCCGTTAAAGTATGATTACCAATGAAATAGTTAAAGTTGTTCGTTACCTGAAAAACTTTCTGATCTAGTTTATTGTTAATCGAAAAAGGCTCATGACCCGCCACAATATAGTTACTCAAATCTCCCCCTTGAATAATAATACTCGGCGCTGGAGATGAAAAAGGGGTTCTAAAATCATCGAAGTGTGAATACCCAACTTGAAGTTTGTTTGTTGCATTAGCACCAAATGTAGAGTTCAGCTCAAGCTGAAACGACTGAAGGTTGTTATTAATTTCATAACCCGAATTCTCAAACTGTAATATTTGAGCACTTGGCCCTCGAACACCAATTGCCGTAGGGTGAGCAGGCTTTTCTTTAGAAGAATCTAAAAAGTTATAGATTACGGCTAAGCGGTGGTCATCATTGATATTCCAATCCAATTTCAAAATACCTTTAGTAGACTCAGCTCCATATGTAAACCCCTCATATCTACCAGTATCATACCCTAAACCGGCTAAAGCAGACTGTACAGCTATCAGGTCACTTTCCAGTACCCTAGACTCATTAATGGCACCTGAACCTGTATTGGGTACCCAACCATTAGTTCCTAAATCATCTCTCTGATCTCTCTCAAAATTAGCAAAGAAAAAAAGTTTGTTTTTTACAATAGGCCCACCAATACTGACCCCGTATTGATTTTGTTTCAGGTCTGGTTTTACCACATCTTCCCCTCTGATCTTACCGCCCGTAAGGCTTTCATTTCTGAAAAAACCATAGACACTACCGTGAAACTCATTGGTTCCACTTTTTGTAACTGCATTGACGGTTGCACCTGTAAACCCGGATTGTGTTACGTCGTATGGAGCCAACGATACTTGAATCTGGTCAATGGCATCCAATGAAATGGGCTGCGAACTTGTTTGACCACCAGGCCCAGGAGCATCCAATCCGAATGGATTACCAAAGAAAGACCCATCTAAAGAAAAGTTATTGTATTGATCATTTCGACCTCCAAAAGATAGTCCGCCACCACCCGTTGTACCTGAGGCACTTGGTTCTAATCTTGTGAAATCTTCCGCAGATCTCGATATTGTTGGTAGTTTAGTTAGCTCTCTTCTACCCACACTAGTCTCCGCTCCCGTACGGTCACTTCCAAAGGTGCCACCCCTATCTGAAATTACAACCACTTCATCAAGAGCTTGACTTTCGGTCTGTAAGGCAATATCTACCGTGAACGTTTTACCTAAAGAAAGGTAAATATCATTGAGTACCTGTTCTTTAAAGCCAACATAAGATATAGTAACTTGATACGGACCGCCAACTCTCATGTTCAGCATTTTAAAAAGTCCGTATTCATTGGTAATTGAACCATACTTGGTTCCGGTTGGCATATGCACGGCCACTGCATTGGCACCGAGCAAGGGCAGGCCTTGGTCGTCAACGACCGTACCTGACATGTTTGATGTGGTAACCTGCGCCGAGGTTGCGAGGCCTACGAGCATCAAAAATGCAAATAGGTAAATTTTTTTCATAATAACGGTTTTGAGTTAATTTATTGTAAAACTAATTCAAAAAAAAAGAGCTATGCACGCATAGCTCTCAAAAGTTATTATTGATTATTAACCGACTATTTCTGCTCGGCGACAACTTCAAAATCAAATTGCACATTCACTTCACGATGTAAACGAATGTCAGCAGTATATGGCCCTGCCCTTTTGATGGCACCACCTTTAATGCTAATGAATTTCTTGTCGATTTCATGACCTTCTTTAGCCAATACATCAACTAAATCAGAAGCTGTCACAGATCCGAAAAGCTTATCACCGGCACCAACTTTAGCTGGTATCTTAACATCTAGCTTAGCCAAACCTTCAGCTGTTTTATTAGCCGCATCAACTACTTTCTTCTCTTTATGAGCTCTTTGTCTTAAGTTCTCTTCAAGAACCTTTTTCGCAGAAGGTGTAGCCATTGTTGCCATACCTCTTGGAATAAGGAAATTTCTACCATAACCGTTCTTCACTGTCACAACATCATCTTTAAAGCCCAAATGCTCTACGTCTTGTCTTAATATAAGTTCCATCTCGCTTTAAATTTATTTTAGTAGATCGCCTACATATGGCATTAAAGCCAAGTGACGTGCTCTTTTTACCGCTTGAGCCACTTTGCGTTGGTACTTCAAAGAAGTTCCTGTAAGTCTTCTTGGTAACAATTTACCTTGTTCGTTTACCAATTTCATCAAGAAATCTGGATCTTTGTAATCGATATACTTGATACCTGACTTCTTGAAACGACAGTACTTCTTTTTAGTATTCGTTTCAATGTTCAATGGGGTCAAATAACGGATTTCCCCATCCTTTTTACCTTTTGCTTGCTGTTGTAATGTTGCCATAATACTTACGCTTTAGCTTTTAACCTAGTTCTTCTTTTTTCTGCCCACTCGATAGCGTGCTTGTCTAATTTTACGGTCAAAAACCGCATAATTCGCTCGTCTCTCTTGAACTCTTGCTCGTAAGGAGCAACAACTTCACCAGTTGCGGTAAACTCGAACAAGTGGTAAAAACCACTTTTTTTGTGCTGTATGGCATAGGCCAATTTTTTAAGCCCCCAGTTTTCTTTGGAGACCATTTTGGCGCCATTGTTAATTAAGAAATCTTCAAATTTCTTAACTGTTTCCGCTATCTGATCATCAGAAAGCACGGGATTCAAAATGAAAACAGTTTCGTAATGGTTCATAAATGTATATTTTTTAGGAGCGCAAAAGTAAGAATATTTATGACACTTTACAAGAAAACGGAAATTTCTTCGTTATAGATTGGTAACCCAGAAAAAATCGAACTTAACCAAATCTTAACCAATGTTCATTACAAGATACACACAAAACATGACGATCTTTACACATTTAGTTGCTGTTTAACGTCATTTTTTAGTATTTTGTCGATGATTTAACCCCACAAATCGACCCGTTTATGAAATTAAGAAGTATTATCGTCGACGACTCGTCAATGCAACGAATGGCAGTTGCAAAGCTGGTCAATAGTCACCCAAATTTAGCTATGGTGGCGGAATACAGCAACGCGATCGAGGCTAAAAATGGAATCAAGAACAATGAAATCGATCTTATTTTTCTTGATGTAGAAATGCCTATTATCAGTGGTTTCGACCTACTCGAATCACTTGAAAACAGACCTCAGGTCATCTTGATTACAGGTAAACCCGACTACGCTCTAAAGGCTTTCGATTACGATGTAACAGATTACTTGCACAAGCCGATCACTATGGCGCGCTTTGATGCCTCTGTGAAAAGAGCTGTCTCTAAATTTGAGCAATTACACAAGGTACAAGAAGACGAAGAGCATATTTTCGTAAAGAGTAACCTTAAAAAACGAAAGGTAATCTTAAATGATATCAAATGGATAGAGGCTCTCGGTGATTACATTAAATTGGTAACCGATGAAGCCAACATAGTTATCTTATCTACTATGAAATCTTTTGAAAAGCAATTACCAGAAGATAAATTTCTACGTATTCACAAATCGTATATCGTGAATCTAGAGAAGATAGAGAAATTTAACAGTAAGAATGTTGAAGTTAGTGGCAGGTCTATTCCTTTAAGCAGGAACAAGAAGACCGAATTGGCCGAAGCGCTGAGCAACGTCTAAACTTCTACTTTCAAATGATATAAAGTCCTGATTAAAATCGGGACTTTTTTTTACAAAAACTTTAAATAAATGTAGGTGTAGGACCAAATCAAACATGGTCAACATTATAAATCACTCTTACACTTCTAAACTGGGCCACAGCGTTAAAAGATTTTTCAATTCTTCTTATACCTGATTTTACCCCACTCACCGAAGTGCCATTCGGAATCTTCACCAATAGATTTTTCAAAAATTGATTTCGAATTCGCGCCACAGGCGGATACTCCGGACCGAGAACATTGCCTCCTAAACTATTCCTCAAGGCTTTAGCAAACCATTCGGCAGCCTCATTTAGGCGATTATATTCCTTATGTTTGAAAGTAATTTTTATAATTCTATTCTTTGGCGGATACTTGTATTGCTCACGCTCATATAACTGTTCTTTAAACATGCCCTCAAAATCATTCGTTGAAACTTGTTTTAAGATCTGATGATATGGGTTATAGCTCTGAATAATGACCTTGCCTCTTTTTTGGGTGCGCCCTGCCCTACCCGCTACCTGTGTCAACAACTGAAAGCATCTTTCATGGGCCCTGTAATCGGGAAAGTTCAATAAAGAGTCTGCATTCATTATGCCTACCAAACTCACATTTCTAAAATCAAGCCCCTTGGTGAGCATTTGTGTACCAACGAGAATGTCTATCTCTTGCTGCTCGAAAGCCGTTATTATTTTCTCGTAACCATGCTTGCCCCGGGTGGTATCTAGATCCATTCGCCAAGTTTTTGCATCGGGAAATAGTGTTTCGAGCTCTTTTTCAACTTGTTCGGTGCCAAAGCCTTTGGTATCTAGAGTATGACTACCGCAAGCCTGACATATTTCTGGAAGTGCCATATGATACCCACAGTAATGACACCGCAGTTGCTTCTTGTATTGATGAAAAGTGAGGCTAACATCACAATTTGGGCATTGAGGCGAATGGCCACATGTGGTACACTCGACTATTGGCGCATAACCTCTTCGGTTTTGAAAAAGAATGACCTGACCACCTTCATTTAAAGCTTCTTCAATTTCGAGAAAAAGCCGTTCTGAAAAATGACCTTTCATCCGCTTTTTTCGTGTCTGTTCTTTCAGGTCGACCAATTCCATATCAGGCATCAAAACATTGCCAAAGCGTCTTTTTATTTCTGCAAAGCCATACTTGCCCCTTTGGCCGTTAAGGTAACTTTCAATACTTGGGGTTGCCGATCCCAACAAAATATTGCTACCGTGCAAATTGCCCAGAACAATCGCTGCATCACGGGCATGATACCTCGGGGCCGGATCAAATTGTTTGAACGAACTTTCGTGTTCTTCATCAACAATCACGAGTCCTAGATTTGAAAAAGGCAAGAACAGAGCGGATCGCGCACCAATTACAATTTGTGCCTTCGATTTTTGTGCCAAAACATTGTTCCAAACTTCTACTCTTTCCTGAACATTGTACTTTGAGTGATAAACCGATACCTTTTCGCCAAAATACTGCTGCAAGCGCGTAATCAACTGGGTTGTCAGAGCTATTTCAGGTAAGAGATATAATGCTTGCCTACCTTTTTTAATACATTCATCAATTAGCTTGACATAAACCTCTGTTTTACCCGAAGAGGTAACACCATGAAGCAGAGTAACCAATTCTTTTTCGAAATTTTCATGAATATCGTCAAAGGCTTTTTGCTGATATTCATTTAACGCCTTTAATTCACTGTTATCTTCTTCACCTTCATAATTCACTCGATCCGTTCTAAAAAAATATTCTTCTAAAATCACTTTATCGACCAAAGATTTAATCACCGCTTTAGAAGCGCCACTGGCCTCTTCCAATTCTGAAACCTTTATGGGCTTTTTATGAACCGCCTGTAACTGAAATAATGATAGCACCACTTGGCTTTGTTTGGGTGCCCTTGTCAATGTCTTCAGTAAAGCTTCCAAGTTTTCTTCGGATAGATACGATTGACCGAGCTTTACATATTTGACAAGCTTGGGTTTGTATTGCTCATAAATTTCCTCTTTTAATAGTATTACATTTTTTTTGAGCAATCTATTTAGAATCGGCAATACATTCTTACGGTCAACAATGGCACTCACCTCATGCACTTTCAACGAACTTTGGTGGTGTAAAGCTTCAAAGACCAAAAACTCATCATCTTCTAATTGAGATTCTTCAATCTCTACTTCTGTATTTCTGAGAATCAGTGTTTCACTTTCCAATAAAAATGCCCCAGGAACCGCACTACGAAAAACTTCACCTATCGAGCACATATAGTAATCTGCAATCCACTTCCAATGCTTTAATTGAAACGTGTTTACAATGGGCTCATCATCTAAGATTTTATGAATTTCTTTGGCCTCGTAAACTTCAGGAGGGTTGTCATGAATTCTATAAACCAGTGCCGTATAGACTTTCGATTTTCCGAAGGGAACACCCACCCGCATGCCCGGCGAAAGTAATTCTGCTTCAGCTTGGGCAATTTTGTACGTAAAAAGTTTTTCTAAAGGAATCGGTAAGATTACATCAATAAAATACTCCATAAATGTAGTTACATTCTATCCATCTACACGTTGCCAAGTTTGGGTACGATATATAAATGCAAGATACCCCCTAACTTTAAGTTCATTCGAATTTTCAGGATTGAGCCATATTTTACAACGAAAGGTCATGGCTTGTTGTGGGTCGAAGAGAGTATCGCCTTTGTAAACCCCTTCACCCACATGTTTGGCCCCTTCAATAATGGTCATGCCCAAAACAGGTTTGTCTTTACGCTCACCCTCACATTTTTCACAGATAAAGTTTTCTTTACCCTCTTCTACAATTTCAACCACCTTGCCGTACATCAGCCCTTCTTCTTCATAAATATCAATAATAGCTTTCGGTTTGCCGGTACGGTCATCTATCGTTTTCCATTTTCCGAATATACTTTGAGATTGTATCAGCTGCACGAAGCAGAAAAACAAGCCCATTAAAACAATTCTATGTGGTTTTATCATTCCTTTTTAAAAGTTTTACGTAATGAGTTCAAAGAGGCGTTCAATTCGAACCCTAACAGCAATATATTGGAATTTAACCAGATATAGACCATTAATATTAATAAACCGCCCAGAGCACCGTATAACTCGTTATATCTCGCGAATTTTTCAACATAGACCCCGAAAAGATACGAAGTCAACATAAATAATAATGTGGTCATTAATGCACCAATAGAAAAGAACTTGGCATGCCTACCTTCTGTTGTACCAAAATAATAAAGTATGGCCGTGGTAAAATAAGATAATAGTATGAAGAATATTACCTTGCCCAACTGAGCGCCAACGATATCATTTTCCGTAAGGTCGTAGCCTCTGGTCTTTGCGGCCCAAACACTGAGATAATCTAAAATATAGAACTCCACATAAACATAGGCCACGGCACCCACAATTAATAATATGGATAATATCAAACCGACCATGAGGGCATACATATATTGCCTGAAAAAATTTCTAGTAAGTTCGACATGGTATGAATTCTCAAACCCTCCAAAAATCGCGTTGACGCCATTGGCCATTAAAAAGATGGAAAATAAAAATGCCGAAGAGAGTAATCCGCCTCGCTTTTGATCTTTAATCTGTTGATAGATATCACCAAAATAATCACTAGTAGCAGAGGGTAGAAACGACTCTAAGAATATAAGAAATTGTGAATCGAAATTTTCATTGCCTATACTGACGTAAGGTATGATAAACGGTACCAAGGTTATCAAAAAAATCAATAAGGGGAATAGCGCCAAAAATAGACTGAAGGCAATAGAACTTGCCCTAGTCGAAATGGCTCCTTTGAAAATGCCAAAAATATACATCTCCATCAAATCATAGAGAGAAAGACCTTCAAAAGCCGGTAGTTTAATCTCTTTTAGAAATTTGGCCAACCAGTTCAGTATGGGAATCTTTTCAATCTTTTCCTCTATATCTTTGGACATCTAAACTGCCTTTAAGCTCAGGTCCATATTATATACCGAATGGGTCAAGGCACCTGAAGAAATATAGTCAACCCCACATTCGGCATACTTTCTAATCGTTTTCTCGTTGATGCCCCCTGAAGATTCCGTTAAACATTTATCACCTATAAGTTCAACTGCAGTTCTGGTATCTTCATAATTGAAGTTATCGATGAGAATTCTATAAACTCCATTCGACTTTAATATCTCACGAATTTCATCAAGGTCTCTCGCCTCTACTATTATTTTTAAGTCTCTGCCCGTTTCCTTTAAATAATTTTTAGTTTTCTCGATAGCTTTGCTCAATCCGCCTGCAAAATCGATATGGTTATCTTTAAGCATTATCATATCATATAATGCAAAACGATGGTTTTCGCCTCCTCCGATTTTAACAGCCCATTTTTCGAGAGCCCTGATGCCAGGGGTTGTCTTTCGTGTGTCTAGAATTTTAGTGCCCGTACCTTCCAATAATTTTACAAAGGTATCGGTTTTACTAGCGATTGCACTCATACGTTGCATTGCATTGAGAACTAACCGCTCTGCCTTGAGTATACTCTGAGAACTACCGGAGACATAAAAGGCGATATCACCATATTTGACGGGGGTACCATCTTCTAGTACACTTTCAACCACCAAGTCTTTATCTACATAGGCAAACACTTGCTTCGCAAAATCTATACCCGCAATTATTCCATCGTCCTTCACCAGCAACTTAGCTTTACCTTGAGCGTTCTCAGGTATACAGGCCAAAGAACTATGGTCGCCATCTCCCACATCTTCGCGTATGGCGTTTTTAATAATATTATCTATTTCATTTTGAAATTGTTCTGCGGAAATCATAAACGGTATTTAGCTTTAGGCTAAATTAAGAAATGTTAAGGGTTTTAAATTACTACGGAAATGGTTATTTGATGATGACCTCTGAAAGCACATAAAAAAATTCAAATTTCACTTTATATTTGCGCATGACCATTAAGCTACTTGCCATAGGAAAAACGGATAGCAAACCGTTGCAGCAACTAATTTCAGAATATGAAAAACGGTTAAAACATTATGTGAAATTTGAAATTGATGTAATTGCTGATATCAAAAATTCTAAAAACCTATCGGAAGCCCAACAAAAAGAAAAAGAGGGAGAACAAATTTTGAAAAGGCTTTCACCGACCGATATTCTGGTACTTTTAGATGAAAACGGCAAACAGTTTTCATCAATAAACTTTTCAGGTTACCTTCAAAAGAAAATGAACGCGGGAATCAAACAGTTAGTACTGGTGATTGGGGGGCCCTATGGGTTTAGTGAAAACATATATCAAAAGGCAGAGGGTAAAATCAGTTTATCAAAAATGACCTTTTCGCATCAAATGGTACGCCTTTTTATAATCGAACAAGTTTATAGAGCTTTCACCATTTTAAAAAATGAACCATATCATCATAGGTGATATTTACTAATTTTTAGCTTTTCCTAAGCGTTAGAGGTGATTCCTCTTAGTTATAGATAATGATTTTCTAAGTGTTACCTAAAAAAAAGCTTTTCTATATTTCATATTACCAAGTCAACTTTTCTACATTAGCGGACTAACAAAAGTCATAACTATGATTGTTACCAAGGGAATTCCGTTCAAGAAGCTGTTTAATTTGTCTTTTCATCATGTTATTTGGCTCTTTGTCTATATGGGCAGTATTGCAGTTCTATACCGATTTAATATTATTTCTTATGAAATACCTTGGTTACCCGTATCGGTCATTGGTACTGCCGTTGCATTTTATGTTGGTTTTAAAAACAATCAATCATATGATAGAATGTGGGAAGCCAGAAAAATATGGGGTGGAATAGTCAATGATAGCCGCGCATGGGGCATGCTGGTAGATGGGTACATTACCAATTTGAACACTACTGAAAAGCGAAGTGATGAAGAACTACACAATATCAAAAAAAGATTGATTTACAGACAAATTGGATGGCTTTACACCCACAGAGAACAGCTATTGGTATCTACTTCATGGGAACATGTAACACAGGGCGGACTTACGACCAAACATGCCGAACGACTTGAAGAGAAATTTGGGGTCGGCATTATTAATGACAGTCTAGAATATCGCCAACTGAAAAATTTTCTTTCTGAAGAAGAATATAACCGACTGGTACCTAAGGCCAATACGGCCACACAAATTATAAATGAACAATCAAGAGATTTACGGGAATTGCGCAAAAGTGGCTTAATTGATGATTTTCGACATATTAAAATGCAAGATGTTCTACGCACCTTTTATGAATTACAAGGTAAAAACGAACGAATCAAGAAATTTCCCTTTCCGCGTCAGTATGCCAATATGAGCTATTATTTTGTGGGAATATTCATTTTTTTGTTGCCCTTTAGTATGATGCCCGAAGTATTAGATTCCGGAAGTGTCAATTTTTGGCTTGCGGTACCGATTTGCGTGTTACTGGGCTGGGTTTATATTATGATGGAATTAATTGGGGATTATTCTGAAAATCCGTTTCAGCGAATGGCCAATGATATACCCATGCTCTCGCTTTGTAGAACTATCGAAATAGACCTCAGGGAGATGTTGGGCGAAACAGAATTACCTCCCCCTGTAAAGGCACAAAAAGGAGTTCTTATGTAGACAAGTATTTTTAAAACAAAGACAAAAAAAGCCCTTTCATAAGGGCTTTCTCCATTTTATAAATTAAGTGCCATTAATACAACACCCTGAACTTAATAGTATTCTCTACCTTTTTAAGAGCTTTGATTACGTCTTTGTTGTATTCTTTGTTGACATCTGTAATAACATACCCTACTTCACTGTTCGTTGAAAGATATTGTCCTACAATATTCAACTCATATTTGGCCAATACCTCATTAATTTTGGCCATAATGCCAGGTACATTTTTATGAATATGTAAAAAGCGATGCGCTTTCTGCTGTTTGGGCAACCTTATATTAGGGAAATTAACCGCATCAACGGAATTTCCGCTATTGATATACTCCATAATTTTATTAGGCACAAAATCAGCGATATCGCGTTGAGCTTCTTCTGTACTTCCACCCACGTGCGGAGTTAAAATTACATTTGGTATGCCCTGCAGAGCGGTATAAAACTCGCCGTTACTTCTCGGTTCTTCTGGGTAAACATCGATAGCCGCACCGGCAAGTTTACCACTTTTCAAAGCACTTGCCAGAGCATCGATATCAACGACAAATCCTCTAGAGAGATTAATCAACATAGCGCCATCGCGCATTTGGTTGATTTCCCTTGCGCCAAGAAAGTTTCTGTTTGCCTTGTTGTCGTCAACATGAAGAGTTACGACATCAGATACATTCAATAAATCTTCAAGACTGCTGCATTTTTTAGCATTTCCTAAAGAAAGCTTATCCTCTACATCATAGTAATAAACACGCATACCTATGGCCTCAGCCAAAATCGACAATTGTTTACCAATATTACCATAACCGACGATACCTAAATTTTTACCACGAACTTCTCGAGACCCTTGTGCCGTCTTTTGCCATTGCCCTTTATGAATTTCACTACTACGGGCGAATACGCTTCTCATCAGCATAATAATTTCACCAATGGCCAATTCGACCACCGAACGGGTATTGCTGTAAGGCGCATTGAATACGGCCACACCCTTCTTGCTTGCATACTCCAAATCGATTTGGGTCGTACCTATACAGAATGCACCAACGACCAATAGTTTATCGCCAGCATCAAGTACCCTTCGGGTTACTTGCGTCTTAGAGCGTATACCCAAAACATGTACGCCTTTTATTTTTTCAATTAATTCTTCTTCCGGTAAACTGTGCTTTACCAGCTCTACAGAAAAACCATCTCTTGACAGGTTTTCTAAAGCTGCTGGGTGCACGTTTTCCAATAGTAAAATTTTAATTCTGTTCTTCGGATAAGAAATATTTCTAGGTAGATCGTTCACAAAAAGAAATTCATCTAGGTTAGGGGTTATAAAATCTGCTTTGCTCGCTGCTTTTTCACGGTGTACATTTTCGGTATAAGCAAAGAATTTGTCTGCAATACCTGCTTCTTTCATTACATAATCACTATAGCCATCACCGATAACCTGAACCTCACCATCAAGATTCATTTCACGCAGACATGCTATTTTTCCATTGTGTTGGGAAAGTACATTTTTTTCATCGAATCCCACAATATTTCCTTGCTCATCAAAAGCAAAAGTGTTGGCGTAAACCCGATCTGATGGAATATTATATTCTTCTACGATAGGTACAATAAATTCTTTGAATCCACATGAAATAACATAGATATCATCTGAAAATTTTTCAAAAAACTCTTTGTTGGCTTCTATGGATTTAGAAATTTTATGGCGCAGTTCGTCTACCAGTGGTCCCAAATCATCTTGATGGGCATTCAATAATTTTATACGACGCTCTAAAGACTCTGTAAAGGAAATATCACCATCAATTCCCAGATTAGTTATCTCCTGTATTTGATTAACTATTTCTTCTCTATTCGACTTATCTTTTAAGGTCATTTCAGCCAAAACATCCAATGCCTCTACCCTAGTTAAGGTACTATCAAAATCGAATACGTATTTTCTATTTGTTGCTACCATGTTCTCGATGAAAAATTAAGGCACAAAAATAAAGATTAATTCGGTGTGTTTTTGGTGATTGTTATTAAAAGTTACTTCTGTAACTAATCGGTATGGTTTTGAAGTTTAATTTAAAACCACAGCAATCTAAGAAGCTGTACTTTATGAGATTTGAACAGCACTTCAATTAATTACTAACGTAGATAATACCCGCTAAAATTGCAAGTCCGAAACTAAGTAAAGTACCTATTAAAATGTATTCCGTCAATTTACGATTGTTACTCTCCTTAAGGTCATTAAAGCGAAAAACCGACTTGGCACCAATTAAAAGACCTATTGCCTCCCAGCGCCCCATAATTATAAACATAAGAACAAAAAGCCTTTCGATAATACCAATATATTTTCCCGCATTCGGCAAAGACTTATGATCCAGTTCAATCTTATCTGACATAGCCTCCAATAACTTGCCCATAATTATTGCCGATGGAAAGCTAACAAAAACAATAGCAGTTATAAGTGCCCAATCTAAATTATCGAACAGTTGGGCCGTATGCCCCCATAGATTACCATAAAATGCACCTACGTATAAAATGGTAATGTGTAAAACCTGATCGATAAAAAACGGAATACTTTTTAGTCTAAATAGAGGAGTAACATGTAATTTGGTTAAATCGATAATGTAATGCGAGACTGTAATTATGAGCACAAGCTTCCAGTATTTTAAATCCCATAGCAACAACAGGGTTATCAGAAAATGAAGCAAAACATGAAAATACAAATATCTAGACCCTGCCTTATGTACTTCTTTATGAATTACCCATCGGTTGGGCTGAAACAAAAAATCGCCAATAAGATGGGCCAACAATAGCTTTGTGAACAATATCATCTATTTCAATTCTTTTAAGGTTTTAGAGTAATATTCTAACAATTGAAGCACTAAATCTAACCGAGCTCGCTTTTGGCGCTGGCTAACCGCCGATTGCTGAATATTGAGGCGTTTTGCAATTTCTGTCTGTGATGCATCGGGGTTGTCGAGAGCCAGCACCACAATTTCTGCTGACACAGGGCTCCAGTCATCCATGAAGTTAAGGGCTAACCTGAGCATTAAATTCAAGGTATCGTCAAAAAAGCCATGGCCCGTTGCAATAGTAAGATTTAATTTATCATCTTTCAAACTTTCAAAAGTTCTACCAGAACGCTGGTATGCCGGACCATTGGACTCGCTTACCCCAACACCCACGAAAGTTTCGCTTCCCAAACCTATACCCATGCGAGCATCGAGACCCTTTGTAGACTTCAGTAAAGCCTTAATATAAATAGCAGTGCTCAATGCTCTATCTTGAGGTATTTTCAACTGAAATTCGTCTCCTCGATAAATTTCCCAATCAGTGGGAGATTCACCAAACCTTACAAAATATTGTTTGAGAACGCTAAGCCAAGCTTCTGAGCTGTGATTGCCCGACCCTATAATATCTCCTGTTATAATTGCTATCATCTTTTATTAACTAAAACGCTAATATATTAAAATATAAGCTAAAAACATAATATTTACAATTATAATCTAAAAAGCTTATATGTTAAAATATAAGTTAGATGCCTAATATCATATCAAAACCATCTACGAGTCTTGATACAATATTGGCTATACTCCCTTCCAAAAATCGATGACAACATCTCTTCTTCCGGAATAATCTGAAAACGGTTCATGTAAGCTACGAAAGCCGCTGCGAGTAAAGTATTGAAAGCATTGCCCAACCAGATACCCCAAGCCAAAAGAACCATTAACATGGCCAAATACATGGGATTTCGAGAATAAGCAAAAAGTCCGCTAGTCACCAACTTAGTCGTCTTCGTCGGATACCTCGGATCTATAGTTGTCTTATTTCTAAGAAATTGAATCAAAGCTAAAATACCTAAAAGAAATGCACTACCCATAAGTGCTAAAATCAAGTAGTTTCTACCAAAAAAATCAAAATAACCAAATGGTAAAAACACCGACATCAAATACATCAGAAAAACAAAAATCAGTAAAACGACTGCTGGTGGTATCTTCAATTTCATAGCGCAAATGTTCAAAGGTTTTACAAAATTAATGTATTTTGAATCCGACAACGCCTTTACGACCGTATATCTCATATAGCCCCCCACAATGAAACTTGTCTTTGCCACCCATAATCAGAACAAATTCTTAGAGGTAAAGCGACTAGTGCCCCAGCATATTACCTTGTACTCACTAGATGACATCTCTTGTTATGAAGATATTCCTGAAACAGGAAACACCTTAGAAGAAAACGCTAAAATAAAAGCAGATTACGTAACCGAAAAATACGATATACCTTGTTTTGCCGATGACACAGGCTTACTTGTCGATGCCCTCAACGGGCAACCCGGCGTGTATTCAGCAAGATATGCAGGGCCTCAAAAGAATACAGACGATAACATGAACAAATTGTTGATCGAGCTAAATGAAAGAAAAGACCGAAATGCTCATTTCAAGACCGTTATAGCGCTGAATTTAAATGGTGAGCAAGTAATATTCAATGGCAAGGTAGAAGGTGAAATAACCTTAGAAAAACAAGGTAATAAAGGTTTTGGATATGACCCCATATTCAAACCTAAAGGATACTCGTCGACCTTTGCCCAATTATCAGTAGACCTGAAAAACAAAATTGGTCATCGGGGCAAGGCCATCAACCAACTTATAACTTATTTACAAACCAGCCCTTATGTCCCAAAATAGAAAAATAGAAGAAAGAGGAGGCGTACTGATTATTTTCTTCGTTGCATTATTGGCAATAATGAAGGTGATCAACAGCTCTTTTGAAAAACAAATAGTCGACGCGAGCAATAACGAAGTCAGTTATTCCGACTGGTACAATGCCAAAAGTATCAAACAGATTATGAAAGAAAGTGAACGTGACTATCTAAGTGCATTACTGAGCACATCAATATTAAGTCAGGAGAAATCATCTGATTTGAGAATGAAAATAGAAGACACCAAAGCCCTTATATTCAAGTATGAAGCCGAAAAGACTGAAATTCTTATGGGTTCAGCGAACATTCCACCAAGTGCTTGGGTACAAGATCTAGATGGCGAAATGGGCAAAATCATAGGTCTAAGAGAATGGCGAGAAACTTCGAGGCAATTAACCGAAACTGCAGCTAAAATAGACTTGGGCATTCTCTTTTTACAGATAAGCGTAGTGTTCGGTGTTATCTGCCTTATCATACAAGAAAATCAAAAACTTCAACAGACCTTTACATGGCTGATGATCGGGTCAGGTATAATAGGCATACTACTGTCGCTATACGGCTATGCATTATCGTTATAATCATCTATATTTCAAAAGATAACGTTTTGTAAATAAATAAGCTTACCTTTGCCGCTTATTTTTAACGCCGCCGGTATGGCAGGTGTTGCTTTGAGTCTACGGGTTATACGATAATCGCTCTACGCAACACACCTATTAGCGATTAAGTATACCTTTTATTATGACAAAATTTGAAGCACTAGGGCTTAACAAAGCCTTATTAGATGCTGTTGCCGATATGGGATTCGAAAGCCCTTCGGAAGTACAGGAAAAAGCAATCCCAATCTTATTGGAAAGCGAGACCGATTTGGTGGCCCTCGCACAGACCGGAACCGGTAAAACGGCCGCATTCGGTTTTCCTCTTATTCAAAAACTAGACAGTAAGAGTCGAACCACTCAAGGTTTGATTCTCTCCCCTACCAGAGAACTTTGTTTGCAGATTACAACTGAGATGCAAGCATACTCTAAATACGAGAAAGGTCTTAGTACCGTGGCTATTTATGGCGGAGCAAGTATTACGGAACAAGCCAGACAAATCAAACGTGGTGCACAAATAGTAGTTGCCACACCTGGCCGTATGAAAGATATGATCGGTCGCGGACTGGTAGACATCTCAAAAATCGATTATTGCATTCTCGATGAAGCTGACGAGATGTTGAATATGGGCTTCTATGAAGATATCAAAGAAATTCTTTCCAATACTCCAAAAGAAAAGTCTACATGGTTGTTTTCGGCTACTATGCCAAAAGAAGTAGCAACCATTGCCAAGAAGTTCATGCATAGTCCCGTTGAAATAACGGTAGGAGCCAAAAATGCGGGTACATCTAATGTACAACATGAATATTATGTAGTCGGAGGAAGAGATAGATACCCTGCACTTAAAAGGTTGGCAGATGCCAACCCTGATATTTTTTCCGTTGTTTTCTGTAGAACAAAAAGAGATACTCAAAGAGTAGCAGAAAAGCTTATCGAAGATGGTTACAATGCTGGGGCATTACATGGTGACCTAAGCCAAAATCAGCGAGATTTGGTCATGAACGCCTTTCGTAAAAAGCAAATTCAAATGTTGGTGGCCACCGATGTTGCCGCAAGAGGTATCGATGTCGATGATATTACCCATGTTATCAACTATCAGCTTCCTGACGAAATAGAAACTTACACCCACCGTAGTGGGCGTACCGGAAGAGCTGGCAAATCAGGTATTTCAATGGTAATCGTTACCAAAAGTGAAATGCGGAAAATTCATTCCATAGAGCGAAAAATTCAGCAAAGTTTTATCAGCAAAAAAATACCCACAGGAATAGAAATTTGCGAAATTCAGCTATATCATCTTGCCAATAAAATCAAGGATACTAAAATTAACAAAGATGTCGAGAACTATTTACCCGCCATCAACGAAGTACTTGAAGGCATCGATAGAGAAGAACTGATCAAAAAAATCGTATCGGTCGAATTTACACGATTCTCTAACTACTATAATAAAACCAAAGACCTGAATACCTCTGCAGGAGACGACCGTTCTGGCAGAAACAATCATATGCCTTCAGATGGCTCTGTACGTTATTTCATTAATGTTGGCGAAAAAGACGGTTATGATTGGATGTCGCTAAAAGATTTCTTGCGAGATACCCTTAGCCTTGGTAAAGAAGATGTTTACAAAGTCGATACAAAAGACACATTCTCATTCTTTAATACCGACGAGCAACATCAAGATCAAATTCTTCAGTTTTTTACAGACTTTAAACTTGAAGGCAGGTTTATAAATGTAGAAGTATCTAAGAGCCCAGGGGGTGATGGTGGCCGTGGGAGAAAAAACAAGTCTAAAAGACGAGGTAAGGATAACGACCGTGGAGGTCGCGGTAAAAGAAGAGAGAGAAGCTCTTCGAAGAGCACTTCGAGCCATTCGGGCAAAAGAAGAAGCAAGAAGAACAGAAGCGACTTCTTTTAGTTAATCATATATTAAAAAATACGCTTCGGCGTATTTTTTCGTTTTGTTTAGTAATTTTAGCCTTGCATTTAATTCTTAATGAGAGCACTTCTATCTATTCTATTTCTCTGTTTTAGCATAACCCTATTTGCTCAAGAGGAAAATCTTACTGAAGAAAAACTAAGCGCGGTAGTCATCAATGCCCAAACTGAAAAACCTATGGGCAGTGTTCACGTGGTGAACTTAAACCAGGTCGTAGGTACTATTACCAACGACAATGGTGAGTTTTCTATAACCGCAGCCGTCAACGACACACTCTATTTTTCCTTTTTGGGTTTTAAGTCCCAAAAAATTAGGGTTACCAATGATATGTTCAAGTTTAAGGATACTAAAATTGCCCTTACCGAACTCGCTTATGCTTTAGAAGAAGTAATTGTACGCCCTTACCAGTTAACCGGATATCTTGAAATCGATGTGAAAAATTTTCCTATCAACAATTCATATCAATACAGTATTTCTGGACTTTCAGTAAGTTATGAAGGGGGTAATAAAAACCCAAGCGCTGTTACCAAAGTACTTGGAGCCATACTTAATCCGGCAGATTTATTGCGAAACCTCTTTGGCAAACGACCCAATCAGATGCGAAAGCTGCGAAAGATGAAAGAAGATGACCAAATACGTGATTTATTGGCTTCAAAATTTGACAGAGAGACGCTTACCGAACTTCTTCAGATAGAAAAAGTCGATATTGAAGATATTTTGAACAATTGCAATTACTCCAAATCATTTATTAGAACTGCCAATGACCTTCAAATTCTTGATGCTATTAGCAGTTGCTACGAAGAATTTAAGGTGCTCAACCGCAAAAAATAATTCTTTGATTTCCCCACGGCATTTTATAGCTTTAGACAAAATAGATGTTTATGAAGAAACTGCTCGCCGCGGTATGTTTTTTATTCTTGGTCGCTGCATGTATCGAACAAAATAAAGAGCCGGTTAAAGACACAGCGACGACCGTAATAGAGTCGCAAGATGATTCCACTATTATTAAACCATTCGCTTGGGAAGGTGCCAATATCTATTTTTTACTTACCGATCGCTTTAATAACGGTAAACCCGAAAATGACATTAATTTTGATAGAACTGAGCCTACTGGTCCGCTACGGGGTTTTATGGGCGGTGATATAGCTGGAATAACCCAAAAAATTGAAGAAGGGTATTTCACTGATTTAGGCGTGAATGCCATTTGGTTTACTCCTGTTGTCGAACAAATTCACGGTGCTACCGACGAAAATACCGGCAACACTTACGGGTATCATGGTTATTGGGCAAAAGACTGGACGGCCATCGATCCCAATTTCGGAACTAAAAAAGAACTCGAAAACATGGTCAGAACAGCCCACAATAAGGGTATTCGTGTTTTGATGGATGTAGTACTTAACCACACCGGTCCGGTTACCGATATGGATCCTGTTTGGCCAGAAGAATGGGTCAGAACAGCACCTACATGTGATTTTACCAATTACGATAATACCACGAAATGCACATTGGTAGAGAACCTACCTGATATTATTACCGAATCGAATGAAGCCGTTGAACTACCCGATGCTCTATTGGCCAAATGGAAAAAGGAAGGTAGGTTGAGCCAAGAACTTGATGAACTTCAATTATTTTTTGAGCGTACCGGTCACCCTAGGGCACCACGCTTTTATATTATTAAATGGCTTACCGACTATGTGCACAGCTTAGGTATCGATGGTTTTCGCGTAGATACGGTAAAGCACGTGAACGAAAATGCTTGGGGCGAGCTGTATAAGGAAGCTTCCTATGCCTTCGAAAACTGGAAAAAAATGCATCCTGAAAAGGTGTTGGACGATACACCGTTCTTTATGGTGGGCGAAGTTTATAATTATGGTATTTCCGGAGGAAGGGAATACAATTTCGGAGATTCGACGGTAGACTATTTTTCCCATGGGTTTCAAAGTCTGATCAATTTTGAATTAAAGACCGATGCCCAAAAAGATTACGAGTTTATTTTCAAAAAATATCATAAGAAATTACATTCTGAATTATCGGGAAAAGGTGTGGTCAACTATCTTACCTCTCACGATGATGGCAACTCTTACGATCAAAATCGGACTGACCCCTACAAAGCCGCAAATACTTTATTGCTCACTCTAGGGGCGTCCCAAATTTATTACGGAGACGAGACTGCCCGAGAATTAATTATTGAAGGTACGGTTGATAACCCCGTTCAAGGAGATGCCACACTTCGTTCGTTTATGAATTGGGAGGAATTGGATAGCCTAGCAGAAAAACAAAACATTCTTAAACACTGGCAAAAACTGGGAAGTTTTAGAAACAACCACTTATCCGTCGGCGCAGGTAGACACAATCAATTATCAAAAAGTCCATATGTATTCAGTAGAACTTATGTAAAAAACGATTTTAAAGATAAAGTTGTTGTGGGGTTGAATCTTCCTAAAGGCAAAAAATCGTTACTGGTCAAAGGTTTCTTTGGAGATGGCACCAAACTCTACGACACTTATTCCGAAACAAGTGTAACCGTCGAAAACGGACATGTGGCACTTGATAATGATTATGACATCGCCCTATTCGAACTTGCCCAGTAAAAGTCATTTTTCAAGGGTCGATTTTAAATTTTTCAACCCCAGCTCAAAGTCTTTTCCGACGGCCCTATCCATACTCATAAACAACATCATAATACTCATAGGAAATTTATGATTACCCGTGAAACCCCAAGTAACTTTTGATTTGTCGGCTTGAGCCTCATCTATTTGCAAAAAACAGTCTGAAGTAGATTTCCAAGGTTTCAAAAAGCGAAGTTCAGATTCAATACGTTCATCTTCAACTATTCTCGTTATTTCTTGCTCGCCTTCGCCAACGTCTTTGTTTCCGTTCCAATAACTTACCGCTCCGACTTCCCCATCAACTCCAGTAAACTTTTTAGCCATATTCGGGTCCTTCTTGGCCCATGGAGACCAATCATCCATATTCTTCAAAGATTTAAGATAATTGAACACTTCGGGTTTAGACCTCGATATTTCAATAGACCTCGAAACTTTATACGTTTTTGGAGCAATAAGTGCGAGAAATATGATTATCGCAATGAGCCCTAAAATAATGTAGAGTGCGGTATACATTTGTTTTTCAATTGGTTGGTTCTTTAAATGTACAAAAAAATTAGAATTGCCTATTGAAATTTAGTCCATACTTAAATTGCAATCTATTCAAACCTTTGAAGAATCTCGTCTATGCTCTTAATTGATTTTTTTGTCCAGTCAAGTCGCTTATCTAGTTTTTCAGATTCCGTAAGCTGCCATTTAAAATCGGTTTTTCTTAATTCGTTGGCAAGGTGTTGTAAAATTATGGCCGCCGATACCGAAATATTCAAACTTTCGGTAAAACCCAACATGGGTATTTTTAATGAACCGTCACATTGTACCAAAGCTTCTTCGCTTAAGCCCTCACGCTCAGTTCCGAAAAGAAATGCCGTTTTGCATGTAATCTCAAAATCATTTAATAAACATGATTCGTTATGGGGTGAAGTTGCCATTACTTTATACCCATTTGCTTTTAAATTATCGATACAATGGGTGGTCGTATTGTATCTATGTACATCGACCCACTGTTGTGCTCCCATTGCAATATTCTTATCCAAACGCTTACCAAAACGATTTTCTATAACATGCACTTCTTGTATACCGAAAACATCACAACTACGAATAACGGCACTTGTGTTGTGCAATTGATACACATCTTCTATGGCAACGGTCAGAAAATTTGTGCGCTCTTCTAAAATTTCAATAAATCTTTTTTTACGTTTTTCGGTAATAAATCCCTCTAAATATTCAAGAAGTAGACTATCGTTCATATATCTAAATTAATAAAAACTCTATTTTTATGGTAATGAAGAAAAAAATCACTGTACTAACCGGCGCTGGAGTCAGTGCCGAAAGTGGCATTAACACTTTTAGAGATGCGGACGGATTTTGGGAGGGCCATGATGTTATGGAAGTAGCTTCACCCCAAGGTTTTCATAAGAACCCCGAATTAGTTCTCAATTTTTATAATGAGAGACGACGACAATTGCCCCAAGTGCAACCGAATAAAGCCCATATTGCATTAGCTGATTTAGAAAATGGGTTCGATGTTACGATTATTACCCAAAATGTTGACGATTTACACGAACGTGGCGGAAGTTCTAATGTCGTTCATCTTCACGGTGAGCTTTTAAAGGTGAGAAGTACCGGTGACGAGTCGTGTGTCTTAGACTGGGCAGATGACCTTATCTTGGGCAATCTCTGTTCAAAAGGTCATCAGTTGCGCCCCCATATCGTTTGGTTCGGTGAAGAGGTTCCGATGTTGGAGAAAGCAGTTCATATAACTGCTGCTTCCGATATCCTGATTATTATAGGTACCTCTATGCAGGTATATCCTGCTGCGGGATTGGTAGATTACGCCAAACCGGGTACACCTATTTATTTTATAGACCCTAAACCCAGTGTTTCTAAGAATGATTTCGACAACCTCAAAATCATACCAAAAAAAGCGGCGGAAGGCGTACCCGAACTTGTACATGAGCTATTAAAATTGGGCTAAAATAAAAAATACCTGAAATTGTGACCAAAGAAGAACTTTATCAATCGTTAGATTACGTAAACCATTCACGAGAGAAACGTGCCAAGATGTCCTCTTTGGTTTTGAATAATTTACGATTGGTCAGGCCGTTAATGGAAATTGCTTTCAACGTAGATAATCCGATTTCAAATCGGGCAAGTTGGGTGTTAGAATTTACGGCAAAAGAAAATTTGACCTATCTCATTCCGCATTTAGATTTCTTCACAAAAAATATTGGTAGGGTACATCTTGATTCTGCCGTAAGGCCTATGGCTAAAATTTGTGAGTTTCTCGTTAAGGCGTATTTTGCCCAACCTGGGAGCGAAATTCAAAAAAGTCTAACGGACCATCATTTAGAACTCATAGCAACTACCTGTTTCGACTGGTTGATCGGTGAGCATAAGGTGGCCGCCAAAGCCTATTCGATGACAAGTTTATTGCTCTTGGGTCGAAAATTCGATTGGATCCATTCGGAACTTAAAATAATTATAGAACAAAATTATCACAATGGCAGTGCTGCATATAAAGCTAGGGCTCGGCACACGCTTGCGAAGCTTAAATAAACCATTTTTTCCGGTATAGATCATCCTGTAAATCCTGATCTTATGGTATCTTTGCTTTTTTCAAAATTTAAACCATACCAATCGTATGTCATTAAACGTCTTGAATGCCATTTCTCCAATTGATGGTCGTTACCGAACTAAAACTGAATCTTTGGCCTCTTATTTTTCAGAAGAAGCGCTAATCAAATACAGAGTTCTTGTCGAAATAGAATATTTCATCGCTCTATGTGAAATACCCTTGCCACAGTTAGCTGATTTCGACCAGTCGAAATTTAGTGCGCTCAGAGAAATTTACAAGAATTTTGATGCCAAAGACGCTCAAGAAATCAAAGAAATAGAGAAAGTAACAAATCATGACGTTAAGGCCGTGGAGTATTTTATCAAGACGGCTTTTGATAAATTAGGGCTCTCTAATTACAAAGAGTTTATTCATTTCGGTCTAACCTCACAAGACATCAATAATACCGCCATACCCTTGTCAATTAAAGAGGCTATGAACGAAGTATATGTTCCTGGCTATCTTGAATTGCTTGACAAACTAAAAGAATTAGCTTCTGAATGGGCCGAAATACCTATGCTAGCGCGAACCCATGGCCAACCCGCATCGCCTACTCGGTTGGGTAAGGAGATTGATGTGTTCGTTGCGCGGCTAAAAGAACAGTTCAATCTATTGAACGATATACCCAGTGCCGCAAAATTTGGTGGAGCTACTGGAAATTATAATGCACATAGAGTTGCTTACCCCAAAATTGATTGGAAAGCGTTCGGGCAAAAATTCGTTCAAGAGAAATTAGGGTTACACCACTCTTTTCCGACCACACAGATAGAGCATTATGACCATATGGCCGCGCTTTTCGATACGTTAAAAAGAATCAACACCATTATCTTGGATCTTGACCGCGATTTCTGGACCTATGTTTCTATGGATTATTTCAAACAGAAAATTAAGAAAGGTGAAGTTGGTTCATCTGCGATGCCCCATAAGGTAAACCCTATCGATTTTGAAAATTCTGAAGGTAATCTGGGTATAGCGAATGCGGTTTTCGAACATCTTTCTGCAAAGCTTCCCGTTTCACGTCTTCAAAGAGACCTTACCGATAGCACGGTACTAAGAAATGTTGGTGTACCCTTTGCTCACACGGCAATCGCTTTTCAGTCAACCCTTAAGGGCCTGAACAAGCTTCTTTTGAACAAAGTGAAATTTGAACAAGATTTAGAAAATAATTGGGCCGTTGTAGCCGAAGCTATTCAAACTATCTTACGCCGTGAAGGGTACCCTAACCCATACGAAGCGCTAAAAGGTTTGACGAGAACCAATGATGCTATTAATCAAACATCGATTGCCAATTTTATCGAAACCCTTGATGTCTCAGATTCTATCAAGACAGAATTGAAGGCAATTACCCCAAGCAATTATACGGGTGTATAAGTCAAGGATTTTTTGAATAGCACAAAAAGGTTCGGTATACATCCTCTAAGTTTGCCCCATTCGTAAGAACGTACGTTTCTAGTTGAAGAAAATTCTTGAACAACTAAAACCAATCAAAATGGAGGATAAATTTTCGGTACAAGATGCAATAGGAAAACTTTGGGAAAAAATGGACGGATGGCTTGATGCCATTATCTTAAAACTACCCAATCTCGTTTTGGCCATATTAATTATGGTCTTATTCTATTTTATCGCCCGTGGTTTACGCAATCTTTTCAGAAATACTTTGTTAAAAAAAATAGCACAAGTATCTATACAACAGATTATTGCTAAAACCGTTTTTGTAGTTGTTCTTCTCATAGGTTTCTTTTTTGCATTAAGTGTTCTCGATCTAAATAAATTGCTTACCAGTATTCTGGCCGGTGCCGGAGTTCTCGGTCTGGCAATAGGCTTGGCGTTACAGGGCACCCTGAGTAATACAGTTGGGGGGTTTTTGCTCTCTTTTATGCCCAATATCAAAATTCATGATTTTATTAAGAACGGCGACGCATCGGGAGTTGTAGAAGAAATCACACTTCGAAACATAGTTATTAGAACCCCTCAAAATAACATAACTGTAATACCTAACTCAAAATTTGTAGATGGGCCGTTCACAAATTATTCATTGACCGATAGAGGTCGTGTTTTTGTAAATTGTGGAGTCGGGTATGAAAGTAATCTTCAAGAAGTTGAAGATCTAACGGTGAAAATTATAAGTGAGAATTTTAAGCAGAATGATGGTGAATCCGTCGAATTCTTTTATACTGAATTTGGTGATAGTTCAATTAATTTTATGGTACGTTTTTGGACTGATGTCAAAAGTTTCAAAAATGAGCATGCCGCTAGACATAAGGCAGTCAAACTCATTAAATCTCACTTCGATGAGCGTGATATTAACATTCCGTTCCCAATTAGAACATTGGATTTTGGTAAAAACAATTTAACCGTACATTCTCAAGATGCTGTTTCTAAAGAGTAATAAGGTATATCACTATTATATAAAAAAAGCTTCCGGACCGGAAGCTTTTTCTATTATCTCTTAAAACTATTACCCTTTTTTCTGTATTTCTACTTGATGTGGATAAGGAATTTCAATACCTGCCTTATCCAAGGCCAACTTACACCCTTCGATAGTACCGAAATAAACATCCCAGTAATCTTCCGGCTTGCAATAAGGTCGTACGGCAAAATTAACAGAACTATCACCCAATTCGGAAACATTAACCGAAGGTGCAGGATCCTGTAACACTTTTGGGTTAGAGGTAAGCACTTCGAGAAGTACATCTTTGGTTTTTTTAATATCTTCATCATAGCCAACCCCTACGGTCGTGTCTACCCTCATCTTACCTTCGGCAGTATAATTAATTATGTTACCGTTCGCCATCGCACCGTTAGGGACTATGGCCAATTTATTTTGGGGAGTTATTAATTTTGTCGTGAATATTTCAATTTCCTTTACTCCACCTAAGACACCTTGGGCTTCTATCAAATCACCAATCTTATAAGGTTTAAAAATCATTATTAGAACCCCACCTGCAAAATTGGATAGCGATCCCTGTAAAGCTAGACCTACCGCTAAACCTGCTGCGGCTATAATTGCGGCAAATGTAGTTACATCAACACCTAGGGTCGAAATAACTATTATTACCAATAATGCCTTTAACGCCCAAGAAAGCATGTTTACCAAAAAACGTTGTAAAGAATCATCGTAGGTACCCTTTGCCATCATTTTTCGAACGCCTTTCAGCAGGTTTTTAATAATCCATGAACCGATAATAAAAATCAAGATGGCACCTAAGATTTTAGGCCCATACTCAACTGCAAAATCGATTCCTTTGTTCATCCAAATTTCAGCTTGTTCCATAATTAAATAATTTAGTTAGTGTTAAGCTTCTAAGTTAAAAAAAACATCGATAAAGCTCATGTAATCTTTTTGTTATGAATGAAACATTTAGTTCATGGCATCAAAAGGTGTAGTTTTAGCAAATCACCCTTTTAAACAAAAAAAATCCTGCATCGAGAAAACCTTTGATGCAGAATTTTATTCTTATTTAAAGCAATTCGTTACCCTTTGAGCATCTCACCCAGTTGGCCAAGACCTTCCCCTTTGTATTCTGATTTTTGTAAAGCTTGCAAAAATTGCATCATTTTGGCAGGGTTCATACCGCTACCCAAAACACGAACAAGTAAGAATCCCTTTTGGTTATTATCACCATAAATAACTACCTCGTCTATAGACTCTTCATCACCAGAATACTTAATGGTAGCTTTACCATAACTAGTATTCATTTTCATTAGCTCGGTGAACTGGCTACCCTTTAAAATTGATTTCACTTTGCCTTTTTCCAACTGAAACTCAGCTTGATTGGAGTCCGTAATTTTAAAGGCCAATACATTCAACTTTTTTAACGAGGCCAATGCATCATTTTGCTCTTCGGTAAGTTCCGCTTTTTCAAGATTTAAAAGACTTACCGGTAAGTCAATAGATAAAAAATTTGGATTCTCTGAATTATCTACATAATACTCCTGTAGACTTTGGGTAGATGAACATGACCCAAAGATTACGATACAGAAGATGCAAAAGATCAATTTAATTGTTTTCATGGTTTCGAATTTAGTTGCTGTTCGATGAAAGACTATTTACCTACCTGCTTTATTCAGCTCTTCAGGAAGGTTCATACCGTTGGTTAGTGCAGCTATTTTATTCAAGTCGATATCACCGGTCAATGAAACCAAAATACTTTCAAACTTTCTATTACCGATTTCAAATTCGTCATTATTAATATCGGAAACAAAAAGTAACAATTCTTTTACATGATCTTGGTCCTTACCCTCTTTGATATAGAATCTTACGTTCGCTTCTTTGTCTTTTACACGCATCAGCTCTTCCATAGAAGACGATTTCAAATACTTATCTACCGATTTCTTCATATCTCGTGATACATCCAAATCTTCGGTAATAAAAACCTTTACTCCATTCAAGCCTTTAGAAATCTCCGCAAAATCTTGTGCTTCTTCGTTCTCTCGGTCAAAAGCGGCCACATTGCCAGCTAGCCGTATCAGGCTTTTGTTCACGGTAATCGATGCCACATGGTCCATATCTTCATATTTATCGAAAATAGACTGTGATAACCCTAGAAAGGGCATTAAAAGAATTGCTAATACTACATTAAGTTTTTTCATGACTGTTGATTTTAATTGATTGATGATTAATGAATTTATTAATAATTTGATTTATATGAATGCGTTACCCACTTTAACGACCACCTTTCTTACCAGCTTCATTTAGTTCTTCGGGCAGATTCATTTTTTTGGTCAATGACCCAATCTTGTTCAAATCTATATCTCCTGTTAAAGAAAGAAGAACGGTCTCTATCTTTCTTCCGTTTACGTCAATATCTGCATTTTGCATACCTGTTACGAACATTAACAATTCACTTACATGGTCATCGTCTTTGCCGCTACGTATGTAAAATTTTACGTTGGTATCTTTATCTTTAACTCGCATCAGCTCTTCTAATTTTGTAGATTTTAAATACTTATCTACAGCTATCTTCATGTCGGAAGCAATGCTACGGTCTTCGGTAATAAAGACCTTTAGATTATTCAGGCTTTTAGCAATATCCATAAAATCTTGAGCCTCGGGATCATCTACCTCAACATCGATTTTACTAAGCAGATTGAACATGCTTCTGTTCACCACTACGGCACTCACATTATCTAAATCTTCATACTTATCGAATAAAGATTGTGATATGCCCACAACAGGCATAATTGCCATCACTATTATTATTACTATCTTTTTCATTTTTCGGGTTTTGATTTAATTCTTGTTATATATCTTTTCTTTTGCTTCGACAAACTCATTTAAATATGCCACTTTCTCAGTACCTCTACTGAAGTTTTCGGCCAAGAGGTCTAATGCTTTTTTAGTCTCTTGATAGGCATATTCTGCCTTTTGTTTTTCTAACTGCTGCTGCTCGTGATAGTTTTTACCAAAGTAAGCACCGACCATTAGCAGAGCGATTGCAGCGACCGAAAGCCAAGAATACATTTGTTTAGAAACTTTTTTCTTTTTGCCCAACGACACCCCTTTGGTATACTGTTCTTTTTTACTGACTGCAAAATACCTGAACATGGGTCTGTAAGCTTCTAAATGAGGGGCTATATCATCTTGTGAAAAATACGCTTTCAATATTTTCTCATCTGCAACGGATGTTTTAGCCTCTAGATAATTTTTCAATAATTGCTCAATTCTATCCAATTCCATAGCTATGTTTTTCCATTAATTTTTCCCTTACTGTTTTTCGTGCCCTCGATAGAGCGACCCGTACAGCTGTCGGTTTCATTTCCAGCATTTCCGATATTTCTTCATAATCATACTCTTCGATATCTCTAAGTTGTAACACCATTTTCTGCTGCTCTGGCAACTCTTCCATAATTCGCTGCACCCAGTTTACACTGTCTATGGCCTCCACTTGCTTTTGTAGCGATGTGTTGTTTTCACGATAATTACTATGTACCAATTTCAAATTACCTGCTTGCCTCGATTTCAGTCGGTCTAGACAGAAATTTTTAGTCATTGTCATTGCAAAGGCTTCGACGTTGTTATAAGAACTTATGGCCTTGCTTTTAGACCAAAGTTTCAAAAGAATCTCTTGAGTCGCGTCTTCAGCCTCTTCCCGAGAGACCAATAGTCGTTTGGCCATTCGAAAAAGTTTATCTTGAAAAGGTGTCACAATTTTTAGAAAATCTGACTGTTTCATTTTTTGATCGGGTTGTTTTTCGTACACCTGATGAACGGTCTACAAAAGGAAGACGATACACCGTTATTTTTGTTACAATTATTTTTATACTATTTCGAATGTAAGTATTTTCGATATTTATATACTAACTTAGTATATTGCTATACAGCGCTATACAGTATTAACCCCCGAAAAAAATCTTTCTCTCTTTTATGGAACAATAATTGCTAAAGTTCCACTGACTCCAGAAAATAAATTTATGAAAAAGTATATTTCCCCTATTTACCTTGTCGCAGCATTGTTCTTTATCGGTTGTTCTTCAGACGACGATATCATTCCTGATTTTGATGAACAAGAAATACCCCAAGAGGAAGAGCAGCCCAGTGTGACTGCCGATGACTACCCCGCGCAAAATTTTATGTGGCAGGCCATGAACCAATTTTACTTTTGGCAAGGAGATGTTGCCAATTTAGCGGATGATAATTTTACCGGACCAGATGATTCTAACTATATAGAATTTTTGGCATCAGAAGAAAACCCAGCTACTTTTTTCTACGAAGACCTTTGCAACAATCATGTCAATGCAGTCGGTGAAGCTTCGGCCGTCGATAGATTTAGCGGTGCCGTAGAAAACTATAGAGACCTGCTCAACTCTCTTCAAGGTATTTCAAGAAGCAACGGCCTTGAGTTCAATCTTTATTTAAATGATGATAGCTTTAGTGTTTATGGTGTAGTCAATTATATTATGCCCAATTCCGATGCCTCTGAAAAAAATATCAAAAGAGGCGATTTCTTCAACGGTGTTAATGGCCAATTAATGAATTTAGATAATTATATTGATTTGCTCTTTGGTGATGAAGCTTCTTACACTTTAAATATGGCCAATCTTGAAAATGATGTTATAGTCGGCAATGATGAGGAAGTTGAACTGACCAAAATCGATAATTTCTCTGAAAACCCAATTTTAGTCAGTACGGTAATAGAACAAAACGGACTAAAGATTGGCTACTTAATGTACAACGGTTTTCTTGCTGCCTTTGACGACCCACTTAATGAAGCTTTCGGAGCTTTTAAAGCAGAAAACATTGATGAATTAGTATTAGATTTTCGTTACAATTCTGGTGGGCGTGTATCATCAGCGATCCAAATAGCCAGTTCGGTATATGGTGCAAAAACCGAAGAGGTCTTTATAAGGCCTCGTTTTAATGATAAGCTTCAAGAACAGTTTGGTACGCCTGATAACTTTACCAATGTGACTTTTGACAGTGAAACCGCTATCAATGAATTGAATCTGACAAGGGTATATGTAATTACCAGCGGCAACACGGCATCGGCCAGTGAGCTGGTTATCAATGGCCTAGAACCATATATTGATGTTGTTCAAGTCGGTACCACAACAGTAGGTAAAAATGAATTTTCTAACACTTTTGTCGATGATCCCGAAGGTTCTTTTTTATATAATCCTGATAGAGAAAACCAAATAAACCCCAATAATAGCTGGGCCATTCAACCTTTACTAGGTAGAAATGAAAATGCCGACGGTTTTTCTGATTACACAGATGGTCTTGTTCCTGACCATATACAAGCAGAAGACATTGGTAATCTCGGTGTATTGGGAGATGAAAATGAACCATTATTGGCCTTAACCTTGTCCGTAATTTCAGGTGGAACCGCCAAGCGTAGTTTTACCCAACCCTATGTGGCAGACTACTTGACCAATTCTAAAATGTTCACGCTCACTAAGGATAATATGTTTATGGACGGACTTCTTGAAAAACTTTAACTAATCTCCCTGAAAATAATACCACTACTTTCACGTTGACATTTATGGAGGCGATTTTTCTTCTTTCTATTTCTAAAATTTAATTAATGAAAAAGTTTACCACGGGGGTAATCCTATTCCTAGCACTATTCGTTTCATGTGTTGCCGATGATGATTTTATTATTCCAGATACAGTAGACCCTGACCCTGAAGCCGGTGTACATGTACAAGATTTTATGTGGAAGGCCATGAACTTTTGGTATTTCTGGCAAACGGATGTTGAAAATCTTTCTGACAGCAAGTTTCCGAAAACTGATGAAGGCTCAGAAGCCTATACTACTTTTTTAAGTTCGGAAAATAACCCTGGTCAATTTTTTGACAATCAATTATTGTTTACCCAAGACCGCTTTAGTTTTTATTCTGATGATTATGTGACCTTGACCCAGTCTCTTTCCGGTATATCGAAAAGTAATGGTCTTCAATTCGGTTTGGTACGAATTCAAGATAGCAACGATATTTTTGGTTATGTTCAATACGTTGTCGAGGGATCGGATGCTTCAAAAAAAGATATCAGAAGAGGTGATATTTTCACAGGTGTCGACGGTACAACACTGAACGACAGCAATTATGTTTCACTGCTTTTTGGTGAAAATGATAGCTACACCTTGAATATGGCCGAAATAGTAGACGGTGAAATTGTACCTAATGACAAAGAAGTAGCCCTTGTAAAGGAGGTGGGTTTACAAGAGAACCCTATACATCTTGATGAAATTATTGAAATCGGAGGTGCAAAAGTGGGGTATCTTGTTTATACCGGCTTCACCAACGAATTCGATGAGCAACTCAATACCGTTTTTAATAGGTTTAACTCCGGTGGCGTGACCGATGTGGTTTTAGATCTGCGTTATAACCCAGGCGGCTCTGTTAATACGGCTATTCTACTCTCAAGTATGCTGTATAGCACAGATACTAAAGAAGTCTTTCTTAAGGCTAGGTATAACGATAAATATCAAACTGTTCTCGAGGATAATGGCACAGATTTTAAACGCTATTTTGCCAACAAAACAGGAAAAGGAACAGAAATAAACTCCTTAAACCTCAGCAAGGTTTATATACTGACCACATCGGGCACCGCATCAGCTAGTGAATTGGTAATTAACGGTTTAGAACCTTATGTAGATGTGGTACAAATTGGTGAAACATCAAGAGGTAAAAACGAATTCTCCACCACTATGGTTGACGACAGAGAAAACAATTATCTCTACAGCCCAGATAGGGTCAATAAAATAAAATCCAATAACAAATGGGCCATTCAACCTTTATTGGGCAGAAATGAAAATGCAGATGGTTTTTCTGATTACACTTCAGGTCTAGTGCCCGACATTCCATTAGATGAAGACCTAGCGAATTTAGGGGTATTAGGTGACGTAAATGAACCTCTTTTGGCTAGAGCCTTAAATGAAATTACCGGAAGCACTTCGAAAAGAAAGTTCGAAGTGGCAATGCCGGCCAAGACCATGACCTCGTCAAAAATGTTTACTCCTATTAAAGACAATATGTTTGTAGATGACTTGCCCGTAGTTTGGTAAAACTTCTAAAAAAGCAATAAAAAAAGTTCGTTATATACTGACCTTTTTTATTGTATTTCGTAGAACCTAATATATTTTGATTTAAGGTCTTGGGGCACGGCAACTATATCTGGGTGAAAAATACTTGCTAAAAGCTCTATACCATCAACCAAGGTACTGGCAGATGATTGAGTAAACAAATCGAAGTCTACAATAAAAATTTTTCTTTCTTTCACCGCCCTCATCGAGGGCCAACCATCTTGTGCCAATAGTGGGTACATTTCTTCTACAGCCTTTTCCTTACTAAAGCCGCAGGGTGCAATCACTATAATCTCAGGGTTATAATTTTTGATTTTCTCCCATGTAGTGACCATGCTATCACCCGACGCATTCGATAATCTATCAATTCCTCCCGCCAAATTAATTTGATAAGGTATCCAATGTCCGCAATTATATATTGGGTCTACCCATTCAAGCAAAGAAATTTCTAGAGGTTCGACCTTTGCTAACCTTAAACTTTTGGTGACTTTTTTTATTCGACGTTTCAGTTTTGATAAATAAGCATAGGCCGCCTCTTCCTTATTCAGGGCTTTAGCAATCGTTACTGCATTTTCAAATACGTCTTTTAGATTGTTGGGGGTTATAGATATTAGCTCTGGTTGTTTCTCAAGGTTTGCCACTGCCGCTGCAGTGCATTCTGTATCAATTTGACAAACATCACATGTGTCTTGAGTAAAAATGATATCGGGGCCTATTTCTGCTAGTGCTGGCTCATCAACATAATACAGCTTTCTTCCGTCTTTTTTACTCTCTGAAAAGAAGGCATCTATTTGTTTGCTTGTATAGTTCTTACCTTCCAATATGCAACGCACCACCGGCGTTTTCTCTTCCAATGCTTGCGGCGGACATTCAAACGTTATACCATACAAATGGTCTTGCAGCCCCATATCATAGAGCATTTGCGTTACCGCTGGCATAAATGAGCAAACTTTAAGCATTGTTTCTAGTTAAAATATACGCCTCTTGGAATTATACCTACCGGAAAGGTATTCGTCTTTTCCTTAGTGCTCAAATCGTAGATAATCAAGTCGCCTTTGCTTGCAAAATCTTTGGCATCGGTACCATAAAGTTTTCCTTCGTTGATAGTCATAGTGTAAAAGGAAACGTCATTTATGTATGGCTCTGTTGGCAGACTATCAGAATTGGTTTCGAAAGAATAAATGGCATTATCCAAACTAAAATAAAGCATATCACCATCAATGTTTAAACCGCCAGGATGTTGAACAGTAGTAAAATCCAATGTTTTACTAATTTCGTTCGAGCTAATATCAATTTGAACTAGTGCCCCATTGGTCTCCTCTGCCGTGTAAGAAGGCGCACCACCACTTAACACCCATAAATTACCTGATGCATCCCATTGCATAGAATTCGGTAAGTCTCCCACTTCTATAGTGTCTAGAACCTCATCGTTCAATGGGTCTATCACCGAAACAATATTATTCTGCCCGTAGGCTCCTTGATGGGCTACATAAACAAATTCAGAATTTGAAGTTATCGCTTCTGGACCTAATTCTACAGGAATAGCACCAACAACTGCATTTGCCTCTAAATCGATTATGGCAATGTAGTCGTCGCTTTCATCTGCGGTATCCCCCCAATTCGTCACATACCCCTTTCCATTGGAAACGGTCATATACCTAGGGTTCATCAAGTCTGCCTCAATAACCGCCTCACTTTTAAAAGTGTATCTATTCACAACATGTATTTTATGCGAGTTGTTAACGACGATATAGGCCAAATCATCATCAAAAGCCATTGATTGTACAATATTACCCAAGTCTTCACTGTTTTCCTTTTTATAAATAGCTTCTTCGATGACCGAATTATCTTCTGAAATAAAGGTTACCGTTCCCGTGCCATTATTGAAAGGCCCCTCATTTACAATCAACAGTCCATTTTCGTAGGCTGCTTCAGGTTCCTCGGCCTCTTCAGGTAATGTAGGGCTATTATCGTCATCTGAACAGCTAGTTATGAATAATGCTGACAATACTACTAGAATTGATACTTTATTAATTTTCATTAGTTTCTATATTAAATATTTAATTTTAGTTTTAATTGTATGTTTCTTCCCGGCATGGGCCGAAAAGCTACATTCTGATAATTCTTGTTATATAGGTTATTGATTTGAAATTTGGCTTCAATGGCCAGTTTTCCTTGAATTCTAAAATTTTTCGAAAGACCTAAGTTCGACACTGAGTAACCGGGCAAAGAATCTGAATTGTCTGAAGTAGTGAAAACACTTCCATTAAAAAAAAGTTGATAGAACAATTGCCATGGCCCGTATTCATAACTAAGATTAGATGTAATTTTATATTTTGGCACATACATCAGTATTTCATCGGTACTTTTATTGATTGCCTTTGTAAAACCATACCCACTTAACCATTTCACCTGATGTGCTCCCCAGTTTTCGCTAAATTCCAACGAGGTTTCGAAACCATAATTCGAGGTTTCATTGATATTAATTGGCGACCAAATTCCAGAATTGTTAGGTCTCCACTGTATTAAGTCATCAGAAGCAATGTAATAGGCCGACCATTTGAACATCAACTTTTTAAATTGAAAAAGATGTCCAATTTCCCCTTGAAATGAAGATTCAGGCCTGATATCAGGGTTACCGCCAGAACCACCGCCAAGCACCCAGTAAATCTCGTTAAAAGTGGGTATTCGATAATTTTTCGAACCGCTCAAATAGAATGTATGCTTGGGAGTCGATGCATATTCAAGATTCAACGCATATACGAACGGGCTTTTATAATCGTTGACGAACTCTTTTCTTAAATTGATGCTATAAATCAACTTATCTGCAAGTTGATGCTTTAGCAAAAAAGTGGTTGCCAAAGTGTTTCTTACAGCGTTTTCTATAGAGCTTCCTTCAGCAGCAGTATGACTATAATCTGCGATAGCATTGACAACTACGTTCTTTATACGGATTTTATAATCGTAATTGGTTAAAAATGTGGAGGTTTGTCCAAAGGAAAAATCATCACGTTCTCTATTCTCGAAATACTTATACCTTTCATAGAGATAACCCAGTTTCAGTCTCTGAACTCGGTTTTCTTTAAAATGATTCCATTCCAGAAGATTTCGGGAGTTGAAATCTTTATAATTTGAATTGGACGGTGCCGTAATAGTACCCGAAAAATCACGATCACCAATAAAGGTGTTGTGATAAAATTTCAACAATTGCTTTTCATTTATCTTATACCCTAGGTTTCCGTTAAAGTTGATATTTTCAAATGCGCCATTTTCATTTTTTAAGTCAGTGCCCAAATAGGTATAATCGTTTTCCGAGGCTCTGTAGTTTGCTCCGAAACCTAATGTCAATTTTTCAGAGCCCCCAATAGTGCGATAATCAAAAGTCTCTGTATCGAAACTTCCATAGCCCAACTCCAGTTCATGTTTTCTAGCACTATCGAATCGAAGAACATCTTGCAAATGAACGCTACCGCCAATAGCTCCACTACCAAATTGAACACTTCCACCGCCACGACGTACCTTAACATTACCGTAATTACTGGGCACAATAGTATTAAAATCGACTTGGCCCGTGAGTTGTGAATTGATGTTTATACCGTTCCATACTACAGCCGTCTGTGACGCATTTGTACCCCGAAACGAAGGGGAAGAAACCATACCCAAACCATTTTCTTTCAAGTAAATGCCAGAGTTGAATTGTAATAAATCAGTCAGCGAAGCTCCGTTTCTATCTAACACGGAGTCTTGAAGAACATCAACTTTTCCCTCAGAAAAATGTAACAATCGTACATCGGTCAAAATAACCTCATCAAGAACTGTTATGCTATCTCGCTGACCATAGGAGAACATTGAGAATAACAGTTGAATAGCATATACAGAATTGCGAACAGTTTTCATACCGATTAAAGCCTTTTACCCGAAAGCCTTACAAATTAGGGTTAAGAATTAGGCAGGTCTCCTGACTTGTTCAATGCTGTTTTACCTTCCCATCTAAAAAGACAGTGGTTTTGAAGAAAACAACATCCTCACAAAGAGGTGCCAAAAACAACTTGGCATGAACTTACAGTTGCGGGAACAGCTCCGGATTCGCACCAGATTCCCTTTTAATTCCGTCATCGGAACACCAATAACGGAAACCGAAATTCTCGACGAAAATAAACATTTTGTTTAATCTTTTAGTTGAAAGATCAAATAATACTACTTTTGAGAACACTAAATCTTTCACCTTGTACAAAACATTTTTCTTTGTCTTATTTCTTGTCCTTATTTCGTGCAAAACCGATAAAAAGAAGCAATCACATTCGACAATCTCTCAAGAAACACCCTTACAGGCAGGTGATGTAGCTTACGCAAAGGGTTTTGAGATTGAAAAATCAGGTGATTTGACCATCATAAAGGTTTCTTCTCCTTGGCCCGATGCCGACAACGGTTTTACCTATGCGCTCGTACCGAAAAATAAAATGGCTTCAATAACGCTGGATAGAGACGCTTACGATGCCATAGTTGCCGTTCCTGTTGAAAAAATGGTTGTCACTTCTACAACTCATATCCCTTCCCTTGAGGCTCTCGGAGTAGCTGATAGGCTTGTCGGCTTCCCAAATACGGCACTTATATCATCTAAAGAGACCCGCAAACGTATTGAGAAGAGAATGGTAAAAGAATTGGGCAACAATGAGTCGATTAATACGGAGATGGTGATAGATTTGAGTCCCGAAGTAGTAGTCGGGTTTGGCATCAACAACCAAAATAGAGCTTATGAGACTATTAAGCGCTCTAACATACCGGTAGTCTATAATGGTGATTGGACGGAGCAATCGCCGTTGGGAAAGGCGGAATGGATCAAGTTCTTTGCCCCATTTTTCGAATTGGAGGAAAAAGCCGAACGTCTGTTTTCATCTATTGAAAATGATTATAACAAGACTAAAAAAATTGTTGAACATGTAGAGCAAAGACCTACGGTATTAACGGGAGGCTTATTTAAAGATGTGTGGCACGTTTCGGGAGGCAGTAGTTGGATGGCTCAATTTCTCAACGATGCAAAAACAGATTACTTGTGGGCCGATAGTGAAGAAACGGGGGGTATTGCCCTGAGTTTAGAATCTGTTTTGGCCAAAGCTAAAGAAGCCGAATTCTGGTTGAACCCATCTATGCTAACTTCATATAACGCAATGGAAGAAGCCAATCGGCACTACACCCAATTTGATGCCTTCAAAAATCAGCGTATCTATTCGAATACCATAGCCAAAGGTGAAACCGGCGGCTTGCTTTATTATGAACTAGCGCCCAACAGGCCCGACCTGGTATTGAAAGATCTAATACATATTTTTCACCCAGAGCTACTGCCGCAACATGAACTATTCTTTTTTAAGCCGTTGGAATAAGTGAACAGTTTTCAAACATACCGTTGGCATTTCTTAGTTTTAATATTGGCATTGGTATGTTCTTTTCTTTTGAATATCAGCCTTGGTTCGGTCGGCATACCTCTCTCAGAAACACTTAATTCAGTTTTCGGGGATAGCATACAAAATTCATCTTGGGACTATATTATCTGGAATTATAGAATACCCAAAGCCTTGACCGCAATTCTGGCCGGCAGTGCTCTAGCCTTAAGCGGACTCCTCATGCAAACGCTGTTTCGAAATCCTTTAGCCGGGCCGTTTGTTTTAGGTATAAGTTCAGGGGCCAGTCTAGGCGCAGCACTTTTAATTATGGGGTCTGGATTATTCACAGGTTTATTTTCGTTCACTTTGCTGAACGATGTGGCTCTCGCGGTGGCAGCTAGTCTCGGTAGTTTTTTGGTATTGTTAGCAGTGGTGGTAGTGGCCTCGAGGGTAAAAGACACCATGGCCCTCTTGATCATTGGGTTAATGTTCGGCAGTGTTACAGGTGCAGTTGTTAGTGTTCTCTCCTATTTCACCAAGGTGGAAAAATTACAACAATTTGTTTATTGGTCTTTCGGCAGCGTAGGTAACCTTTCTTGGCCTCAACTTACATTACTTTTTGGTATTTTTTTGGTCGGAACTATCCTAAGTATTTTATCCATTAAAAGCCTGAACACCCTATTATTAGGTGAAAACTATGCGCAAAGTTTGGGCATACATCTGAAAAAATCTAGATACCTCATAATTATTGCAACCGGTCTACTCGCTGGAAGCGTTACGGCGCTTGCTGGCCCCATTGCTTTTATAGGCTTGGCCGTACCTCATTTAACACGGCAGATATTTCACACTACCGACCATCGAATTTTGCTGCCGGCCGTACTGGTTTACGGAGCGATTTTATTACTGCTATGCGATACAATTGCTCAATTACCCCAGTCAGAAAATGTATTGCCCATCAATGCCATTACCAGCATTTTTGGGGCTCCTGTAGTGATCTGGTTGTTACTTCGTAAAAAGAGAATGATATTCTAATGGCTGAAAGTAATTCTTCAAATAACGTGCTCAAGGTTATTGACCTAAACATTGGTTACAAGTATAAGTCAATAATTGAGAACATCAACTTTAACCTAAAGCAAGGAGAGTTGACGGCCATCATAGGCGTAAACGGTATTGGAAAATCAACTCTTTTACGAACAATGGCCAATGCCCAAGAGGCACTTTCCGGCAGCATTGAAATTGATAATAAATCGCTCATTTCGTATAGTCCCAGAGAACTGTCGTCAAAGTTGAGTGTGGTTTTGACCGAGCCACTTGCCTCTAAGAACCTTTCTGTGATTGAATTGGTGGCCTTGGGCAGACAACCATACACTAACTGGATCGGTACGCTCACAACTATCGATAAGAAGAAAATCAAAGATGCGCTTACCGTGTTAGACCTTGAAGCGCTACAGCATAAAAAATGTTATGAATTGAGTGATGGGCAATTGCAACGGGTTATGATTGCCCGAGCCTTGGCGCAAGACACTCCAATGATATTGCTAGATGAACCTACCACCCACCTCGACCTCTTTCATAAGGTACAGATTCTAAAGCTCTTAAAATCGATAGCTCATAAAACAAAAAAGACAATTGTTTTTACCTCACATGAAATAGAGATGGCCATTCAAATATGTGATCGAATTTTATTGTTGAATGGTGAGGATAATCCATTTGGTCGACCTCAAGACCTTATTGAAAGGCGGGCATTCGAACGTATTTTTCCAGATGATGTAGTGACTTTTGATGCTACAACCGGTACTTTTCGTATTAAAAAGTAAACAAGCAAGCCTATCTAGCTTTAACGCCAAACTTGTATCTTTACTGCGAAGATTATAATTGAAAATGAACGAATATTTGATATACTTATTGGTTGGCTTAATTTGTCTAGCGGTCGGCTATTTTTTAGGAAATTATATTCAAAACCTAAAGACCAAATCTAGTCAAAGTACTCTAGAAGAACGTGAACAACAGTTACACGCCAACCTGATAACATTAGAACAACGCTTAAGAGATGCCGAGGAGCAGAAGAACCACCTGCAAGATGAAAAGTCTCAGTTGAGTAACCAAATTGTTCGCTATCAAGCAGATATTGAAAATTTAGACGCTAAAAATCGGGAGCAAAAACTGGAAGTCGAAAAACTGCAAGAACGATTTACCAAAGAATTCGAGAACTTGGCCAATAAGATTCTCGAAGAGAAAAGTCTAAAATTCACCGAGCGTAACGAAAAGAATATCAAAGACATACTTACTCCACTTAATGAAAAAATTCAACTTTTTGAAAAGAAGGTTGAAGAAAGTCAAAAAGAAAACATCAGTATTCATTCCGCTTTAAAAGAGCAGTTATTGAACTTGCAGACCCAAAACTTGAAAATTACCCAGGAGGCTGAAAATTTGACCAAGGCTTTAAAGGGCGACAGCAAAATGCAAGGCAATTGGGGCGAGCTCGTTTTAGAGCGTGTTCTAGAAAAGTCAGGTTTGGAAAAAGACCGGGAATATTCGGTGCAACAGAGCTTTACCCGTGAAGATGGATCGCGGGTGCTTCCCGATGTCATCATTAATCTACCTGACGGCAAGAAAATGGTCGTCGATTCTAAAGTTTCCTTGACCGATTATGAGCGCTTCGTAAATGCCGAAGATGAATTACGTGATAAGTTTCTTAAAGACCACATTAATTCTCTCAGAAAACACGTAGACCAACTATCGGCCAAGAAATATGAAGATTTGTACGAAATGGAGAGTCCTGATTTCGTATTGATGTTCGTTCCCATAGAACCCGCCTTCGCCATTGCCATAAACAATGATAATACACTTTATAACAAGGCTTTCGAAAAGAACATTGTTATCGTAACCCCTTCTACATTACTAGCAACCTTACGAACTATCGATAGTATGTGGAACAATGAAAAACAACAACGTAATGCCATCGAGATCGCACGACAAGCAGGTGCCCTTTATGATAAATTCGAAGGGTTTATGACCGACTTGACCAAGGTCGGCAAAAAGATGGATGAGGCTAAATCGGAATATAAAGGGGCGATGAACAAGCTCTTTGATGGTCGTGGTAATATTATCGTAAGTATCGAGAAATTGAAAAAAATGGGTGCCAAAGCAAAAAAATCACTTCCAGACCCTATCTTGAGGCGTGCGGAAGATGATTTGGAAGAAATTGAAAATGAAACCAATACCTCGGGTAAATTAAATTTATAATTTCAGCCTTGAAGTAAATCTAACTTGACACTTGTACTATGAAAAAACCTTTATTTATAACGCTAGGCATTATCGTTGCTTTGTTCGCGTTGATTTATGCTTTTATTTACTTCGTACCTTACAGTGATGGAATTCGCTCCGGTGAACTTATAAAAATCAGTCATAAAGGTATTCTCATAAAAACTTGGGAAGGTCAGATCAGTCAAGGTATCTCGGGTGCCCAAATTTTTTCTTTTTCAGTTTTAGATAAGGATAAAGAGGTTATAGAAAAATTGCAAGACTACCAAGGCCAATACGTAAAATTACATTATACAGAACGTTTTGCCACCTTCTTTTGGCTGGGCGATACCAAGTATTTCGTAACCCAGGTAGAGCAAGAACAATCTCCACATTTCAGAAAGTAAATGGAAACATTCAAAAGTGCAACAGAATCAAGAGTATCGATAACCGAGCTGATGCTCCCCTCCCACTCCAATTTTGGTGGTAAAGTACATGGTGGGCATATTCTCAATCTCATGGACCAAATTGCATTCGCCTGCGCCTCGAAACACTCGCAGTGCTATTGTGTGACGGCATCTGTGAATCGGGTCGATTTTCTACATCCTGTAGAAGTTGGCGAACTTCTAACCTTGAGGGCGTCTATTAATTATACCGGCCGCACTTCAATGGTAGTAGGTGTTCGCGTAGAATCTGAAAACATTACGAAAGGTACCAAAAGACATTGTAACTCTTCTTACTTCACGATGGTGGCCAAAGATGAGAATGTAAAAAGTATAGCTATACCCGGTTTACTATTGGAAAATGAGCAAGGTGTACGACGTTTTGCAAGAAGCAAAAAACGTAAAGAGGAAGCTTTCATTAGAGATACCGAGTTTGAAAGCTCCCATTTTAAAATAGACGAATATCTAAACGACCTAGAAAAAGAGAACGTTAAGATTAATTTGAAGTAATACCCGTAGCTGCCGCCTCGTCTAAAAACCACAACAGCTTTCCAGACTTTGGAGCCACCAAATTTGCAGGATAAGATTCAAAATCACCGTTTTGGTCTATTATTTCCGAAACCTTTTCTACTTTACTCTCCCCAGTGACCAAAAATGCAACCGTTTTGGCGTTGTTGATTACATCGCCCGTTATGGTAACCCGTTTTTGACCACTTTCAGGATGTACAGCTACTTCACATACTTTATCGGAGTGCCATAATTCTATTTCATGGGGGAAAATGGAAGCCGTGTGTCCATCGTCACCCATACCTAGAATTACCAAATCAAATTGAGGATATCCATCAACATTTGGCAACGTATCAGTCAAAACCGCTGAATAGCGCTGTGCTTCTTGTATTGGGTCATTCTCCCCTTGAATGCGATGAATATTGCTTTCGGGAACATCAATTTTCGAGAACAAATGTTCAACGGTCATTTTATAATTGCTCTGGTCATCATCTGGCGATACACAACGCTCATCGCCCCAATAAAAATGAACTACAGACCAATCAACACTGCTTCCAAATTCATCGGCAAGCACATCAAAAACGATTTTTGGAGTACTGCCCCCTGAAAGGGCTACATGAAATTCTTTGTTTCCGGACGTTTGCGATGCAAAAAACTTCGAGAACTCTTCCGCAACTGTGTTTTTATCTTTATATATCTTCAACTTCATATTAATCACTAATCCTATTAAACAATAACTTTTTGTAATTCAAAATCTAGCAAATAACACAGAAACCAGGGTCATCTGTCAAATTCGGACCTGGATTTCGCCAAGAACCAATGCCCTCAATAAGTTCATCGGAATTTTCTGGTCCCCATACACCTGCGGCGTACCCATACATTCGCACATCTTTGCCACTCTCCCAATATTTTAAAATAGGATCCACAAACTCCCATGCCGCCTCAACTTCATCTGCCCTGGCATAAAGTGTAGCGTCACCCTGCATAGCGTCTAAAAGTAGTCTTTCATAGGCATCCATAACATGGGTTTCGGCCAAATTAGCATAATAAAAATCAAGGTTCGCCCGTTCAACTTTGAAGCCTTGCCCAGGTACTTTGACTCCGAATTTTACTAAAATTCCCTCATCAGGCTGAATACGAATAATCAACTTATTGTCTTTGTCGTGCACACCTGAATCTTTAAAAATCTGATGGTGAGGAGTTTTAAAGTGAATGACAACCTCGGTAACCTTCGTGGGCATTCTTTTGGCCGTTCTAACATAAAACGGAATGTTCTTCCACCTCCAATTATCTACAAAAAACTTTATCGCTGCATAAGTTTCGGTGGTCGAATTTTTATCTACCCCTTCTTCTTCTCGATACCCTTTGACCGATTTGCCATCAATCGTTGAACTGGTATATTGTGCACGTATCGTATTGTCGAACAGCTCTTTTTCATCTTTCATTATTCTAAGCGACTTCAAAGCCTTGACCTTCTCATTTCTGATATCTTCTGGCGCATCGCTAATAGGTGGCTCCATAACCACTAAAGAAACAATTTGTAACAAATGATTTTGAAACATATCACGAAGAGCACCCGACTTATCATAATACCCACCTCTCTTTTCTACACCAACCTGTTCAGCATTGGTAATCTCAACATGGTGAATATAGTTCCGGTTCCACAGGGGTTCGAAAATACTATTCGCGAAACGAGTAACTAAAAGGTTTTGAACCGTTTCTTTACCCAAGTAATGATCGATACGGTATATCTGATGTTCTTTAAAAAATTGCTGTAAACCTTTGTTCAATTGCTTTGCGGTTTCTAAGCTATAACCGAAAGGTTTTTCGACGATCAAACGTTTCCAACCGTGGTTTTGAGTACTCATACCGGCATCTGCTAAGCGCTGAGCAATAGTCTCATATAAGGTTGGGGGCGTAGAAAGGTAATAAATAATGTTACCTGAAGTATTATGTTTGTTCTTAAGGTCCTCAATTCTATTTCTCAGTTTACCATAATCGGTATCGTAACTTCCGCCCAAATCTTCATAAAAGAATTTATCGGCGAACTTTTTGATATATTCTTCATCTTGATCTTTAATCTTATCTTTAAGATAAGAACTGTCCGATACCACTTTTTTTCTAAATTCCGAATCGGTCATATCGCTTCTACTGGCACCTAAGACCACAAAATTTTCGCCTAACTGATCAGCCACATAAAGGTTGAAAAGTGCCGGAACTAATTTTCTTGCCGTCAGGTCGCCCGAAGCGCCAAATATCACAAGAATCTGATTTTCTGTCTTATTCATAGCCATAGAAAAATTTAAGCCGTAAAAGTATCGAAAAGTATAGGCATTAGCAACGAGTTTACCCTAACTTAATCACTTGTCTCAATATTTTCATTTAATTTTGATATTCATGGTTCAGCAGTTAAATTTTGAACCCTTTGGTTAAACAGAAAACTATACTATGGAAGGAAAATATGATTTTGGATTGGTCGGTCTCGGAGTTATGGGACGCAATTTTATATTGAACGTTGCCGACAATGGTTTTTCGGCTTTTGGTCACGATCTCGATGCCGAAAAGGTAAAAGCCCTTAAGGAAGAAGGTGGGCACGAGGCAACGGTCAATGCATCTACAAGTATAAAGACCTTTGTACAGGCTTTAAAGCAACCTCGTAAGATTATGTTGTTGGTGCCTGCCGGTAAGATTGTAGATTCTGTAATCGAGAGTCTCTTGCCCCATATTGACAGAGGAGACATTATTATTGATGGAGGCAACTCGTTCTTCACAGATACCGACAGACGTGAAGAATATCTTCAAGAAAAGGCCATAAATTTCTTTGGCGCAGGTGTTTCCGGAGGTGCAAAGGGCGCCCGTTTGGGGCCTAGTATTATGCCGGGCGGTTCTAAATCTGCTTACGCCCACATAAAACCTATATTCGAAGCCGTTTCCGCTAAGTACAATGGTGAGCCCTGCGTGGCATACTTAGGCCCTAAATCATCGGGCAATTATGTGAAAATGGTACATAATGGTATCGAGTACGGACTCATGCAATTGACCTCGGAAATTTACGATCTTCTTAAAAAGGCCGGAGGATATACAAATGAAGAACTGCATACCACTTATACTAAATGGAACGAGGGTCGCTTACAATCGTTCTTGGTAGAGATTACCTCTAAAATATTTATTCAGAAGGATGACGTCAACTTAGGTAAACTTGGTTTATTAGATCAAATCTCTGACAAAGCCAAGCAAAAAGGTACTGGCAAATGGACAAGCCAGAACGCCATGGACCTCGGTATACCGGTGCCTTCAATAGATATCGCCGTTAGCATGCGTGAAATTTCGGCACTAAAGCTTGAGCGCACGGCCGCCGATAAACTTTATGACAAACCTGAAGTGGAAACTATTGATAAAGCAGAACTAGAAAAAATGGCCGAGGAGGCACTTTACTTTGCATTTATTATTACCTATGCGCAAGGTCTTCATCAATTAGCCGATGCTTCAAAGGAATATAAGTACAACCTAGATATCGCTACCATTGCCAAAATTTGGCGTGAAGGTTGTATTATTAGAGCAGGTCTTTTAGCCGATATTACCGAAGCTTTTCAAGAAGATGCCAACCTACCTAATTTGCTGGTATCACCAAATTTTGTGAAAAAAATTCAGAGTACTGTCGGTTCAGCAAGAACATTGGTAGCACACGCCGCAAAAAATGGTATTCCATTACCTGGGTTAACGAATTCACTAACCTATTTCGATGCGTATACCTCTACCCGATTGCCCTTGAATCTAATTCAGGCACAACGTGATTATTTTGGTTCGCACACCTATGAGCGATTAGACCAAGAAGGTATATTTCACACCGAATGGGATTAATAAAATTGCAAGTAGGGCTATCTCAACTAGATAGCCCTCTTATTTTTCTATTTAATGACTAAATACAATTTTACTCGGTTTATGAAGTGCTCCATAGTTTTGACTATGAGTAGTTGCCTAGCTATGACCCTATTTCTTTTTTCTTGCAAAGAGTCAGGCGATAAAGAGACTCCTGTTGAAATTTTAGATGATCATATGCTCAATAGAAATGTACAAAAAAGCTCATTGGCTTCTGAAGTGCACGAGGTATATGTGCCTATTTATTCTGACATCTATAATCAGACCCGTGATACCCGAACGCTTCTTACCGCAACATTGAGTATAAGAAATACCAGTATTCGAGACAGTCTGTTCGTTGATAAAATAGATTATTATAACACTGGGGGCTATTTGGTAAGAAAATATATCGATAAGCCTATCTACTTACGACCGATGGAGACCATAGATTATGTTATTGAGCAACAAGATACCTCAGGTGGTACTGGCGCCAATTTTATTATACATTGGTACGCAAAAAAACCTCTTAATCCTTTATTTCAGGCCGTTATGGTCGGTGGCCTTGGGGCTCAAGCATTTTCTTTCACAACTGAGGGTGTAGAATTGCCTTAAATCGTGTCAAGAGTAATAAAAGGCAGGCAAAGCACTCTATCGATCTCTGGTCAAGTATCTCTCTATTTTTATTTCAAATTGCTATATTAGTTGTCTAAAGGGCTTTCCCCACAATCCTATACAGCCCCAAACTTATGTGTAAAATTAAGCTGCTAGCTTTACTGGGTTTTCTCTGTTGTTCTACTATTGCTATTGGCCAAAGCGATTCGATTTGGCCACGTGATACGTTAGAATCGTTTCTAAACAAATCAAATGCGGCATACGACCTGTATCAATATAAAGAAGCCATTGAATATGCTTCAGAACTCGTCGAAAAGGGAAAAGAATACAAACAAAGAGATTATGAATTTCTGGGCTACGACCTTTTAGGTGCCATATACGCTGAATCAGATGATAGTGTTCAAGGAAAGAAATACTCTGAAAAAGCTCTTGAGCTTGCTAGAGAAATAGGCGAAGACAGCTTGATAGCTTGGGGAGCACTTAACCTGGGCATTCTATATTCTGATAACAAAAACACCCTAGACCTTGCTATTCATTATTTTGAGGAAAGCATAGCTCTTAATAGAAAACTAAAAGATTTTGACGAGGTTTACCTAACCTATATTAACTTAATATGGACCTACCTCGACAACGACGAACCTCATAAAGCGTATAAAATTCTTAAACAGGCCGAAGCTCTTCCCGTTAAAGAAATCGATACGCTGAACAAAGTTTATATGGATCTTCTATATGGACGATATCATCTAACCCAAAAAAATTATCGGGCCGCCGAGTTGAAGCTAAAATATATTGCCGACTTGGCCGATGCAGAAGATAACACCGATCTTGCCCTTGAAGCCTATGAAAATCTGGCTAGTCTCTATAAAGAAACCTACAACTTCAAGCAAGCTTATAAGAATCTTGACAAATATCACGATTATAAACAAAGAGCCTATACACTAAAAAAATTAGAGGAAACTGAGAAAGCAAGAGCCAAGTTTGAGTTGGAACAAGCTCACAAAGACTTAGAAGTAGCCTTAAAGGAACAGAAATATTCTGAAGAGCTTATTTCTAAATCGAGGTCACTGACGAGTATGCTTATTTTCGTTGTAGCCATTTTACTTATTTCACTCTTAGGTATTTACATATTTTACAGAACTAGAAAGAAATATATAGAAAACTTACAGACTAAGAATAAAGAACTTAATGCAGCACGAGAAAAGGCAGAAAAGCTTTCGAAGGTAAAGACCAAATTTTTATCGACTGTAAGTCATGAATTGAGAACCCCACTATATGGGGTAATTGGCATATCTACTTTATTGAAGGAGGACAAAAATTTAGAAGCGTATTCCGATGATTTGAATTCACTGAAATTTTCAGCAGATTATTTGCTTTCATTAATTAACGATGTGTTATTACTCAGTAAAATGGATGCTGATTCCATCAGCTTATCTAGAATCCCCTATGAATTAGACATTTTATTGCAAAATATAGTACGATCTTTTGAGTCTACACTTCAAGAAAACGGAAATCAACTACATTTAAATATCGATAAAGAAATACCTAATCATCTGGTGGGCGATCCTATTCGATTGTCTCAAGTGCTCATCAATTTAGTCGGTAATGCAATTAAATTTACAGAAAACGGAAATATATGGCTTGAATTAAAACTACTTAAAAGTCGTAAAAACAATACGTTTAAAACCCAGTTCATAATAAAAGATGACGGCCCTGGCATTCCCTTAGACAAACAGAGTGCCATCTTCAATGAGTTCACCCAAATAGAAAATAACAAGCGTGGTCATAATGGAACTGGTCTTGGTCTGACCATTGTGAAGAAAATATTAAAGTTATATAATAGTAAAATTCATTTGAGAAGTGAGCTTGGCAATGGTTCTGAGTTTAGTTTCGAATTGAATCTTACAGTTTTTGATGAAAAATCAGCGCCAAAAGAAACGATTCACAAAGTTTTAAAAACCAGTTATAAAGAGGAGGCCTTAAGTTTAAAACGAGTTCTAATAGTTGACGATAATAGAATCAATCAAAAAGTTACCCAAAAAACACTCGAAAAGTACCATATAAAATCAAGTCTTGCAGATGATGGTTCAGAAGCTGTTTCAATGTGTAAAACAAACCACTTTGATTTGGTATTGATGGACATTAACATGCCCAAAATGAATGGAACAGAAGCGGCACGCCATATTCGAAAATTCAATAAAGATTTACCGATATTAGCTTTAACAGCGGTAGAACTTGATGAAAACAAGACTGAAATTTTAAACTCGGGAATAAATGATATTATTCACAAACCCTATAATCTTTCAAAATTTCTAGAAATTATCTTGAGTTATCTTTCCAATTAGCAGACCAAATATATAACCGGTATGTTTACCGTTTTAGAGTTTATTTTAGTACTTAATGCCTAGAACCCAATATCACATTTACGTTATCGAGCTATCAAAGAAGGTCTATTCTGAAAATAGAAAATTCAGAGAAGCAAACCCGCAGTTTAATGGGGTGTTGGAGTGTCTTTATGTAGGCATGACAAGCAAGACGCCCAAAGAGCGGTTCGAACAGCACAAAACGGGATATAGAAACAAAAAAGGACATAACTTATCAGCGAGTATAGTAAAAAAGTACGGTTCTTATCTAAGACCTAGTCTCTACAATCACATCAAACCATTAAATACTAGAGCGGCTGCCCTAAAAATGGAAGAAACACTGGCGCTCGAACTTCGTCGCAGGCGATATGCGGTCTGGTTCAACTAAAGACTACTTCACTTTTCCTTCCCATATCAAAAATCACTAACTTTAGAGAAGTACCCCTAAAAATTCAACTACATTTTATGGAAGGATTGATAATGGATTACCCGCTCACGACCACCACTATTCTTAAATATGGAAACAATGCCTTTAAACATAAAAAAGTAATCAGCCACCTACCCGATGGCTCAAGACATGAATATACTTTTGGTGATCTCTACAAGCGCTGTAAACAACTGGCCAATGCTCTGATTAATAAACTAGGGGTTGACAAAGGTGATATTATAGGCACCTTTGCATGGAACCATTATCAGCACGTTGAACTATACTATGGCATACCAGGTATCGGCGCTATTTGTCATACCATAAACATTAGGCTTTCATTGCAACAGATTGAATTTATCATCAACCATTCTGAAGATAAGGTAATTTTTGTCGATGCCTCTCTCGTACCCTTATTGGAAAAAATTGCAGATAAGCTAGAGACAGTAGAGCATTATATCGTAATCAATGCTCCAAAGAAGTTCAGCACTTCTTTATTGAATGTTATACACTACGAAGATTTACTAGAGAACCAATTAGAAGAATATGAATGGCCGGTACTAAACGAAAACGATGCTTGTGGCATGTGCTACACTAGTGGCACAACAGGTTTACCAAAAGGAGTGCTTTACACACACCGTTCGACCTACCTGCACGCCCTTACGATTTCCACACCAAATGCGGCCAACTACAATAGCTCTGATATTGTTCTGCTCATCGTACCACAATTTCATGTTATGGCCTGGGGCTATCCGTATTTATGTTTGATTACCGGATCTGATATGGTCTTACCGTCTTCCCATTTACAGCCCGAAGCGATTATTTCTATTTTGCACGAAGAGAAGGTTACCAAGGCCAATGGTGTACCCACAATCTGGATGGGTGTTTACGAGGAAATGAAGAAAAATCCACCCAATCCGAAATTAGCATTGCAAGAGTATTTAGTGGGTGGCTCGGCATTACCCGCGAGTCTCATTAAGAATATGGAAGATGATTTTGGTATTCGTGGTGTACAAGCATGGGGAATGACAGAAACTTCACCGCTAGGCACCGTAAGCCGTTTACAGACTCATCATGAGCAATTAAGTGAAGAAAAAAAGATACAGATAAGAGCCAAGCAGGGCATAGAATTTCCAGGTATTGAAATGCGTATTATCGGTAATGACGGTTCCGTAGCCGAACGCGACGGTAAGACAATGGGAGAACTTCAGGTTAAAGGTGCTTGGGTCATTAAATCTTACTTTAAAACTAATAATCGGGACAATTTTACTAAGGATGGATGGTTTAGAACCGGCGATGTAAGCACAGTAGATGATTACGGGTACATGCAAATTACAGACCGAACAAAAGATTTGATAAAGAGCGGGGGTGAGTGGATATCTAGCGTAGCTCTTGAATCTGCATTGATGTCACACCCAAAAATAAAGGAAGCTGCGGTAATTGCCATTCCTGATGAGAAATGGGCCGAACGGCCTCTAGCACTAATTGTCAAGGCCACTGCCGAAGAACTTTTATCTAACGAAGAACTGAAAGAATTTTTATCACGGGATTTTGCCAATTATCAAATACCTGACAAGTATATATTCGCCAATCAGATACCACGCACTAGCGTTGGAAAATTTGATAAAAAAGAAATCAGAAGACGTTACGCCCAAGGTAAACTATAAAAAAGGTCGTGGCACAAATTGCACCACGACCTCTTCCATTTATCAAAGGTAAGTTACTTACTCAAGTACATTTTTCTACGTCCGTAAAGGTCATAGAACTGGTCATCTTTTAAGCTATCGATAAACAAAATACTCTCACCCGTACTCTTCATCTCAGGGCCAAGATTCTTGTTCACATTCGGAAACTTGTTGAAAGAGAAAACCGGTTGTTTGATAGCAAAACCTTCTAACTGTGGATTAAAGTTAAAGTCTTTAACCTTTTTAGCACCCAACATCACTTTAGTGGCATAGTTCACATAAGGTTCTTTGTATGCTTTTGCGATGAACGGTACCGTTCTAGATGCTCTCGGGTTTGCCTCAATGATGTACACTTTATCATCCTTGATTGCAAACTGAATATTGATTAAACCGACCGTGTTCAATGCCAAAGCAATTTTCTTGGTGTGGTCTTTAATCTGTTGCATCACGAACTCACCAAGGTTGAATGGTGGCAAAGTGGCATTAGAATCTCCGGAGTGAATACCACAAGGTTCGATATGCTCCATAATACCTATTATATACACATCTTCACCATCACAAATCGCATCCGCTTCGGCTTCAATGGCCCCGTCTAGATAATGATCTAAAAGCAATTTGTTATTAGGTATTTTCCGCAATAAGTCAACAACATGAGCCTCAAGTTCTTCTTTATTGATAACGATTTTCATGCCTTGACCTCCCAATACATACGACGGTCTCACCAATAACGGAAAATTAAGTTCGTTTGATAACTGCAAAGCCTCGTCGGCCGTTTCAGCCACCCCGAACTGCGGGTAAGGAATACCGTTTTCTTTCAATAGATCTGAGAAACTACCGCGGTCTTCAGCTAAATCAAGTGACTCGAAGCTTGTGCCAATAATTTTAATTCCGTATTTCGAAAGTTTTTCCGCAAGTTTCAAAGCTGTTTGTCCCCCCAACTGTACAATAACACCTTCCGGGTTTTCGTGACGAATGATATCATAGATATGCTCCCAGAATACCGGTTCAAAATAAAGTTTGTCCGCTGTATCAAAATCCGTGGAAACAGTTTCTGGGTTACAGTTGATCATAATGGTCTCATAACCGCATTCGGCAGCAGCAAGAACCCCGTGTACACAACAATAATCGAATTCGATACCTTGACCGATACGGTTGGGCCCAGAACCTAGCACTACAATTTTCTTTTTGTCGCTGACCACACTATCGTTCTCGACATACCTCGTACCATCAGGTTTTTCAATTTCTTCTTCGAAACTAGAATAGTAATAAGGGGTCATCGCCTTAAATTCGGCTGCACAGGTATCTACTAACTTATAGACCCTATTGATATTCATTTCTTGAGTACGCTTTTTATGTACTTCGCTCTCGTAACAATCTAGCATATGGGCAATTTGACGATCGGCAAAACCTTTTTGTTTGGCCTCGAGCATCAAATCTTTTGTCAATGTTGCTATAGTATATGTAGAAATCTCTTTCTCAAGCAAATGAAGTTCTTCGTACTGTTTTAAGAACCACATATCAATTTTTGTAATATCGTGTATTCTGCTCAACGGAATACCCAATTGAATGGCATCGTAAATTACAAAAACCCGATCCCAACTTGGTATGGTCAGTTTCTGAATAATTTGATCATAATCTTTATACCCTTTTCCATCGGCTCCTAAACCATTTCTCTTAATTTCTAAGGATTGGGTCGCCTTATGTAGAGCTTCCTGAAATGAACGGCCAATGCCCATCACCTCACCTACCGACTTCATCTGCAGACCTAAAGTTCGATCGGAACCTTCGAATTTATCAAAGTTCCATCGTGGAATTTTAACGATAACATAGTCTAGAGTAGGTTCGAACAAGGCCGAAGTAGACTTGGTTATTTGATTATCAAGCTCATCTAAATGGTAACCGATAGCCAATTTTGAAGCTATTTTGGCAATAGGATAACCAGTGGCTTTTGAGGCCAAAGCAGATGATCGTGATACCCTTGGGTTAATTTCAATAGCTATAATATCTTCTTTGTCATCTGGGCTAACCGCAAATTGAACGTTACATCCACCGGCGAAATCTCCGATACTACGCATCATATGAATTGCCATATCACGCATTTCCTGGTAGGTTCTATCAGAAAGAGTCATTGCAGGTGCCACGGTGATGGAGTCTCCGGTATGAATACCCATAGGGTCCATATTTTCAATGGCACAGATAATCACAACATTATCATTCTTATCACGAAGTAATTCCAGTTCATATTCTTTCCAGCCCATCAAGGCCTTATCGATCATTACTTCATGTATCGGTGAAATTTCTAAGCCTCGGCTCAGCAATTCATCAAAGTCTTCCGGTTTGTATACGATTGAAGCCCCTGCCCCACCTAATGTATATGAGGCCCTAATCACCAAAGGAAAGCCGAATTCTTGAGCGATTTCCTTCCCCTTCAAAAATGAGGTAGCTGTAGCTTGGGGCGCCATACCTATACCTATCTTCAACATCAATTCACGAAACTTCTCTCTATCTTCTGTGATGTTGATCGCATTGATATCTACTCCAATAATTTCCACCTCAAAATCTTCCCAAATACCTTTTTCATCGGCTTCAATACAAAGATTTAGAGCGGTTTGACCTCCCATGGTCGGTAGCACGGCATCAATTTGCGGATGCTCCTTTAAGATTTCTACAATCGATTTAGTGGTCAACGGTTTTAAGTAAACATGATCGGCCATAGTTGGATCGGTCATAATCGTGGCCGGATTACTATTGATCAAAATGGTCTCTATACCATCTTCTCTTAAACTTCTCAGGGCTTGGGATCCTGAATAATCAAATTCGCAGGCCTGACCTATAATTATGGGGCCTGAACCTATTATCAATATCGATTTTAAGTCTTCTCTTTTGGGCATTTTTAGTGTTCTTTTATTCTTGGGAAATGAGTGATAAGATACTGGATTATCTCTTAATAGGCCAAAAAAAAGGTGCTACTTTTAAAAAGTAACACCTATATTTTTTATAAAAAATAGAATCATTATTTCTTATGTCTCGGCTCAGAGGATACAGATAGTTTTTTTCTTCCTTTAGCTCTTCTTCGAGCTAAAACTTTTCTACCGTTTACAGAGGCCATACGCTCTCTAAAACCGTGTTTGTTTCTCCTTTTGCGCTTCGATGGCTGATATGTTCTTTTCTGTCCGGGCATTGTATTATCCTTTTCTTGATTGTAAAAAATGCGAAACCATTCGCAAAATCTGGGCGCAAATATACAAAGACTTTTTGCTTTGGCAAACACATTTAAAAAAATATTTTTCAAGAATGCCTGCCGCCCAGAAACTGGTTTTTATTACATTTGCCGAAATGTGATTTTAGTAACAAAATCGACCTATGAGACACTTTTTCAGCCTCTTATTGCTTACCCTTACTGCAACTTTTTCGTTTGGGCAAACGGTTTTGGAGTACAATTTAAAAAAAGATGCCGTATTTACGGTTAAACAAGTAGCCAAACAAACTATCATTCAAGATTTGGATGGGGCTACACATGAGCTAACCAATCTTATCGATGGGGTTCTTGAATTCAAGGTACTTGGTAAGCGTGACAGCATTTATGATATCGCTTTGACTTTTAAAGATTTAAATCTAATGATGACCTCTAGCATTCAAGGAGAGCTTATGAACGTTAAGGCCAATGAAGTAGATGAGACCGATATGCAATCCCAAATTTTCAATAGCTTATTGAACAAGCCGGTGAATATAATCTTGGCCAAGAACGGAGATATATTGGAGGTTAAAGGTGGAGACAGTTTAGTCTCTCAAATGGCCGAAGCTTCGGGTCTTGAAGATGAATTTTCTCTCAATATGATGAAAAAATCTTTAGAAAAGGAATTCGGTTCAGAAGCACTTTCAAACAGCTACAAGCAAATGACGTTTTTCTACCCGAAAAACAAAGTTAAAATCGGTGCCCATTGGAAAAACGAGTATAGCGGAAAATTACAGGCGAAAAATATTTGGACATTAGACAGCCTATCTAAGGAGAGTGCTAACATTAGTGGTGTTGCAGATGTCGTAATGGATGTCACAGAATTGGCCACTACAATGAAATTGACCGGTTCACAAAAAACAGCGATTACCACAGATATCGATACTGGGTTCATTACCAAAATGATCGTCGAAGGAATTTCAAAAGGAGCATCGACAATGGCTCAAATGGGTGATCAAGAAATACCGACTACCATTGAATCTACCATTACCTACGAATTAATTGCCCCAGAAGTACAAACTAATTAATATTTCAGAATGTTTCATAAGAATATAAAACTTGTTTTAGCAGGCCTCATTATTGCATATGCCGTATACCAATTTGTAGAAGGTAACATCGGTAACGGAATCTTTCTAATTCTTTTCTCGCTGATTTTCATTTTTCTCTATTTTAGAAATGAAATTCTATTGTTGGCATTCTTGCGTATGCGTAAACAAGATTTAGAAGGAACTCAAAAATGGCTTGATAAGATTAAAAATCCTGAAGCTGCTTTGATAACGAAGCAAGAAGGGTATTATAATTATCTGCACGGAATCATACATTCTCAAAAGAACCTGACCCAAGCAGAAAAATATTTTAGAAAAGCGCTAAAATTAGGTCTTAATATGGATTATGATGTGGCCATGGCAAAATTGAGTCTTGCCGGTATAGCCATGCAAAAAAGACGCAAACGAGAAGCTACAACGCTTCTTAAGGAAGCCAAGAAATTGGACAAGAACAATATGCTGGGCGAGCAGATTAAAATGATGCAGCAACAGATGAAAAAAATATAGCTTTGCCACAGGTATAAAAAAAATCCCGAACTGTCTCAGTTCGGGATTTTTTATCTCTAACTCTTTCTGAGTTTAAGTTCAAGTTTTCTGAGTTTCTCTTTGTCTTTAATCACTTTCAACTTTTCCTTTTCAATCTTATTCTTGATTTTATCAATATCGTTAGGTGATAGTTTTCCTTTGATTTTATCAAGCTCCATATCTTCTTTTAGGTCATTGACTTTGCGTTCACGCTTGGCAATATCCTTTTTCTTATCGATAATGTCATCTTTTAAATCTTCTCTCTTTTTAGCTGCCTTTTCCAGCTTCTTTCTAGCCTTTTCTGCCTTCTTTGCTTCCTTTTCCGCTTTTTTGGCTTCCTTCTCCGCCTTATCAATTTCAGCTTGAAGCGTCTTAGCTTGTTCTTCTGCCTGCTCGATCTGTAAAATAGAATCATTCTTCACCTCTTCTTGGGCAGATGAAAAGCTAACAACTCCGAGTAATAATGAAAAAATGGTAAGTGAACGTAAGTTCATATAATTGTAGTTTAATGTTTAATTTAGAAACGAAGGTAGATATTAAATACTATTACCATTATCCACTTTAACTATAATTTTAACGCAAACCAATAAGCTGGGCATCTATTGGTTTTTATCTATTTTTGCCGAAAGTTCAAGAATGATTTCAAATGATACCATAATCGCCTTAGCCACACCTTCAGGTGCCGGTGCAATCGCCGTAATTAGAGTTTCCGGATTGGCTGCTATTCAATTGGTAGCACCACTTTTTAAATCTGCTTTCGGTAAAAATTTGAACTATCAGCCCACTCACAGCATTCGGTTAGGGCACATTATTGATGGCGGGAAGATTTTAGATGAAGTATTAGTGTCCGTTTTTAAAGGTCCGAATTCGTACACTGGTGAAGATGTAGTTGAAATTTCTTGTCATGGTTCTCCCTATATTCAACAGCAAATTATTCAGCTTTTTCTTAGAAATGGCTGCCGAACGGCCGAACCTGGAGAATTTACCCTTCGAGCTTTTCTGAATGGGAAGATGGACCTAAGCCAAGCGGAAGCTGTTGCCGATTTAATTTCTAGTGATAATGCCGCCTCGCATGAAATAGCAATACAGCAGATGCGCGGAGGGTTTAGTAATGAGATAAAAGAACTACGAACCGAACTCTTGAACTTTGCTTCGTTGATTGAATTGGAACTTGATTTTTCGGAAGAAGACGTTGAGTTTGCCGACCGAACTCAATTTAAAGAATTGCTAGTAAGAATCAGGGAAGTTCTGAGACGTCTTATCGATTCATTTGCCGTTGGTAATGTGATAAAAAACGGAATTCCCGTTGCCATCGTAGGTGAGCCCAACGTGGGAAAATCTACTCTTTTGAATGCCCTCTTAAACGAGGAAAGAGCTTTGGTATCGGATATTGCCGGAACCACGAGAGACACCATAGAAGATGAAATTGCCATTGGTGGTATCGGATTTCGATTCATAGACACGGCAGGCATACGTGAAACCGAAGATGTCGTTGAAGGTATGGGCATTCAACGAACCTATGAGAAAATCGAAAAATCACAGGTTACCCTTTATTTAATAGACTCTTTGGCCGTTCTTCAATCTAAAGAACGTAGTGAGGCCTTATTGCAATCATTAGAAAAGGTTAAAATTATGTACCCTCATAAACCGGTAGTGGTGATAGCAAATAAAATAGATCGTTTAGAGATTGATCAAAAACTTACTTTAACCAATTTTCTTGAGGAAATCGAAGATATTACCATTCAAATACTTTCTGGCAAAACAAAAGAAGGTGTCGAAGAACTTAAGGAAGTTCTTCTCAGTTTTGTGAATACGGGCGCTTTGCGCAACAATGAAACTATTGTGACTAATACCCGACACTATAGTTCTTTAGTTAGGGCTCTTGAAGAAATTGAAAAAATTCAGTTGGGTATGGACGAAAACTTGCCTAGCGACTTGCTGTCAATTGATGTTCGTGAAGCGCTATACCATTTGGGAGAAATCACTGGGCAAGTGACAAATGATGAGTTATTGGGGAACATTTTTGCCAATTTTTGTATCGGCAAATAGATTTGCCTTTGGGTCACGTTTTACTTCTTTTGTTTGATATTTTGTGTTTGTTTGGTGGATAAAATAATCTTTAGTCAATACTTAACTATGCACCCTTTATCGAACTTTACCCTAAACTATCGTTCTGAATAGTTAATTTCTCTAGTTAAGACCGGCATCTAACATGCGAGGAGGTCATATTTAAAATCCGCTTTTTATGAAAAGTCTATAGTGCACTATAAGGCACTATTTTGTATTTTCAAACTAACATCTTACATAAAATAACCAATTAGTGCATTAAAACGCACTTTTTGTGTGTTTATTGATGATAAATACTTATTTTTACAGTCAAAAGAGCCATATAATGCACTTTAAAAGCCTAATACAGAGTATTAAAGAACGGAGAGAAATGCTTCAGGTTACCCAAGAAATGTTAGCAGACCTTTCTGGTGTTGGCCTGCGTACCCTTAAACAGTTTGAAAGTGGTAGAGGCAATCCTACTGCAGAAACCTTAAATAAACTAGGGAGTGCCTTGGGTATGGAGCTTACTTTTAAAATTATAAAAACAGAAACTAGCGAATGAGACAGGCCGAAGTTTTTTATAAAAAAGCCGCTGCAGGTTTGTTAACGCAACTAGGTGATGGCAGCTTTATCTTCCGTTACCATGACCAATGGTTTGAATCGAAGAACACCCCAGCAATTAGTCTTACACTGCCTAAAGGTAAACAAGAATATCACTCAGAATATCTATTCCCTTTTTATTACAACATGCTACCTGAGGGTTCGAACAAACAAAATATTTGTTTTGAGTTACGCATAGACCCGAAAGACAATTTTGGTCTATTACTGACTACAGCAAAATATGATACCATTGGGGCTATTCAGGTTAAAGAAATAAAAACACTATGAGTTCGATGAACATAAATAACTGTCTAGGTACTTTAAAGGAAGGGCTCAACATCTACAGTAAGACAGCGTTAAATCGTTTATTCAACGGCAGAAAGGTAAGTCCTACCCTACCCTATGAATCGCCGGTTACCAATGCCATTGTTGAAGAGCTCTTCAAGGAGAATAAAAGGCGATTATCTATTTCAGGAGTGCAAGAGAAATTCTCCGTACTCCTAGAAAAAAACAAACTACGATTAATATCAGAAGGAGAACAAGGGCAGTATATTCTAAAACCTATCCCCAATGTAGGAACCCGAACAGAGCAAATGCCAGCCAACGAACATTTGAGTATGCAGATAGCACGTCAAGTATTCGGAATCGAAACTGCAGAGAACGGACTGGTATTCTTTAAAAATGGGGACCCTGCCTACATTACCAAGCGTTTTGATGTTGCCGCTGATGGCACTAAATGGGCTGTAGAGGATTTTGCATCGCTAGCTGGCAGAACACCGCAAACCCACGGAACGGATTTTAAATACGCAGGTAGCTATCTAGAGCTATTTGAACTGTTAAAAAAATATGTGCCGGCCTATCAAGTAGAAGCCATCAAATTATTTAAATTACTTCTCTTTAACTATTTAATATCTAACGGGGATGCTCATTTCAAAAATTTCTCTTTAATAGAAACTGCTTTAGGAGATTTTAAATTGAGTCCGGCATACGACCTATTGAATAGTAGAATTCATATTGAAGATAGAGACTTTGCCTTAGCAGATGGACTCTTACCACCGAACAAGGCCACAGGAAAAGTTACGGAGCAGTTTTTCAAACTGGCAGAACTAGCAGGTATTTCTGAAAAGCAATATGACAAGGTATTTAAAAGTTTAACCACCAATCAAGATAAGGTGGTATCACTAATCGAACTTTCATACCTTGATGAAAAGACAAAACGGAATTATGCACAGGCTTATCAAACTAGGCTAAAAAAACTTTTACGACCTTAAAGATTGTGGCTTGCTGTTTAAAATATTCATCATTGCATAGCATTCTAATATTTCCAGAAGCAACGATTCTATTCAAATGTTTAACAACAGCCTCTTTCCTATTTACCTCATCCATAAAATCTACATAGGTGAACATATATTATTTTGGGAGTCTTATCCTTATCCTCAATGAATTTAAGTATTCACATTGAAATGTGTTTCTATATAATATGTTCAAAATGTCCAGTTTATTAGATAATAAACTGGACATTTTCATAAAGTATAACAACTTTATTTTGCGCCTTATTAGTGTAGAATTCTACTTGTAAGACAAGCTTTCTGCAATACAAATCCATGTTTCTGCGAAAGTTGAAAAACCTATGGGTTTTGTCACCTCCTTAAAACTGCACATAAAAGCATAAACCATAAAAAGGTGCTCCATGCTCTTATCATACCAACGCTCGATTTATCCCACAAGATAAAAAGCCACTTAGAATTTGAAAAGTATAGATTGAGAATTTCTAAATTGTGTAAAACGCTTGTTTTTCATCAAAATCAGATGAATTTCATACCTTTAAAGTGTCAAAGTTTTGCGCGGGAATATTTTCGAATATTTGCAGGAAAACACTAAAAATAAGTACACCTCGGGTACACCTTTCCCTTCTAAAGCCCGATGTTACAAGGGTTCGAAAGATACTGTATCGGTAAGTAATTTTATATTTTTATTGTTAGATGATTAAGTCCAACAATTATTTAGCCTTACCCTTTTAGGACATCAATAAGTTAAAACCTAAGCACGAGCATAGCATTGTAAATAAAAACTAACTACAGCACTACATTTCTCAAAACACCAATCCCCTCAATCTCTAATTCAACAACATCTCCCGGTTCCAATGGTCTGTGAACCGAAAAATTATTTTCAATAAGGCTTCCCCAACCAACGGTACCGCTTCCTAAAATATCACCAGGCATAAGGTTGACATTATTTTCAGAAGCACGTTCTATCATTTGTGGAAAAGTCCAATGCACGGTTTTATAATTACCCTCACACATAGTTTCTCCATTAATGCGCGCAGTCATTTTTAAGTCAAATCGCCCATTTGTGGTTAAAGGCATTGCTAAATGTTCCGGATGGGTATCCCTGGAAATGGTGCAACGATATTTTTCGAACTCGTCTTTGGTTACTATACAGGGGCCAATTGCATTGGCAAAATCCTTTCCTTTATGTGGTCCTAGTGGCACGGTCATCTCTTGTCTTTGTATTGCCCTCGCGGTCCAATCATTAAATACGGTATAACCAAAAATATGGTCATCTGCATTTTCGGCTTTAATATCCGCGCCTTTTTTACCCATGACGACGGCCATTTCTAGTTCAATGTCAAATTTGGTTTCTTTCTCAGGTCTCTTTATCTCATCTTCTGGGCCATAAATGGCTTGGTGATTGGTGAAATAGAAAATGGGAATGTTATACCATTCTGGACTAACGGTATGTCCGAAAGAATTGGATGCATTTAACATATGCTGTTCAAAGGCAACATAGTCTCTAAAGCTTCTCGGGTTGGGTAGTGGCGCTAATAATTTTACTTCCTTTAAATTATAGTGTGGGTCAATTTCCTCTAGATTATTATCCTTTATAATTTGGAAATAGCTTTCATGGTCATCTATAAAACTAAGCATATCATTAGGAAGGCGGTCATCTGCCTTTTGCATACCAACAACGCCATCTGCTTTTAACCATCCGGTCTGTATAGACCCTTCTTTATTTTGGAATGTTACTAATTTCATTTGTGTTTTATTAAAATGGAGCCATTAAAGTACCTACTGCTTGGCCTACTACCTGGCCAATACTTGCACCTTCCGGCAAAGACTTTCCTTCAAATTCCAACAACTCCCATTCGGCCAATGTTTCAGATGCATTTACAATTGCCATACACCGCCCATAACGCCTTTTCATAAAGGCTTTAAAAGCTTCGTCAACTGTAGAAGCTTTTTCTAATTCTTCTGCTAAAACAACCCCATCTTCAAGAGCCAAAGCGGCACCTGAACCTAGTTGCGGTACAGTGGCATGCGCCCCATCACCGATTACAATGGCTCTATTCTTGAACCATGGGTCCTGTAGATGACTGGCCTCAATCGGACGGTAATTCACTAAATCTGGATCAGTAATCTGTTCTCTGGCATCTTGGGCTATTTTTACCGGAAACTCAGACAAATAGTTCTTAAGCATTGGTATATATGCTGATTTCTCTACCCAAGGATTATGGGCACCTTCTGCAGATACCAAAAACATATACATGGTCTTTTCACACATAGGTACAAAACCAATTTTACTACGTTTTCCATAATACATATATGAAGTGTCCAAGTCCTCGTGCTTTTTAAAAGGATATCTCCAGACAGAAACACCCATATATCGCGGTTTGAATTCACCAAAAATCAAAGAACGCATATTAGAATTAATACCGTCTGATGCCACTAAGATATCGTATGTACTTTTGGTGTTATCGGTAAAGGTTACGGTTATCTCATTTTCATTATTTTCTATTTCGGTAACGGTCGTACCCATTTTATAGGTTACACCCATTTTAATGGCTTCAGCATACATGATTTCATGTAGTGTTCTTCGAGAAATACCATTGTGACTAGGATACTTTTCTACAGGTGGCGCTCCTGCAAGTCCTATAAAATGACCTCCCGCAGTATACATTTTCAATTGTCCGTATGGAAAACCTTCCTCCATCGTTTTATCTGCAAGACCAATTCTATCCAATGCCCTCAGGGCGTTGGATTGTTGGATGATGCCAACGCCATAAACGTTAAAAGCATCCAAGCGTTCTGCAATTTCCACCTCTACTCCGTTTCTTGCCAAGGCAATAGCTACGGACTGGCCACCAATACCACCACCAACGACAAGTACTTTTCTTACTGCGGACATATTGTGAATTTTATGAATTAAACTAAATGATTATTAAGCATGGATTTTCTCTGCAATCCAATCGTACATGTCTAAAGTAGGCATCATATTATCTACTTGACAGTGTTGAGATCCGCTCTCACCCTCCGGTACAATCTTCATCTCATGTTCGCAAGTCAAATGTTTTTCTAAAGTGATGGCATGCTCTACGAAATTTTGTTTATCTCCGCCACCATGCATTATGAATGTTGGCATAGATATTTTCTCCGCCACGCCATTCTCTAAAGTAAAACCTTCTAATTTTTTAAGTACACCTTCATAGGTTTCCTCATCCATAATGTGTTGTACAATTTTTGCCAATGGATGATTTCCATTTCTGCCTTTCCAGACTGAATAATACGACCAAACGGCACCATAAATCATGCAAACCTTAAAACGTGGCTCAAAAGCTGCACAACGTGCCGCCATGTAGCCTCCCATGGATACTCCTGCAACACCAACACTTGTAGTATCTACTTCATCTTTTAAGTTTTCTAAAACCCAATCCAACACCGCTGTACCAGCAACATTATAATCGTGACGTGAGTGAATATGGTTTAAACGCAAAGCTGCTCCTTGGCCTGGTCCGTCCATTGCCAATAAAGCAATACCACGCTCCATTAAGTGGTCTCCGATTCCAAAATAAAGTTCTTCTGCCAAACTATCCAATCCGCCAAACATGACCATAACCGGTGGGTTTTTCACGCCTTTTGGCTTAAAAAGATATCCTGGTAAAAAAGAACCTTCAAAAGGCACTTCTACCTGTATTGGTTTTTCTTTAAAATATTTTGTAGCTGTAATAAAAGCCTCTCTTGCTTTTACGTAGGTTTCTATTTTGCGTTGATCACCCAAAGGCATAAAAAACTCTGCCGTACGTAAATAATTAAACGCTCTTAAATAAGTTCTTCTCGCCGAGACAAAAGCTCCTTTCTTTTCATAATCTTCTGCCCAGCCATAAACTTCATTCCCTTTATTTAGCCAAGCTATGTTAAAGGTTTCTCTATTATCTGGGTCAATATTACCTGCTGCCTCTAAGATTTCAGCAAATTCACCACCTCCGTAATGGGCTTGTGATAATGCTCTATTTACTTGATAAGAAGGCATATACTTGCCCGGAAAAAAATGCCACATAATGTTTTTGTTTTATATCTAGACAATTCTTAATCCATTGATAGAAAGAATTCATCTTGATTCATAGTTATTCAATTTTCTATTACTGCAATCGGATAAACTTATAGCTACTCTATATATCAGCCGGCTTAACCGTTCCGTCTTCCGATAATCCTAATTTTTTGCCTTTACCCATTTCTGCAAACGGATTTACAGAACCCCATGCATCATTTGGATTGTCTTTTAAATAGTGAACGTCTAAATGATCGGGTGCAAATACTAATCTAGCACAAGCGTAGAATTCAAATAAGATTCCACTTCCCGGATCCACGATATAAATAAAGAAACCTTCATCTGCCTTATGCCTTGTTGGAGACCCCATCACACTTTTGTACCCTTTTTCAATAAAGTAGTCTAAGGCTAAAAGCACTTCTTCACGGCTATCAACGTTCCAACAAATATGATTTAAAACCGCTTGATTTGGTTCTATATTCGGGTCGGTAAAAATGGCAATGTCGTGCGATAAATTTGCAAGTGTATGTAAACCTCCTATTGGGGGTACATCGTCCTTGATTCTAATTTCATCTGGGTTTTTAAACCCTAGGGCTTTCCAAAAAGCTTTCTCAGCAGGATAGGCTCCTTTTGATACCATGTACGTTACGTGGTCAAATCTTCTTGGGTTAGCGCCTTTTAAACGATTACTAGAATATCTATCTGCATAAACGCTACCACGTTCCCCTTCTTCACGTAACCATTGTACATCCCAAAAAACCTCGTGCATATGCCCTTCAGGTGATTGAAATTTAAAAGCTTTTCCATGACCTTGGTCACCATCATACCAACCTCTACCGGCTCCTATACTTTCTAAATATTCCACCGCCTCCTCTAAAGCTTCCGGGCTGTCTGCTCGCCAACCTATATGACCTAAACCAGATTTATCACTTTGAGTTAATTTTAGAGTATGGTGAAAATAATCGCCCCAAGCTCTTAGATATACAGAACCTTCTTCTCTTCCTGTTATATCCATTCCAACGATATCTCCAAAGAAATGCACCGATTTCTCAAGGTCTTTGGTTAAGACCTCAACATGGGCCATTTGCGAAAAATAATGTGGGTTTTTTGCCATTTTTATAAATATTTATACACTTTGTTGCGAATATATAATTACAAATTTAATTGTATCCTTCCTTTGTAATGAATCATATGAAGTACATTACTATTCAATATCAACTCTTGTTGAAATTAATACTAATTAATAGCAGTATTTACTATTCATTTAATTACACTTTTGATTCACCAAAGTTGAAATACATTCTCTTATTCTTTGCTTTTCAATTTTTTCATCATAGCACCAAAAGCTGGTCTAAAATCTTCAAACAACGGATTGTCTTTGTTCTTTAACATTACTTCACTAAAAAGTTTTAAGCCGATTGCAAACTCAACCGAATCTTGTTCTGTTTTAAAACGGTCTCGTTGTTTCATGCGTTCGATAATGATGAAAATGTTATCATGATTACCAAACTCAAATTCAATGGGCTCATAAATGGAATCATCTGGCCTTAGCAATTCTAAGAGCTCAAGTTTCAGTTTGTATTTGTTCGACTTTTTTTTCATTTAAAAAATAAAATTCAATTCAATAGAATCGATAATCAATCCTTAACCTTCGATAGTATCTACTATGCCCAAAAATTGTTATTTATTACTTGCCCTAACCAGTTTTTTTAGGAGTCTACGTGCTCTATTAGGGCCTACGTCTACGTGAATATCAAAAGTAGGTTGCTCTCCAAATTTTTTCATATTTCTAAATTGTTCTTCAACGACAACTTTGTCTTCATCAAATGTGAATCTGGTTTGCTCAACCACTTTCTCTTTAATCTCTTCAATATTCTTTTCCGGATTTGTAGCTATAGTCCAAAAATAATGAGAGGTTTCTGCGGTTTCTGGAGTTAAACCGTGTAAACCGCGCATATGGAAACCTTTTCGGTTTGGGTCATCTAAAGAATCTGTATCAACATCAACAGCACCTGTCCAAATACGAATATGAGAAGGATAAAACTCTAATTCTTGCCATCTGTCTACCTTTCCTTTAAAAGGGTATGCGGCAACATATGTTGGTGGCGGTGTAGAATTCGGTAGATAACGCTTAATAAAAACACTTTCACCTCTGCTTTCCGAAACTAATTTTGCATTCATATGCGTGTGTGCATCACCGCCAATGGTATGAACGTGTACATATCCTAAATGACTTAGATCTAATAAATTATCGTGAATTAATTGATAAGGTGCTTGGTATTGGTATACATCGCCATCAAAAACATAATTTGGGTCTGTATGAAATTTATATTTCGGAGGCTCTACCGTGGGTGTCTCATTATCTTTGGTGCCAAACCATATCCATACTATTGCATCTTGTTCTACTACATGATACTTTTTTACACATGCATTTGGAGGAAGATGGTCTTGCCCTGGTACATCTATAACCTTACCGTCTTCATCAAATAAAAGACCATGATAGCCGCATCGCAACCCCTTATCTTCCACCATACCCATTGACAAGGGTAGGTGCCTATGACAACAACGGTCTTCTAAAGCATTTATAATACTGTTTTTAGTTCTATATAAAACAACTGGATTATTTAGCAACGTTCTAGCCAACGGTTTATCTGTTATTTCTTTTGCTAAAGCAGCAACATACCAAACGTTTAGTGGAAATTCTACCATATCTGTTTTTTTGTTTTCGTTAGTTAGTACGTTCATATTGTTAGCTTTTTTAAGTTATTGAATAATTTCCCTTTCTTTTGATTCTTCTAATTTTGATAAGAAAAATAAAGATAGCACCGCCAATACAGCAGCCACCCAAAGAAATGCAGACTCGTTTATGACATCAGATAGTCCACCTGCAATTGCAGGGATTAAAACACCTCCTATGACTTCGGCAACCGCCGTGACAAAGCCAACAGCTTTTGCTTTTAAACGATTAGGCACTGCTTCTGAAGGTACTATGGCTGCAACGAGGGGAATAGTCCCCACCATAGCATAGGTAATAAACATGGCTGGTAAATGAATACCTGTGCCGTTTAAGAAGTAGACTGCAAAGGGATAAACAATTCCTAAGCATAAAGCGATTAATAAAGCTTTTTTTCTGCCTATTTTATCTGAGATTCCTGGAAAAAACAAAGATGACAAGAGCATAGAAAGTCCTAGTAATCCCATGGTTTTTTGCATAGTACCAGCATCCATTCCCTGAACATCGGTAAAGTATTTGGTGATAAAAGGTATTGTAGCAAACCACCAACCAAAAACACAGCAAGCAAGTGGAGTACCCCATTTAATATTATTATACTGCCATAATTCCTTTATGTTAAACCCATTTTTTTCTTTGATACCTCTACTTTCTGTTGTAGATTTTTTAAGATAAATAGCTGCTAACACCCCCATGAAAAGGCCTGGTACACCGGCAATATAAAATGCTGTCCGCCAACCCATATTTTCGGCTATCTGTATCAGTATGACCGGAGCCAGTATAGAACCGAACAGAGCACCGCCCACAGCCTGTACAATACCAACATTAATACCTAACCTACTTGGAGAAGATTCCCGCTCTACAAATATTTGAGCCAAAGGAATAACAGGGCCTTCCGCCAAACCCATCACCAAGCGGGCCACCAATAAGGTGCCAAAACCGATCGCCATACCTGAACCAAAGGAGCATACCGAAAAAATGACGATAGCCAAAATAAAAGTAATCTTGTTCTTGTTTCTAGCCTCGGACCAAGCTGTTGTAAAATAACTGGAAAAAGCCCAGGCCAATGATAAACCTGCTGCTAACAAACCAATTTGGGTATTGTTTAAATTGAGGTCTTTTGCGACATAAGGCACCAAATAATTAAGTGCTAACCGGTCAAAAAATAGAACGCCAAACGTCAAGGCCATTAGGCCTACTATTCCATTCTCGTAGGAGAAGAATTTTTTCATAGCTATAATTATTTAGTGTGGAGATTTTCTAAACTGTGTTTTTTTGCCCATCTCCTCTGACCAAGCAACAACCCCATTGGCATTTGCCCAAACGTTATAAATTGAATCCATTTTAGCAATGATTTCTGGTTTAGAAGAAGCGATATCATTAGATTCGGTTCTATCGGTAGAAAGGTCATACAGTTCCCACTCTTTTTGGTACTGATGAACACCCTTTAAATCGCCCAACCAAACGGCACGGTCACCAAACCATTCAAAACAAATGGGTTGTTCCCTGTTCCAATCTTCACCTTGCAATAAGGGCAGAAAACTTTCACCGGCTAAGGCGTTAGCTTTAGTGCCATTATAGGTTTCAGGGTATTCAATACTGGCGATATCTAATAAAGTGGGCATTATATCTACCACGTGGCTACCCCCTTTCATTACCTTTCCCGTTTCTTTTTGATTTGGATAACGTATAATAAACGGTGTTGCTAGGCCCCCTTCATAAGGAGATGATTTATAACTTCTTAATGGACTGTTAGACACCTGTGCCCATTTTTTGGAATACGATTCCATTGAACCCGCAGTACCCACAGGGCCTTCATTTCGTTTAACCGTAAATGGCATTTTGCCAACATCCATATTTTCAGCGCCATTGTCAGATAGAAAAACAACTACCGTATTATCCAATTGACCAGTTGTACCTAAATAATTCAATAGTTTTCCTATATTTTGGTCCAAATTGTCTACCATCGCGGCATAAACTTCCATTTTCAAAGTCCATTCGCTTTTTTCTTCTGCGGTTAAGCTATCCCAAGGTGGTAATAATTTATCTTTAAAGAGATTCCAGTCTTCATCAGCAAGGCCTAGTTTTTTGATGTTCTCAAAACGGAGTTTACGTAGTTCATCCCAACCAGCGTCATATTTTCCTTTATACTTGGCAATATCTTCCGGTTTTGCATGTAATGGCCAGTGCGGAGAATTATAGGCCATATAAAGTAGAAATGGTTTTTCTGCTGGATTGTTCTTTACAAAATCGATAGCTCTTGTAGTGAGTTCATCGGTTAAGTAAAAATCTTCCTTCTCCATGTTATAAACCTCATTACCTTCATATAAAAAAGCTGTTGATGGTGGGCCTTTTAGCAAAGGCTTAGTATCAAAATAACTGGCGCCACCATCCAAAAAACCAAAGAAATTATCAAAACCACGCTGTAGTGGCCAATGTGGTTTTTCATTGCCAACATGCCATTTACCGGCCATATAGGTGGAATATCCACCTGCCTTAAATACCTCGCCCAGGGTCAGTGATTCTTTGTTAATATAACCTTCATAACCTTTTACCCCAAAATCTTCATTAAAGAAGCCCATACCTGCTTTGTGCGGATATTGCCCAGTAAGCAAACTGGTGCGTGAAGGAGCGCAGATGGTATTGGTGTAAAAACGTGTTAACCGTGTTCCTTCAGACGCAAGACGATCAAGGCTTGGCGTATTTATTTCTGATCCATAATTTCCCAAATCAGAAAAGCCCATATCATCTGCCAAAATCAAAACTATGTTCGGTTTTTTTTCTGGCTGGGTAGCCTCTGCTTTATTTGTAGCGGCGTCTTTACAGCTAAGACAGAAAAGGGTAAAAACTCCTAAAATCAGTATTCTCATAAAACAATTTTTTAAAATTATAAAACGCTCATTTTCAACTTGTAAAATATCAAATTGAGGTTTGTCTTTTGAAAGAAACTAAGGATATAGAACTTGAGATTCAATACCCTTAGCTTAAAAAAACACTTATTCAAAAAACGAAAGCAAACATTAGAATCTATAAGTGGCAGTTAAGAAATAAGCTCTTGGCATGCTACCCTGTGTTGAGAAAGTTGCATTGGGATTGTTGGCAATATAATCAGGACCAAAACCATCTCTGTTTAGAGCCTGTGGAAAACCACCTGGTCCTTGCCATCCTAAAATCCCGTATTTGTCCAACACATTATTGATATTTAGTTGCAGTCCGAATTTTTTAGAAAAATCATAACCAAAAGCTAAATCTACGTTGCCGTAGGCCGGTAGAACAAAAGCATTTGGCACATTCGCCTGTCTGTCTCCCATATAACTATAGTTTAATGACGCATAGAATTTTTCACCGTTATAAATGGGGTTGATATTAAATATGAGGTTAGCACTGTTATCCGCTTCATTACCCGAGTAATCTACAATTGTATCGTCACCTGCACCATCTTCACCTTCAGCCCAAGCGGTGTACTTGTCTGCTTTAGCGTTTTGGATTACTGCATTTGCCCTAACCAACCATTTATCGGTAATATTATAGGTTCCTTCCAGTTCAAAACCTAATGTTGTGTATTCGTTAAACTGATATGCCGGAGAGTAGTTTGTACGATTCTCAGTTGAAAAAGTTTGAATATTGGGTACATTCTTCAGGTTACTATAAAATGGTGTTGCCACCAATTTCAACTTTTCGGTATTAACTTTATACCCTATTTCAAATTGGGTTATTTCTTCTAGAAGCGATTCACTTTGATTCAAGGTATTCACTAAATCATCATTATTTAAATCTAAATAAAATGAAGTTGAAGGTGCTTTGTTACCACGGGCGAACCTTGCATAGATAGCCTGTTGATCGCTAAATTTATAATTTAGACCCGCAGTGTATGAGAAACTATTTAAATCATAATCGTAATTATTCGGAGTACCTGCTGTTCCACCACCATTGTCCCAAAGGGTAAGCGGATTGCCATCACGACCTCCAAAAGAAGGGTCATTCTGTCGAGGGTTTCCAATTGCTATAGAATTAAACCCTTCTGAAGTTATACTTTCATATCGAAGTCCGTAATCGAAAGTTAGTTGGGGCGTAATCTTCCAATTGTGCCCAAAGAAAAGAGCAAATATACCTTGTGTAGTTTCACCATTGTCGGAACCTGTCCACCCTACATTCATAAAACCTTCAGGGCTTGTAACTTCGTAAGTGTTGCCATCATTGGCATCTAATGTTATCTGAGCGGGTACTGGTCTATCTTGAATTAGACCTCCACTAAGGCCCATACCTTTGTTATAGTTCGTAATATCCAAAGTTGAGCGGCTAAAAAAACTACCTAGGTTAAAACTGCTTTTTTCTGTTTTTTTGGTAAAGACCAACTGATTTGCAATTTCATTTCTGTCAATATCGGTATAGAACAATGGCATGAACAGCAATGAATTAGGCTGAATATTTGATCCAGGAAAATTATTATTTGCTCCAGGAGTAAAAAGTACCGGTGGCCCAGGTACAGCACCGGGCCCAACATTGGGGGTCAAGGTTACGGTACCGAATTCTTGACCTGTAGTTGGGTCTGCAAATCTGTACGTACCCGTACGGTGAGGTGCAGGCCCGGCAAATAAGCCCGGTATGGCATAGAATGGAATGTCGGTAGTGCTTATGGGCGTAACAACTGCAGTAGCATTTCTTTCATCATCTTTTCTAGAATACTTGAAATCATTTTTGAGTGAAAATCCTTTTCCTAAATCTTGCACCCAGTTGAAACCAACAGAGCGGTCTATATTGTGCAGCAAATCAGTAGAACTGATAGTTCGAGAGCCTTCGTCATTAAATGGCACTTCCATTGAGAAGTCATATAAGGCATAGGAATCGTACTTAGAAAAACCATCTGCAATCTGTGGATCTTCCCAGTTTGTAGAAGGTATAAATGCCATTCTATCGTTCTTATCGTTCAAATATTTTAGGTTAACCCTAAACGAACCTGAATTGTATTTTTTTACAATATTAGCTCTAATTTGACCGCCCTTGTTAATGGGATAACCACGGTCTCTTGCACCATCGGATTGGCGGAAGAAACCTCCAACATTATAGGTCCAACCCTTGCTCATTGGTCCACCAACATTAAAGTCAGCCCTGTAATATGGGTTTTTTCCATTACCTTCTAGACCGTATTTCGCCCTTACTTCACCGGCAAACTCATTACCTCCAGTTTTAGATACGTAATTAAAGATTCCCCCAGGAGCATTGGCACCCAAGATAGAGGCAGTACCCCCTCTAACGGCTTCAACACGAGAGGTCATGGCATCAGCTCTCAAAAATAAATCAGGATATAACTCAACGTTGGTTACTGGTAAACCATCCTCTTGTAAGGATACATATCTATATCCGTTAAGGTTATCAATTGAATTTGCTGAAAGCCCCCTTGAATAAACGGAGTTCCAAATCTCTCCCCTTGCTTGGTTTACAAAAACACCCGGTATGTTCTTTAACAAATCTGCAGAACTAGTGGGCGCAACTCTTGCCAATTGTTTAGCCCCGATAGTCGTAATTGCCACAGAGGCATCCATACGACTGCGGGCATCAAATACACCGGTCACCACAACGTCATCCAATTGCGTGGCATCTTCTGATAGCGAAACAGATAAAGGTTGCGATTGCGGTACCGACACAGAAATTATCTGTTTTGTAAAACCGACAAAAGAAATAATTACTTGGTAATCTCCAGAATCTAGACCACTAAGCCTAAATTTTCCACCAAAATCGGTCATTGTTCCATTTTGTGTTCCATCAATTATAACGGACGCACCTGGCAATACAATACCGGATTCATCTTTAACTTGACCAGTGATTTCGCCCGTTTGAGCTTGAACAAAACCAATCATAAAGAATCCGAAACAAGTTAAAATTAATCGAACATGTGTTTTCATTTGAAGTTAGTTTAAGTTGAAATAAAATAACATTAATCATATTGATGTTCTAATTTTATCAATATATTAAAAATATTGTCTTCAAATTTCTAATATAATAATGATTAATGTGAATCAATAAAAGAACTATACTATTCAAAATCAATACATTTTGTAAATCGAGAAAAATATTCCGTTTTAAACTTGAAAAAATTAGGGCCTTTTTCAATTCAACTTATTCATTAAAGCTTCAATTGGAAAGTTGGCCTTATAAGCCGTCAGCCAATTGAGATTTTAAGATTATAAAATACAGGTCTTGTCAGTACTCAACTTGACCATCAAAATCATTTTTTGAAGTAAAATATAATAGGACAACCGTACCGGAATATATCTACGCCAATTGATGAATGGTAGAACCCCTTTATGTGTTATTTATAAAATTAAATAGTGTAGAGAAGTATTGGAAGCTCAACATACAGTTGTCTAAATACGGAAACTCAAAAAATAACTAAATTATGGGCCTACCCCCTACTTAGCAGCTGAACTGAATAGGTATAACATCGTACATTTGTTTTTAGATATACGACCGAAATACAACATAATGGCCCTATAGCTTACGTTGTCTGTGCATATTCTTTAGGGGAAAGACCTGTTTGTTTTTTAAAAAAACGGGCAAAATTACTTGGGGTTTGGTTGCACAGTTTAACTGCGATTTCCGATACATTAAGTTCAGAATGCTTAATTAGCGTTTTAGCTTCTAGAATGAGCATTTCCTTTAAAAGGTCTTGGGCAGTTTTATCAATCGCCGTTTTTACGCATTTGTTAAGGTAGTTTGGGGTTACGTTCAATAAATCGGCATAATCGGTAATGTTTTGATAATCATAAATATGTTTTGCCAAAGCATGTTTATAGCGCTTGGTAATTTCAAAATTTGATTTTCTGGTTTTTGTAACTACATCTGGTATTTCGGTCTTTAACTCTTCGAAAATAGCCATTAGGTATAAAGAGAATAAATTTTTTCCGTAGTTCTCACCTCTGTAAATCGTAAATAATCGATTTAGTATTCCAGTAATTATTTCTTGGGTTTCTGATGTTATCTGTAATACCGGATTCGACTGATATTGAAAAAAAGCAAAACGTTCGGTCAGCATGCCTTTCGGAAACATATCAAAAATACGTTCATGAAAGTGACAGTAAAAACCTTCGGCATCTTCACTTATCATTTCATGCTCCGTTATTTGGTAAGCAGGTAGAAAAAAAATGGCCGGGGCCTTAATTTGATAACTATTAAGACCTTTGCTTCTTTTTGAAGTGCCTTTGGTCAAAAAGAAAAAATCGTGAAATGTCTTGCGATGGGGCAAAACATGAAAACTTTTTTTATCGCTTATGTCATCGATTCTATTAATATGAAAATCATCGTGCCTTGTATTCGATATGATGGGCAACCAATCAATAGAATGCATATGAAAGTTTGAAATTTCATATGAACTCAAGATAGGTATACTTTTTTCTTTACCGATTTTCATAAGGGTTACTTTTATTCTTCAAGTATCGCTACCGCACGGGTCCACCCGCCACTTGCTTTTTCAATTTTAGCGGGAAAACAGGCTACTTTAAAGCCATAAGGGGGCAGCTGGTCTAAATTGGCCAATTTTTCTATCTGGCAGTATTCTTTTTCAATACCCACATAATGGGCCTGCCAAATAACGCCCTCCCTTGGGTTGGCCTTATAATCTTCTACCTGTAAATGCATAGGGATGTCCCACCCCCAGCCATCGGTACCCATTACCTTAATACCTTGGTCTATTAACCAGTGGGTCGCTTGGGCCGACGCACCAACATGTATTTTAGTAAAATCATCATCATGTATTCTTTTATCGGCATCGCAGCGAATCAATACGATATCAAATGGTTTCAAGGTGTAATCGATAGCTTCTAACTTTTCTATTAAATCTTCTGGTTCAAACATATACCCATCTGGCTTATCTGTAAAATCTAAAACCACACCATCTCTAAAAAACCAATCCAGGGGCATTTCATCTATGGTTCTAGAGGGCTCGCCATTACATGTTGGATAGTAATGATAAGGAGCATCTACATGCGTGCCACAATGACTAGTAACCGTCAAAAATTCACCAGCCGGACCATTTCCATTAGGAAATACATCGGTCAGACCGCCAAAGAGAATACTTCCCATTTTTTGAGCACCGTCTTTATGGTCTTCATATACAATTTTGGTAGGCAGGGGCTCTTTAATTTTTTCTGAAATGGTTACGGAAAGGTCTATTATCTTCATAGTGTATTAGTAAAAATTCAAAATTTAATTCAATTTTAGCCCTATATGACATTGTAGGTAGGCTATTATTGTAAAATTGATAAAAAGAAAATTAAAAATTGAATCATTTACAAGCTAAATATATTCAATATCAATCCTTTATTGTGAAATAAATTAAAAATGTATCAAATTGTATTCTAAATCATAAGGTTTAGCTGATAATCCTATAAAATAACATCATGTCTACACATACTTTTACCATGAACGAATCTTTCCCCATGAACGCTTGGTATGCGGTTGCTTGGGATGTAGAATTAAAGCATAAATTACTACCACGTACAATTTGTAACAAGCCTTTGGTTTTATATCGAAAAAAAGATGGAACGCCAATAGCCCTGGAAGATGCTTGCTGGCATAGGCTTCTGCCCTTATCAAAAGGTAGTTTAAGGGATGATACGGTTGTTTGTGGCTATCACGGTTTGGAATATAATAGTGATGGGCGTTGTTCGTATATGCCATCGCAAGAAACCATAAACCCATCTGCCTGTGTACGCTCATATCCTGTAATTCAGAAATATCGTTTTATTTGGGTGTGGATGGGCAACCCGGCATTGGCCGATGAATCAAAAATTCCGGATATGCATTGGAACGATGATCCAGACTGGGCAGGTGACGGACAAATGATCAAAGTGCACTGTAATTACAGGTTGGTGGTAGATAATTTGATGGACCTTACCCATGAAACCTTTGTACATTCAGAAACTATTGGTGACCGTAATGTGGCAGAAGCACCCTTTGATGTACACTACGATGAGAAAACGGCGACCGTTACGCGTTGGATGGAAGATATACAGCCACCACCATTTTGGAAAGGGCAGTTGAACAAAGTGTTTGACCATGATGGTACCGTAGATCGCTGGCAGATCATAAAATTTGAAGCTCCCTGTACCGTAAATATTGATGTTGGCGTAGCCATAGCCAATACAGGTGCCAAAGAAGGTGATAGGTCTAAAGGGGTCAATGGCTATGTATTAAATACCATAACACCATCTACGAACCAAACTTGTCTTTATTTCTGGGCGTTCAGCAGAAATTATAACTTAAAGGATCAAAGTAATACTACAGAACTTAAAAATGGGGTCGCCCATATTTTTTCTCAGGATGAGTATATTTTAGAGGCCCAACAAAAGGCAATCAACGAAAACCCGGATCGTGAATTTTATAATTTGAACATAGATGCCGGTGCTATGTGGGCAAGAAGAATTACGGATAATATGGTAGCAAAAGAAAAGAACAACTAATGAGGTATAGGAATACTTGGGAAGATGCCGTGGTGGGTAAAATGGAAAAAGTTGCTGATAATGTCATGCAGATTCAAATTAGGCCGGCTGATGATACAGCGGCCTTTACCGTGGGGTCGCATTTAGATATTGCTGTTTTGATCAATGATTTGCCGGAAATCAGAAGCTATTCTTTGGTGGGGCAGTACGATCCTAATAAACCTTATACCATAGCGGTAAAACGTTTGCCCGCAAGCCGTGGCGGGTCCGAATATATGTGGGGATTAAAAGAAGGTAGCAAGTTGCGCATTTCACAGCCCACCAATCATTTTGAACTTAGTTTTAATACTCCAAATTATTTACTTATTGCAGGAGGTATTGGAATTACGCCCATTCTAGGGATGGCCGAAGAGTTAACGGCGAAAACTGACAAGAATGTACAAATGTTGTATTTGGGCAGGTCTGCCCAAGAAATGCCTTATATAGAAGCGTTACAAAAGTTATTGGGGCAACGCTTAATAGTACATTTTAGCGATATTGATGGTTTTTTTGATACGTCAAAGATTCTACATCTTTGCGATATTGAAACACAAGTATACCTATGCGGACCCATTGGTTTAATGAATGCAGTTCGTAAGACCTGGGAAAACGGTCCGTTTCACAATCAAAATTTACGGTTCGAGACTTTTGGGGCTTCGGGTTTGTTCGCTCCCCAGGCATACACTGTAAAGTTACCGAGGTTCAATAAAGAAGTACAGGTAAATGAAAATCAAACCTTGTTGTCAGCTTTGCTTGATGCAAAAATTGATGTCATGTACGATTGTAAAAAAGGCGAGTGCGGACTTTGTCAATTAGATATAATCGAATATTCTGGGGATATTGATCACCGCGACTTCTTTTTCAGCGAAGCAGAAAAAGGTGAAAATAAAAAAATGTGTGCCTGTGTAAGCAGGGTTGCCAATGGTAATATTACCATAGACACGGCCTATAGGGGGTAGTTACAACATCTAATACCAAATAAAATGTCTAAACCAATTGCGCTGCAGTTAGATGAGCGCGGCATCTCTAGCTTGCAATACGCAACTATATTCGTTTGTTTTTTAATGAACATTTTAGATGGTATGGATGTGCTGGTCATCTCCTATTGTGCCCCTGCAATTGCTAAATCTTGGGTCGTTGGTCCAGAAGCCTTAGGTATGGTATTTAGTGCCGGTCTTGCAGGTATGGCATTGGGGGCATTGTTTCTGGCGCCTTATGCGGATAAGATTGGCCGAAAAAAAATGATTCTGATTAGTGCCTTTTTAATGGGTACAAGTATATTTTTAACAGGTTACACAGAAACAGTACCGCAATTGATTTTTCTTCGTTTTATTAGTGGTTTAGGCATTGGTAGCATGCTTGCCAGTACCGCATCTTTAACGGCAGAATACACACCCAACAGATCAAAAGACTTTTGGGTCAGTTTTGTTATTGCAGGCTATCCTGTAGGGGCGGTATTGGCAGGGTATGTTGCAGCTTCTGTAGTACCATCAAGTGGGTGGCAAATGATGTTTAAACTAGCAGGGTTGGCTTCGTTCATAACCATTCCGTTAATTTTTATATTCCTTTCTGAATCCATTGAATATTATGTAAAGAAGCAACCAAAACGTGCACTTAGTAAGGTCAACAAGATTTTAACCAAACTAAAATTACCTGAAATTTCAACCTTGCCTGAAAAGCCGGCTAAATCGTTGGGTATTCCCGTAAATCAATTACTTACTGCAAAATATAAACGATCTACTATTCAGTTATGGATTGCCTTATTTTTTGCCTTCGGATGCCTGTATTTTCTCATTAGTTGGATTCCAAAACTGGCATCTAATGCAGGTTTATCTATGGAGCTTGCTATTTATGCAGGTACGGTATTCAATATCGGCGCATTTTTTGGAGTTTTAATTCAAGGATATATTTCTTCTAAAATAGGCCTCAAGAAAACAATCGCAATTTTCTTCGGAATAACAGCAATATTCATGGCAATATTCAGTGTATTCGTGGGTTCAGATTTTATACTGCTCGTTTTTGGACTACTAGGTTTTACCCTACAAGGTGGTTTTGTGGGGCTGTATGCCGTGGCTGCCCGTATGTATCCCACAGAATTTAGAACGACAGGTGTGGGTTGGGCCATTGGTGCAGGTAGATTGGGTGGTGTGTTGGGCCCTGCACTTGGCGGTGTACTCGTAGGTATGGGGCTTTCGATGTCCGTCAATTTTATGATATTTGCCGTTCCTGCGCTTTTGGCGGGCTTGGTAACCTTTTTTATCTCTTCTAAGGATATTACCTAAATGTACTGGAATGGATACATTAGACCCCCCAGTAGATGATTCTATAGAAGGGGTTTCAGCCGATACAACCCTTGCATTCACAGCGATACCCTTGGGTAATGTCAATTATTAAAAAGGGGTTGAAAAAGTGATGTGTCTAAGCGTCCGTTTGGTATTGAAATGGCATGGACCATGAAAGAATCGCCCACAGTTTTAGAAGAGATCGTTGGTAATAGCCTTAATCGCATTTGAGGTTCTACTATACACTCCGTTCGGTTGACTAGAATGGAGCCCAGAAGAAATGCAAAACTGAACGCATTCGAAATGCCACCCATCAAATTTCATAGAAAATAACAATATGCAAATCGTATTGTTACTTTTTAGTAGCGGTAGGTAACCAAAAGTGCGCACATAGGATTGTAGCACTATGTGGCGTATAATGAGAAAACTCAAAAAAAACAGGTTCAACATGGTAACGAAGAGCGTAGTATCCAATTTTAAGCATATCATGAGCGGAAAAATGTACTTCTTCTTTAAAAAAAGTGTGTGGCGCTACCTTTTGGCCACCCTAATGATTGCTGTTGTGGTACCCCTAAAACAGTATAATGTATTCATCTCTTTTCTTATCTATTTTTTTGGTTTACTGCTGATCGTATTTCCAATAATGATCATGGCCGCTAGCGTTCAGGGAAAACAAATGGAATTTGATGCAGAGCTAACATTTTCTGAAGAAAAGATAACAATTAGGCATAGGAATAAAGACTTGGTAGAAACCAAGGATTGGAATTGGATCAAGAAAATAAGTGCTACAAAAGATAGGTTTGTGTTGGTGGTAAACCAACGACAGCAATTTGTAATCTCTTTAGCAAAAGATGAGCTAACACAAGCTGAAATAGCGTTTTTTGAAACCAAAATATAAGCAACTACTAACTTCCCTATAGGATCCAGCAACCAACAACCAACAACCAACTTTTACGCTTTCCCGTAATCTACTAAAATCAAAATTTTTATCTTTCCAATAAATACTAAAGCATACTTCCCTCTACTGCTTTAAAATTAGAATGGCTTGTAAGGATGTGAAGGTGTGATTACTCACATTCCTGAATATAGTAACTTGTAGGTATATCTGTACGTTGTATGCCATTCGAAGGATAGCTAAAACTTAAATAATTAAACTAAATTTGTAACTACTCACAAATTGATTTATGACATCAAAAAAACAGAAAGATAAAGCAAGACAATACAAACCATCTACTGTTAGACGTTTGGATACTCTTTCTGGTAACGAATGCGCCAACCCAAATTGTCAAAAAAAATTAATTGCAGAAGATAATATCTCTATTGTTAGTAAAATCTGTCATATTGCTGCAGCGAGCAAAGAAGGACCTAGATATGATATTAACATGAATGATGATGAACGAAGAGGATTTGACAATCTAATTTTACTTTGTGATGAACATCATGTAATAATTGACAATAAAGAAAATGAATCTCTATATCCGACTAGTCTTCTGAAAAAATGGAAAAGTGATCACGAAAAAAAGATTTTAGAATTAATATCAAGTAAAAACTTATTATCTAAACATCCTTTATCGTTAAACAAAGTGATTAATGCCATTGGAAATAAAATGGATGAAATCCTTAATTTAACTCAAGCTGTAAATGCTCCAAACACTGATTTGAAAATATCTTTTAATCATGTTAATAGGTATGAGTCTATTATAAGAGAGTTTGCACCATATCAAGGAAAATTAAACAAGATTTACGAAGAAATAGAAAAAGAAGGTTCAACAAAGAAAGAATTAGTATTACATAACATTAAAAGAGTATACCTTAATATTAAAGCGGATTACAAAAATATAGATGAAATTAGAATAAATGCTGACATAATTTTTGACAGAGTAATTGAAACAATATGGAATAACATTGATAAGGCTCCAAATAAACTTGATGAATATGACCAAGAAACAATAGACTTTAGTTTGATGATTGTAATTGTTGATGCTTTTATGCGTTGCAATATTTTAGAAGAACCTCCTAAAACTGTTTGAGATGATAGTTGATAAGAATACTAATCCAGAAAGGGATTTATACTATTTAGGAGGGATTTTAATTGATGTTATTTCAAACAAGAATAGCAGCGAAATTGATTATATGGATTTATACAAATTATTCAATCAAAAACAAGAAATAACCATAAATCTATATTCTTTAACTTTAGATTGGTTATTTATACTTGGACTCGTGACTAAAGGAGAAAATGGAAAAATAAAAAAATGTTTTTAAAAAATCTTAAAATAGAAAATAAGCTTGGTGTAATCCGTGAAATTGATTTTCATAAAGGACTCAATTTAATAGTGGATGAAACCCCTATAAGCAACAAAAAAACTACGGGTAATAATGTTGGTAAAACAACAGTATTAAGACTAGTTGATTTTTGTTTAGGCTCAAGTGGAAAAAACATTTATCAAGATTCTGAGTTTAAAGAACAAGAAAATAGTACGATTAAGGATTTCTTGATTAACACAGAAGTTGTTGTCACATTAAACATTGTTGACGACTTAGATTTTACTTCTGAATCTGTTCTTATAAAAAGAAATTTTTTAAAGTATAGTAAAAAAATTCAAGCAATAAATGGGGAGACCATCTTAAATGATAAAGAATTTGATGCAAAACTTAAAAAATTAATATTTAATTCTGAAGCTGAAAAACCTACATTTAAACAAATTATTACTAAAAATATTCGAGACGAAAAAAATAAGTTAGCGAATATTGTAAAAGTTTTAAATCCCTATACTAAAACTGAAGAGTATGAAGCTTTGTTTTTATTTTGGCTAGGCATAAATACTGATACACACAATCAAAAGGAACTCTTAGGGAAAGAAAAGACTAGAGAAGAAAGCTTTCAGAAAAGACTAAAAAAAGAAGGAGAATTATCTTTAATTGAGCAACAACTTGAACTTGTAAATTCTAAAATTACAGAGTTACAACAAGTAAAGTCCAACTTTAATTTTAATGAAAAATTTGAAGCTCAAATTAAAGAGTTAAATGATGTAAAACTTAATCTATCAAAACTTTCTACTGAACTTAGTAGATTAAATATGAGACGAGAGTTAGTTCTCGAAAGTAAAGGGGACTTAACAAAGGAAAGAACAAATATTGATGTAAGTCAAATAGAATCTCTTTATAATAAAGCATCAAGGTTAGTTCCTAATTTACAAGTAACATTTCAAGAAACAGTAAGTTTTCATAATGATTTAATTGATGAAAAAATCAAGTACATTGATAAAGAATTGCCTTCTTTAACAGAGAATTTAGTATCAATTTCAAAAAACATTTCATACTTAAGAAGGAAAGAAAAAGAATTGTCGGAGTTTGTAAGTGCTTCTGAATACAGTGACGATTATGATAAAATATTGATCGATTTAAACTCTTTATTTGAAAGAAAGGGAAATTTAGAAGAAAAGAAAAAATATTGGATTAATTCTAATGAAAAACTAAGTAGAATAAGCGAAGAGTTAAAAACAATAAATTCCGAAATCAACTCAAAAGATAGCATAATTCAAAACCGAATAACTCTTTTTAATAAATTCTTCACAAAAATATCAAACGATTTATATGGTGAAGAATATTTGCTAAGCACTCAAAAAAATGAAAAGGGTTACGACTTGATTGTTACAAATATTGAAGGTAATCCGAGTACTGGAAAGAAGAAAGGTCAGATTGCAGCGTTTGACTTTGCATATATTTTATTTGCTGAAGAAATTGAAATGAAATATGTTCATTTTATTTTACACGATCAGTTAGAAAATATGCACGACAATCAATTAAGTACAATCTTAATTGACTTAGCAAACTCTATCAATTGCCAATTTATTTTACCGATAGTGACAGATAAAATTCCTGCTGACTTAGATATTGACAAGTACATAATTTTAAGCTTGGCAGAAAACAACAAGTTATTCAAAGTATAAATAAGAAAACGGCATACCACAATCTGTATAGTGCATAGCACCCTGCGGGATGCTACGACACCTTAACCCACCGATATTTAAACCAACCACCAACTAAAAATCACCCCTTCCTAAACTCCCCAGGTGCCACGCCCACCCGTTTTTTAAACAAGCGGCTAAAATAGGCAGGGTCGTTAAAATTCAAAAAGTAAGCCACTTCGGCAATAGAGTACGAAGTGTTTAAAAGGTACTTTTTGGCCTCGTTCATGGTAAAATCTTGTACCACTTTAAGGGCCGATTTTCCGGATACGGTATGGCAAACGCGGTTAAGATGGGTTTGGGTAATGCCCAAAGCATCGGCAAAATCCTTAATGGAAAGTAGACTTTGGGCATGTTGTCGAATCAAGTCTTGAAACTGCTGAAAGTATTTTAGCGACCGATTATTAGAGATGAGCTCTTGCGAGGTAGTCCTGAATTTCTCTCGATACAGCTCTAGGTAAAAGAGCTCAAAACAGGCTCTCAAGGCCAATAATTTTTCCGGAGCTTCTTCAAAAAGCTCTCGATGTATATGCTCTTTCAATCGTAATAAACTCTTAAAGCCTTCTGAATTATGATCAAATGAGAATCGACATAAACGATTGATCTCTTTATTAATATCCGGTTTTTCGCGTAATAATGAATCTAGAAAACCAGTTGAAAATGTAATGACGGTACCCAACATTTCTGGCTTAAATTGAAAGCCATGAAGTACATTGGCGGGAATGGTTATAATACACGGAGACTTTATTTCCGTTTTTTTTCTCTCAGAAACCAAAACACCTTCGCCAGCTTGAATTATAAATAGCTGAACCAAATCGGTATGAAGATGCTCTTCTATTTCCCATGAATAGATTTTACTCCGTTCTTCCAATGGTTCCATATGAATAAAATCGGACACCATGGGTAATTGTTGATCCCCATAAAGGCCCTGATATCTTAGAATGGCATCCATAAATGTGTATTTATAACAATAAAATATAACTCTACTAAATTAAGTAATTTAATTATAATCAGGTTTTTAATAAGATTATTGAAGGTGTTTAGAACCAAATTTTACTATACAATGTTCATTTTGTACTGGTAAAATGATAATTTATCCAATTGTAATTACCTAGATAAGACTACTTTCGGAATACTTAGAAGTAAAGACCTTTACAATGAATGAAAGTAACAAGGAGGGGTTCGATAGGGAAATTCAACCGGCCTATTTGTATGAAGGGTATAAATCGACCATTCTGCGAGCACCCACCAAGCCCTTAGTAGTTCCTAAAAAGTCCGATATAAAACTAAGCGGACCGGTATTTAAAGATTTCGAACTAGGAGTTTTAGATCATGACCTTACCAAAAATGCCATTAAAAATGGAGAGCCTATAGGTGAACGCATTGTCGTTCATGGTAAGGTCACCAATGAAAGAGGGCAACCGATTCCGCATACCTTGCTCGAAATTTGGCAAGCGAATGCCGCAGGTAGGTATGTACACAAGGTAGACCAGCACGACGCACCTTTAGACCCCAATTTTCTAGGTACCGGGCGTTGCATGACCGATGCCGAGGGCAACTATAAATTTTACACCATAAAACCAGGCGCCTACCCTTGGGGCAATCACCCCAATGCATGGCGGCCCAACCATATTCATTTTTCCCTATTCGGCGGCGACATCACCAGCAGATTGATTACGCAAATGTACTTTCCCCACGACCCTCTTTTTGACCAGGATCCTATGTTTCAATCGATACCCTTAAAAGGTAGAGAGCTGTTGGTTTCTAAATTCGATTACAATTTGACCGAACCTGATTTTGCCTTGGGCTACCGCTTTGATATCGTATTACGTGGTCACAATGCCACACCTTTTGAAAATATTTAGGCTTTATATTGAACACAATGGATAAGAAAAAACTTCAAACACCTTCGCAGACAATCGGACCTTTTTTTGCCTACGGACTAGTACCAACGCAATATGGATATGATTTTGACTCTTGGGTGGATAATGATATGGCTTTCGATCTAAAAATTCAGGAAACCATAGAAATAACGGGCATCGTTTATGACGGTGAAGAAAATGCTATCAACGATGCCATGGTCGAATTATGGCAAGATGATGGAGAACATAGGTTATTCGGCAGATACGGTACAGGTACCGACAAAAGAAACCGTTTTTTTTTCAAAACCATAAAACCGAAATCGGTCAACGGGCAAGCTCCTTTTATTCATGTCATCTTATTTATGCGGGGGCAATTATTGCACTCCTATACCCGTATTTATTTTTCGGATGAACATAAGCTGAATGAAACGGATCAGGTTTTGAATGCCATCGATTACGAACGAAGAAATACCTTGATCGCTGAAAAAATAGATGGAAAATACGTGTTCGACATCTATATGCAAGGCCCAAAAGAAACGGTCTTTTTTGATCTTTAAAACACAAGCAGACCATGTCATTATATTCCGAGACATTTTATACCGGCGAATTGACCGCGCTTTTTTCTGACAGAAATGCGGTTTCAAAACTATTACGGGTAGAGGCAGCATTGGCTGCGGCCCAAGCCAAACTGGGTATCATTCCCGAGAAAGCTGCCACGGTCATTGCTGATTGCTGCATGGTCGATGCTATAGATATCAATGCGTTAAAAGCCGATGTAAGCCTTGGTGGAAATACAGCCATACCTTTGGTTAAACAGCTGACCAAAGCCATTAAGAATAGAGATTTTGAAGCTTCAAAATATGTGCATTTAGGGGCGACAAGTCAAGATATTATCGACACAGCGACCGTGTTGACCATTAAAGAATATCTCGGTTGGTCAGAAAATAAGTTGAACCGATTACAGCAAAGCTTGGTGCAATTGACCCAAGAACATAAGAACACAATTATGATCGGCCGTACTCTGCTTCAACAGGCCAAACCCATCTCTTTTGGATTAAAAACAGCCGCTTGGTTAGAAAGTATTACTCGAAGTCTCAATCGGTTACAGCAACTAAAAGAGAGATTACTATGCATTCAATTGGGCGGTGCCGTTGGTAGTGGCAATGAATATATTACGCGCCAAGTACAAATTGAGTTTGCTAAAATTCTTGGATTGAGCCCCAGCTTTCCATGGCAATCGGAACGGGACACATTCAATGAATTTGCCTCCTTTTTGGGCGTGCTTTCCGGAAGTTTGGGCAAAATAGCAAAAGACATCTCCCTTCTCATGCAGACTGAGATCGCCGAGGTTTTTGAAGGTGCCTCAGAGGGTAAAGGAGGCTCGAGTACCATGCCCCATAAAAGAAACCCTGTTTCATCTGCCTTAATATTGAGCAACAGCTTGCGAACTCCGGGTCTGGTATCCACCTTACTTAGTAGTATGGTACAAGAGCACGAAAGGTCTGCAGGAAGTTGGCATGCCGAATGGGAAACCTTGACCCAATTAATGGAACTTACCGCCGGTTCACTGGACAAGACCGTTGATTTAATTCAAAATCTTGAGGTAGATAAGGAACGGATGCTTTTGAACATCGAGGTGACCAATGGATTAATTTACGCCGAAAAAGTAGCCTTACAACTTTCTAAGACCATGGGGAAAATGCAGGCCCATGAAGCCGTTCAAAAGGCCTGTAAAATTACGAATTCGACCGAAAAGCATCTAAAGGAAGTTATCACGGAATTGTATCCGGAAATAGATAATCTGGACAAATTGTTCCGACCCGAAAATGCTATTGGACATAGCGTGGAATGGGTCGAAGCCATTCTAAAGAACTATTTGGAAAAATAAAAAATATGAAGACGAATTATAAGATTCAAGGCACTCCCAATAGTCCGGTGTTGGTATTTTCCAACTCCTTAGGTGCAGATATGAGTATGTGGAACGAACTCGTACCCTACCTACTGCCCTATTTTAGGGTATTACAGTACGACACCCGTGGACATGGACATAGTGAACTTACGGACGGACCCTACACTATAGAACAATTGGGCCAAGATGTAATTGACCTTTTGGATGAATTGAAGATTGATAAAGTGTATTTCTGCGGATTGTCCATGGGTGGGTTAATCGGCCAGTACTTGGGCATCAACCATCCTGAAAGATTACACAAACTAATCATCAGTAATACCAACTCGAAGATTGGTACTGTGGAAGGATGGAACGACCGTATTAAAACCATCAATGAACAAGGCATGCAAGCTATTGTAGATGCCACAATGGAAAAATGGTTTACCGAAAGCTATCACCAAACGCATCCATCCCGCGTAGCAGAAATGAAAAAAATATTCTTGGCGAACAGAACAGAAGGATATACCGCCTGTTGTGCTGCAATTGGTAATGCCGATTTTAGGGCGGATATTAAACAAATTCAGCTAGAGACTTTAATCATTACAGGTGATGAAGATGTGGTTACCAATGTGGCGCAAGCCGAAATCATGCAAAAAGAAATCGCAGGTGCTGAGCTAAAAGTGTTTCATGCCAGACATTTGCCAAGCACCGAATTACCGGCATATTATGCAGAAACGCTTATCAATTTTATAGTCGGCAAAGATACTTTTGATAGAGGCATGCATGTGCGTAGAACGGTTTTAGGTGATGCCCATGTAGATAGGGCCAACGGAAACAAGAATGAATTCAACACCGATTTTCAAGAATTTATTTCGCACTATGCATGGGGAGAAATTTGGACCCGACCGGGTTTGCCCAAACATAGCAGAAGCCTTATAACCCTTGCCATGTTGATACCGCTCAATAAAAAAGCGGAGTTTAAAATGCATGTAAAAGCGGCATTCAACAATGGTGTAACCAAAGATGAAATAAAAGAACTGATTCTACAATCAGGAATTTATTGTGGTTTACCCGCAGCTAACGATGCCATGCATTCGGCAGAAGAAGTATTTACAGATTTAGGAATAGAATACTAACCGGATGATAAATATCAAAACACAAGTAGGAATTATAGGTGCCGGACCTTCGGGGATGGTCTTGGCTAATTGGTTAAAAAAACACGATATAGATGCCGTAGTCATAGAACTGCGTTCACGGGAATATGTTGAAGGTAGGGTTCGTGCCGGGTTGGTAGAACAGAACACCAAAGATATCTTGAAGGAATTGGGTCTTGATGCCCGAATGAAAAAAGAAGGCATTGTTCATGATGGCGTATACCTTAGTTTTGATGAGGAACGTGTTCATATCCCTTTTGGCGAATTGACCGGCGGCAGAACCATAACTATTTACGGTCAGCAGGAAATTACCAAAGACCTTACGGATGCTTGGTTGCAAGATGGCGGAGAACTACACTTTGAAACCAGGGCGACCAAAATAGTAGATTTTGATACGAAGCGTCCTAAAATAAATTTTGAAAAAGACGGCGAAAAAGGCATTCTAGAATGCGATTTTGTGGCGGCCTGTGACGGTTTTCATGGCATTGGAAGAAAGACCTTGCCAAAGAATAGTTTTCAGTCCTATGATATTACCTATCCGTTCAGCTGGTTAGGAATATTGGCAAATGTAGCACCTTCAACAGATGAATTAATATATGCATATCACGAGAATGGTTTTGCATTACATAGTTTACGTTCAGAGACCGTAAGTAGATTATATGTTCAGGTAGACAATGATGAATCGGTAGATAATTGGTCTGATGATAGAATTTGGAGTGAATTATCTAAGCGATTAGGTACGCCTGGATGGGAGCTTAAAGAAGGTCCTATTTTTGAAAAAAGCATTACCCCAATGCGCAGCCATATGATTGATAGTTTACGAAGTGGCAGATTATTATTGGCTGGCGATGCGGCTCATATTGTTCCACCAACAGGTGGTAAAGGCATGAATTTGGCCATTGCCGATGTAAAACATATGGTTGACGCTTTTGTGGCCTATTATAAAACGAATTCTGAAACGTTACTGGACACTTATACCAATGATGCCCTTCGTAGAATATGGAGAGCGCAGGACTTCTCTAATTTCATGACCAAATTATTTCACAAACAAGACGCTCATGGGTCATTTACCTATCGCTTACAAAAAGCAAAATTTGATTATCTAAAAGTATCTAGAGCATATAAAACCACCATAGCAGAGAACTATGTAGGGCTACCGTTTGAATCGTTTAAAAATTAAATTCCAATGAAAACAGTTCCAATAATAAGTGCTGAAAAAGCAGCAAGTTTAGTAAAAGATGGCGACATCATTTTAGGGGGTGGCTTTGGTATGACGGGTAACCCCGTGAATATCATTCATGAATTGGCAAAGACCAAAACTAAAGATTTAACCTTTATCGCCAACAATGTTGGAGAGCCCAATATGGGCGGTGGTCGCTTGTTGAACAATGGTCAATTAAAGAAAATGATCGGCTCTTTTTTCACTTCAAACAGAGAAGCTGTTTTAGCGGCACAAGAAGGTCGTGTGGAATATGAATTATTGCCTCAAGGAACTTTGGCAGAAGCTATACGGGCAGGTGGTGCAGGTATTGGCGGATTTTATACCCCCACATCAGCAGGAACCTTAATCGCTGAAGGACGAGAAACCAAAATGCTTAATGGAAAAGAGCAAGTTTTTATAGAAAGTATTAGAGGAAATGTAGCCATCATAAGAGCTTGGAAAGCAGATACGGCAGGAAATCTGCAATACCGCATGACGGAACAAAATTTCAATAGAGCAATGGCAACAGCTGCTGATATTGTAATTGCCGAAGTGCAAGAAATTGTTCCTAATGGGGAAATTGACCCTAATGAGATTCATACTCCAGGTTGTTTTGTGGACTATTTGGTGGAGCGAAAACTAACAGAAGAAGATTTGGGTTCATCAGCATCGGTAGGTTCGTCAAAAGTAATTGATGAAAAACGGATGAATATGGCCAAACGTGCGTTTGCGGAATTGGAAAAAGGCGATGTGGTGAATCTTGGAATTGGCATCCCAACTTTAGTAGCCGATTTGATAAAACCAGAAGACGGCATCATTCTACATACCGAAAACGGAATGCTAGGTGTAGGCCCCGAACCAAAAGATGGTGGCGGCGCTATGTATTATCCTGTAAATGCAGGTAAAGTTCCAGTAACGGCTTTGCCTGGAAGCAGTTATTTTGATAGTGCCGATAGTTTTGCCATGATTCGTGGCGGGCATATTGATGTGGCCATTATGGGCGGATTGGAAGTAGATGCGCAAGGAAATCTGGCCAACTGGTCCGTACCCGGAAAACCTTTGTTAGGTGTAGGCGGCGCGATGGATTTAGCATCGGGCGCCAAAAAATTAATTATTACATTACGTCATACGGATAGAGACGGTGGTTCAAAAGTAGTTGAAAATTGCACGTTACCCATTACGGATTTTAGCTGTGTAGATATGTTGATTACGGAATTGGCCGTGTTCAAATTTATTGACGGGCAGTTGACCCTTATAGAGATTTTACCAGGTAGTACCTTGAAAGAAGTACGTGAAAAAACCGAAGCCAAATTTGTAGAACAGTTATCAAAGTAAAAAATCAAGTTCAAGTTCAAGTTCAAGTTCAAGTTCAAGTTCTCTGAGCTTACGGTAAGGAACTAAAAGAAAAAATTAATCTATAACATCCAACAACGACTTAAGAATGAAAGAAGCATATATAGTTGACGCGACAAGAACCCCAATAGGAAGTTTTAGAGGTGCTTTGGCACAAGTGAGAGCAGATGATTTGGCGGCAATTCCCATCAAAGCCTTACTCGAAAAATATCCTAATCTACCCAAAGATGCGATTGATGATGTTATACTTGGATGCCATAATCAAGCCGGGGAAGACAATAGAAATGTGGCACGTATGGCGCTACTCTTGGCAGGATTACCATATACCGTTCCAGGTGAAACGATCAATAGATTATGCTCATCAGGTATGTCTGCCGTGGTGCAAGCAAATCGTGCTATTAAAGCTGGCGATGGCGATGTATTTATTGCCGGAGGAATGGAACACATGTCTAGAGGACCTTTGGTGATTTCAAAGTCAGCTATAGCGTTTGGTAACGATTCCCAAATGGAAGACTCTAGCTTTGGATGGCGTTTTGTGAATAAAAAGTTACATGAAATGTATGGTACGGATGCCATGGGAATTACCGCAGAGAATCTAGCTGAGATGTTTAGCATAAGTAGGGAAGACCAAGATTTATTCGCGTATAATTCTCAAATGAAAGCTGCAAAAGCACAGCAAAACGGAATTTTAGGGGAAGAGATTTGTCCGGTTGAAATTCCGCAACGAAAAGGAGACCCCATTATCGTGAGTCAAGATGAATTCATAAGACCGAGTACAACGATAGAAAAATTAGCCACTTTAAGAACCGTCTTCAAAAAAGATGGAACGGTAACCGCAGGTAATGCATCAGGATTAAATGACGGTGCGGCAGCTATGTTAGTTGTTTCAGAAGATGCCTTGAAAAAATACTATCTCACGCCAAAAGCTAGAATAGTAGCTTCAGCTGTAGTGGGTGTAGAACCAAAAATAATGGGTATTGGTCCTGTCTACGCCACAAGAAAAGTCTTGGCAAAAGCAGGCTTGGAATTAAAGGACATGGATGTACTGGAATTCAACGAAGCCTTTTCCGCACAAGCGCTAGCCTGTACACGCGAGTTAGGATTAAAGGATGATGACCCAAGAATAAACCCTAACGGCGGGGCGATTGCTATTGGTCACCCTCTAGGAATGTCCGGTACACGAATACTTCAAGCGGCAACGAACGAATTAGTTCGCTCCGGAGGAAAATATGGTTTGGCTACCATGTGTGTTGGTGTAGGCATGGGGTATGCTACTATTATTGAGAATGTTAATCAATACTAGTTTAGACTTTAAAAAATCTTCATTCAAGCCAAAAACCATAAAATAAAGAAATCGATATCATGAAATATAAAATATCTAATACGACCATAATTCCCGTAATTTTTTCTCTGATTTTGGCAGGTTGTGGCGAAAAATTCACATCCATTGAAAAAGATGGATTTGTCGAAGTGGTAAATCAAGATGGAAGCACTCTAGGATATACTCCTGAATCTGGTGTGAAGTTATTGACCGTAGACCGCTTTGCTTTCAAAGATTTAAATAAAAATGGAACTTTGGACGCCTATGAAGATTGGCGTTTACCAGTGGTTGATCGTGCTAAAGATTTGGCCAGTAAAATGAGTCTTGAAGATATCGCTGGTTTGATGTTGTATAGTTCACACCAATCATTGCCCGGTGCGAGCCGTGGTTGGGGCGCATCAAGTTATGATGGAAAACCTTTTGCAGAAAGTAAGGCCAAAGCTAGTGACCTCTCTGACGAACAAAAGAAATTCTTGACTGACGACCATTTGCGACATGTATTGATTACCTCTGTAGAGAGCCCAGCTGTTGCCGCCCAATGGAACAATAATGCCCAGGCTTTTGCAGAAGGCCTAGATTTTGGCATTCCGGTCAATACGAGTTCAGACCCAAGACATGGTAGTGATTCCTATGCAGAATTTAATGCCGGTGCCGGTGGTGACATCTCTATGTGGCCAGGTACTTTAGGTATTGCAGCTTCTTTTGACCCTGCCTTGATGAAACAATTCGGCGAAATCGCCTCTAAGGAATATAGAGCGTTAGGTATTTCAACCGCCTTATCTCCTCAAATAGATTTGGCTACGGAACCTCGCTGGAGCCGTTTTGACGGTACCATGGGTGAAGACCCCGACTTGGCAGCTGATTTAGCCAAAGCCTACGTTGATGGTTTTCAATCTACCGACGGGGGTGATTGGGGCATGCAGAGCGTGAACGCTATGGTAAAACATTGGCCTGGTGGTGGTCCGGAAGAAGGAGGTCGTGATGGCCACTTTGGATATGGCTCATATGCCGTATATCCTGGAAAAAATATCAAAGACCATATGAAGCCCTTTACCGAAGGTGCTTTTAAGTTGGACGGACCGACAAAAATGGCCTCTGCCGTAATGCCGTATTACACCATTTCCACAGGTGAAGGAGAAAATGTCGCCAATGGTTACAACAAGTACCTCATTACCGAAATCTTGCGCGGTGAGTACGGTTATGAGGGTGTATTATGTACAGATTGGGGCATTACCAGAGATATGACCTCTGTGTCCAAATTTGAGGGCAAACCGTTTGGCGTAGAAGGCCTTTCCGTAGCGGAACGTCATTATAAGGCCATTGATGCGGGAATGGATCAATTTGGAGGGAACAATGATATGGCTCCGATTTTGGAAGCCTATAAAATCGGGGTTGCCGAATTGGGCGAAGATGCTATGCGTACCCGTTTTGAAAAATCGGCGGTTCGATTGCTGACCAATATTTTCAGGGTGGGTCTTTTTGAGAATCCCTATTTGGATGTTGCAAAAACAAAGGAGATTGTAGGCAAAAGTGAATTTATGAAAGCTGGTTTCGATGCACAATTAAAATCGATCATAATGCTAAAGAACAGCAATCAGAGTCTCCCGATGAAAATCAAACAAAAGGTGTATGTTCCACAACGCTACATTGGACCATCAACCAACTGGTGGGGCATTACCACAGAACCAAAAACGATAGACCCCTTTAATATGGAGGTAGTTAACAAATATTTTAACGTTGTGAATACCCCAGAAGAGGCAGATTTTGCTTTAGTGGGCATTCAGAGTCCTGATGGTGGCGCTGGTTATGATGAGGCCGATTTGGAAAAAGGAGGTAACGGTTACGTGCCGATCAATCTACAATATGGCCGTTACACTGCAGAAACCGCTAGAGAAGTAAGTCTGGCCGGTGGTAGTCCGCTAGAAGATTTCACCAACCGAAGCTACAAGGGAAAATCGGTGAAGACGATTAATAATCGCGATATGAAATTGGTTACCGACACCAAAGCTAAAATGGGTGATAAACAAGTAATAGTTTCCGTAAAAGTGAGCAAACCTATGGTGTTTTCCGAAATTGAAGGTAGTGCTGCTGCCATTCTTGTGCACATGGGCGTTCAAGACCAGGCACTAATGGAAATTATTACTGGTGCAGCAGAACCTTCTGCCCTATTGCCATTTCAAATGCCTGCCGATATGTTGACCGTAGAGGCACAATTCGAAGATGTACCAAGAGACATGAAACCCTATATCGATGCGGATGGCAATACTTATGATTTCGCTTTCGGGTTGAATTGGAACGGGAAAATCGAAGACGAAAGAGTCAAAACCTATAAATAGGCATTAACGGGGAAGTTTTTGTTGATACCCTTTATCAGAAAGACACGACTAAGGCAAAGAGTTGAAATTGGTCCATACCTATAATTTTCAATATACCAGTTAATGGGATAGTGCCGTCAACCAATTTTTAACATACTTACCGAATCTATTCTTTGGCTCTCAAGATCTGGTTATCGCTCGAAATCTCGAATGGCCCGGACTAGAAATTTTCTATGCGTACCTGAACTGTTGAAATGATACGAGCCATTACCATCACTGAATCTTAAAAGCCGAGCTTGGTAATCATCGAATGGAGTTGCGCTCCAATACAATTCATTGGAAAATTTACCCCTGTTATCGGATCCCTGGCCAATAGTATTGTACATAAGTCGTAATTCTTCTAAAGTGGGCAATCGCCATCCCTCACCTAATTGCTCGTGAATAGTCATGGCATTATTCCATGTCATAGGACCTACGTCGACCATAGCAGCTATTTTTCCTGTTTTATTCGATGGGTCAATGGCAAAAATAATACCGTCATTGTAAACATCTCCAACACCTAATTTAAGAATAGCTGCTGCCCTCAAGGAATTCGTTTTAATTTGGTCATCCGTACCTGCATCGGTATCGGAATCAGAATTGGAATTTACCTGTACTTCCTCAATTTCCGATGGTGGAATCGATTGTTTTTCGGACTCTCCTGTAAATACGTAAATCAATATTCCAAAAATAACAAGCCCTACGATTAAAAATTCAGAACGAACTCCTCTTATCTTATGCGTGCTTATTCTATTTCGTATATTCTTTTTCGCTTCTTTAAATAATGGCACGATCATCGAAGTGATCTTAACTTGGTAATTTTGTGCCTCCGCTCTAGTTCTTTGAATAACTTTTTTAAGCGCTTCAACTACTGCCAGTCCTTTCTTCTCCCCTGCTAGTTTAGATTTTACAGCATTTAAAAATTGCTTGGTTGCTTCAGTGCTTTTGACTTGATAATTTCGTAAAACCAAGCTACTTCTCTTCAAGGTTTTTTTCAGTTCCAGAACTAATTCATCCAGTCTTTTCTCTTCTCTTATAACCTTAACTTTCGTTTCTTCAGTACCACGCCTTTCTTTTTGCTCCCCGTTTTTTGGCTCAATTGCTTCAACGCCTTTAAACTGATAGTTATATCTTGCTAGGCCACCGGCTTTCTTGACCATTTGCTGTGGAGCGACGAATTCACGCTGACGCTTTTCCCGCTCCGTTTCCCTTTGCGATTTTGCTATTACGGCCAATCTTTTCTCCTCTAATGCCTTTAAGGCTTTTACCTCTTCATCGCCTCGCCTTTCTTCTTGAACCACTCTTTTGGCATCGATCCTCTCTTCGGTAACAAATTGATAGTTGTATCTTGCTAGAGAATTGTTATTCGAAACTTTTCTTCTTGCTGTAGCTATTTCACTCAGACTTGTCTCCTGTTCGGTCTCTCTTAACGGGTTGGTAGTTTCAGCGCGTCTGTTCTCCTCCACCGCAATTTGGGTACTGGCTACAGTATTACCCCATGATTCTTCTTGAACCATTCTTTTGGCCTGAACCTCTTTTTCAATTTTTTTTTGAATTTCCGCTTTCTGCCTTAGCCTTTTTTCCCTTCTGATCAACTCTTTGGCCTCAGCCTCTTCCTTAAGTCTTTTACTTTCTTCGTCTCTCTTTCTGGCCTCAGCTTCTATTTTATCCTCCCTCTCCCTCTCAACTTTTGCGTCAACGTCTCTTTCTTGAAAAAAATCAATTACAATTTGCTCATCCTTTTTTGACTTCATCAGCTTCTTCCCTTCCCTATTTTCTGGTACTTCGAGAACGTTCTTTTTAGTCGCTGAAGAAAGTAAACCCCGAACATAATAGGCAACTTGCATGCTAACTTTGTCCGCTGGGTTCCAATCGCTTACGGAATCTTTATCCTTACGGAAGACCTGTAGTTCTTTAAAATTAAAATTATAGTCGTCAGAGGTAAATTCGATGTCCCACGGGCAATCATCTAAAAGTATTGGTATAACAATGGCGCTGCCCTCTTTATAACGGTCTATAACCCCTTTAAATTCGTCGTGCTCGATAAATTCGGAATTCATAAACGTAGTGCTCAGAAAAATCAAAAATACATCTGCACGGTGCAATCGTGATCCATTCTGTGAATTCCACGGCTGCCCACTATCAATGGCATCTTCACTCCAAATAGTTATATTGAATTCCTTTGTCAGAGGTTGAAAATGAGGCAGAAGATACCGCAGCACATCTTTATCTTGGCCGGCATAAATTGCAAGAATATTTTTCGTTGAACTCATTATAAAAAAATGTAATCGTAAGTAAAATCTTGTGGTAAATTACGGTTAAAGACTACTTAAGATTATTAATTTGATAAACTCTCTTTTTCCGCTGAAACATAAAGAATATAATCATTAAAAGTGTCATTAATAATGAAAAATTTTTCATTTTAAAAAAGTTATACAATTGAAGCGTAAACAAGCAATTTATGAGGGTTTTAGCCAAGAGATTTTTTTACCTTCTTTACTTCTAATGATATGCTTTCATGTGCATCTTTTTCTTGAGGTCAATCTTCCGTCATTATTTGCTTGTTTCAATTAAAATACTGAGTATTAATTGGTAGATACCTGTCACATTTAAACAAAGCTATTTCTAATGATCTGTTTCACAAAGGTGTCTTTATTTTTCTGAAATTCCGCTAATACAGAAGACTTCTATTGGCCGTATTTAACCTCGGGAAGGCTATGTTTTGCTTCTATAGAGACGTGATTTGTGGTCATTCTCGAATCGTGTTTAAATTTGCTAATCACCCTTTTATAAAGGTATTTAACAGCAATATTTATTATTCGCCATAAGATTATTTGTATGTTTAAGCTACATCACCAAATTTAGAACCCTATAGACCACCAAATGATACGCCTTGGAAAATCATTAAAAACAATTCTTACATGTATTTCTATCTTGTTCATTACGGTAACAGCGGTAGCTCAAAATAAAAATTTCATATTTGAAAGTTTTGATACCTCTGATGGGCTATCAAGCAGCACTTGTCTCAGTATTTACCAAGATTCTAAAGGCTATTTATGGTTCGGAACTATTGACGGATTGAATAAGTATAATGGATATGGATTTAAAGTCTATAAATCGATACGCAATGACTCCACTTCAATAAGTAATAATAGAATAAATGCAATTGTTGAAGATAAAAATCAATATCTATGGATAGGTACAAATAATGGCTTGAACCTATTTAATCCCGAAAATGAAAGATTTGAACTCATTGATTTATATCAGCATTTATCACTTTCAAATAATCCTAGAAAATTCATAAACGATCTTCTATTTGATGAATCGAACAACGCGCTTTGGGTCGCCACTAACTATGGGGTAATAAGAATTCAGCTAGAAGACTTTAAAGGAAAAACCACCAACCTAAAATTCTTCTATTATTTTCACGATTCAGACAATCACAATTCTATAGATGATAATATCGTAAACTCTTTAATCAGAGATAGAAAGGGCGAAATATGGGCCAATACCGATGGCAAAAATTTAAATAAATATAACAAGGCAAATGATAATTTTGAACGGGTTCAGGTCGAAAGTGAAAACGATTTTTCTTTAAACCATATACCAAACATTGTTTTCGTGGATTCGGAAAATGATTTTTGGATCGGTAACAGCCTCTCTAACATAGTTATTTGGAACCAGAACGATAATTCTTTCAATAATGTTTCCTTTACGCAGAAAGACATCGCGGTAAGAGATTTCTATTTAGATGAAAATGGTGTTATTTGGGCTTCTACCGATGGCCATGGGCTGTTTTTAATAGATAAAGAAGAAAAGCGAGTCAAAGAAAACCTAATTCATGATTATTCCGACCCTTTCTCGATTCCCAACGACAAACCTTCAACAATTTATAGAGATAAAGACAAAAATTTATGGATAGGCAGTTATGACAAAGGGGTCAGTAAATATGACCCGACTCAAAATTCTTTCGGGCATCATTACTACAAACCTGGAAGCGCCGACGGACTTAATGAAAAAATAGTACAATCTGTTTTACAAGATTCAAAAGAGAGAATTTGGATAAGTGCTTATGGTGGCGGCCTAAATTTATTCAATGAAGAGAAAGATAGCTTTCTACATTTTACCCATGACCCCAACAATCAAAATAGTATAAGCTCCAATAAAATACTATACACCTTTGAGTCTAAATCAGGAGATATATGGGTGTGCACCTTAGATGGGGGCATTAATAAATTTGATCCCGATTCACGTGAGTCCGTTCGTTTTCTGCATGACCCCGACAACTTGAATTCTATCGGTCAAAATTCGGTTTGGTCAGGTGTTGAAGATAATAATAGCAGGTTATGGTTAGGCCTTCGAACCGAAGGTTTAAGTCTCTACGATGAAAAGACCAAGAACTTTTATAACTACAAGAACATAAATGGTGTTCAAAATAATTTGGCGAGTAATTTTGTCTTTTTCATTTACATCGATAGAAAGAACAGATTACTGGTTGGCACCTCATTAGGCTTAAACTATATAGACCTAGACCAATTAGAAAACCGAATTCCGAAATATCTAGATTTTGCAGAGGTTCCCATTAATGGAATAAAAGATAACCTTGTTAATTATATTACAGAAGATTACCTAGGAAACATTTGGGTCGGTGCAGATACCGGTATCTATAAGTTAGATTCAAACTTTAAATTACTCAAATCTTATTCATCAAAAGATGGGCTACCCAACAATTTAGTAGTTGGTCTCACGGAAGATGACAACCATAAAATTTGGGTTACTTCAAAAAGTGGACTCTCTTACCTTGACCCCGTTACGCACCAATTTCAAAACTTTAACGTACATGATCGAATACAAGGTCCGGAATACCAAAGCAAATCTATCGACAAGACAAAAGACGGAAGAATAATAGCTGGCGGAATTAACGGTTTCAACATCTTCAACCCTAATGATATTGAAATAGATCGCTCTGCAAATCTGCAGCCCAAGATCACCAATCTTAAAATAAACAACCAGAAGGTCGCAGTTGAAGACACGGTAAACGGACGGGTTATTTTACAGAAACCACTTGCTGAGACTTCATCACTAGAGTTGCAATATCACGAAAACTATCTCTCTTTTGAGTTTCTTGCCCTACATTTCAAAAATCAAGAAAGGGTAAAATATGCCTATCGATTAGATGGTCTTGAAGAGAGTTTTCAAAACTTTGGCAATCAAAGAGAAGTCAACTATTCCAACTTAGTACCCGGCAACTACGAATTTCAAATTAAGGCGTCGTTAGATGATCATTGGGAAGATGCACCTATATCTAAAATGAGTTTTACGATTCTCTCACCTCCATGGAAAACCTGGTGGGCTTATTCTCTATACGCACTACTATTCATTACGTTGCTATGGTTTGGTATTTATATCTACACCAAACGAGTTCGCGAAGAACAAGAACATGAAATGGATCAAATGAAACTGCAATTTTTTGTGAATCTATCACATGAGTTTAGAACACCACTGACGTTGATTTTGAACCCGGTTCAAAAAATATTATCAGATGCAGCAACTACAGATGCGGCTAAATCTTCTGCTGTGACCATTCAAAGAAGTGCACGTAGATTACTGCATCTAGTTAATCAGTTATTGGATTATCGGAAAATGGATGTAGGAATGTATCCGTTAAGGCTTGAACATGGTAACATTGTTTCCTTTTGCGAAGATATTTTTTTGCTTTTCACCGAGTTGGCGGATAAAAAAAATATAGATTACCGATTTGAAAGCAATACAGAATCTATTGGCACTTTGTTTGATTTTGATAAACTTGAAAAAATAATCACCAATTTAATTACAAACGCCATAAAGTTCACGGATACGGGAGGGTCGATTAAACTTAGTATAAAAAAACAATCTTCTGAAAACAGTTCAAATATTCTTTTTAAACATAAACAATTCATAGAAATTACCGTGCAGGACAGTGGCATTGGCTTAAATGAAAATCAACTAAAGAATATTTTCCAACGATTTTACCATCCGGATAGTTTTAAAGCCGGTACAGGTATTGGGCTGAACTTTACCAAGGCTCTTGTAGAGCTTCATGGGGGTTCTATATCCGTAGAAAGTAAACGAGAAAAAGGAAGCAAATTCAAGGTGCTGCTTCCTCTAGATACTACTTCAAATACAGAAGAAGTAAAAAATGAAAAAAACGAATACCTGTTCAACTCGGTCAATGCGGTTGAATATGAAATGGCCATGAGTAACGATGAAGCAAAATCAAATGACGATTCGAATGAAAACAGAGATTCAAATGCCTCAAAACCTACTATATTAATAGTCGAAGACAATCGTGAACTACGAACACACATTCGTAAAGACCTTTGTACACTTTACCATATCAAAGAGGCAAACCATGGGAAAGATGGACTTGAACTTGCCAAAAAATGGCAGCCAGATATTATTGTAAGCGACGTAATGATGCCCGAAATGAATGGTTTTGAAATGTGCCAAATACTTAAGACCGATTTTGATACCTGCCATATACCTATTCTGCTTTTGACCGCCAAAACATTAGATACTGATAGAATAGACGGTTATAACAGTGGTGCCGATGCCTACCTAGAAAAACCATTTGTAACCAGTGTACTGTTATCGAGAGTTCAAAATCTACTGGAAGCAAGAAAAAGACTGCGCCAAAGGTTTTCAGAAATCGGAGGTCTTTTTCCCTCGAAAGAGGTAACCACCAATAATATGGATGAGGCTTTCTTGGATAAAGCCACCAAAGTAGTTCTTGATCATATCGATAACGATAATTTGAGGCAAGAAGATATCTTTAAAGAAATTGGGATGGGCCGTTCACAATTCTACAGAAAAATAAATTCGATAACCGGAAATAATCCCAGTCATTTTATCAGAACGATCAGGTTACGTTATGCTTCTGAATTGTTACAGCAGAACTGTTATTCCATCAAAGAAGTGACCCATATGTGCGGCTTTAATTCAACCGCTTACTTTAGCAAGACCTTTAAGGAACTCTTTAAAATGACCCCTACGGAATATGTTGAAAAAACAGAAAAGATGGGGATATAAGTTGGGCCTTAATCTATAAATAAACGGCCATAATATCAATTATGACCGTTTACAACAAAACTAACTAAAACTAACTCTATTCTTAATGTTTTGCCCTAATAACCCGGGTTTTGCAATAGTTCATCGTTTAACCCTGTTTGCGAGGTAGGTATAGGAAACAAATAATCTTCTCGAGAAAAATTTCGGATTGAAGAAGGCTGCACTACCAAACATTCCCTTGGACCAACTCCTGTCTCTGTGGCTTCAATACCGTACGCATAAGAATCTGGATTAAATAGCTCTTCATTAGACTCATAAACCGTACCCTCTATGACAGCCCCGTATATGGTTTCACCCAATTCATCTTCTGCGATTCCCCAACGTTTTAAGTCATTGAACCTAGTGGCACCTTCGGCATATAGCTCTATGGCACGTTCTCTTCTAATTTCTGTAAGAAGATCGAGATTGTTGGTCGACAAAAATGAATTAGAAATTGGCGCCAAACCGGCTCTAGCTTTAACCAAATTAATTGACTCATCCATCTCTGCATCGGTCATAGATCCATTTAACTCTGTCAATGCTTCAGCGTACATTAAATACACCTCGGCCAATCGCAACAAAGGCATATCGTAAGACTCAGTCTGTGTTGCCCTGTATGCATTCTCAGTACCCCAGTTCCAACTCATGAACTTCGCGTTAAAATAGCCGAATTCGTTTGTTCCGTTTAAAACAACGTCTCCAGTCGTTGGAATTTCCCCAAGATTTTGATGAAAAGTAAAATAAGCCCTTTGTCGCAAATCTCTGTTCTGGTACTCATCTTCTGTATTTTCGTACCCTTGAAATAATGGCGATTGATCTATTGGCAGACCATCGGTACATAAAAACAAATCCATCATTTTTCTGCTAGGTTTGACCCTACCTTGATATACATGGCTAACTAAAGTACCGGCCCGTTTTAAATTAAAGTCATATTTCACGTAGAAGATGAACTCTTTGTTGGTCGCCTTGTCCAAACCGGCAGGGTTAGAACCTCCATCTTCAAGATTGAACAAGAAATTTGAACTCAAACCGTTCAAATCGGCATTATAATCCCACAATTCATAACCGCCTTGATCCATCACGGTTTTGCTAAGGGTTGCCGCTTCTTGCAAATACGCACTAATATTCGATTCATCATATCCTGCGCTACCTGCTCCTGAAGAGCTACCATCGCCATCTGTAGAAGTTCCTACATATTTCATCCATGTAGCTTCGTGCAGTAAAACTTCAGCTTTGAACGCCATGGCAGCCCATTTGCTTATTTTTGCCTTGTCGTCCGATTGAATATCCTGTTCTGCGGGCAAACCTGCTATGGCATCATCTAAATCAGCTAATATTTGTTCCACCACCTCATATCTACTATTCCGTTTCGCATACAATTCCTCAGCATCAACATCCAAAGGTCTTGTTACCAAAGTTATTCCTCCAAAACGTTGTACCAAGAAGAAGTACTGCCATGCTCTGTGAAACTTGGTAGCAGCTACATATTCAAGTATGCTTTCCTCTCCTTCATAAATATCGGCCCTATCAAGTAAAAGATTCATGTCTCTTATGGCATTGTACGCACTCGAGTAGTATGGGTCATTTTCCGTAGCCTGAATATCTCCCCTACTATAGATCTGCATTTCACTGTCTTCAGTAAAACCTACCAAATCAGAACCATGATCGGAGTAAATACCTTGATCTCCCCAACCTATTAAGTTATTATAAAATCTATTGGAACCTGTAAGAAAGTGTTCCGCTTCATTATAATATACCTCATCGGTAATAGAAGCTGGAGGTGAAAGGTCTATGAATTCATCTGCACAAGACGCGAACAGCATCAACACGCATACCAATTTTATATATTGTATTTTTTTCATTTGAAAATATTTTTAATTAATTGAAGTCTTACAGTGATACCTTAACACCTAATGCCCATGTTCTCATAAACGGGTAGGCACTATTGTTAGAACTTGCTTGAAACTCTGGATCATAACCATCTTTTACACTGGTAAACTTAAAAAGATCATTTCCTGAGAAATAGATACGCAAATTATTAATTGGCATCTTTCCTATTTCCAACCCTTTAATGCTATAACCGATTATCAGTGATTTTAGCCTGAGATATCTATTGTTCTGAAGTATATGGTCTTTAAATTGATAATTCCACCTAGAGAGCCCTCCTTGTGTACTTAATCTTGGGAACTCGGCGTTTCGATTATCTTCTGTCCAAGTTCTACCCAACCAAGTATTGGATTGATTTTGCCAAACCGCCTGAAATGGTTGAGCAAAATATCCGGTTCTATAAATTTGATGGTCTAAGGCCCCTTGAAAGAAGCCGCTTAAATCCCAATTTTTATATTTCAAATCAAAATTAAGCCCATATACGTAATGGGTAGCGTTATCTCCACTGTACACCAAATCGTCGGTATCGAGAGTACCATCTCCATTTTTGTCTATAACCCTAATGTCGCCGGGGCGCAATGCATTATTTGAAGTTTGTGCCGGTAAAATACCTCCTTCATTAAGACTTGCGTAGTAAGAATCTACCTCAGCTTGGCTATCAAAATAACCGTTTGTCTCATAGAGATAAAAAGAATTGATCGGCTTCCCTAAAATATTTTGAGAATTGTCTACATCGTTCAAACCTGCGACGATAGACTGGGCACCATCATATTTGGTGATTTCATTTCTGGTATCGCTCATGTTGGCACTTACCGAAACATCTAACTCGCCTATTTGGTCTCTCCATCCTAAAATAACTTCCCACCCCTTAGTTTCTAATGTACCTATATTGGTGAAGGGAGTCGCCGTACCGAGAATGGCAGGCGTTATACCACGTACTAACATTCCCTTATTTTTCTTCTGAAAGAGGTCGACCGAACCAAAGGCTTTATTATTGAACAGTCTAAAATCTAGACCAATTTCAGTAGAGGCCATCCGTTCCCATGTGGTACTACTACTAAATAAGCTACTTGCTCTACTTGTTGCCTGTTGGTTGGCCTCGGTAAGCCCGAAAACAGTAGTTCCAAATTGTACCGTAGACAGGTAACCAAAGTTTCCAATACCCGAAGTACTTCCTAACTCACCGTAACCCCCACGCAACTTTAAGAACGATATAGTTTTACTATCATTAAGAAACTCTTCGGCGCTTATGACCCAACCTCCGGAAACACTACCGTAGTTAGACCATTTTGAACCCTCTGCAAATCTTGATGATCCATCTCGTCTACCTTGTACTTCAATCAAGTATTTGTTCTTATAATCATAATTTAACCTACCGATATACCCAAAAAAGCCCCAAGTATTACCACCTCCTGAATTAGTGACCAGCTGATCAGTGGCTCCTAGATTTAAATCATAGACCCCATAATCTACAAAGCCGTTTCTTCTTGCACTATATTCATTAATAACATTCTTTTCTGCCTCAATAGCCAATAAACCGGATAAGTTATGGTCACCAAAGCTATTATTGTAGTTAAGTGCTCCTTTGTAGTTTTTATAGGTAATGTTACCATCTGTATTATCAGGGCCGGTACCCTCTTGTATAAAGGTGGTGTTATTGATATTATTGGAGAAATCCCCATCCCAGCTATAGAGTGGTATCGAAACCCCGTAAACTTGATATTCACTATTTTGTTTACTGATGGCGTACGAACCTGTGAAGTCTAAATGATCCGTAAGTTTATAGGTAGCTTGTGCCGATATTTTAAATTGCTCGACCGTCTTATTCTCTCGACCGGCCTCCTTTACCTGGGCAATGGCATTTCTGTCTCCTTTAATTTCTACTCCTCCAAAATTAGCATAGTATTGTCCGTCGGGGTTATAAGTAGGGAATAAAGGAGCATCCCACGTAGCAGCCTCCCTGGCCAAACCTGCTGCAGGGCCCGAAAATTTATTGTTAAAATAACTAACGTTGGTATTGAGATGTAACCGTTCACTAACATCTAGCCCATAATTTACCGTAAAGTTATATCTATCCGCACTATCGTCAGCTACCCTAAGCCCTCCAACGTTGTTGTCATAACCCGCTGAAATACGATAATTACTCTTTTCAGTGCCGCCAGAAACACTAATGTTATGCTGACTGGAGAATGAATTACCGAACATTTCATCAAACCTAGCTGCATCACCCAACCAAATTCTTCCGTTGATCGGCAAATCATAGTACCCTTCCTCACCGTTTGCTATTCGCTGTACCGTTTCCATGTCGTTCCAAAAGAAGTAATTCGGTGGCCTTCCGGAAGCAACATCCTCCTGTGCCGCCGCTAAATACACTTGCCCATATTGAGACATCGTTGGGGTTGGCGGCCTTATACCAATAGTACCCATTCGGGTAACTGTACTAATATCGACCTTAACATCGCCCTTTCCTTTTTTGGTTGTCACAAGTATAACCCCACCTGCAGCACGCGATCCGTAAACGGAGGCCGAACCTCCTTTAAGAACACTGATACTTTCGATGTCATTAGGGTTCATGTCGTTAAATGACTGTGAGTTAATGGCCGGAATACCATCAATAACAATAAGCGGTTCTATTCCATTTATGGATGAAGCTCCCCTAATAAGAAAGTTCACACCTTCTTCACCAGGTCTGGAAGAAGATCGTGTAACGGTCAAACCTGGGGTTCTACCTTGCAATGCCAAAGCGGGACTACCTACGGCCAAATCTTCGAAAGCTTCAGCTTTTACCTGCTCGACCGCACCGGTCAAAGTTTCTTTTTTTGCGGTACCATAACCTACCACTACTACCTCTTCAAGCGCACTAACATCTGTTTGTAACTGAACATTAATTGTAGACTGGCCAGAAATCGATACCTCTTGAGTGGCGTAACCGATAGAAGAAAATACCAAAATAGCATCTGAAGAGCTAACCGTTATTGAATAGTTTCCGTCAAAATCTGACGTTGTTCCGTTACTAGTTCCTTTTTCAACAACATTGGCACCAGGTATTGGCATACCATCTTCTTCTGCTATTAGAGTACCGGTAATGTTTGTTGATTGATTGGTCATTTGCTTTACGTCTTCTGCTATGTCAATGCTCTTTAACACTGAAGCCTCAATACCAAAATGAAAAAGTAAGAGCATCAAACTTGCGAGCCCGTTAAGCCTTGGCTTATACCAATAGCTAAAGCTTCGTTTAATTTTAATTCGATTCATACATAAAGTTTAAGTGGTTAAAGTCGAGCTAATTCATTTCGTAAATCCAATTCTTAAAAGAACCGGTGAAATGTTTAGCCAATGTTAGCAAGAATGAATTCGAAGCTTGATAAATTATTATCCAAATGGTATAAATTATAGTTCTTAAGGGTATCTGGGGTTATTTTCACTTAAAAAACAGCCTTTCTATAAATATCATTTCTTAAATAATCACATATCATTATTGACTACCACCTTTCCTATAGAATACAAAAGACTAAATATCAGATAGTTAAAATCCAACAAGTTGATACTCGAAGTGTTAAAGCATCGGTATTACTGCTAGAAATCGTGGAATATACCTTACCAATCAATATTTGAAGGGGTACTTGAATCCTACTCCATACAAGAGGAATAGAAAGAAGAATTTTAGTGGGTAAGAGCAATAATTTATATAGTTTGGGTCATAGTTTATGACTCGAAATTTGCTTTGTGGCTATACTTGTAACGCTAACTAAAACCATTAAAATCATGATTCAGTTTCTTTCAAAAAAACTGTATCTAATCTCAAAAAAGCAGAAAGAGTACGTAGAGGTTCAAGCTTGTTTCTATTTACCTAAATCTTCAATAAATGATATGCTTTATTATCATGGCCAAAACTTATAACTATATGAACCACATTTACAAATTCTTTTTGACATGGGTGGTTTACTCTATTTATATCACCATAAGCTTTTCTTGCACTAGAATTGAAGCACAACAAATAGCATCACCAAATGGTGAAAATGAGCTGCAGATTCTACCTGATTTTTTCAATGGAGAAAATAATGGAGTCGTCTTTAAAATACGTTATAATGGACACGAGGTCTTACTTCCGTCAAAACTCCAGGTTACTACCGACCGAGATTTTTTTGATGGTGATTGGTTCGTTTTAAAGGCAGACAGTTCCCAGATTCGAAATAACTGGACTACCAGATTCGGAGCTTTAAGCAAAGTGCCCGATAATTATAACCAACTAAAGGTCCACTTAAAAAAAGGTAAGGGCTTGATCAATTTTATTGTCAGGGCATATGACGAGGGTATTGCCTTTGCATATGAGTTTCCTGAACAATCTGCTGCCAAAAAACTAGCACTAGAAGAAAAAATTCATTTTAACTTTTCTAAAAATCATATGATTTGGTCAACTCCCAAACGTGAGCCTGGGGTGCTTACGGCTCAAGGAGAATACAAAAAAATACCATTAACTAATATAGAATCGGGTATTGAGCGTCCGCTACTCATTGAAATTAACGATAGTACAAAAATAGCTTTGGCAGAAGCCAAATTGATTGATTATGCCCGACTTAGTTTTGCGAAGGGCATAACATCAAAATACAGTATTACAGCTTCTTTAGATGAAAGAATAGTTGAGGAAAAGCAGGATACCATCACCGGGGCGATAATTGCACAAACTAATGGTGTCAAATTCAAAGTACATAAAAGCTTACCTTTTCAATCGCCTTGGCGTGTAGTAATGATGGGCAAGAATGAAGGTGAGCTATTGGAACAGAACTATATCATAAAGAATCTGAACGACCCAAGTAAAATTGAGGATGATTCTTGGGTGGTACCCGGCAAAGCTTTAAGAGAAGTAACCTTAACAACCGAAGGAGGTTTAGCGGCCATAGATTTTGTTGCCAAACACAATATGCAATATGTTCTTTTCGATGCCGGATGGTATGGCAACGAAATGAAAAATGAATCTGATGCCACAACAATTACACTAGACCCTAAACGTTCAAAGGGACCTTTTGATATTGAGACCATTACCGGGTATGCCAAAGAAAAAGGAGTGGGCGTTATTTTATACGTAAATAGAAGGGCTCTTGAAAAGCAATTGGAGGACCTACTGCCCTTATATAAAAAATGGGGTGTGGCAGGTATTAAATATGGATTTGTAAGAGTTGGAAATCAAGAGGCTACGGCATGGTTGCACACTGCCATTAAAAAAGCCGCCGATTACGGATTTGTCGTTGATGTACATGACGAATATAGACCAACTGGCTTTTCAAGAACTTATCCCAATTTATTGACCCAAGAAGGTATTGCAGGTGATGAGGAAAGCCCGACCAACGAGCATACCCTTATTAGTATGTTCACCCGCATGTTGGCCGGTGCGGCAGATAATACGGTATGTTACTACAACGAAAGAGTAGATAAAATGGGGTCACACGCTTCTCAACTTGCAAAAACAGTTTGTTTGTTCAGCCCACTTCAAATGCTGTATTGGTATGATAAACCACCTACCGGACCTATAAAAAATGATGGCCTTTGGGGAGATACCAAACATATTGGTAACGAGCCCGAGTTAGAGTTCTTTGATGCGGTACCCACTACTTGGGATGAAACCCGCATATTACATGCCAAAATAGGTGAGGTTGGGGTAATTGCACGGAGAAAAGGCAAGGAGTGGTTCATTGGAGGGATTAATGGAAAGATTGAAAAACAGCTCGATCTAAATTTTGATTTTCTTCAAGAGGATGTCGTCTACAATGCCAAATTATATACAGACGATGAAACTATAAATACCCGAACCAAGGTCAAAATCAAAGAGTTAGAATTGAATCAATTAGATGAAATAGAGCTGAAAATCAAAGCTAACAATGGGTTTACTATGCATTTAATTCCTAAAAAATAAGTTGCAATCCAATAAACGAAATATCAATTGCCTATCTGTAATATCGGGTATATATATATACCCGAAAATCATAAAATGCAATAAATTTAAAATAATGCCAAAAGGGTATTTACCCCTGTTTCTGGCCTTGGTATTTGTGACAGCGAATGGGCAGAACGACTGGTCAAGCTCGGTACCCGGCAAAGAACCCAAGGTGTTAACATATAAAGTAGTTGACCATGACACTTTAAAGCTACAGGTTTATTTTCCGGATGAGCTTAGAAAAAGGAAAAATTACCCTACCATGGTCTTTTTCTTTGGCGGCGGTTGGAACGGAGGTGACGTAGATCAATTTAGAGAGCAGGCCGGTTATTTCACTTCCAGAGGTATGGTAACTGTTTTAGTAGATTATAGGGTGAAAAGTAGGCAGGGCACCACCCCTTATGAAGCTGTGAAAGATGCCAAGTCTTCCATCCGATTTTTAAAAATAAAAGCCAACGAACTTCATATTGATACAAAGAAACTTGTAGTATCAGGGGGTTCTGCCGGAGGACATTTAGCTGCCGCTGTGGCTCTTTTGCCCGGCATTAATGAAAGCACCGACGATTTAGCGATTAGTACAAAAGTTGCCGCCATGGTGCTATATAATCCGGTAGTAGATAATGGTCCCGGGCCAGGAGGTTTCCAAAATGAGAGAATGGGGGATCAATGGAGAAACATCTCGCCCATTCACCATATAGCCCGTGGTGCACCCCCTACTCTATTTCTTTTAGGCGACAAAGACCATCTTATTCCTGTTTCAGTGGCCAATGAATTTAAAAAAAAGATGGAAAACGTAAACAGCAGATGTGATGTAATTATTTATAAAAATGAGGGACATGGTTTTTTTAATAGAAAAAAGAACAATGATGAATATTATATAAAAACCACTCGCGCAGCGGACAAGTTTTTGATTTCCCTTGGTTATTTAACAGGTAAACCGACTATTTAGAACAATACTCGAAAACCGACAATATCACTATTTGAAAACACAACCTTTTATGAAAAAAACACCCAACTTATGGTTGACTAAAATTTTTGCAGCATCTCTTTTAATGGTGGCATGTTCTAATACTAAAGAACCACAAAAAATGTCGATTGAGGTTAAGAACTATCTTAATTATGCTCGAAATGAAGTGGTTTCTGTTCCTTTCGAAGACTTAAAGACCTTCCTTTCAGGCAAGAACGAAGCACATCTCAGGGTTCTGGATTCTCATGGTGATAACCAACTTGTACAATTACAAGATTTAGACGACGATAAAGTATTCGACGAACTGCTATTTCTGGCTCGTGTGGATGCAAATTCTGAAAGTCATTATAAAATTGTTCTAGATAGTACCATTTCGATTCCTGAGACCGATGCGAAGGCCTATTCTCGTTTTGTTCCTGAACGCACCGATGATTATACGTGGGAAAATGACAAAGTAGCCTTTAGAACCTACGGCCCTACCGGACAAAAAGAAGCCTTGGAAGGGGTACCGGGAAGTACCTTATCAAGCGGCATAGACCTTTGGCTTAAGCGCACTGAAAAAACAATTATAGATAAATGGTATTCTGAACATTTAAAGGAACCTGGCTATTACCATATAGACCATGGCGAAGGTTACGACCCTTATCATGTGGGAGCCAGTAGAGGCACCGGTGGCTTGGGTGTGTGGCATAATGATAGCCTTCATGTTTCCAAGAATTTTGTAAACCATAAAACCTTGGAAAACGGCCCTTTAAGAACCGTTTTCGAACTTTCTTACGAACCATGGAGCCCATTTGGGGTACAAGAAATCAAAAGGATCACCCTTGATAAAAAAAGTAACTTTTCAAAGTTTGAAGTATTCTTGAAAGCCTCCGACGACCTTCCCAATTATGCCATCGGCATTACTTTACACAACAATCAGGGTACAACGAAATTAAACCCAGAAATGGGATGGTACTCTCATTGGGAAACTATAGATAAATCTCAAGTTGGTGAAGGTGTTGTGATAGAGCCATCAGCCGTAGATACCGCTTTTGCGCGCCAAAGTGATGTAAAAGATCAAAGCAATTTATTAGTGCTAGCAAAGCCGACCGAAGTACTTACTTACTATGCCGGTTTTGCTTGGAACAAAAGTGGTCAAATAACCGATAAGGAAGATTGGGAAAAGCTTTTGAACCAACAATCACAAAAAATTAAATCGCCCCTTAAAGTCGATTTAAAAAACTGAATAAAAAATTTTATAGGATTACCAAACTATGCACTTAACTATGAAATATCCTTCTTTTGTAATTATTCTAATATTAAGCTTTGTTACCCTACTATCTTGTGGTGTTTCAAACACGACAAGAAAAGATAACACCCCATTATTAGATGTTGATGAGCAATTAAAATACTGCTCGGATCAAACTCTCAAGACTCTTGAAATAATTCCTGATGATTCGAGCAGTCTACCTAGAAATATTGCACCGGGCTCAAAAGAATGGCGCTTCATCAATTATAAAGATTGGACCAGTGGCTTCTGGCCCGGCACCTTGTGGTATCTCTATGAGAACGACCCTAATGACAAGTGGAGGGTGGAAGCCGATAAATTTAGTAGATATCTTACTCCCCTATCCGTGAGCAAGGCCAACGACCATGATTTGGGGTTTCAGGTCTTCAATAGTTTTGGCAATGGCTATAGGCTTACCGGCAATCCAGAATACAAAGATATCATCTTAAAGACTGCCGATACATTGGCTACTTTATTTAATCCGAAGGTAGGCACAATCTTATCGTGGCCTAGGGATGTACCCAACATGGAGTGGCCCCAGCACAATACTATCATGGACAATATGATCAATCTAGAAATGTTATTCTGGGCCTCTAAAAACGGAGGAAATAAATCATTATATGATTTAGCCGTTAGCCACGCCGATGTAACCATGGCGCATCATTTTAGACCAGACTATACTTCTTACCATGTAGTGGTCTATGATAAAGATACCGGTAAACCCATTAAAAAAGTGACCCATCAAGGGTATGCAGATGAATCGATGTGGGCTCGGGGCCAAGGTTGGGCCATTTATGGGTATACTATGGTTTACAGAGAAACAGGCGATAAAAAATACCTTGATTTCGCTCAAAAAGTGACAGATGTATATTTAGAACGTTTGCCTAAAAAATATATACCCTATTGGGACTTTGACGCTCCGAATATTCCAGAAGAACCTTATGATGCGTCGGCAGCAGCACTTGTTTCTTCCGCTCTATTAGAACTGTCAACATATGTGGAAAATCCGAAAAAACAAAAATACTATACTGCCATGGCAGAAAATATGCTGACCGAGCTTAGCATGAATTTTCAAAGTGGCGATAAAAACACCGCGTTTCTTTTACACTCTACAGGTCACAAACCTTCCGGTAGTGAAATTGATTATTCCATCAACTATGCAGACTATTATTATATCGAGGGGCTTCTACGTTTAAAAAAGTTAAAAGATGGTAAGCCATTATTGGCTTCCCTCAACAATTAATGTCTTCAAAATGAAACTCAATAAAATGAAAAAATTTTTTGAAAAAATTTTACTGCTCATCCTACTCCATGGTCTTGCAACTTGTTATTCACAAGAAAAAAGCACCAAGCATACCCCCACAGACGACGAACGAATGGAATGGTGGCGTGATGCTAAATTCGGAATGTTTATACACTGGGGAGCATATTCCATTATTGGAGGAGAACGAGGAACTGAAATAGCAGGTGGCGGTGCAGAATGGGCTATGGATAAACTGGATTATACCATTGAGGATTATGAAAAATTCCCCAAAATGTTCAATCCCCAGTTATTTGATGCCGATGCTTGGGTAAAAATGGCCAAGGATGCGGGCATGAAATATATAGTGCTCACTTCAAAACACCATGACGGATTTGGATTATGGGACTCTCAAGTATCTGATTATGATATTATGGATACATCCCCATATAAAAAAGACATTATTAAGGCCTTAGCAGAGGCATCAAGAAAACAAGGCATGAAATTCGGGGTATATTATTCTATTGTAGACTGGCACCATCCGCAGGCTCAAGGTAATTTATTCCCAAATTATAATGCAGGTCAGAAAGACCAAAGTGTTGTAAACCCTGAATTTCCTCAATACTATAAAAATTACCTAAAGCCACAAGTTAAAGAGTTGTTGACCAACTACGGAGACATCGACGTGGTCTGGTTCGATGGGGATTGGATTGCCGATTACACCACCGAAATGGGTAAAGATATGTACAGTTTTATTCGTGATTTGCAACCTAACACGATTATCAACAACCGGGTTGATAAAGGTCGTAAGGGTATGGAAGGTATGGATATGGAAGGAAATTTCGCAGGTGATTTCGGTACTCCCGAACAAGAAATACCAGCTACAGGTATTGATGAAGACTGGGAATCATGCATGACCATGAACCGTACTTGGGGCTACAAACCTGACGATACCAAATGGAAAAGCAGTGAAGATCTAATTCAAAAATTAGTTGATATCGTATCTAAAGGAGGAAATTTCTTGTTGAATATTGGCCCTGATGGTTACGGCAGGTTCCCGTCCCAAAGTATTAGAAGATTAAAAGCTTTAGGAGAATGGACCGATAATAACGGAGAGGCAATTTATGGTGCAAAAGCTAGCCCCTACGACATGCCAGAATGGGGACGCTATACCAAGAAAGACGGGGTAATATACGCTCACGTTTTTGATTGGCCCAAAGAGGGGAAAATTACTCTGAACAAAGACCTGAAGTTTAAAAACGCCAAGCTTCTGGTTAATGGCACATCATTAAAATTTGAAAAATCATCCGAAGGAACCATTTTAAATTTACCTGAAAATCCGGTAGACCAGGCTGTAAGTGTCATCAAACTAGAGCTTAATTAAATAATGAAACATTTAAAGCTTTATATCATTTTATCGATCCTATTTCTAAGTACCTTGTCATTTATAGTTTGTACAGAGAAAGAAGAAGTTTTGTTGGTAGACACCCTCACTGAATTTAAAAGTTACCTCTCAAAAGACAACGTATCGGTCAAACTGGCTCCGGGCAATTATCAAATAGATCAAGCGGATAACATTCGCTTTATCCGCTTCACGGGCAACAACACCTATTTTGATCTTACTGGGGTGCGCTTTAATGTAGATTCACGGCTTTTTAGCCGAACCGATTTGACCAAAAGTGATGACGGCAACAGTATGTACTGCGCCATTGAGGTCTCTGGAAAAAATGTAACCCTCCAAGGACTCTATATTGAGACTTATGGCAATCGAACGGGCATACAGAGCAAAAACAAAATCTTTAATGTGGTAGGTGAAGACGTTACCCTAAAGGACATTGAAATACGCACGTCCGGTTCCTCCCCATGGGGCTACGGCAGTTTATATGGTATTGGAGGCAATAGCGAGGTTCGTAAAATGAATGGTATTCGAGTTGGCTACCCTGCCAAAAACGTGAAATTAATCGGGTGCAAGGTGCATATGAGGGCCATGGGGCACGCCATTTTTTTACAGGGCGCCAAAAATACCCTTATCGAAGATTGCCATGTTGATGGGCTTCTTAAAACTACCGATGCCATTCTAAAAGAGACTTCGGGCTATGCCTATGATAATGAATTTTATGCCCCAAAGCCAAAGCATAATCATAAAAAAGGATATGTAGAAGGTACTATAATTGGGGTAAACGGTAAAATTCTACCTGGGGAAATCATATCGCTTAGTGAAGACGGCATTCGTATGTACCCAGAATATAACGGACACAAAACCGAAAACACCACTATAAAAAACTGTACGGTTACCCAAATGCGCCGCGGTATCTGTACCGGTCTCAGCACTTCAGGAGATACGATTATAGACTGTGTAGTGAAGGATTGCGTGGCTACAGGCTATAATGTAGGCAACGCGGACACCCTTATCAACTGCAGTGCAGATGCCAAATATGCCGAAGCCTTTTGTATACCCTATACCAACGCCAAAGGGGCTTCGGTAGAAATGAATATTTTGGACAGTCGCGGAGGGCTAGCAAACAATCTTCTGGCAAAAATAAATGGTTCGGGGCATAAAGTGGTCATTAAAACAACCGACCCCAACTTTATTCCCCACGAAATGGCCATAAAACTATCCGTGTGGGAAGGTTATGGCAATTTCAATAACAAAGCAATTATGCACGCCACGGATATTAAATTGGAAAACGAGACGGAGACAAAGGTATTGTTGTATGGCGGTACTAAAAATCCTGACATTCAAAGCAAGGGAGATGTCCTTAATAAAATATAATCTATTGAAACAGATTCAAATTTTTCAGCCGGTAATCAAAACAACCAAGAATAGAATTATATCTATTCTATTCTTCTTGTTCTGTGGCTTTCTATCTGCTCAAAGCAGTGGTAAAATACCGTTGCCTCAAAACTTGGAGCAAGATTATCCTAGATTGTACATTACACAATTTGAAAAAAAATCACTAGAAAAGACCATTAAAAAAGAAGCATGGGCAAAAGAGGTGGTATCGGGCATCCATAAACGCATTGATGCCCATGTAGAACGCCACCAGACCGACCCAGAGTGGATGGTCTCCCGTTTGATGATGTACTGGAAGACCAAGGCCACCAATGTGTATATCAACGGTATCTATTACTCCCATGCAGATGGGGAAGCACCGGTACCTACTGTACGCTTTACAGGTTCGCGAGACTACACTACCAACTATGCCATGCCGGCCTTGGAAGATATTATGCCCTATATGGATGATGAGCGGGGCCTATACCTTAGGAACAAAAGCAAGGAAGGCAAGCCTTTGGAGTGGGTAGAGCAATCTAAGACCGGGGGAATCATCCACAGGCATAATCAAAAACTATTGGGCTGGGCCAGGGATGCCGCTTTTATCTCTTGGCTTGAAGAAGATGAGCGCTACGCCCAATTTGCCTATGGTATTTTTGACACCTACATAATGGGAATGCATTATCGCCAAGAACCCATAGATATATCCCATGGGCATACCCAAACTTTGGTCGGTCTTGAATGTTTTCAGGTAATTCATGAAAAAAGTTTGATTTATATCTCTGAACTCTACGACTTTCTACACGGCTACATAGATAAAACCCATCCAGAAAAAATTGAGGTGTACGATGCCACCATAAAAAAATGGAATGACTTAATTATACAAAATGGGGTACCGCAGAATAACTGGAACCTACATCAGGCTAAAATTATCTTAAAGGCCGCCATGGTGCTAAGAGACAATCAATTTTATGATGACAAAAAAGGCCGGGAATACTATATAGACTATATATTGAACCAGACTTCTACCCGGCAATGGTCACTTACCAAATTTATGGACTATGGCTACGATGAGAATAACGGGGTATGGGCCGAATGCCCGGGTTATTCTTTTGGGGTTACCAATGATCTGGCCCATTTTATCAATGACTTTGACAATACCTTTGGCCACAACGTCTTACCTTACATGCCAGTGATGGAAAAAGCGGTGATGGTCTTGCCCCAATACCTTTTTCCCAACGGGCAGACCGTCGCATTTGGAGATAGCAACTATGTTCCACTTAAAACTAGTGCCATGGAAGATATGATTCGAACGGCACAAAACAATAAAAATGTCGAGAATGAAGCGAAGTTTACGGCTTTGTATCTATTATTTGCTCCAGATAATACTAATGATGAATCCAAACAAAAAAACAACTCAGACATACACTCCTTATTTACCAGCAAGCCCATATCCCTTAATCCAAAATACAAAGCTGGCGATTATGGTGACTATGTAACCCAAATCTTTTACGCCCCCAACGTGAGTTGGCACGTGCAGCGTATGGGTCAAGGAAAAAATGGCATGATGGTCTCCTTAAACGGATCTTTGGGCAATCACATGCATGCCAACGGTATTAATATGGAATTGTATGGAAAGGGATTTGTACAAGGTGCCGATCCGGGAAAAGGTGCCGGATATTTACAGCCTACCTATTTAAAATATTACTCTCAATTTCCGGCACACAATACGGTTATGGTAGACGGGGCTTCGTCCTATACCGAAATGTTGAGTTATCATGCATTTGATCTGTTGGGGGAATACCCGAAATCGGAACAAAAAACAGGTTATTTTCCAGACATCACTTATTCCGATGTGCTGTTTTTGGAACCCGAGACCCGCAGTGACCAACGACGCTTGGTAAGCATTGTAAAAACCGGTAAGGAAACGGGCTACTATGTGGATATTTTTCGGTCTAAAAAACAACGGGGCGGAGATAAATTCCACGACTATTTTTACCACAACCTAGGGCAGTCCATGGAAATAAAGGATGTTGAGGGAACGCCTTTGCAACTGACCCCTAGTGATGTAATGACCTTTGCCGGTGGGCACATCAACGCCTTTGATTATATGTGGGACAAAAAATCGGTACAACTGGAAGAAGACTATCAAGTGGAGTGGAAAATAGACTTCGCTGAGAAACAAGAAGATGTTTTTATGAATCTCTGGATGATGGGCTCCGAGGGCCGAGAAGTATTTTCTATAAAATCACCGCCCAACAAAGCGTTTAAGGGCGGGCATGGACTTCCCTACAAGGTGGACGAAGATCCTTATTTGACCTTTGCCGCCCGGCAGCACGGTGCAGCGTGGGAAAAACCATTTGTGTCGGTATTTGAACCGTTTACCTCATCCTCTGGAAAAAGCATAGAAAAAATTTCAAGTTTTGAAGATGAACAGGGAAACCCGGAATTTGTAGGTCTTAACATTCTACATAAATCCGGTAGGGAAGACCTGGTTTTTTCTTCCGCGAACGATCAACAAGTTCAGCATAAAGGAATATCCGTTAACGCCACGTATACTTTAGTAGCTCAAGAAAAAAATGGCGACTGGACCCTATTTATGGGAAGCGGAAAGGAAGTTTCTTTTAAAGATTATACAATTTCTGCCAGCCAACCTGAAAATGTAGTTTTACAGCAAAAAAATGGGCAGTTGTGGTTACATAACCAAAACTCTGTCACCATACGTCATCAGAATAAAGCCCTTGAATTCAAAAGTGGAGATTTAAGATTGATCAGCTTTAAACAATAGATTAAAACATGAAAATTAAATACTGAAATGAGACAGAAGAGAAATAATTCAATCGTATTTATTCTAACTCTTGTACTCTGGTATACTTCCGAGGTTTTGGAACAAAATCATGAACAACCGAATATAGTCGTTTTTCTGTGCGATGATTTGGGGTATGGAGATCTAGGCTCATATGGCCATCCGATAATCAAAACACCCAATATTGATAAATTGGCCGAAACGGGTATTAAAATGACCCACTTTTACTCCGCCGCTCCGGTATGCTCCCCTTCAAGGGTTGGTTTGTTGACCGGTCGGAGTCCGAATAGGGCCGGTTTATACGATTTTATTCCAGGCCCCAAAGAAAGCGAGGATTTAAGGCATTTGGTACACCTTCAAAAAGGCGAAGAAACCATACCCGCGAGATTAAAAACGGTAGGCTACCAAACCGCTTTGGTAGGCAAATGGCACTGTAGCTCACTGTTCAACAATCCGGCACAGCCCCAACCTGATTATTTTGGGTTCGACCATTGGTTTGCGACACACAATAATGCCTCTCCTAGTCATGAAAACCCCAAGAACTTTGTGCGAAATGGCGAAAAGGTAGGCCCAACGAAAGGCTTTAGTTGCCAGTTGGTGGTTGACGAGGCCATTTCATGGCTGGAAACTACCGAAGAGGAAAAGCCCTTTTATCTACAGATAACCTTTCACGAACCTCACGAACCAATTGCCTCCCCCAAAGAAATGGTAGACGAGTATTTTCAATATGCCAATGGCGAACCAGAGGCCCAATTTTTTGCCAATGTGGCCAATGTGGATAAAGCCGTGGGTAGACTACTGAAATATTTAGAAGAAAATGGAAAAAACAACACTTTGGTAATTTTTACTTCGGATAATGGACCTGAAACCTATGCCAGATATTCGGGAGCCAAAAGAACTTTCGGGCAAACCGGAGGGTTAAAAGGAAGGAAACTATGGACTACCGAAGCAGGCTTTAGGGTTCCGGGAATAGTAAATTGGATAGGTAAATCAACTTACACCGGAACTTCAGATAATGTGGTTTCAGCGTTGGACATACTTCCTACTTTATGTGAAATTACAGGTGCAGACTTACCGCAAAGAGAACTTGATGGTGAATCTTTTGCCTCGCTACTAAAAACAGGGGAATTCCAAAGAACAAAACCCTTGCTCTGGAGCTTTTATAATGCGTTGAACGAGCACCAAGTAGCCATGCGCCATAAGAACTATAAAATATTGGCCCGATTAAAATACAATGATGACTATTTACCGCAAATAAACAATATTTATCCGGGCAACGAAGAACAAATAAAAGAAGCTGAATTAGTTGATTTTGAGATGTACAACCTAGTTGAGGATCAGAAAGAATCTGAGAATTTGATTACCAAAAACCCTAAACTTTTCCAAGAAATGAAAAGTATATTATCAAAAGAATATGGTCAATTGTTGAAAGGAAGCCACATTTGGCAAGAAGAGGCAAATTAAGCCTATAATTTCTAAGCAACCATCGCCTCAAAATTTAAACGAACACAAATGAAATCTATTCTACTACCATTCCACTACATGCTGACGACTGCCTTGCTTTTTGCAGTTATTTCCTGTTCTGAAGAAAAAAAGGAAAAAAAATCTCAAAAACAGCCCAACATTTTATTCATCATGTCTGATGATCACGCCTATCAAGCCATTAGCGCATATGATAGTAAGTTGATTCAGACACCGAATATTGATAGATTGGCCAAGGAGGGCGTGCTATTTACCAACGCCAGCGTTACCAATTCCATCTGTGCCCCATCAAGGGCAACCATATTAACTGGAAAACATACCCATATCAATGGCAAAATCGATAATCTGATGCCTTTTGATACGACCCAGGTAACCTTTCCGCAGATCTTTCAAAAGAACGGTTATGAAACCGCCATGTTCGGCAAATTACATTTTGGCAATAACCCGAAAGGGGTTGATGAATTTATGATCTTACCCGGTCAAGGCTTTTATATCAATCCCGATTTTAAAACCTCTCGCGGAGATACCACCATAACGGGCTATGTAACTGATATTATTACAGATGTAACTCTTAATTGGCTAAAAGAAGAAAGGGATGAAGAAAAACCCTTTATGATGATGTACTTACATAAAGCACCCCATAGACCTTGGTGGCCCAAGCCTGAAAAATTTGCGGAGTTTATCCAAAAGGAATTTCCGGAGCCAGAAACACTTTTCGATGACTATAAAAACCGAGGAACCGCGGCCAAAACTGCCGAAATGAACTTGCTCACCCACATGATGTACAGCCATGACAGTAAAATACGACCTGAGTTAGTTGAAAAGATGGGCGACAAGGTGACACCAAAAGTCGAGGAATTCGACAATGGTTTTTACGGCCCCTACGGTCGTGCGAATGCCGAACAAAAAGCCCAATATGATGTGGTGTTGGATAAGATAAATGCCGACTTCGAAAAAAATTGGCCCAGTATGACTGATGAGGAAAAAATGAAATGGAAATACCAGCGATACATGCAAGACTATTTGGCTTGTATATCTACGGTTGATGATAACGTAGGCCGTGTATTGGATTATCTAGATGAAAGTGGCTTGGCCGAGAATACGATAGTGGTATATACCTCTGACCAAGGTTTTTACTTAGGTGAACACGGGTGGTTCGACAAAAGATTCATTTACGATGAATCATTTAAAACACCACTTCTTATTAAATGGCCGGGTAAAATCGCTCCGGGGTCGGTCGAAAATGAAATGGTTCAAAATCTTGACTTTGCTCAAACCTTTTTGGAGGCTGCCGATATACCTGTGCCTGATGACATGCAAGGCGAAAGCCTTATACCTTTGTTAACGGGCAATAAGGAAAACTGGAACAGAGAAGCGGTTTATTATCAATACTATGAATACCCCAGCGTACATATGGTAAAGCGACATTACGGCATCGTTACCAAAGAATATAAGCTGGCCCATTTCTATTATGACGTAGATGAATGGGAACTCTATGACAGGTTAAAAGATCCGCAAGAGCTCAATAATGTCTACCAGGATCCTGAGTATGCCGATGTGGTAAATGATATGACCCTAAAACTTAAGGAAATAAGAAAAAAATACAAGGATTCTTCTGAATTGGATCAAAAGTACATTGATATCTACAAGAAAATGAAGGCCGAAAAAGAGAACGATTTATAGTAGGCTTCAGTTTCAGGCCCAAATGCAATTATTTCTTACCCTAAAACCAAATAATACAATGTCATTCCGTAGAAATTTAAGCTTATTCTTAATTTCCATCTCTATGTTAGGGTCACCTTCCTGTGAAGGCAAAAAAGAAGAAGTGCCCCAAAAAGCTAAAAAACCCAACGTGATCCTAATTTTAGTAGATGATCAAGGGTATGGTGATATTGCCGCCTTGGGAAACCCCCATATCAAAACTCCGAATTTAGATCGGCTACACGCTCAAAGTGCTCGTTTTACCGACTACCATGTAAACCCTACCTGTGCACCTACTAGGGCAGCTCTAATGACCGGTCGAAACGCAAATAGAACCGGGGTTTGGCATACGATAAATGGCCGCTCTTTAATTTCAGGGGACGAAGTGACCATGGCCCAAATATTTAAGGAAAATGGTTATAGCACCGCCATGTTCGGCAAATGGCATTTAGGAGATAACTACCCGTTTAGGCCTGAAGACAAGGGTTTTGATGAAGTACTGACCCACGGTGGGGGCGGTATGGAACAAACCATGGATTATTGGAACAACGACTATTTTGATGACATGTACTTGCATAATGGCGAGCTAAAACGTTACCAAGGCTACAGCACAGATGTTTGGTTCAATGAGGCCATAAAGCATATCGAAGCCAAAAAAAATGAGCCTTTCTTTTGTTATTTACCTACCAACACGGCCCACTCCCCTTATTTTGTGGAAGACAAATATGCAGCCCCTTATCAGGGAAATGATGCTATTCCGCTGCCTGCTTTCTATGGAATGATTGCCAACATTGATGAGAACGTGGGAAAATTGGTCGACTATTTAGAAACATCCGGACTCTCTGATAATACCATTCTTATTTTCACGACAGACAATGGTACCGCCCAAGGCGCAAAAACTGAAGGTCATAGGCTAGATGGTTTTATCAAGCAAGGGTATAATGCTGGAATGCGGGGCGTAAAGGCTAGTAAATATGAAGGCGGACATCGAGTGCCTTTGTTTCTACATTGGAAAAATGGCGGTATAAGCGTAGGCAAAGACATTAACGAGCTTACGGCCCACTATGATGTATTGCCTACTTTGGTAGATATGTGCGGCTTAAGGGTGAGTGAAGAAATAAAATTTGATGGTCAAAGCCTTCTTCCCCTGATAAACGGAGATACCAAAGACTTCAATGAACGAATTGTAATTACCAATTCACAAAGAACCGAAGTACCGGAGCCTTGGCGAAGAACATCGTTGATGCAGGCTAAATGGCGATTGGTCGATGGTAGTGAACTTTATGATTTGAAGACCGATCCAGAACAAAAAGTAAATATTGCCGATCAACATCCAGAAAAAATTGAAGCCTACAGAAAGGTATATGAAGAATGGTGGCAAGAACTGCTTCCGACCTATAAAGACTTACCACGGATTTACGTTGGGCATAAAGCGGAAAATCCTGTAAATCTGTATTGCCACGATTGGCATACGAACAAAGATAGCCCTTGGCACCAACGACATATCCGCAGTGGCTATATCGATAACGGCTATTGGGCATTATCCGTAAGGGAAAGCGGCACGTATTCGATAAAGTTGCGACGATGGCCCAAAGAGACCAAATTGGCCTTAAGTGCCGAAGCCCCCATTAGGCCAGCAAAAGAAGGTACTACCGTAAGCGCCAGTAAAAAAGGAAAAGCGTTAGACATTAAAAAAGCACGGTTGAAAATACAGAAAACCGATGTGGAAAAACAAGTAGATTCTACCAAAGAATATGTCAGTTTTACCATCGATCTAGAAGAAGGAGAGGCCAATTTACAAACTTGGTTTACTTTAGATAGTAACAACACCCTAGGGGCCTACTTTGTGAGCATTGAAAAAGTAGAAGAATAGAAATACTTAAGAATACGCAACTATTAAGGTTATGAACGATGGTTTATTATTTTAGAATCATAGTTTATACCATATAAAAAGAGAAAAAATCAAATTGCGGCATATACTTTTTTAGTAATACATATGGCAGTTAGAACCAGTACACTTCGAGCAAAATCTCCTTTGATCTTCATAATATTTTTGGTTGTGGCTTGTACCCAAAATTCAAAGGAAATCGTTCTCAAACCCGGTCTGAGAGTAGAGGCACTGTTGATTCATCAAGATAATTTTGAAACTGACCTCAATAACTGGAAAATTGAACAAATGGAAGGGGGACAAACCATTCTTAAAAATAAAAAACTTGAAATAGATGATGCTGCAGGCTGTACCATATGGTTTAAAGAAGAACTAGAAGGGCCCATCATGATTGAATATGACACTTTTATCATAAATCAAGACGGACCCCATGACCGTGTTTCAGATATGAATTGTTTTTGGATGGCCAAGGATATGGAAAACCAAAAAAACCTCTTTGAAAATTCAGAAAATAGACATGGGAAATTCAGTAATTATGATGGGCTTCGACTGTATTATATGGGCGTGGGTGGCCACGACAATTCTAAGACAAGATTTAGAAGGTATAAAGGTAACGGAAAGCGCCCCTTACTAAAACAGCACGACTTCTCGAACGAATCGTATCTACTGAAATCGAATACTACATACCACATTAGAATCATAGCCTATAGCAATATCATTCAATATTATAGAAACGGAGTGAAGATGATAGACTTTTACGATAATTCACCATACACCAAAGGTCATTTTGGATTTAGGACCGTAAACAATCATATGACGATAGATAATTTCAAAGTATACAAATTAGAAAACAAATAAAACTGATAATGAGTACAAATTACGAAACACGATATGCATCTAGCCCCAAGGCGGTAAAAAAGTATGATACATCTGAACTTAGAAAAGAGTTCTTGATCGACAATCTAATGGAAGAAGGAAAAATTAACCTTACCTATACGCACTATGATCGATATATCGCAGGATCTGCAGTGCCCATAAACCCTTTAACATTAGAATCTATCGACCCTCTTAAGGCAGACTATTTTTTAGAAAGAAGAGAAATGGGAATTATAAATATAGGAGGCCCTGGTTCTATTGAAGTAGAAGACGAAAGTTACGATATGGACCTCAAGGATGCTCTTTACATTGGTAAGGGCAATGAAAAGGTAGTATTTAAAAGCAGTGACGCCAAAAATCCTGCTAAATTTTATATTAATTCAGCTCCAGCGCATAGAAACTATCCTACTACAAAAATTGGATTAGGTCATGCAAATAAATTAGATTTAGGTTCGTTGGAAACGGCCAATCACCGTACGGTCAACCAGATGTTGATTGGAGGTCTGGTAGATACCTGCCAATTACAAATGGGAATGACCACCTTAAAAACAGGAAGTGTATGGAATACCATGCCCGCGCACGTACATGACCGTAGAATGGAAATCTATTTCTACCTAGATGTACCAGAAGAGCAAGCGGTTTGTCATTTTATGGGTCAGCCACAAGAAACCCGCCATATTTGGATGCACAACCACCAAGCTGTAATATCACCGCCATGGTCGATTCACTGTGGTTCAGGAACTTCGAACTACTCATTTATTTGGGGCATGGCCGGTGAAAACCTAGATTACGGCGATATGGATGTTGCCCAAATAACCGATTTGAAATAATAGGTTTTTTTAATACAGAGTATTTTACAAACATCCGGACACAAAGAAATAAAAGGCGTCCAATTTAAATTCCCCCTACCCTTTATCTGGGGATGGGGGTACCTATGGCACCTGGGAAAAGATTTGTTTAATGCACCATAAAACATCAATTCCCTAGCTGGTTAACTCGATATTTTTTAGCTTGGTTCTGATAATCGTCAGTACGTTACTTCATATAATTATAAGATATAACATTGTAGGCCGTGACGATTTGATACCGTATCATAAAATTTTATAAAAATAAGATTTTTCTTACTTATTTTTAAACTAAAACTTATATTTGAGCGTTTTTTAAAATCAGTTGGTAGAAACGAATTTTACAATGAAAACTAAGGGGGAAATTTTAGTTAAATTGAGGGAGTTACAGAACGATTACTATAGTCGTAAGAACGCTGTAGAGGCGTACTCCGTAATTATGGACTTTCGTCGCGAACACGTTCTTAATACTACTGTGGCCTGTGAAAAAATAGACTATCATCTTGATAGGTTAAAGGCATGTGTTTCTCTTGAAGATGATAAACTTTTTACAGAGCAATTCGCACATTCCCTTATCAAAATCATGTTGTGCCTCAAGAAAAATTCTTTTAAAGAATCATCTTAATTTACACTGTGCCATTTTACAATTATAACACCTCTCGTTATCTTCATATATAAAAGGTTTTCTTATGATAAGCATGAGTAACACCTATTGGTGCATAGCCCTGTTCAAATAATTTTTTGTGCCTCTATTCGATTAGGTTAAATATATAGTTCTTTGAATTAACCCTTATGATTCTGTTGAGTTACCTTAACTATACTTAAAATTTAAACAGTATATATCATGGAAACGAAAAACAGAAAATTAGTTGATCAATTACAAGAGATTCTTGAAAAGAACAGAGATGCGGAGAAAGGGTATAAGAAAGCTGCTGAAAATGCAAAGAGTACAAATCTAAAGGCTTTTTTTACACGAAAATCAGAAGAGCGAAGAAGCTTTAATGGGGCGTTAAAGAATGAGCTCATAGCTACCTATGATCAAATCAATGACAATGGTAGCTTTCAAGGCACAATTCATAGAGCTTGGATGGATGTTAAAAACCTCTTTTCAGCCGATAGTGACGAATCAATGTTAGAAGAATGTATTAGAGGTGATAAAGCTGCTATCGAAGAGTATGATGAAGTGTTGAAAGATGAGGCTTTACCTTTAAGGGTTTCGACTATTATTAGAGATCAGATGATGAAAATTAGAACGGACCTGAACAAAGTAAAATCTTTAGAAGATCTTAAAGATTAATTTTTAAAGGAATTCTAAATATTTGTGAAAGTATCGCAAACAATTGAATCGACGACTCCAAATGGGGTCGTCTTTTCAATATATTCATTTATAAAAATACACCTGAAGTTGATGAAATTGCAATTATACATTCTTGCCATTCTCTCATCATAAAGGTTTTGAGTTTGACTAAGTGGTTTCTCTGAGGTTAGCCGAATCATACTTAATTAATCATGTGTCAGAAAATTATTTAGACCATAGTATAGAGAAGTTCAAATTAATAGTTGTTATTTGATTTCAATACAAAATCGAGTTATGCATTTTGCAATAATTATACTTGCGTCCATTGTGGGGACAATATTAATGACGGCATTTAGTCAACTGTTAGCAGTATTGACCGGTCATAAGTTTAACGAAGCTCATTTGTTGAATGCACTTTTTAACAATGCAGTAAATAGTAACTCAGATATATCTAAGAATGACATACGTGGTTGGAGCATACATCTACTAATCGGTCTAATTATGGTATTAGGCTTGTGGGTTTTCTACCATTTTGATATTTGTGGCAAAAATTTGCTTACTGGGGTCATATTGGGTTTTTTCGCTGGCATAATCGGTGTTATAGGTTGGTCTGTATTATTTTATCTTCATGATACCCCCCCTAAAATCAATCTCACTTATTTTTATATACAGTTAATTTTCGCCCATGTAGTATTTAGCATAACTGTTTTTGCCCTATTCCGATTTTTTTACTAAAATCAATTTCGATGTCAAGCTCGCCAAACCTACTTTTAAACTAGAAGAATAGCCTTGAGCAAAAAGCGCTCTTTTTATGTGTAAAAATGAGATGTTCAACCAATGGAAATCATTGTAATCAACAATCAAACAACCTTAGGAGTTTTTTTGAATAAATTCTATAAACTGAGGTTATACTGTTCTGATAAAGTCCTTTTTTTAGTGTCTTGCGCAGCAACTTGCCTAGAATCAAATAGAAGTAAAAGAGTAAAAAAATGGTTTCATTTTAAAGTATTTTACAGTAACACTTCAAAACTCCCCTATATGTCTTATTTATAAAATAGGAATAGATGTATGGCCGCATTGACTATACGAAATGGCAATTTGTATCGATAATAAAATTGTATTTTTAAGTTCTTTTGACGATTTAACTCTCTAGCAACACTTAAACCAGAGCCCGATATGACCTCTACGGAAGCACGCCTAAAAGAACGGGTAAAAGAACTGACTTGCCTCTATGAGGTAACTTCAATTATCGTAAACGCCGATTATGACCGACTTGAAGAATCGCTTGAAGAAATCGTACTCTGCCTAAAAAAAGCATGGCAGTTCAATGAAGATACTGAGGTAATTTTAGTGTATGATGATTTTCGTATAAAAACGGAAAACTATCGACCCAGCAAAATCTGCCTATACTCGAACATTCAGGTTTTTAATCAAAAAACAGGCTTTATTAAAGTAAGTTACCCTGCGGATAAATACACACTTTCCGACTTTTTGATTGAAGAGCAAGCCTTATTGGACAACATTAGTTTGGTGATAGGTAATCTTTTTGAACGTAAACATATTAGGGATCGAGAGGCCGCTATTAAAAGACAAATGGAGCGCGCCGATCGGCTGCATATTCTGGGTGAGATTACGGCAGGCATCGCCCACGAACTTAATACTCCCTTAGCTAATATATTGGGGTTTGCCGAACTTCTGAAAGACTCGCTAACTGATAAAACAGCGATAAGGGATCTTGAGAAGATTATGGAAAATGCAATTTTCAGCCGAGAGATTGTAAAAAAACTTATGTTCTTCGCTTGTGAAATGCCGCAAGAAATGAATGAAATTTCCATAAACCCTTTGATTGAAAACGTACTCAATTTATTAAAGCCATCATTTCGTACTAAAAATATTCAGTTAAAAAAATCTTTTAGCCATGAGACTATCGCTATTAAAGCTGATACGGTACAAATGACCCAAGTGCTTTTCAATTTGATCATGAACGCAATTTATTATTCCCCCATTGGTGGTAAAATAGAACTGAATATTCAACAAACCCCTAAAAACGTTCAGTTGACTATTTCTGATGAAGGTGAGGGAATTTCAAAAGAAAATGAAGATAAGGTCTTTGAACCCTTCTTTACCACAAAACCTCTTGGTGATGGCTCCGGATTAGGACTAAGCGTTGTACATGGCATTATTAACAGTCACCAAGGTAAAATACGACACGAACCTAACAAGCCGACCGGTACCATTTTTACGGTTGATTTCCCAAAACTATAAATATGCTGAGAAAAGAAAACATTCTACTGGTCGATGATGACATTAGTATATTAGAATTATTGCAAAGACATTTGCAATCGATGAACTTTCATTCTTACAAAGCTGTGTCGGTAAAAGAAGCGGTACGAATATTAAGAGATACCCCTATCGACCTACTAATAACCGATATTCAAATGCCAGAAGTCAATGGTATGCAGCTTTTGCAATTCGCAAATGAAAATTACCCTGACATACCTAAGCTAGTAGTTACAGGTTATCCATCCGTTTCCGGAACTTTAGAAGGTATTAAAACGGGTGCCATTGATTATCTGACAAAACCTTTTACTAAACAAGAACTTAAAGAAAGTATCGACAAGGCTTTGGCTCATGGTGAGGCCAAAAGACGTTCAAAAAAATTAAGCCCCAGTATTGACGATAATCGATATGATGGCATGATTGGGGCATCCGATGCTTTTCTAAAAGTTACCGAACTTATAGAAAGAGTAAAAAACAATAAGGCAACCGTACTTATTGAAGGTGAAACCGGTACCGGAAAAGAGCTGGTAGCCAGAGCTATTCATTATTCGGGAAAATATGCACGTTCTCCTTTCGTAGCTGTCAACTGTGGAGCCATACCTGAAAACCTTCAAGAATCTGAACTCTTCGGATACCTTAAAGGTGCGTTTACAGGGGCAAATGAAAATCGTACCGGCTTTTTTCAAGCCGCTGATGGAGGTACTCTTTTTTTAGACGAAATCGGCTCTGCTTCTTTGGCTGTGCAAACCAAATTACTGAGAGCCCTTCAAGAAAAGGAAGTTGTAAAGGTGGGATCACGTAAGGCGGAGAAAGTCGACATTAGAATAATTGCCGCCACCAATTCCGATTTAACTGAAGAAATACGTAAAAAAAGGTTTCGAGAAGATCTCTTCTATAGGCTAACAGTTGTAGAAATTAGCGTTCCCCCATTGAGAGAGCGTAAAAGTGACATTAATTTATTGGTCTCAAAATTTCTTCAAAAATACGGGCATGAATATAAAGACCGCCCCCTAACTATAGCCCCTGATGCCTTGGATGTCTTGACCCGCTATAATTGGCCTGGAAATATTCGAGAATTAGAAAATGTGGTACAGAGAGCAATTATTATGTCCGATAGAAAGGTAGGAATAGAACACTTACCAAATCGATTAAAGTTTCAAATCGAGTTTGAAGATGATACATTTGCCTCCCTAAAAAAAATGGAACAAAAATACATTGAGCGTGTACTACAATATACCAGAGGTAATAAAACAAAAGCTGCTGAAATTCTCGAAATTGATCGTAAAACGCTGCGAAGCAAACTAAATTAGATTTGGTGAAAAATTCCCCGCCGAGTAAAATATACCCAATTAACCACAACCAGAAAGCTGCTAAATTATAATATAAAATACTGATATTCAGTTTTATATGACAAACACTTGATTGCTTTCTTTAAATAGGCATACTGATTGTACGTTAAGATTACTATAGAAATAATAGACTATAATCTTAAAACACACAATTATGACAAAGTATGTAATAGCCTTATTGTTTTCAGGCGCAATGTTCGCTCAAGAAGAAGTAAATGTAGGTGACGTTTTTGAAATCGGTCAACCAGAAACTAGAACCTACAAACATATTGAATTTCCAAGAGCCAATTTCATTATCAAGAGAGGTGGCATTGCCAACTATAAGAATCTCAAAGGGCAGAAAGTAGTAGTAACATCTGTTGAAGATAAAAATGATGGTACTGTTCAAATTAAATTAAAGCGTGAGAATGGAAATCGCTTCTTCGGAAGCCATACCGTTGTGGCTGCCAACTTCGAAAAAGCACTGGACAACGGGGAGCTAGTGGCGAATTAGATATAGTTGGTTAGTTCATTTCAGCTGTTCGGTTAGGTATTTGTAATGTCTGCCTACCGAACAGCTTTTTATCTTTTAGCCAAACTTATAAACTGGCAACTTTCATATTATTTCTATTTCTCGCATCCACCTAATCTGAATATAAAATTTAACTTTATATCTTTACTGTAGTCCGCTTTTAACGCAGCTTCAAAATCAGATTTCAGTGTATAGAGGCTTCCTCCTACTATTTTTATTGTCCTCCCTTTCCGTTTGGAGTCAAAACTCCTATTCACGCACCTTAAAACTAATGGGCAGCCGTTTTGATATAACGGTCGTAGCTAGCGATTCGGTTTCCGGTCATGAGTATATTGACTTGGCCGTAACGGAAATTTTGAGAATAGAAAACCTTATTTCTTCTTGGAAATTTAAATCACAAACCTCATCGATAAATAAAAATGCGGGCGTGTCACCTGTTCAAGTCGACCCTGAGCTTTTCGGCCTTATTAAAAGATGTAACCAAATTTCAAACTTGACCGATGGTGCTTTTGACATAAGTTACGCTTCTATGGATGAGATTTGGAAGTTTGATGGAAGCATGCAACAAATGCCCGATTCGTCTCTAATAAAGGCATCCATAGAAAAAGTCGGATACCACAATATTGTTCTAGACTCAGCAACCAGTTCTATCTTTCTAGAATTAAAGGGAATGAAAATTGGGTTTGGTGCCATCGGTAAAGGTTATGCGGCCGATAAAGCAAAGGTTTTACTTATGAATGAGGGTTTAAGTGCCGGTATAATCAATGCCTCTGGTGACATGAACTCTTGGGGCGTACAGCCTAATGGTCAACCTTGGCAGGTCGCAATTACCAATCCGTTGAACACGAATAAGGTTTTTGCGACTTTACCGTTGAACAATAATGCCGTAGTAACTTCAGGAAACTACGAGAAATACCTGATCCTGAACGGTAAGCGTTACACGCATATTATAGACCCTAGAACCGGTTACCCCTCTTTCGGAATCTCAAGTGTGACCATTTTCGCCCCTAGTGCCGAATTAGCCGATGCGCTGGCCACGTCGGTCTTCGTGATGGGCAAAGATGTCGGAATTGATAGAATCAACCAAATACCAAAAGTGGAGTGTATATTAATTGATGATAAGGGACAAATTTTTACATCGACCCACATTGAAATAAAAAATTTATGATAAATCGATTTTTATTAATTCTGGCTGTAGGCTACTCTTTGGTGAGCTGCGTGACCGTAAAAGAATATCAAAAAGTGAATATAAATGACCCTGATATGTCGCTGACGCAAAAAATGATAGACCGGAATGTCAACACCATGCATTCGTATCGAGAGGCGGCCGTGGGCGCAAACGGAGGAAAAACTGGAGGAGGCTGCGGTTGCAATTGATCACTACTAAAACGATATCCCCTGATTATGAAAAAAGCTATTGTTTTATTGGCGCCTACACTGCTGTTCATGGTCTTGACCACCTATGCACAAGACACAAATCAAGAATACAAGCAACGCGTACTGGAAAGTTCAGAAATCGATTTTCTTTCCAGTTACTATTCGCAAGAGGGAGATAATGCCGCCGTCACAGGTGGTCGCGGCACCGAAGAATTAACTGATGCCACAGCTACGGTAATTGTTTCAATTCCCCTGAACGATGACGATATTTTGACCGTTGATGCCGGAATATCGGCTTACACGTCTGCCTCTTCGAGTAATGTAAACCCCTTTGATGGAAACACCGACGGAGACCCCTTTATCGCTACCACAGGAGCTTCAAGATCCGATACTTGGGTAAACTTTACAGGAACCTATACCCACAATTCAGACGATAGAAATAATATATGGTCTGCCCGCCTATCGGTTTCAAATGAATACGATTATTTTTCTTTTGGTTTTGGGGGAAGTTATGCCAAGCTTTTTAATCAGAAAAATACAGAGTTAAACCTAAATGCAAATGTTTATTTGGACAAATGGAAAATTATTTACCCCATCGAACTGAGGCCCTTTACAAAAAATGGCATCGGCGAGTTCAGAAGTAGCGAAATTACCGGGAACACAAACTATGCCCCTAATTTTACTGAACTTGAAAATAGCAATAGAAACTCCTATTCCCTTGGTTTGGGGCTATCACAAATACTACATAAAAATCTTCAAGGGCTAATTTCGTTGGATATTATTAAACAGCAAGGTCTTTTATCTACACCCTTTCAAAGGGTCTATTTTCAAGATATTACAGCTTCTTTCGTTGAAAATTTTCAGTTGGCCGATGACATTGAAAGATTACCAAATAGCCGATTTAAAATCGCCTTAGGTGGCCGCCTTAATTATTTTTTGAGTAGCACCATATCATTACGTTCATATTACCGCTTTTATGTTGATGACTGGGGAATATCTTCCCATACAGCAAGTGTTGAGATACCCATAAAACTATCTGATAAATTCACAATTTACCCATCATATCGCTTTTATAGTCAAACCGCCTCTGATCATTTCGCCGCTCATCAACAACATTTTTCATCTTCAATTTTTTACACTTCTGATTATGACCTTTCCCGATACAAGGCCAATCAATATGGGCTGGGAATTTCTTACACAGATATTTTTACCAAACTCAGGGTGTCAAAAATCGGATTAAAAAGTATCGACTTTAAATTTTACAATTATAATCGTAACACCACGTTCAGTTCGATAATTGCAACCGGAGGATTTAAGTTTATTGTGGAATAAAAGAGTTTACTGGTCTTGAACACCTTTCCAAGGCTCAATACTTATCTTGTTCAAGGTACCCTGTACGGAAAGAGCACCTTGATAACCCGGGGCAGGTTCAAAAGAAGTCATAGACCATCGATGTTTTTCGTCTGAATCCCAGTCCGTAGAAAGTAAGTGAGCATTTTTATCCAATGAAACAGAAAATGAGGATAAAGGAAACGAAAGCCCACTACCCTTGGCTTTTATGAATGATTCTTTTCTCGTCCATAATCGGTAAAAGGCAATGAATAGTTGATTTTTCGGAACATTATGAAGCTGTTCGATTTCTGAAGGCGAAAAGAAATTATCGGCAATTTCGAGCACATCGAAATCATTCTTTATCCGTTCGATGTCAACTCCACATTTAAAATTTTTAACGAAGGCTAAAGCCACGTACTGACCTGAATGTGAAACATTAAACTTAAAATCCGGATAATCTACAAGATACGGCTTATCGAATTCTTCGTAAGCAATTTTTATCTTTTCTGGCTCACAGCCTAAATACTTACCAGATAATATTCTTAGCGAACTTCTGGCAAGAACATTTATTTTCCTATCTTTTTCGAATTTGAACCGCTGTGACCTTAAAAGTTCTTCGGTTGAAAGATAATTATTATAAAAATCTAAGTCTTTTTCAAATTCCTCTACATCAAAATACCAAATATGCACCTCGTTTTCGGGAAGTTTCATTGGAAGAAGTTATAGTTTCTTTTCAAATTTGGCCATAATACTATCAACATTCTTTGCGGTCTCGTTTACGGTAGATTGCAAAAACAAACTATTATGATGCCCCTGAGTCTGGTGTACCTCTACTCCACTATCAGATAAATTCTGCCAAGAATTAACAACGTTAGCATTGAATTCAATATTTTTCTTTGATGTCAATAATAGATTTATGGTGCTCTTTACAGGCTGCCAGTTGTAAGATTGATAAACTTTGATATGGTTATGATGCAGAAGCTGAACCTTTTTCTTGCTACCGGATGCTCCCATATTTTTAAGCTTCTCTTTGAGAGGTGCAACTAATTTACCTCTAACCAAACTCGTAACTGTCTTTAACGGACTCGACTTCAATCTATCTATAAAAGCGGCTGCCCGTACTGGGGTTCTTGAAGTGGCGAACAAACTTAAATAATCGGCCATCGTATCTGCAATTATTAAATTGGCAGATTCCGATTCGTTTTCCAAAAGCCTCACGACTTCAAGGCCGATAGCCGTATTATAACAATAGGAGATAAAATGATATGGTCCATTAGGGTGAACCTCTTTGATTTCTGAAATAAAATCTTCAGCCATCTGAGTAACACTCTCATGTAACACGAGATTGCCCTCATGTGGTGAGGCTTGTAGCGCATACACCGGCCTATTCTCTTCTAAATGCTTTGCGAAAAGATTATAAAAGAAAAAATGGGTGCCCCCGCTATGAAGACAGAATACGGGAGGCTTGTTTCCCTTTGTGCGTATCGCAACCAAGTGCTTAAAACTAGAATTAGCCAAAACCTCCTCAGACCTTTCATTTTCTGATGTTACAAAACGGGCGAGTTCTGAGATATTCTGATATTCAAATAGCTGTTTTGGGGTCAAGGGCATTCCAGAAGCCCTAGCCTTCGCAATCACCTGTATACTTAAAATGGAGTCACCTCCTATTTCAAAGAAATTATCTGTAGTACTAATCTCATCGATACCAAGAATATCTTTCCAAATTGAAAGCAATTCATTTTCAACTTCGTTCGTTGGAAGTTGTATGTTTTTAGAATCTTGTTTTTCTTCTTTACTAAAATAGCCTCCATTTTGAAGGGACCGCTTATCAATTTTTCCATTGGGAAGCCTAGGAAAACTGTCTACCTCCACCATTTGAGAGGGAACCATATATTCAGGCATTTTTTTGCGCAAAGACCGTTTTAGCGCGACTATGTCAACAGTATTTTTTGTAGTGATATAAGCAATCAGTTTATTTGAGTCACTTGACTTTACCGCCTCCGATTTTTCAGCAATTCGCTGCTCAGCTTTGAACATAAGTAGCTTACGCTCCTCTTCAGAAAGCCTTCGGATTCGATCCTCTATATTATTTTCAACTAACATTCTGCTCTTCTCTTTTGAACGGCCTTTAAACCTATTTTAGGCTTCAACATTAAGACTTTCAATACTTTTCAACAACTCGTTCAATTCTTTCTCTGTAAGTGATTTTTTTAAAAAATTTGAAAACGCCTCTAAATCATTATAATCTACTGTATTTTTTATTTTTTCAGTAGCTTTAACTTCCTCCACCAATGCTACTACTCCGGTTATATCATTATTTAAAGATATAGCCTTCTCTACCTCTTCCAATTCTATTCTATACCCCCTAAGTTTAATCTGTTGGTCTACCCTGCCCAAAAACTCTATACAACCATCTGAACGATACCGCCCTAGATCACCTGTTTTATAAAGCTTCGAACTACCATCGGTCTCAAAGGGATTATCGATAAATACTTCTCTAGAAAGTTGAGGTCGGTTGATATAGCCTTTGGCCAATCCCGGGCCTGAGACGTAAATTTCACCTACAGCACCAAACGGAACGAGATTCAAATTCTTATCTAATAAATAGATAACAGCATTCGCCACTGGCTTTCCTATGGGTATTACCGGCAACATAGTTTCCGACTTTACTTCAAAGGCCGTGCACCAAACAGTGGCCTCTGTAGGGCCATACTCATTGTATAGTTTGATGTTAACGTCTGAAGTAATGGTGAAATGTCTATTGCACATACTTGCAGTACAGGCTTCACCGGCCACTATAACTGTTTTTAAACTCCCGATTTTGCTAGGTGTGGCATGTTGTAATACCAAGTCGTATAATGTTGGCAACATCAAGGTGTGGGTCACCCTGTTCGTTTCGATAATATTCTCGATTTGAGCAATATCTTGCTCGATCCGATTTTCGGTAACGATAAGATTTCCTCCGGTGCATAAGGTCCAAAATATTCCCGCTTTAGAACTATCGAACGAAATGGAGGACATCAATAAAAATACTTCTGGATTTTCAGGGTAGAAACTTAACCTACCCGCAGTTGAGTTTATTATGTTACTATGTGAAATTTGTACGCCCTTAGGTTGACCGCTGCTGCCCGAGGTATAGATAACATAGGCCAAATCATCTCTTGATACTTCGGGTAGGTCGACATCGGATATCTCCGAATCTTCTCCAAAAAGCTCATCCAAGTAAATCAACATCTTTTCTTGCCCCTCGAAAACCGTACTCAGAGAAGAATCTGAAACCAAACAATTGCATTGTGCATCTTCAAGTACAAAATTCAAACGCTCTAAAGGATAATTGGGGTCTATAGGCAGGTAAGCACAGCCCGCTTTTAAAATGCCTAGAAGAGCGACAACCATATTTATCGAGCGGTCAAGGCAGAGACCAATTATTTCATTTTTCTTCGATGTCGAGTTTAAGATTTTTTGAGCCACCCTTTCGGCCCTACGATTGAGTTCTTCATAGGTAATCGATTCATTTTTATAGGTTACCGCAGTTTTTAAAGGAAACTTTCTACCTATATCATCTATTATCTGATGAGCGGCCTGATAAGAAGAAAATGTATTCTTAACGACGTCGGTAGTATAATAAAAAATCGACCTTTCAGTATCGGTCAACATGGGCAGTTCTTCAACCGTACTGTTCGAATCGTTTAGAACACTCCTTAAAAGCAATTCGTAATGTTCAAGCATTCTGTCAATTGTCGTCGCAAAGTAGAGATCTGAATCATACTCAAATGTCAAGGACAATTGACCATCTTTCTCAGAAACCGACAATGTCAAATCAAACTTGGCCACCTTGGTATCAAATTCCGTTTCATCAGAAATACGAACCTCATCACCAAAAGTGGGAACTTCTTCTTGGGGATGGTAAAGAAACATAACCTGAAAAAAAGGGTTTATGCTCAAAGACCGGTCAACCTTTAACTCTTTGACCAAAACATCAAAAGGCACATTTTTATGCGAAAAGGCCTCTAAAGTATTTTTTTTAATATGCTGAACCAGCTGTTCTATAGATAGTGAACTATCAATATTATTGCGCAGAACTATGGTGTCGATAAAAAAACCAAGGGTATTCTCTAAAGATTTCGCATTTCTGTTCGATATCGGTGTGCCAATTAAAATATCGTCTTGCCCCGTGTAGCGTTTTAAAAGAAAGTAGTACATCGATAATAAAAAAATGAAGGGCGTAGTTTCCATTTTTTTTGCCAGCCCAAGTATATCAGAAGATAATTCAGAGGAAAGTTTTCTAGTAATCTGGCCCCCATTAAAACGAGGCCTTGCCTTTCTCTTTTGGTCCGTCTGTAAATCAAGAACAGGTAGCTCACCAGAAAGCATATTTCTCCAATAGGCAAGTTCATCTGTCTTTATCGATTGCTTCCTCTGCCAATAAGCATAATCTCGATATTGAATTTCGGCATTAGTGACCTGCAACTCATTGCCATTTGACAGCGTTTTGTAGTGAGAAGCCAATTGTTGCTTCAGAATACCAATTGACCATTCATCAACAATAATATGGTGCATGGTTAAGAACAGAATATATTTCTCGGCGCTTTTTCTTATCAATATAATTTTTAAAAGCCCTGGTGACGACAAATCGAAAACAGTACGTGATTGCTTCGTCAATAATTGATCAAGCTTCGAATGGGCAAGCCCTTCTTCGAAATCTGACAAATCAATATTTTGTATTTTAGGTAGTTTCTCTGAAATTCGAAGAACCGGACTACCATTCACCATTGGATAGAAAGACCGCAGAATTGCATGGTCTTTAAAGATTTTATTCAACGACGCTTTAAGGTGTTCTACATTGAGGTTTCCTTCAAAAGAAATTACCTCTGAATAGTTGTAAAAAGGATTGTCAGGATACAATTGCTGTAAAAACCATATACGTTGTTGACCACTCGATAAGGGTATATCGATATCTTCAGGTGCTTTGGGAATAATAGAATTTAAGTTCTTATCCTTATCTCTATTCTTCCACCTGTTTAAAAGGGAACTATTTCCTGCTTTTTTTTCCAAAAGGATATTTGGTTAAATCTTAATTTACAACAAACCAATGAACCTCGCAATTGGGTAGAGGTTGCGATTCACAATTTCATCTAACGGCAAATCGATATCGAAGGCTCTTTCGACAAACCAATAGATTGAAATAAAAATCAACAATGCCGACAACCCGACCAGTAATTTCGGATACAACTTACGATTTCGAATCAAATACAAAATCGGAAATATCAGAGCTATAATTACTACTTGACCTATTTCAACTCCTACATTAAAACCGACCAAAGACAGAGTGAGATTTTCACCTTTAAAGCCTAACTCACCTAAAACACTAGCAAATCCGAAACCGTGAAACAATCCGAATACAAAGGCTATAACCCAATCTTTTCCTTTAAAGATGGGTCTAATGTTGTGAAAAGCGGCCAAGCCAACCGAAAATGCGATAATAGACTCAACTACTCTCGAGGGCAAGTTAATTATGTTCAATGATGCCAAGCTTAACGTAATGGTATGGGCAAGAGTAAAGAAAGTCACTATTTTCAAAATGTACATGAAGGCCGGTTTGAACTTCTGCACGGGCTCCCAACCTAGAATACTGAAACCTGTATCGGCCACCTCTGCGCCATCACCTCTGATTTTGGTTGTTTTTCTCCGAACAACCGATGGTAAAATCAAGGCTAACAAGAATAGAATGTGATCCATACCGATCCAAATATGCCATATTCCTTGCTTGACCATTGCTACAAAACCTTTCCATAAAGAAGTTTCGGTAAGTGATATAGTACCTTTAGGATCGTCTTTACTTAGATATAAAGCAACAATCGATTCGTTGTTTATCAAACCGGCTTTCCAGTTATACTCCATGGCAATCAAACAACGGTGAGATGGATCTTCTTGAGTAAAGGCGGTGTATTCAATAATAAGGTCATCGGGTATATCTTCAGAGGGTTCTAGCTTAAAATGAAAATTAATGAAATCTCCAAAACCGGTATTTAGTTTGGTCATTTCACCGGTAAACACAATATTGAAATTTCCGTTTTCAGAAGAAAATTCAGCATTCTCCAATAAATAAGCTTGAATTCGATTTTGATGAGGCCGTACTTCGTCTATTGACGGGTTCAATCCATAATCTAACCCAAAAACACTGATCAATTCATTGGCATTAACCTCAAATCTACCTTCTATACCAGTTTCTTCATATATTCTAAGGTATATTAGACTTTGTTTAGGCTGGTGACAATAAGTGAATAAAGGCAATAGGAGTAATGGTAGTAATAGGAATAATTTTTTCATAGCGTTTGAAAAGGTACAGAATTTTGAAATAAATCTTTTATGCCTAGGCAATCACATTTCTTTAGAGTTAAAAAAATATCTTGAACAGCTCGCACAACGAAATTTGAAGCTATTTTTTTGATGTTAGAAGAAATATGTGATGCCAGTAAAGACTATTTTCAACGGGTTCTGGTTGATTATTATTCGATAAATATTAACAATTATTAGGTCAAATTCAGTCTAAAGAGTGGTTTTCTCGATTATCGACAAGTTTAATCGGATTATGTCACCACTTCACATTTGAAAACAAAAAAATCAAAACCTACCTTTACCAATGCTATGAAATTGAGACAACACCTTTCCGGTAGGGTCTTGTTTTTACTTACACCGATAATTAAAAACCGTACCTTCTGATTTGATTTATACCTTGCATCAAATATTAGAGAAAGCCGCTTCGGATTCACCGAACAAGCAGGCTTTTCGATGTTTTAATGATTCAATTACTTATCGCGAGCTTGACAATAAATCAAACCGTTTAGCAGCCCACCTTGTTAATGATGGTGTTAAGAAAGGAGACCGTGTAGGTATCTATATGAATCGCTGCCTTGAAACCACAATTGCAGTTTACGGCATTTTAAAATCGGGAGGCGCATACGTACCGATCGACCCCTTCGCCCCTATTTCTAGGGTGTCAAAAATTTTGAATGACTGCAGAGTCTCCCATCTTGTTACAACGCCTTTACAAAATAGAAAAATAGATAAGGTTTTGGAGACAGAGACTTCGGTCACATCGATAATAGGTAGCGACATTTCGTTTGAAATCAAAACTGTCTCTTGGCAATTCATTTATTCTCATTCTACTGCCTTACCAAACAAAAAAAATATTTTGGGCAATGACCTAGCATTTATTCTTTACACTTCAGGTTCTACGGGAATACCTAAAGGCATAATGCATACACACTATAGTGCTTTGAGTCTGGCCAAAATTATGGCAGACACCTTTGATATAACCAGTGAAGATGTATTCGGTAACCCAGCACCACTTCATTTTGACCCTTCTACATTCGGCTATTTTGTTGCCCCTTTGGTAAAAGCCACGACTGTAATCGTTTCTGATGCTCATCTAAAGATGCCAACAAGTCTTGCTGCTATGATAGCGGATGAAAAAATTAGTATTTGGTATTCTGTGCCTCTTATGCTAATTCAATTGTTGAACAGTGGCTGTATTGAGAAGCACGATTTCAGTGCTTTAAGGTGGGTTTTCTTTGCAGGTGAGGTTTTTGTGGCCAAGCACTTGCGGGCATTGATGCAAGTCTGGTCAAAAACCAAATTCACTAATCTTTATGGGCCAGCAGAACTTATTTTATGCACCTATTACAACATTGAGCAGCTACCTACCGCTGAATTCAATATTCCTATCGGTAACGTCTGGGCAGAAACTGAGTTTAAAATCTTAGACAGTCGGCAAGAAGAAGTAAAAAAAGGTGAATTGGGCGAATTAGCCGTTCGGTCAGCCACCTTAATGCAAGGATATTGGAACAATGAACAACTTACCGATAAGGCTTTTAAAAGAGTTAAAATAGCTAAAGGCTATGAGCATATTTATTATCGAACGGGTGATTTGGTCAAAGAAAACCAAGAGGGTGAACTGTTGTTTTTAGGTCGGAATGACAGACAAATAAAACTGCGAGGCCATAGAGTCGAATTGGATGAAGTAGAGTATACATTTTTAAAAAATGAAAGTGTAGAAGAAGTCGCTGTAGTCGTTTTAGATAAAGAAAAAGAAGCACAAGAGTTAGCGGCTGTTATCAAATTAAAAGAGGGTGCCGTGACTAAAAGTCATCAACTACGTGATTTCTGTAAAGAACACCTACCTCTTTATGCCATACCAACAACAATAGAAATTTTTGCAGACCTGCCGAGAACTAGTTCCGGAAAAATCAATAGAAAAGAAATAAGTAATCTTCTAGACCAAACCACCAAATGAAAGATAAGATAGAATCATTCATTATTAATAATCTAGCTAGCGAACCTCTAGATAAAATTTATGATGATGAAGATTTATTAGGTAGCGGAATTTTAGACTCTTTGGGTATGATGAACCTCATCAATTTCATTGAAAACGAAGCTGATATAAAGATACCTTCAGAAGATATGACCATAGAAAACTTTATGACTATAAAAAGTATCATGCATTATCTTTCGAGATAACCAAACCACAAGCATGCCCCCTATGAAAACGCAATATGAAAATTTATTACCACTAACACAAAGTCAAATGACCTTGTGGACAGGGCAGCAAATGCACCCCAATGTTCCGTTGCACGATGTGGTTTATACATTTGATATAAATGACACTCTAAATGAATCAATTTTTGAGCAAGCATTTCAAATACTTGTAAGTGAGAATGATATTTTCAGAACTGTTTTTATAGATATAAAAGGTACGCCCCACCAAGGCATCAACAAAAATGCTGTTGCAGATTTTAAGGTTATAGATTTTGGGCATCGAACAATAGATGAGACTCATTCCTATATTAAAGAGCAAACTCTTATACCTTTAAACGTCTCTAAGCAAGTTTATGAGAGTAGTCTTTTTAAAACAAGTGAAAAGAGGTATATATGGTATTTGAAACTGCATCATTTAGTTACGGATGCAGTAACCTATTCTATTTTATACAATCGAATGGCCACGTTATATGGCGACTTACTTAACAATAAAACCAGTGCTCCAGCTGAATCTGCCTCTTTTAGAGATTATGTGCAGCATGAACAAGAGGTACAGCACGGTAAAATAAACGAATCCAACAAAAAATACTGGGCCAATAAAGTCTCAAAAGACATACAAAATTTTAAATTCTACGGAGAAAAAAATGACGCTTTGTCCACCGAAGCTGAGCGTATCGAATTATCAATCGGTACTTTACGCACCAAAAAACTTAAAGAATTAGCAAACAAATCGGATGTAAGAGGTTGGACGCAAGATTTAACCCTATTCAACATTTTTGCCACGCTCTATTCTAGTTTACTTTATCGTACCAGTGGCCAAAAAAGCTTAGTCATCGGTTCTCCTGCCCACAATCGAAGTGAGCGAAGGTTCCATACTACAGCGGGGCTTTTTATAGAAGTGCTCCCTTACTCTATACAAATTGAAGATAACGATACATTTAATACAGTTCTGCAACGCATTAAAGTGGAAAGTAATTCATTTTTGAAAAATGCTGGGCCTGGAATGACCGGTGCTGTCAAAGAAAGGAATATCTCAGCTCTACTCAATTTCATTACAGCTGATTTCCCTGATTTCAACGGACACTCTACTAAAATCAATTGGGTACATAACGAACATATAGACAGCGCCCATAGCATTAGATGTCATGTTTATGATTTTCAAAAGAATGGGGACTATCGCTTGGCTTTCGATATTAAAAAAACTTTCTTGAACGGTAGAAAACCGGTAGACATAGCCAACCATTTTTTAAAGCTGCTCGATGCAATTTTAGATGATATTAAGAAGCCAATAGAGCAGATTGAACTGGTAAGTGCTGATGAAAAGCAGAATCTCATCGAATCTTATCAAAAAATTATAAAACCAGATAAATCTGTTTTAGAACGTTTTGAAAAATGGGCCTCTGAAAAGCCAAATGGCATCGCGATACAGTTTGAAGAACAAACACTCACCTATTCTAACTTAAATAAAAAAGCGAATAGGTTAGCACGATATTTAAAGGCTAAAAACATTGATCATAATTCGACAGTAGCCATACATTTTAATCGTAGTCCAGAATACATAATCGCTATTTTGGCAGTTTTGAAAACCGGGGCCGCTTTTGTACCCATAGCTTCGGATCAACCTAGAGCAAGGCTTGAATATATCTATTCTAACTCGAACAGCTCATTAATGCTAACGGACAGAAATTTTCAGTCAAAAATTAGTATCGATGCGAACGAGATTATTAATATACATGAAATAGCACCTAGTCTCGATTCTAAATCATCGAAAAATTTAAATCTCGACATTAATAAAGACACACTTTCATATGTTCTTTATACTTCCGGTAGTACGGGCAGACCTAAAGGTGTCAAAATCACTAATAAGAGTCTGGTAAACTATCTGAACTGGGCTCAAAATTATTACCAAGTAGATGAAAATTCAGTTTTTGCGCTGTTCACCTCTATCGGGTTCGACCTAACGATTACTTCAACGTTTCTACCTATAATAAATGGTGGTAGAATGATTATCTACAAGGAGGGTGATTTAGGGCCTGACACCACGCTCCTTCGAGTGGTAGAGGATAATCAAGTCGACACTATTAAGTTAACTCCCTCTCATTTAGCATTATTGAAAGGAAAAACTTTTGATGACTCAACCATACATACGATGATTTTGGGTGGTGAAGACCTTAAGGTTTCTCTTGCCCAAGAAATTAGCGCATCCTTTTCAAAAAAGCTTAGAATATTCAATGAATATGGTCCTACTGAAGCAACCGTAGGATGTATTGCCTCTGAATTCAATCCAGCCAAACATATAGAAAGTTCGGTACCTATTGGTCATCCTATTGAAAATATACAAGCCTATATTTTTGACGATTATATGAATTTAGTACCCAACGGGGTTTCTGGCGAACTCTTTATAGGAGGTGTCGGGTTGGCCAAAGGTTATATCGGGGCTTCAGAAATGACATTGGAAAAATTCATAGATAACCCTTATGATCCTAGTTCAAAACTATACAAATCGGGTGATTTGGTACGCTTGAATAAAGATGGCGAATTTGAGTATTTAGGCAGAATAGATGATCAGATCAAGCTTCGTGGGCATAGAATCGAGCTATCGGAAATAGAAGCTACTTTAAATCAACTTGTAGATATCGATAACTGTGCAGTTGTATTGGTAGAAAATGAACAATCGATTCCTGAAGAAGAAGTAGTTAATTGTACCAAATGTGGCCTACCTTCAAACTACCCCAGTACAGACTTTGATGACCAAGGCGTTTGTCACCTATGCAGGGCCTTCGATACCTATAAAGAAAAGGCACATCGGTATTTTAAAAATGACGAGCAGTTGGTAAGCCTTCTATCCTCAAAACGCGACAAGAGCGTAAACTATGACTGTATATCGTTATTGAGTGGCGGCAAAGATAGCACCTATGTACTTGCTCGTCTGATAAATATGGGGTTAAAGGTATTGGCCTTCACAATGGATAATGGCTATATTTCCGAACAAGCTAAAGCTAATATCGATAGAATCGTCACTCGTTTAGGGGTCGACCATGTGTATGGCAAAACACCTCATATGAATGAAATTTTTGTCGATAGCCTTCACAGACATAAAAATGTTTGCAATGGTTGCTTTAAGACCATTTATACCCTGAGCACCAAAATTGCCTTAGAGAAGAACATTCCGTTTATAGTCACGGGACTTTCAAGAGGGCAATTTTTTGAAACTAGATTGACCGAAGAACTCTTTTGGGATGATGATTTGGACACAACCAAAATAGACCAAACTATTTTAGAAGCGAGAAAGTTGTACCATCAAGAATCAGATGCCGTCAAAAAGCTACTCGACACTTCGATGTTCGATGACGATGAAACATTTGAAAAGGTTCAATTTGTCGACTTTTATAGATTCAGTGATGTAAGTCTGGAAGAAATGCTCATATTCCTCAAGGAGAAAGCAGGATGGGTACGCCCCACAGATACTGGGCGTTCGACCAATTGTTTAATCAATCAAGTAGGTATTTATGTTCATAAAAAAGAATTGGGTTATAGCAACTACTCCTTTCCTTATAGTTGGGATGTTCGCCTAGGGCATAAAACCCGTAACGAAAGTCTTGAAGAAATCAATGAAGTTATCGATGAAATAGAGGTCAAAAGAATTATTCAAGAAATTGGCTATAACAAAATCGAAGATGATGAAAAAAACTCAAATAAACTTGTCGCCTATTATACGGGCAACCCCAATTTATCTATAAACGAAATTCAAACCTCACTGGCGAAAGAACTGCCTTCGTATATGGTTCCTTCAGTTTTCAAGCATTTAACTGAAATTCCTCTGACGAAAAATGGAAAAATGGACAAGGCAGGACTAAAAAATCTTTCGGGTGCCCAATTAGAAATGGATACACCTTACGTCGCCCCTAGAAACGAAATTGAAGAGCTGATTGAAAGTATTTGGAAAGAAGTGTTACAACTTAAAAAAGTAGGGGTTCACGACGACTTTATAGCTCTTGGAGGGCATTCGTTGGCAGCCATTCGAGTTACCGCAAGAATTAATGAAGAGATAGAAATGAATTTTCCATTAAACAAAGTTTTTGAACATACGACCATTGCGTCATATGCAACTTACATAGAACAAACCTTGACAGCTTTATTAGAAAATTAAAACCATTTAATAAAAATTACGTAGGTACCAATAACCAAACCTAACAATACAATCAATTAAATAGCTTGAAGTCACTTCTCATAAAATACAGTGCGCTTTTTATAAGCATTTGCTACCTGGCAGCTCCATTACACAATGAGATAGGCAATCTATTTCATGATGTTTCACATTTTTTTGAAGCTCCAATAACCGTATTAAATCATAAGAGTTACAGTTCACATAATCATGTTGAGCATTCTCATCACGAGCATACCCACACAAGTACAGATCACAAACATTCCATTATAGATTTCGTCAACTCACTTTTTGATGCCGACAGCACTAATGAAGAAGCTCCGATTTCAAAATTTGTAAAACTTGATAAACATTTGACATTTGATGAAATTGTTTTTCATAATTCTTTCATTCCCGCACCTGTAATTTGTTTCGCCTTCGTGGAGGAAAAAATAAAAAAGGGCTATTTCATCATTCTTCTCGAGCCTCCTAAACCCTCATTTATCTCCTAATTGACTTTTAAAAATTGATTTCTGCCACAGGCAGTTCTAAAAATCAACACTACTACATAACCTTTTAGAGATGTAGGCAAGCACCCAACTGAATTGGAGGATGCTATGCAACCCATTGTTTATCAAAAAAAATTAAAATGAAAAAATTATACTTTTTATTATTTCTAATCTTATCGTGCGCAACTGCCGAGGCACATGATCTTTACGGCACTGTTATTTCACAAAAGGAAGTCGCAATTGAAGGGGTTGGGGTTTATAATAAAACCACTGGCGGGTACACTTATACAAACGTCTCAGGCTATTTCGAACTCGATGACATTTCGGTAGGCGATGTCATATACTTTTATAGCCTTGGTTTTAAAAATCATCAACTGACGATAACTGAAGATTTACTCGATAGCACCGTGAAAATTGTGCTAGAAGATTCTGTTGTTTCTTTAGATCAGGTCGTTTTGGTCTCGAAAGTAAATGCCCTAAGTAATTTCGTTAACGTAGATGTTAAAGCCAACCCTGTAAAATCGTCACAAGAGATTCTCCGCAAAGTTCCTGGTTTAATAATCGGGCAACATGCTGGTGGTGGTAAGGCCGAACAAATATTCTTGAGAGGATTTGATATTGATCACGGCACCGATATTGCCATCAATGTTGATGGTTTACCGGTAAATATGGTATCACACGCACATGGTCAAGGTTATGCGGACATGCATTTTATAATTCCTGAAACCATAGACAATCTAGATTTCGGAAAAGGCCCTTATTATGCCAATAAAGGAAACTTCAATACCGCTGGTTATATCGATTTAAAAACTAAAAAGAAAATTGACAATAATTTAGTTTCACTTGAAGCGGGCCAGTTTAATACGTTGAGAACACTTGGTATGTTCAAAATCACAGAAGGTGATTATAGCAACGCCTATGTAGCCTCAGAACTTGTTCTTACCGACGGGCCATTTGATTCGCCTCAAAATTTCAATCGTATCAATCTTATGGGCCGCTATAATTTTAATAATTATGACGACCAAGACCTCACTTTAACCCTATCACATTTTCAAAGTAAATGGGATGCTTCTGGGCAAATTCCACAGCGGGCTATTGAACAAGGTTTAATAGGTCGTTTCGGAGCCATTGATGATACAGAAGGCGGAAATACCAGTAGAACGAATTTCTTGGTCAATCACACCAACCAAATCGATGAACATTCAAGTGTAAAATCAAAGGCATATATCTCAAAATACGATTTTGAACTTTTTTCGAATTTCACCTTCTTTTTAGAAGACCCTGTCAATGCTGATCAAATTCGTCAAAAAGAAGACCGAACAATTATTGGTGCAGAAACTAGTTATCAACGCACTATTCATACTGGTGGTCATGAATCTCAGCTTAAATATGAATCAGGTATGGGTTTCAGGTATGATGATGTGAACGATGTCCAATTATCTCGAACAAAAGATAGAAAAACATTATTGGAACGATTGGCCTACGGAAATGTAGATGAGTTGAATGCTTACGGTTTTTTTGATTTAACTTATAAAAAGAACAAATGGACCATAAACCCCGGACTTCGTCTTGACTACTTCAAATTCGACTATGAAAATCTGTTGAGCGAAGCTTATGATAATAAAAGTGAAACCAAACTCTTTTTAGGGCCAAAATTGAACTTAATTTACGCAGCTTCACCAAATGTTCAATTGTTTTCAAAATCAGGAATCGGTTTTCACTCCAACGACAGCCGTGTGGTCACCGCAAATCAAGGTGAAGAAATTTTACCCCTTGCCTTCGGCTCTGATTTAGGTACGATTATCAAACCTACCGATAGATTTGTGGTAAATGCCGCGTTATGGTATCTTTTTCTTCAGCAAGAATTCGTTTATGTTGGTGATGCCGGTATTGTTGAACCCAGTGGAAAAACACGTAGGCTAGGTGCTGATCTCGGTTTACGATATCAAATAACAGATTGGCTTTATGCCAATGGTGATGTTAATTATACTCACGCTAGAAGTACGGAAGACCCAAACGGTGAAAACTTCATTCCATTAGCTCCTGATTTTACTTCATCCGCTGGCTTATCCTTTAGAGATTTAAGTAACTTTTCTGGTGGCATCAACTATCGATATGTTAATGATAGACCGGCCAACGAAGACAACTCAATTGTAGCCGAAGGATATTTCGTAACCGATATGAACTTAAATTACTCGATTAAAAATTGGACTTTAGGTGTTATAGTGGAGAACTTGTTCGATACAGAATGGAACGAAACCCAATTCGCGACCGAAAGTAGATTGCTAAATGAAAATCAATCTTTCGAAGAGATTCATTTTACACCAGGAACACCTTTTTACATTCGTGGTAAGATTTCAGTCAATTTCTAAAACACGAAAGGTTTTATATATAGAGAGTAGTGGAAACAGCTTCCACTACTCTTTTTTTTTCATAAAGTTTTTGCAATATTCTAGCATCCACCATTTGTTAGCTTCAAACATTCTTCTACCTTATCTTTACCGAATATTACCAAACTATATTCATATCATAAAGGTCAATATTTGCCGTTAGATTAAGAGCCAAACATACTTTAAACTATATGTTCAATTTTTTTAGTAAGAAAAAATTTTTAGTAGATTATTTAGGTGGATTTGTAGATATTCACAATCATATACTCCCAGGTATAGATGATGGCTCTAAATCTGTTGATGAATCAATAGCTCTTATTAAAGGTTTTAAAGAATTCGGTGTAAATCGCTTTGTTGCGACCCCTCACATTATGAATAACTATTACCCAAATACAGGTAGTTCAATTAAGGAATCTCTTAATAAATTGAGAAATGGTATGAAAGGGGTGGACTTACATAATGTTCACATCGAAGCATCAGCGGAACATATGATAGACGACAACTTTGAAAATTTATTGGATACTGATTCTGTCATGCCGATGAAAGACAACTACTTACTGATTGAAATGTCTTATTTACAACCTCCAATAAACTTTGATGAAGCCCTCGTCAAAACAGTAGAAAAACACTTCTTTCCTATTTTGGCTCACCCTGAGCGCTACGGGTTTTTACATTTTAGAAAACGCAAGTATTCTGAATTTAAAGAACAGGGTATAATGTTTCAAATGAATCTTTTATCACTAGGTGATTATTATGGAAAAGATGTAACTAAAGTTGCCCATGAACTGTTGGACCAAGGCCAAATAGATTTTATTGGATCTGATGTGCACAATATAAATCAACTTAGTTCATTGAAAAACCTAACTATCTCTGAAAAAACAGCAGAGAAACTTTTGCCAATTATCAATAATACTATTGCAAATTTTTACTAGAACATTATAGTCAATTGACTTGAAATAAAAAGGGGATGCAAAATGCATCCCCTTTTTTAATTGATTGACCTTAAGTTCAGTTGCTAGTTATTGATTAACAGCTTTAATGTAACAACGTCGCCCTGACTCATTAAAATTCTAATAAAATACAAACCATCAGGCAAAGTGTCAACTGAGATTTGATATGAATCACCCACGGTTACAATATCCTCGGTACTATAAGAACTTATCATTTTACCTTGCTGATCATGTAAGTTGATACCTGTCATAATCATATCTTCTGGCTGATTTATCAATCTAAATACCGCGGTACCATTGGTCACCGGATTTTTCTCTACTACGATACCCATTTTCTGACCCTCTCCAACTTCTAGCACTATAATGGTTACTGAAGAAGTGTTTTGGTTACCTCCGTTATCGGTTACCGTTAATTCAACTTCGTAAGTACCTGTATTTATAAAAGTGTGTACTGGATCTATCTCAGTGGAAGTTGTTCCATCTTTAAAGTCCCATATCTGGGAGGTAACCTCTCCAACGGAATTGCTTCCGGTAAACGTCACCTCAAGGGGTACATCACCCTCCACCGGAGAAGCTTCGGCTACGGCCAAAAGACCATTTTCTGGAATAACCGTAACTTTTACTTGATCGGAAGCAGTTTCACCTTCATCATCGGTAACCGTTAAAGTAAATTCATATACCCCGGCCGCCATTTCACTTATCGATAATTCTGAAGTGTTATCTCCACTAAGAGTAGCTGAAGGCCCATTTACCTGAATCCAAGTAAATGACACTTCTCCACCATCAGGGTCTGACCCTGAGCCGTTGAGCGTTATACTGTTTTGTGGTAAATTAATTACTGTATCTTCACCAGCATTAACGATAGGAGCTTTAGTGTTACCTGTACCTGTGGCCTCATTAACGGTTATAGTAACTTCATCAAAAGCAATATAGCCTTCTTCATCAGTTACGGATAACCTAAATATATATGAACCTTCAACCAAATTTTCAAGAACTAGAGTAGCGGTTGTTTCGCCATTCATTGTGATTCCGTCAGGACCATTTTCCTTTGTCCATAGATATGATTGTATTTCACCATTCGGGTCGTTTCCGGAACCATTAATAGTGACGCTATTATCTGGTAGCGTAATTATTTGATTGACACCAGCACTAGCTATTGGGCGATACGTATTAGGTAGAGAAGTGGTGTTTTCGTAAATTCTTGGAATAAAGTCAACAGTCCAACCATTAGATACCACATCTAAATCGCCATCATTATCAATATCGACAACACGTGCTCCATCATGATGTTCGTACCCTAACGCACCATCATCGAGAACATGTTGAACGAACTCTCCAGAATTACATAAATCATTTTCGAAAGCTAGGAGACGTTTGGCTCCTTTCCATTCTCCTACTACAATATCTTTATCTCCATCAAAGTCTATATCAATTGCAAAAACGCTCAAACTCCCCCTAACATTAGTACTTATAACATTTCTTATCCAGGGGTCAGTAGGGTCGGAAGGGGTATCAAACCACGAGAGCTCTAAACTACCTGCTGATCCTAATTGGCCAACAACCGCATCAAGATCTCCGTCTCTATCAAAATCCGCTAATTGGGATCTATCGACCGTTGTTGGATAGGTTATACCTGTGTTAAAAGTTTCCCAATCTCCGTTTCCATTATTTCGCAACCAGTTGACACCTTGAAAGAGGTCTAAATCTCCATCACCGTCAATATCACCAGCCTGAATATCCTCACCAGAACTATCATCACTAATATCAACCAAACTCCACGTTTCTGTTGTGATGTTGTTTTTGGCAGGTGGCGTTAACATTTGTACGGGCGAACCTGTAGATTCACCCCCGTTCCAATTGATTGCCATTTGATATGGACCATTTACATCAAAAATACCCCCAGCAAGTCCAGCAACGAAAGGCTCATGATAAGTAGAATCTCCTGCAGGAATGTTGTTGAACACAGTAAAATTACCTTTACCATCATTTTGCGCCCAAACTAACTGTACACTCTCGTATACATCGGGAGATGGACCTAATGTTGTTCCTAACAAATCCATGTCGCCATCATTATCAAAATCATAAACATGGGCCACATTACCAAAACCTTCACCAATTATATTCTTTTGCCAATCTCCTGAGGCCGAACCAGGGTTTTTGTACCACCATCCGCCTGTTACAATATCTTTCAAACCATCACCATCTAAATCGTAATTTGCAAAAGTATATACTGCAACATATTCATTTTCTTCAAGTTCATGAACCGTCCAAGATTCTGGAAAATCAGTTTCGTTACAGCTCAATTCTTCTATTACATTTACAGTAATTTCATCAAAAACTCCGGTACCAGTGTGATCAGGATTAAATAGCTCTATTTTAATGGTATGACTTCCTAAGCTTAAATCTTCAATAGTTATTGGATCATAACTATAGTAAGGTCCAATCATTACATCATCTACATAATAATGTACATGGGTATTATCTCGACCTATTTCCCAGTCGCTAATGGCAAAAGCCACATTAAAAGTGGAGTTGACTTCTGAATTCTGTGCGGGCGAAACAATATGAATTGATGGAATCGCATCAAAACTACTTGAATCCAGTATTTCTATAGCGGAGATTTTAGCATCGCCTTCCAATGATTCAAAAGATATTGACACGCTACCATCCGATACCTTTACATCATTTACATCCTTTATTAAAACTGTTGCTACACCTGCTTCGGCAGCAATATCAAAATTTGAAAGGACTTGAGCACCTTCAATCTGCACATTAAAAATTCGATTTCCTACACCTCCAGGTGTACTTCCCACACCATGATATAACTCTGCAAAATGTAATCTTACATCAAATGTTCCATTCCCTTCTACAGGAATCTCATAAGACATATCCCCAAATCTCTCGGTAACGTAAATTTCATCATTATCGGTCCCTTCAATATCAATATTTCTAGAATAGGTATTGCCCCCGGAAAAATATTGATCTTCCTCATAAATTTCTCCATTTATTATAAGTTGAGGACCCCCAGTATTAATTCTTATCGGATTTATGGTTCCCAACTCGTAACTATCCGCTACAATCTTTAGGCCAGCCTCATTCTCAACATTACTAATGTTTAATTCATAAATAGTTCCACCTGATATTGACGAAACAGTTAACAGAACCGTTCTCTTGTCTGATTGCAAAATAGCCGAGGAAACTGTGACACCATTGGTAATGGAATAGTTAGAAATATTCTCGGCACTAGTTTGTGAGACATATTCGGAAAACTCAACGCTTATCTGAGTAGATGTATTAGAAACAACTTCATTTACCAAAGGAGGAGAATTATCCATTGATACTCCATCTCCTAGAAATTCAATATAATTTAAATTGAATATATCTGATTGGCCTGAGCTACTTTTAAAAACAAAGTACAAATCATTTTTACCTCCTGGATCAGTAAAAGAAGACTCGACATCAGTCCACATATTACTACCACCAGTTGATGGAATGTCGGTTGTTACTATTAAAGCTCCAGTAGCAGAACCATTTCTAAGCTCAATTGAACCTCCGGCCGCAGTTGAGGAAACTCTATATCTTACCCCAGTAATATTTTCAAGATTACGTCCCTCAAAAACGATAAAGCCATTATTGTCTACCCTAATAACACCTGTACCGCCCCCAGCAGAGTCGTTGTTCTCAATTATTTCTGTACCATTTTGACTGTCAAAAAACTCCGCCTCTTTCTTTTTTGGGTGTAATAAAATTTGATCAAAAGAAGTCAGGTTACCGGAATCTGTGTAGTTTGACCCCAAAACATAATAAATATCCATGCCTCCGTAAATATCATGACCATCATAAAACAGCGTTGTTGATTGAGGGCACCCATTCAATGTTAAATCATCATGAAAGTGATTCAAGTGTCCCAAAGAAGGTACTATCTTAACATCATTACAATTAATGCCACCATTAGTAGTACTTCCATCTTGCGCATCTAAAACCTCTAAATCAATTTCAATGTCGTCTCCCCAACCGACTAACCCTCCATCCGGTGGAGAATTAAAAGAAAAAGTCGCAGGGTTATTGCCAGCGTATATCGTCACCACTTTAACGCCAAGACCACCATTACCGTCTCTGACCCTAAGTCTCGCTTGATATGTTCCCTCCACAGTAAAAGTGTGACTCGTATTTTCTTGGCTTGAATCGACAATGTCATCTGACTGAAAATCCCATTCATATATTAAAGGGGAATCACCATCAGGATCAGTTGTTCCTTCTGAAGAAAAATTAACTGTAAGCGGTATAGCCCCACTAGTAACATCAGTACTTATCGAAACAATAGGTGAGGAATTAGAAACTACCCCAGTGTAGTCAACACGTATCAACTTACCAGTACCCACATTACCAGGGCAACATCCTGCTCCATATTGCAATAGATACATATGACCATCGGGGCCAAACTCCATATCTATAAACCCATCTTTGGATTGGGCAAATACCGAAGGGGCCAATTGTTCATTAGACTGAACAACCCCATTAGAATCCATCTCGACCGCCCAAATTTTACTTGTATTAAAATCGTAATAGAAAAGCAAGCCATCAAACTCGGCAGGCATCCGTTGTTGGTCATCTAAAGCCTGGTTATAAAAATAACGGGGACCCGAAAAAATTGACCATGTATTACCATTTTCACGTTTAAATTCAAGCCATGATGGATTGGCTACCGGCAAGTTCTCAACTCCCGTATTCCATGTTGAAATATTCTTAGGAGAATTTGGGTTATTATAATAAGTCGGTGAAGCATAATTTATTTGGTAGGCCTCATTCTTACCAGAGAAATAGGGCCAGCCATAGTTCCCCGCTGTTTTTGTCAAATTCATTTCGTCTAACCCTATCGGGCCTTCTGGCCCAGAATTATTAGCATCGGGTCCTACATCACCCCAAAAGATCCAGTCAGTATCTTCTTTATCAACATACATTCTATATGGGTTACGTGCTCCCATGACATAAATTTCGGGACGTGTATTACTTGTTCCTGATGGAAATAAATTCCCATTTGGAATAGTGTATGTTCCATTTGGCTGTGGAGTTATTCTCAATATTTTCCCTCTTAAATCATTTGTGTTTGAAGATGACTTTTCAGCGCTCCAATAAATATTGTTTTCATATAATGCAGAATAGTCAGTGTGTTGCGAATTGTCACCTGTTGCGATGTATAAATTTCCTTGAGAATCAAAAGCCATATCGCCCCCACTGTGGCAACAAGTTGCTCGTTGGCTAGGCCAATCTAAAACGATAACTTCCGAGCTAATATCCAACACATCACCATTCATTGTAAATCTTGAAACTCGATTGACCGAGGATGATTCGGGAGAATAATGCAGGTAAATATAATTATTAACTAAGAAATTAGGGTCGAAAGCAATACCCAACAAACCATCTTCAAGTTCATGAAAAACAGGTATATTACCCGCTGAAACTAAGCTCTGATTTGAAGTTTTGTAAATTAATATTTCACCGTATCTATCCAACAAAAAAATTCTACCATCAGGTGCGATTGACATTGTTGTAGTATTTGCCAAACCAGATGCTAACTCTACACGTTGAAAATCATCAGGCAATTGCGCCAAAATATTTTTCGGTGATATAATAAAAGATAATAACAAAAATAAGAAAAGAGGCTTGAAACTTTTTATAAACTCTGCGCAATACCCGAAGTTTTCTGGTAATCTAATGTGATTTGTATCTTGAAGAAAGTAGAATAGCAACTTATAAGTTTTTTTCATAACGTAATTAATCAAATTAACTTTGATTTAGTGTTCTCTAAGATAGTTTATAAACAATTCTACAAATTAATACCCTACCATTTTTCGTTAAAAACAATTTCAACATCGACCAAATGCCCTAACATCTAATCACGCTACCCTTAAAATCAGGTAGAGATACCGTCAATTAATGAAGGGGCTTTTTTTAAGGGGGGGGAAGACTATTCTACTTCAAATATAAATTCAATTTATATTGGAATAATTTAGAAATTACCAGATTAAATTTGCTCAAGTAACTAAGAGAAATCTTTTTATAAAATTCCGAATTAAAACTTCCACCATTTTTTTTGAGTCTTGCCATAGCCATAACCATATTTACCACCATAACCAAGATTAGATGTTTCAACATCGTTCACAACAAAAGACAATCCTTTTATCTTACCTTCTTGTTGAAGTTTAATTGGGTAATCTATAGCTCGTGTTTCAGTTACTCCAGCTCTTGTAACATAGATTAATAAGTTAGCATATTCACTAATAAGAAGTGTGTCAGTAACTACCATTAAAGGAGCGGTATCAACGATAATATAATTATAATTGTCAGCAACTTCATTAAAGAGGTCTTTCATCCTCGGACTCATAAGTAGCTCTGCCGGATTCGGAGGAATTCTACCAGAATAAATGACATCAATTGTATTTTGATGAACCAACATAGGGTTTACGATATCTTTAACTTCAAGAGTATTATCGTACAAGTATTCTGTAAGACCTGCATCTTTGTTTCTACTAGGCTTTGACATTTTATCTACATTATTACCAGTAAAAAACGTGTATAGTTTAGGGTTTCGAATATCAGCTCCTATTAATAACACTTTTTTATTTGTACTAGCTGTAATCATCGATAAATTAGTAGAAAGAAAGGTTTTTCCTTCGCCAGGAACGCTTGACGTCACGAATATAATATTTCCTCTGTCATTAGCAGATTTTTTAGTTTTAATAATATAATCCAAGTTAGTTCTAATAATACGCAAAGATTCTGCTAAAATTGAACGGTCTTCTTTAACAACTACCCTATCATCTTTTTTGGATAATTTTGGTAATTCGCCTAATATAGGAATATCTCTAACTAAATTCTCTAGGGAATTCATATTATGAACCTTGTTATCCACTAAGTCTTTAATATAAATAATAGAAAAGGGAATTGAAAGGCCCAATATAAATGAAGCCAAGTAAATTAGAGTTTTTTTTGGTGAGACTGGTAATGGACTTAAACTATATGCCCTATCAATGACCTTAGACTTAGGTGAACTTGATGCCGCAGTAATCTGTGCTTCCTCTCTCTTTTGAAGCAAATAAAGATATAAAGATTCTGTAGTTTGCTGTTGTCGGGTTATATCGCGAAGAGCTCTTTCATTTGCGGGAGAAGAATATATTTTTGAATTAAACCTTGCTTGTTGCCCACTTAGAGAGTTTACAGTCATGCCGAGATTATTTACGGTGCTACTCAAACTAGACTGCATACTCCTTTTCAACCCTTCTATCTGTTGATCAAGGTTAACAATAACCGGATTCTTTTCGTTTGAGCTTTTAAGCAACCGCCGTCTTTCTAAAACGAGTTGGTTATACCTATCGGTTGTACTAGAAATAGTAGGGTCAGAAAGACCTAAATTTGTGGGCAAAACTTCAAAACTACCTTGTTGCTGCACAATCTCTTGCATAGATGCAGCCATGTTCAACTGATTTCTCGCATTTGCCAATTCTTGTTGATTAGCTACACCCACATTTAAATTTACGTTAGCCTCAGCTTGAATATCGGTAACTCCCTTTTCCGTTTTGAAATCTTGAGCCGACTGATCAACACTAGATAAGTCTGAAGCTATATTTGAAATTCTTTCATCTATAAAATTAGAAGTTCTATCTGCAATTATTTGCTTGTCCTGAATGGCATTCTGATTATAAACTCGAACCAAAGCATCTAAAATATTCGTAGCCTTTTCCTTGATAGGGTCCTCTAAACTTAAATTAACAATATTTGAGAACTCCCCAGGGTTCGTAACCAATATTTTTGTTCTATATTCTTGAGCTACCTCTTCAATGGGCCTTACGGAAACCCTCAATTTTTCCTCTTTATACTTTTCAAAGACCCCTACGTTGGGAGTTACAACAATATCACCTAAGGGAGTTGGTATATTTTTACCAAAAGCGTAAACTTCCATAGGTTTATCCTCTTCTTCCGAGTAACCAAATGTTGTAGAAGATGAAATAGTTATGAAAAATTCAAAATTGGATCTATTAACCGTAGAGTCTGCAGCTATGAAACTTAAATTAACAGGAGGATTTTTGTATAATTCGGTTTCTTTTATATTACCCTGAACCAAAATTTTAGTATTAAGGTTCAGTTCCCTAACTACAGCTATAAAATTAGAGCGAGAATTCACTATACGAAGCTCATCTTCAACCTTATTTTTCCCCCCTCCCAAAATAGAGATATCTTGAAAGACATCAAGCTCCGATCCAGAGGTCTTTTCCTCTAGAATTTGGATTTGAGTTTGCACGGCATATTTCGGCGTTGCATATCTAATGTATACAAATGCCGTTAAATAAGCTATGAATATAGAAAAAACGAACCACTTCCAGTGTTTTGTATAGGCACTAATAGAATCTTTTAAATTGCCCCCATTTAATGCTGCTTCTTGGGAATTTTCACTCATATCAATTTCTTGTAATTAATAATACTGTAGAAGTGATAAGTAATGAAGCTACAGAAACATAAATAGATGCTCTATTGTCAAGTGCCGAAGTTTTTATTGCAGAGTTATTTGGCTCAACATATACTACGTCATTTTGAGTCAAATAATAAACCGGTGAGCTCAAGGCATCCTTATTGGTTAAATTCACTCGGGTATAGACTTTAGTCCCATCAAAGTCACGGATTACCATTACATTTTCACGAATCCCCTTGATAGTCAAATCACCAGCCAGACCCAAAGCCTCTAATACTGTGATCCTTTCTCCGTTAACTGGATATGTACCAGGTCTATTAACCTCTCCCAAAACAGTTACACTAAAGTTTCTCAATCGAATATTGATTATTGGTTCTTTAAGATAGTCGGACAACTTGTCTCTTAAAAGCACCCTTACTTCCTCTGAGGATAAACCTGCTATCTTCAATTTTCCTATAACAGGAAAATCTATTTCCCCATCCTTATCTATCAAATAATCTACTTGTTCTGGTCTTAATCCTCCTTCGGATCCACCTCTAAATAAATTAAATGGTGCACTTGCCTCACTATCTAGAGTAGAGACATAAATACTCACCAAGTCATCTACTTTAAATTTTGGTGTAAAACTATTTTTATCAACTAGAGTTTCAAAATCTCCAGTATTCTGAAAGTACACGACTTCCTTTCTTGATGCACAGGAGGTCAAAATAAGTGCGGTCAAAGTTAAGATTGTATAAAAGTGATTTCGAGTTGTATTAAATTTAAACATAAGTGAAAATTTTTGGTGCAATGATAGTGAAAAAATTAGAGTACTTTTTTCAATTGAGCCGTTTTGACTTTTTTACCTTCCTTTTTATCTAGAACACATAGTTCAGAATTACTTGAAATAAACTCAGGTACAATTTCTTTCATCAATCCGATTGTACTACTATTAAAAAACATATTGGAAACACATAGTTCGTCAATTTTAGACCTCACCATTGTATAGTCTAATTCCCTGGTTCTACTTATCATAATTTTTCTATGATAAGTGGGCATAGTATTTTCACCATTGGCCAACAGTTCTTCATATAACTTTTCTCCAGGTCGCAATCCAGTAATTTTAATGTCAATGTCCTCTGGATATTTTAACCCTGATAGCTTAATCATATTTTTAGCCAAATCATATATTTTAACTGATTCACCCATATCAAATATAAATATCTCACCGCCGTCGCCCATAGCTCCTGCTTCCAATACTAATTGGGAAGCTTCTGGGATAGTCATAAAAAATCTAGTTACATCTGCATGTGTAACGGTTAAGGGGCCTCCTTTATCAATTTGTTTTTTGAACAAAGGAATTACAGAACCATTTGAACCTAACACGTTACCGAACCTGGTTGTGATAAATTTCGTTTTTCCATGTTGTTGCATACAACTTACATACATCTCAGCAATACGCTTTGTAGCTCCCATTACATTAGTAGGGTTCACCGCCTTATCGGTCGAGATTAGAATAAATTTCTCAACACCATGACTCATTGAAAGATCAGCGACCACCTTAGTACCTGCAATATTTATTTTAATAGCCTCATAAGAGTTGTACTCCATCAAAGGCACATGTTTATAGGCGGCTGCATGAAACACAATATCAGGACGATGTTCTTGAAACAAATTGTTAAGACGGTTTTTGTCACGCACATCTCCCACTATAGGGATGAAATTATGAAAACCATTTTGCTTAAGTTCCTGCTGTAAATCGTATAAAGCAGATTCTGCTTGATCTATTATGATTAAAGATTTATAATTGTACGTACATACTTGACGAACAATTTCACTACCAATTGAACCGGCACCACCAGTAACCAAAACAACCTTATTCTTAACTTGATCAGAAATCTTAGAATTCTTAATACTGATAGGGGCCCTATCTAAAAGGTCTTCAATCTGGATTTGTTTAATTTGTGAGACTTTTAATTCTCCATTAATCCATTGTTCTACTGGAGGAACAATTTTAACTTGTACCGGAAAATCAACCAATCCCTCCACTAAAATTTTCAAATCTTTGGGGTCTATATTTTGAATAGAAAAAATTACTTCAGAAATACTATTTTTTACAAAAAAATCTTTTGTTAAAATATCCTTATGAAATACTTTAACCCCATTTATCTGCTTACCTACCTTCTTGATATCTTCATCGACATAACCCACTACACGAACCTTACTTTTAGTATGGTTTACCAGTGCATTCTGAGTTAAAATTCCCGATTCACCGGCCCCATATATTAAAACATTCTTATTGATTTTGAAGTCACGAGCCATAAAATTGGTATAGAGTGACTTAAACACATAACGTGAACTGGTTAGAGCTACAAAACTCAATAGACTATGTATTATTATAATTCCAAGTGGAACGGTAAAGTTTTCAAACATGCCCAATTCTCTGTTGAAAAGTACCATAGAGATTAGGAGAATACTCGAAAGACAAATGGCATTGAAAATATTATAAACATCTCTAACCCCTGTATGTCTTACCACGCCCTTATGAGAACCGGTAAACACGAAAGAAGCCATTGCGATTAAAGCGATAATCGGTAGTTGGATAAATAGTTTATCAATTTCAAAATCCAATGTAAGATTAAATCTAATAATATATGACAACACAAAAGAAATAGCTATCATACATACATCGATAAATAAAACAAGCCATTTTGAAGCATATCGATGTGCATTATTCACCAAGAAATCTTTAATCATGATTTTAAATTTTGGTTCTAATAATTTCTATAATTCTATCTAAATCGTCTGTCGTTAAATTAGACCCACTTGGCAAACAAAGCCCCCGCTCGAATAAATCTTGAGAGGTGCCATTAGAAAAATTAGGGTAACCCTCAAACAGCGGTTGTAAATGCATAGGCTTCCACAATGGCCTAGACTCTATGTCTTGTTCTAGAAGAGCAAGACGTATTTCTTCTCTTTTTTCAAAGGACGAAGTGAGAATGCAAGTTAACCATCGATTTGAATAATAACCATCAGGTTCTATTAAAAATTCAATCTTGTTTGAACATCCCAACTTTTTAAAGTAAAAATCGTAATTGGCCCTTCTTGCTTTTACCCTATCATTTAAAACTTCCATTTGTCCCCTACCAATACCAGCAAGTACGTTGCTCAGACGATAGTTGTAACCTACTGAAGAGTGTTGATAATGGGGTGCATCATCACGGGCCTGGGTAGCAAGAAAAACTGCTTTCTTTTTCAACTCTTCGTTTCGGGTAATCAAAGCACCGCCTCCAGAAGTGGTAATAATTTTATTTCCATTGAAAGAATAAATACCGATATCACCAAAAGATCCACATTTATTTCCATCAAAGGAACTTCCCAAAGCCTCTGCACTATCTTCAACAATCGGAATATTAAATTTATCTGAAATCTGAGATAGTTCGTTGACTTTGTAAGGCATTCCATAGAGGTGAACCGCTATAATTGCCTTTGGTTTTTTTCCGTTTTTAATTCGATTTTCAATTGCCTCTTCAAGTAATTCCGGCGACATATTCCACGTGTCTTTCTCGCTATCAACAAAAATGGGAGTAGCACCTAAATAGAGTATAGGGTTGGCCGATGCAGAAAAAGTAAAGCTCTGACAGATAACTTCATCATCTTTTGACACATCTAGAAGTTCTAAAGCTAGGTGTATAGCCGCCGTACCAGAACTTAGGGCTGCCACATGAACATCGTCATCGATATATTCAGCTATTGCCTTTTCGAAATTATTAACATTGGGGCCAAGAGGAGCTACCCAATTGGTATCAAATGCCTCTTGCACATATTTTTCTTCAGTACCACCCATATGAGGAGAGGATAACCAAATTTTGCTCGATGTAATAGTCTTCACCTTTTTTCGGTTTTAGTCATTGGTTTGGGGACTCAATGATTCAAATTTAATTTTACGATATTTTAAAACATTGAGTTTGTAAAACTAAGTTTAAAAACATTCTCAAAACCACATATTTAGCTAAATCACATGAAAAATCGGTCAACCGCATTTGACTAATTTTTCTTTAAGACACCTTAAGTACGTTCTACAAAACTATAAGGATGTATCAACCATTCTAATTTAACATCTCAAAAATCCAATAAGACCCTCATCTGGATTCCTAATCAACATCTTACCGCAATAATTAAAATTTCCGAAATAAAAAATTTAACATTTAAAAGCTCTCTATACTCTATTGTATTCAGTAAAATCTTTATGCTCTTTTTTATAAAGCTCTTCTTCCGGTAGAGATTTAAAGTATTCATAAGTTTTTCTCATTCCCTCTTCTCTCGAAACCTTAGGTTCCCACCCTAGAATTTCTTTTGCCTTGGAAATATCCGGCTGTCTTTGCATTGGATCATCTTTTGGAAGTGGTTTATAAATAATCTTTTGATCCGTGCCTGTGAGTTTAACAATTTCTTCTGCAAAATCTTTAATAGTAATTTCATGAGGGTTACCTATATTAACAGGCATATCGTAATCACTAAGTAAAAGTCGATAAATGCCTTCTACTTCATCATCCACATAGCAAAAAGACCGCGTTTGACTACCATCACCGAATACGGTTAAATCTTCGCCTCGAAGCGCTTGACCAATAAAAGCTGGTATAACACGACCATCATTCAAGCGCATTCGAGGGCCATAGGTATTAAAAATTCTCACAATTCGGGTTTCCAGTCCATGAAATCTATTATATGCCATAGTTATAGACTCCATGAACCTTTTAGCTTCATCATACACCCCTCGAGGCCCTATAGTATTTACATTACCATAGTATTCCTCAGTCTGAGGATGCACCAATGGATCCCCATAAATCTCAGATGTAGATGCTATTAGTATTCGCGCTTTTTTCACTTTTGCCAACCCTAACAAATTGTGAGTTCCTAGAGCACCCACCTTCAATGTTTGAATAGGTATTTTCAAATAATCGATTGGGCTTGCAGGTGATGCAAAATGAAGAATATAATCCAGTTCTTTTGGTACGCTTACAAATTTCGTAACATCGTGATTGTAAAACTCAAAATTTTCAAGCTTGAACAAATGCTCTATATTCTTTAGGTCTCCGGTTATCAGATTATCCATCCCGATAACATGAAAATCCTCCCTGATAAAGCGATCGCACAAATGAGAGCCCAAAAAGCCCGCGGCACCTGTAATTAGTATTTTCTTCATCTGGTAATTAAAATATGGGTTATTATTATATTGATAATTTACTCGATTCTTGGTATAGTGAAAACCTACTATAAAAGCGAAGATAATTACTATCGTTTAATCTGATGTCACACTCATACCAAAAATACTATCAAGCATACAGAATATTAGATAAATGGCGAAAAGTAGATCAGTCGTAATTAACGCTTGATAGGAATTATTTGATTTCAATACGAAAAAGTACCTCTATAAAAGTAGCAAAAGTAGTCAAGGTTATTAAGTCTTCAATTTTCGCTTAATCCGAATTAATTCTTTTTAATCGAAAAAAAGTAGGTTTTTTTTGAGTTAATTGGTAATCTTTGCAGCCAAACGAAACGCCTTTTATCATGAAAAAAGTCAATAAAATTTGCTGTATAGGTGCGGGATACGTGGGTGGACCAACCATGTCGGTCATTGCTAGTCAATGCCCTGAAATCACCGTTACCGTAGTAGACATCAATCAAAATAGAATCGACCAATGGAACGATTCTAACCTAGATAACCTTCCGGTATATGAGCCAGGTCTTAGTGAAATTGTAGAAAAGACCAGAGGAAAAAATCTTTTTTTTACTACCGAAGTTGATAAAGCTATCGATGAGGCCGAAATAATTTTCATTTCTGTTAATACCCCTACAAAAACTTATGGAAAAGGTAAGGGTCAAGCCGCCGATCTAAAATTTGTAGAGCTATGCGCCAGAAACATCGCGAAAGTTGCCAAAACGGATAAAATTGTTGTTGAAAAATCTACACTACCAGTTAGAACTGCCAGTGCGATTAAAAGTATCTTGGAAAACACGGGGAATGGTGTGAATTTTGAAATTCTATCCAACCCAGAATTTTTGGCAGAAGGCACAGCAATAGAAGATCTTTTAAAAGCTGACCGAGTTTTAATAGGTGGTGATGAGACATCTTCAGGTCAAGAAGCAAAAGACACCTTGAGTTCAATTTATGAACATTGGCTGCCCAAAGAGCGTATTCTTCAAACGAACGTATGGTCTTCAGAACTTTCAAAACTCGTAGCCAATGCTTTTTTAGCACAAAGAGTGTCTTCTATAAATGCAATTTCCGCACTATGTGAAAGAACTGATGCAAATGTGGCCGAGGTTTCAAGAGCTATAGGTACCGATAGTCGAATCGGCGCTAAATTCTTAAATGCTTCAGTAGGTTTCGGTGGTTCTTGTTTTCAAAAAGATATTTTGAACTTGGTATATATCTCTAGAAGTTTTGGTTTAACAGAAGTAGCCAACTATTGGGAGCAGGTGATCATCATGAACGATTATCAAAAGAGAAGGTTTGCCGAAAATATTATTTCTACGCTTTACAATACCGTTTCAGGAAAAAAAATCGTTTTCTACGGATGGGCCTTTAAAAAAGATACCAACGACACTAGGGAATCGGCAGCCATTAATATCGCCGACGCTTTATTAGAAGAAAAGGCAGAGATTGTAATATATGATCCTAAAGTTTCTGAGAAACAAATTTATGCTGACCTAGATTATTTAGGCACACGCTCTACCGAAGAAAACAGAGCTCTTCTTAAGGTGGTAAACGACCCGATGGATGCAGCAGTAGATGCTCACGCCATAGCTATTCTTACAGAATGGGATGAATTCAAGGGCTATTCTTGGAAAGATATTTTCAATAAAATGTTGAAGCCGGCCTTTGTATTCGATGGAAGACGTTTGCTACAAAAAGAAGATATGCAAAAGATAGGCTTCCAGTACTATAAAATAGGTCAATCATGAAAATTTTAGTTACCGGAGCGGCAGGTTTTATTGGGTATCATCTTTGTGAGAAGCTAGTTGCAAATGGCTATGATGTTATAGGTTTGGACAATCTAAATGATTATTACGATGTCAACTTAAAATATGACCGCCTAAAACAATTAGGAATCTCGCGAGAAAACGCTGAAATTTTTAAAGAAACATTTCACAGCTCAATTCATAAACAAAAATTTTCGTTTGTTCGTATGAATTTAGAAGATAGAGATGCCCTACCCCAACTCTTTAAAAAAGAAAAAATTTCTAAAGTTTGCAATCTTGCTGCTCAAGCAGGGGTCCGTTACAGTATAGAAAATCCTGAAACCTATATCGACAGTAATATTGTAGGGTATTTGAACCTTTTGGAATGTTGTAGGCATAATAAGGTTGAGCATTTAATATATGCCTCGAGCTCTAGTGTATATGGTCTTAACGAAAAAGTACCGTTTTCAACCGATGATAGTGTTGACCACCCTATTAGTCTTTACGCCGCAAGTAAAAAGAGTAATGAGCTAATGGCGCACACCTATAGCCATCTTTTTAATATCACCACTACCGGATTACGTTTTTTCACGGTTTATGGGCCATGGGGAAGACCCGACATGGCCTTATTTCTTTTTACCGATGCCATAGCGAACGGCAAACCCATCAAGGTATTTAATCATGGTAAAATGGAAAGAGATTTTACCTATATTGACGACATAGTAGAGGGAGTTTATAGAATCATTACAAATTCCCCAAATAAAAGAGATAAATATAAAGTCTATAATATCGGTAATAACAATTCGGTTAAATTGATGGACTTTATTGAAGCCATTGAAAACAGTATGGGAAAAAGAGCGGAGAAAAACATGATGCCCATGCAGCCCGGAGATGTGGAAAGAACCTGGGCAGATGTTACAGATTTAATCAAAGATTATAATTATAGACCGGATACCCAAGTGAACAAAGGTGTTCAAAAGTTTGTGGATTGGTACAATTCCTATTACACCAAGTAATAAACACAAAACTATTCTCAAGAACTTAAGGTCTTAAAAGAAAAGGTTTATAAATCAAATCTAATTACAAATGGCACTTGCTAACATCAACTTTCCATCAAATTATAAAATTTTAGTAACTGGAGGTGCCGGTTTTATCGGCTCCAACATTAGCGAATTTTTACTTAAAAATGGTAATAAAGTTATCTGTTTAGATAATTTTGCTACCGGAAAAAGAGAAAATATACAACCGTTTCTGGAAAACGAAAATTACACCCTTATTGAGGGAGACATTCGAAACTTGGAAATCTGTGAAAAAGCATGTGAAAATGTAGATTATATTCTCCACCAGGCTGCTCTAGGATCAGTTCCTCGTTCAATAAACGACCCAATTACCAGTAATGAAGTAAATGTTTCAGGATTTCTAAATATGTTGGTAGCTGCTAGAGACACTCACGTCAGACGTTTTGTCTATGCCGCCAGCTCTTCCACCTACGGAGATTCTAAATCTATGCCCAAGAAAGAGGAAATTATCGGAAAACCCTTATCTCCCTATGCTATAACCAAATATGTTAACGAACTTTATGCTGAAGTCTTCTCCAAAGCGTATGGTTTGGAAACCATTGGCCTCCGTTATTTTAATGTCTTTGGCAGAAGACAAGACCCGAACGGTGCATACGCAGCAGTAATTCCGAAATTCACCATTCAATTAATGAATCATGAATCTCCAATCATCAATGGAGATGGGAGTTTTTCCAGGGATTTCACATATATTGATAATGTCATTGAAATGAATTTAAGAGCACTAATGACAGACAATAAGGAAGCCATAAACACCGTTTACAATGTGGCATATGGAGAACGCACCAATCTAAAGGAGCTGGTAACCTTCTTAAAGGAATATTTGGGGGCTTATGATTCCAAAATAATGGAGGTAGATGCTGTATATGGTCCAGAACGGAAAGGAGATGTTCCACATTCACTGGCATCAATAGAGAAAGCCCGTGAAAAATTAGCATATAATCCCCAATACGACATCAAGACTGGCCTAAAGTCAGCAATGGACTGGTATTGGCATAATTTAAATTAAGCAAGTATGAATTCACCTAAAATAGCAATAATTGGCTTAGGATATGTAGGTTTGCCACTCGCTAGGCTTTTTGCCACAAAATATTCCGTAGTTGGCTTTGACATTAATCAAAGTAGAATAAATGAACTACAATCTGGAACCGACACCACATTAGAAGTAAGTGATGAAATACTTCAAAAAGTTTTAGTCGACAGCCCCACAGATAAAAAGGGACTATTTTGTACAAGTCAATCAAAAAATCTCGAGGACTGTACTTATTATATCATTACTGTACCAACTCCTGTTGACAGTACTAATCGACCTATCTTAACGCCCCTCTACAAAGCCAGTCAAACTGTAGGTGCTGTATTAAAAAAGGGGGACGTTGTAGTTTATGAATCTACCGTTTACCCAGGGGCCACGGAAGACGAATGTGTACCCGTTCTTGAAAATGTTAGCAATCTAAAATTCAATCAAGATTTTTTTGTTGGTTATTCTCCAGAGCGAATTAATCCTGGAGATAAAGAGCACACGGTAGAAAAGATTTTAAAGGTCACTTCTGGATCAACCCCAATTATAGGAAAAAAAATAGACCAGCTATATGCTTCCGTTATTACAGCGGGAACATATTTAGCCCCAAGTATTAAAGTTGCGGAAGCTGCTAAAGTTATAGAAAATTCCCAAAGAGATATTAATATCGCCTTCGTAAATGAACTGGCTAAAATTTTTAATCTCATGGGGGTTGACACAGACGAAGTTCTAAAAGCGGCAGGTACGAAATGGAATTTTTTACCCTTCAAGCCAGGACTAGTTGGTGGACACTGTATAGGTGTAGACCCATATTATTTAGCACAGAAAGCTCAAGAATATGGTTACCACCCAGAAATTATCTTAGCCGGAAGACGAATGAATGACGGAATGGGAAAATACGTTGCTTCTGAAGTTATAAAGTTGATGGTTCAAAGAGATATTAAAATTAAGAACGCTAAAATTCTTATTTTAGGAATTACTTTCAAAGAGAACTGTCCTGATGTTCGAAATACGAAAGCGGTAGATGTCATCAATAATTTGAAGTCATATGGAACGGAAATCACGATTCTAGACCCTTGGGCTTCAAGTTCTGAAGTTATGAGGGAGTATCAAATAGAGACTACCAAAAATTTACCGAATGAGACTTATGATGCGGTAGTTTTAACTGTAGCCCATAAAGAATTTTTGGAGATGGATATTAAATCTTGTCTGAACGAAAATGGAGTATTATATGATGTTAAGAGTATACTTAAATTTCCTGTTGATGGGAGACTATAAGTATACTAATCGAGATTAATTTTAATAAAACAAAGTTGAAATCTTAAAACATAATATTACACCTACGGAGCTAGCTCCGTAGGTTTTTTTTTACCAAATTGGATGTTTATAATTTATCACTATAAAATTCTTCCTTTCGTCATTGTTTCTATCGAATCAATAATCAGATAATTGAATTATTTCCTGTGTTTATAAAATTAAATGATACTAATATGTAGTGCATTATTATAGTAAGTGTATGACTATCGACTTTTCCGTCTAATTTTTTTATAGATTTTCAAACCATATAGCAAGCACCTATCGGAATGGTTGATACGCTGATTATTAATTCCACCCTTCCAATACTAATTTCATAACCCTTACAATGTTTTCTATACTCAAATATTAACTAAGTGATGCCCCTCTTAAATATAATAAGCAATATATAAAGACTTTACTTCCTGTAAACAATGTGTTATAATGTAAAGGACCTTTTAGATTTCTAGCATTATCGTCCCTTAAGGTTTGAAGTTTCAAACTCCGAGTAAGTTTCGAAGCCTTATTGAAAATTCTTCTCCACTCTAACCTATATGCATTAGCTTTTTAATATATTCCGTAGACAAAAAATGCTTAAAAGCTTCAGTCAAAATATATCATAACATCAAAATACTAATCAAAAAAATACTTTATTTAATAAAATAAATCTTACAATAATTGTAAGTATTTAGTATTTCATCGATTATTTTATCAATTGGCATGCATTTCATCTATAAAATCTACCGTTAAACAACATTTCGTAATACTATTAGTTATAAAATTGTAGAATCGACCTCTTAGATTATTATCATGGTACTCTAAGCTATTTCAAGTTATAAACTTGATAGTGTTTTTCAGTTATATAATACTTAAACTAACAATAGTCTATAGTGTTTTCCCAAAGGCCCTAACGACTTTAATTACGGCGTCCCAAAGCTAAAGCTCAAAAATTTAACCTACTTATGAAAAGTTCTAATTTAAATGTCATCAAGTTGATGGTACCTTTGTTTACCCTTATTTTAAGTATCTCTTGTAGTAAGGATACGGACTTATTAACTGATTTGGTTGTATCTGACAGCTTAGAAAATCAAATGCAGATTACCATATTGAAAGACGACTACTACTCTTCGAATAATTCGGACGAATTAATTCTTGATGTATTGTCTAACGACATAATTGCCAACCCCGATGATGTCAAAATTATTGAAACTACCGACCCGAAAAACGGAATAGTAGTAATTAATGAAGATGACACCTTAACTTATATACCAACAACTAAAGAAACTAACGCTGATAATAATAACGATTCCGATAGCGAAGAAGTCGTGCAAGAAGAGGTCAATGAAGAGGTTACTCAAAATCAAGATACTCCTGAAGCACCAGATAATGAAGTAAACGGGTCAGAAGACTCTTTCACCTACACAACTGAAACTGAAGAAGAAGATGGTTCAACTACAAAACAAGAAGCCACAGTAGTTATTACTCAAATGAACGATGATGTTCTACATTGGAAAAGACGATTTGATTTGAAATGGAAAGAAGACGATGCCTCAAATGCGGAAGCCAGATCAAAAAGTCGGAATAAAAGACAAGAATATTATTTTTTAGCACATTTAATTAACGGTCAAATTGCAATGTGGCAGGCGACAGGAGATAACGAATATCTCGACACTACCATAGAGCTTATAGATAACACTATAGAAGATGCCGTTTCCGTTGGAAATGGGTTTCTCGGCTGGCCCACAGATGATGGCACCGAATACAATCTTTGGGATACCTTTTATTGGAGACACGTAGCTACTTTAGTGCGAATCATGCACGAATCCCCAAATTTACGAGCCTCAGGCTATCAATCCAAGTATGAAGAACTATTAGCTTTTTCAGAAAAACACATATGGGATAGATATGAATCTTATGGAAGAAGTAGCCTTTATCGATCCAGAACACATATGGCTTCCCATTGGGCAAGACTAGGAATGGAGTTATATATTGTAACGGGAAAAAAGAAATATAAAGAAGTTTTTGACAATATATCTCACGGAAAAATGGAGGGTTATCCTTCCAACCTAAGAGATCAACTATTTCCAAATCCAAAAAACTCTGCAGCTTACGCTTTCGATAAATCGTGGGGAGTCTCAAAAGGTTCAGATATGCAAGACATCTCTCATGCAGGGGCAATAGTTCACTTCTGGGTTCTTGCTGAGGAAAATGGCATGTACTGGAATAGAGCTGATATGGATGCACTTAGAAAATCCATGGATATTTTTTGGACTGAATCTGATCCTTCAAGAATTAAAAATAATGTGGATGGCTCTGGTGGATACACAAATCCTGGTAGATTGCATGAGTGGTTTTATCTGGCCCGATATGACGCTAAACTTCAAAAAAGACTTAGAGAAACGTATGACGGTAAACATCTTAACTTTTTCGGATCTCAAGTTTTGGGTATTGGAGCACTAAACGCTAAAATACTTACAGATGGAAGACCCATATATCCAGAAAATTAACTTAATATATTTCATAATTTGAAAAGGCCACTCTTCGATAAGAGTGGCCTTTCTATTATAAATAAATTGAATTGATTTAACTGGATATTTAAATCTAGTTAATTTCCCAATAATACAAAATACTTATACGATTATAATTTATTAAGTAAATACTGATAACTAAAACTGATTATACGTATATATCAAAAGTTATTTTCTACAACCGCATACCTTTTGTCTTAAAAAAAAGTTAATTTTTAGTATACAGAAGACCAAAGTCTATTTTTGCCTCGTATTTAATCGGTAAATATCGCTTTTGAACGATGTTTCAAAAAGATGTTTCTTTCTAAACCCCACAATTTGCAAAAGGTCTACTTTTAATATGAAATTAAACCCCACAACCAATGCAAAGAATTTTCTTTGCTCGTATTTCTTATTTATTTTTTTGTGTCTTTCCTGTAATAAAGATGAAGATTCATTTTATGATGCTATTAAAAACTCTCCTGTTTTAATTTCTGAGGAGTCTATCATAGAAAATGATGACTCTGAAGAAGCTTCAGAAGATGAGAAATTTGATTCTGATGAAGTAGTCGTAAACGATGAAGAGGCGAAAGAAGAAAATATTGTTATTGAGAGCCGTACAGCTGCTTTTTCACCGTTAGAAGATGCATACATAGAGAACGGAAGCGGTTTTAATCATGAATTAATCCGGTTACAAGAAAATAAAAGAACAAGCTATTTATTATATGACCTCAGTGCCGTAGATAGTATAAAGGGAAAAATAGTAGAGGCTCATTTTCAATTTACCGTTCAGAAAGATTCTGGTGATGGCTTGATTGAAGTACATACAGGTGATTCTGATTCTTGGACAGAGGAAGATATCAATGCTGATATTGCACCAGAACCCTTAAATATAGTCGGAACAGTCGACAAAGATTATAAGGTTGGGCAAACGGAAATAGTAGTTTTGAATTCTAAGGAAATATCTCCGGAAAGTACTACTTTGATTTTAGTACATACTCAAGGAGATGATTTAGCCATCGCCTCTAAAGAACACCCAACTGTAGAGCCTCCATTGCTAATTATTACCTATGAGGCACCAGTTGATGCAGGTAGAATTGACCAATATGTCTTAAATCCATCTTCAATTACTGAACATACTCCTATTGATACAGAAGAAAATCTTGAAATAGAAGAAGAAGTGAAGGAAGAAACGGTCTCAGAGGATGAAGAGATCAAGGAAGAAACGGTCTCAGAGGATGAAGAGATCAAGGAGGAGACGGTATCAGAGGATGAAGAGATCAAGGAGGAGACGGTCTCAGAGGATGAAGAAATCAAGGAGGAGACGGTTTCAGAGGATGAAGAAATCAAGGAGGAGACGGTCTCAGAGGATGAAGAAATCAAGGAGGAGACGGTCTCAGAGGGTGAAGAGGTGAAGGAAGAGACAACGGCAGAGCCAGTAAATGAAAAGCCCGTCGCCAGAATTGAAGCTAATAAAACCAAGGGAGAAGCCCCTTTAGAAATTAAATTTGATTCAAACAATTCTAGTGACGACAAGAGTATAGTACGCCATACATGGGATTTTGATGATGATTCGAACTCTAGTTCAAAAAATACTTCACATACATTTGATAAAGCCGGAGTTTACAAAGTTACATTGACGGTACAGGACGAAGAAGGTCTTAAGGATACCACAAGTGTAACTATTACTGTGGAAGAGCCTAAAAATGAAGCGCCAATTGCAAAAGCCTCGGCTGATGTTACAAGTGGTGAATTACCTTTAGAAATCTCATTCAGAGCTAGTAACTCAACTGATGATAAATCAATCAAAAGCTATAAATGGAATTTCAAGGATGGATCCTCTTCATCTTCAAAGAATCCAAAACACATATTTAAGAAACCTGGAACTTTTGAAGTTGAGCTTACCGTAAAAGATGAAGAAGGTTTAGAGGATAACACGACAATGACAATTGTGGTTTCTGAGCCCGCTAACCAGTCTCCAATTGCTGTAGCCAAGGCAAATGTCAGTAAGGGCGAGGTTCCCTTAGAGGTTAAGTTTTCAGGAAGAAATTCTTCCGATGACAAGGCCATAGTTTCATATTCTTGGGATTTCGGAGTTTATGGTACATCTAATCAAGAGAACCCGGAGCTAACATTCGAAGAACCCGGAACATATAAGGTTAATCTAACCGTTAGAGATGAAGAGGGATTAAAACATACCAATTCAATAACTATTACTGCTGAACCAAAACCTATCCCTGAAACCCCTTCAACTAGTGCTGATGTCAGATATTGGCAGAACCTGTTTGATTCGAAATGGTCTTCGGAGAGATCTAAAGCTTATTCCATGGCCAATAGTAGAGGTAAAAATCAAGAGTATTATTATCTTGGCCTTTATATTGATGGATTATCCTCTATATGGCAAGCAACTGGTGATAATTCGTATTTAGATACAGCTTTGGATATTGTCGGCATAACAGTTGACAAAGCGACATCTGTAGGAGGTGGTTACTTGGGATGGCCTGCGCATGATGGAGATGAATATGCCTTATGGGATACCCACTATTGGAGAGTTGTAGCTACTCTTTTAAGGATAATGCATCAATCTTCAAATATCAAATCAAGCTCTAAATATAAAAATCAGCTTAACGATTTATTGGCTTTTTCTGAAAAGCATATTTGGGAAAGATATGATTCCCAACATTCGTCTAAGATTTATAGATCGAATACACATATGTCTTCTCATTGGGCAAGAATAGGTATGGAGTTATATCTTATCACCAAGAAAAACAAGTATAAGCAAGTGTTTGAGAATATGTCTTTTGGCACTATGCCTGGTGAGCCATCAAACTTCCGAAATCAGATTTATCCAAACCCGAAAAACTCCTCGGCTTATGCTTGGGATAAAACATGGGGGCGCCATGGTTCTGATATACAGGATACTTCTCATGGCGGTGCAATTGTTAGCTTTTGGTTGCTAGCATTTGAAAATGGCATGTATTGGAATAAAAGCGATATGAACGCGCTAATTAAAACCGTAGATATTATATGGTCAGATTCGAATACTGATCATATCAAAAGAAATATTGACGGTACGGGAGGTAATGGTTCTCAAGGTAAAATTCATGAATGGCTAAATTTAGCACGCTATAGTCAAAAACTTCAAAATAAGATTAAAGCTCATTATGATAAGTCTCATTTGAATTTCTTCGGCCCTCAAGCTATAGGTATTGCGGCATTAAACGCAAAAATTTTAGCCGATGGTCGTCCTGTTTATCCATAAATTCAGAAATTATTGCTTTATTCATTGCTCTAATCATCGCCATGCGTTATTTGTTTGATATTCATTGTACATAAGGATCGTTTGCCCGTGTGTACGGAATCGAAACAAACGATTGACCCCTCACGATTCCACCGAGGGTGAAGGTCACAAGAAAGTCGAGCATTTAATTCTGTGGATTGACTATATTTTTTATAGTGCTTGAGAAGAGCTAGTTCTTCAACCTGATTGCTTTTTGTATCAAATAAAAGTAGTTTTTGCCTCCTAAATCTATCTGGATAGGTGTCGGTTATCATCCACTTGTCCGATTTGTCAAACGAAGGGTGACCATCTGATGTAAAATGGTTTTTTCCTATAAATTCATAATTAGTAATATTTTGATCTTCAAACAATACATACCCCTCCATTTCATTTTTTAAGCGGCAATAAGCCAAGAGTTTTCCATCGTTTTTCCAAGCCATATGCGAAACCATTTCATGAGTGGGAAAGAGATATAGATTGCCACCATCTTTATCACAAGTAAACATTCGTGACCAACGATGTCTCAAATCGTTTTTCACCCATCTATGCAAAAACATGACACGTTTACTATTTGGAGATATTATGGCATGAGAAATGAAGTGTTTACCACCCTTCATCATTTCTATATTCGGTTCAAAACTCGCAACTCGAGATATGCTTACTATCAAAGAAGACTTCCCTGTTTCCATATCTACAGAATAGAGTCCATCCGTCTCCGGAGCCACATTATCAATATCATTTCTATGGCCATGGGGGTATCCATATCCTGGCATATACCTATGTATTCTTTCAAAACTATACCCAGCTGCCCATGAACCGTCAGAACTCACTGTAGAAATTGCTCGAGATAAATCTCTAAACTCAGATGTATTTATGTTATACACTTTGCCATGATTTATTTTACCATTAAAATCATTAAATACTAACTCGTTTGAAGAACCCCTCCATTGCAACTGACAACCTTGATGCCAGTTCCATGAACGCGTTTCATAAAACTTATTGAAGCTAGAATAATTATCACCATTGAAATACCCTATAGTAAGCTTATCATCTGACCGCGGCATTCTCAAAGGTATGCTAAACATACAACCAAGAAGCATTGTATCATCTGCTGAGAACGGGCATTTATCATGAAAACCAAAAAAGAAACCTTCCCTGACTTCTATCGGAAAACGTGAAATTTCATTTTTAACGGGAATGAAATCACATAGGGTCTGATATGTATTGCGCAAAAAGAATTTAATTCTTGGTTTTTTTTTCACTAAATCATATACAATTTTCTCTACTCTATTCATCTTTTTAGAAAGCTTTTTTCCAATAATCAATTAATAATGGTTGTACCCTTTCTGAAAACGCCTGTCTTGAAAACCTTTCTTTAGCAAATTCTTGTCCATCAAGTGCTATTTTTTTGACGTAAGAAGGATTATCCATTAGATGGGAAATTATTTGAATCATGTGCTCATCCGATTTTGCAACACAATAATGTTTACCTGGAATACCGTCCAGTCCAAGGGCGCCGTTTTCAGTTGTAACTAATACTTTACCGGCAGCCATTGCAATTATACTCTTCAATTTTAGCCCTGAACCAGCAACTTGAGGATTTATGAATATAGCACCTTTGCCTAAAAAAGTAATTTCATCATTAATAAAACCAACACCAGAAACCCTTATGTTTTGGTTATGAAATATTTCTGTTTGCCTACCTCCTAATGTTAATTCAATTCGATTTGAATACCGGTCCAAAAGTTGAGGCCATACATTTTTCATAAACATTTTTATTCCATGACCTTTCCTACTATCAGCGGAACCCAAATAAATTATATTATTTAATTTACCTGTTCGAATATTTTCATACCTGCTTAAATCTATATCTGAATCAAAAACACCATCAAAATTGGTTTCATAGCATTTTTCACTCAAAATCAAATCATCTTTAGTTATTGCCCATTTTACATCTGCTGTTTTTATCAAAGCATACTCAAATTGATAAATCTTGCCAATTTCATGCCACCATGCTAAACGAAAAAATGGATTTCCTGTAGATTTAAACACTGAAAAAGCCTTATGCAAGACATCATGGCTCTTAAAGGCCCATAACATATTAGGGTATCTTTCTTTTAATTTTATTAAATGAATACCTGGAACATTATCTTCAACAATTCCAACATATTTATATAAATTTTCTTTAGTTAAATAAGTGCTTAAAATTTCTACAATACTATAAAAAACTGAATTTGCGCCCATACCCAAAGTAATGGCAGGTCTATTTAAAAATATTGATCTAAGAAAACGATTTGTCAGACTTTTTTTGTGAACGTGGATAAAATGAAAATGGACAGTGGGAAAGGTTTCAGCAGCATTTTGTGATATTTCATCCTTTCCAAGACATATGAATACAACATCATCAAAAAACTTACAATATTGACGTAAAGAGGCCGTAATCGCAATTGAACCGCCATAGGGCATACAGGGCCAAGATTGGGCTACTATAAAAACTCCCTTATTATTTTCGAATACATTTTTACCTAGCACAGCATTAAAGTATGAAAATATCGTCTTGAGTTTAGAAAATTTCTATAAATGGCAAATAAAACTGTACAACTAACACGAAATCAATTATACCTTATAATAATTATTTCAAAGGTTGACCGATTATTTTGTGTAAATACTAAAAATGAAAATTCAATCAATTTATGCTGCCTAAGCTAATATAGAATTCTTTATCGAGTGAATTCCCATTGCACACAATCCGTAGATAAGATAATTTAGGGGTTATACTAAATCTAATTCAAACTTATAACAATGTTTGATATGGAGAATTTCTATTTTCAACTTAAGTAAAAATGATACAATGATCTAATTTTTAAGTAAACATCCGAGAAAACAGATACACTATATGTATTCTCTAAACTCAATTCATACATCTCCGTGTATTTTAACAAAGCCTCTTTAACGTCAAAATTATTTTTAAATATTTGCAATGAGAAATTATACATATCATCATAATAAGCATGGTCTTGAGTAAGACGCTTTATATTATACAGGTTATCCCTCAAATCTTTAGCACTAGCTACATTTCTTTCTGAAAAATTAGTGCTGAAAAAGTTTTCGAAATTTTCATCATTTATTAAAATAGGGATTTCTGAGTTTTTTGCTGGGGTTAATACGGGTAAGCCTAGAGAAGCACCTTCCATTATACCTCTTCCAGTCGCAATTACAGCGTCTGCCAAATAAAGCATTTTAGAAGCTTCTTTGGTATATCTATCATCAGTAAGTAAAGTTATATCCGCCCTACCCTCTATAAGCTCAAACAACTTCACAAATGCATCTTGATCTTGAATGGTACCAATTAAATAAAGCCGTATTTTAAATTCTTGTTCATTAAGTAGTTTAACAAGATTTACAGTTTGTTTAATACTATTAAAATGAAAATGACTTATTCGGGCTATTCTTACTAAACAAAATTTAGAAGTATCTTTACTAATATCAGCTTCGGAGTGAACGGTTATTTTTGAAGAGCGATTTGGTATTAACTTCTTTAAGGTGTTTTTATATTTTTCTCTCGATTCAAACCACATTAAATTTTCTTTGCTGAACAGAACTAAGTTCTCAACTTTAGGATGGTCAGCTGGGTTTGGTCCACCACATAAATTAGTTACTAATTTGAACTTTTTTTTAACAAATAGTTTGCAGATATTATAAGCGTTAGAATCAAAAAAATGAATAATATCTGGTTTGAGCTCTAAAAGTACGGAGGACAACTCTTTCTTTAAATACCAAATATTTAATCCATTGAAATGTATGTGTCCTTTAAAATATGGGTTATTTATTAGAATATCGCTTTTTGATGTACCCAGAGATAAAATCCCTACACTCTCTCGACTTCCAACTTCTCTTGATATGTGGTTAAGGGAATGATAGTGACCACCTCGACCCTGTTTTAATACTGAAATTATAAATAATACTTTCATAAGAACGCTCTTTATGGAGAATACAAATGCCGTTAGGTTTTCATTTCGTTGATTAAAGAATTTCAAGTGCACATTTAGACTCGCAATTTTTTAATCAGTTTAAATACCGGTATAAAATCACTCTTTTTGTAATAAAGAATAGATTTAACAGGTATACCAACCTCTTTGCTATAAAAAAATAGAAAAAAAATAGCTGCTAAACTATAGCTAATGGTAGAAGCAAAGGACGCTCCATCAGCTCCGTAATCTGGTATTAATACAAAATTTAAAATTATATTGACTATTAGAGCTGGCACCATAGCCTTTAAAGCAACCCATGGTTTACCTTTACCTGCCAAATCCATATTCATTACCTTGAAGAAGGTTAGCAATAGAACACCAGGTAGTAAAATATTTAGTACACTTACACTTCCTTCGAAAGACTCTCCAAACATGCCAATAATAATGAATTTCGAAAAACAAAAAAGTACTAAAGAACCTATACCTATAGCAACTAAAGATAATCGGAGAAGTTGGGTTATTTTGTATGAAAAAGCCTTATCATCTTTAGAAACTGCACTTCTTGCAAATACGATAGTACTTAAGAGCATAGGAATTTGCCACAAATATTGCGTAATAGCTGATCCCTTTGAATAGATGCCCGTCTCTAAAGGGACACTCAGATAATCTAAAAGAATTACGTCTAACTTATAGTTCAAATTAATTACCAACAAAGAAAAGGCATAAATAAGACCTAAGCCTAACATCTTTTTAATAATACCCCAGCGAAATCTTAGGCTAAACGCACTAGCAAACTTATTTCTATAAAGCAAAGCAACGGATATAAAAAGCGGTCCGCCAATCATTGCTATCAGATAACCTGCAATACCATAAGACAACCACCAAACAAGTAAACCTGTCAACAGGAGTAAAATGAGTGTAGGTATCCAATTAATCTTATTAAATGAACTGATTTGATTTTTACCAAGAAAAATACCGGTATTATAGGTAGCAAACAATGAAAAGGGAATAGGGACAAGGGCCAAAAGCACAAAATCAAGATTGTCACCTGACTTACTTAGGTATCTCATTAATAAAAAACAAACTACTACACTCAAAAAGGCGGTCATAAACCAAATTTGGGTGATTGCAGTTTTTATATCTCGTTCATTAAAGATTTTTTTTCCTAAATAATACGCTGTTGATTGTCTAATTCCCAACGAGCCTATACTCATAAATAACGAAGGGTATACCATTAAAGCCGCAATAATTCCATTTTTTTCAGGTCCCAAAGTACGTGCAACTATGATAGAAGTAGTAAGCCCAAAAAGAATCATCAGAACCTTTGATATGCCAACACTGAACAAATCTGAAACGAAAGATTTCATTCTTTTTTATTTAAAATTCTGCAAGGAATACCAACAGCAACAGTGTTAGGTGGCACATCAATATTAACAACACAATTAGCTGCAATAATTGCATTTTCACCAATGGTAACACCTCCTATAATTTTAGCACCGGTATAAATTTTAGCTCCACTTCTGATTATAGGATATTGTTTCTCTCTGCTTTTTTTACCATGACTACCAAGGGTTACTTGTTGAAATATAGTAACATTATCCTCTATAAGAACTTTATCACCTATGACTATTCCTATTGGATGAGGCAAAGTTAATTTCTTACCGATTACTGCGTTATAGGAAATATCACAACTCCTCTTTACTATTAATTCTTTTTTATAATATGCCCCTAGATGCTTAAATAAGAAAAAGCTACTATTTGAAAAATACTTACCAATACGATGATTAAGCAAGACCCTGAATTGCGAATTGTAAATATAATTTATGACAAAAACTTTTAACGTAACCCTATTCGACCTTAAATCATTCTTAATATCGAAATATGTTTTTCTTAGAGAATTCATTCCACTTCCTTAAATAGTAATTCCCAACCCACTCAATTTTTCTTCTAAATTTTCATACCCTCTACCAATTTGCCAAGAACTTTCTATAATAGTTTCTCCTTCTGCCGTTAAACCTGCCAAAAGTAGGGCTATGCCTGCCCTCAAATCCAATGCTTTCACTCTTGCACCATTTAATCGATTACCACCTTTAATGACCAGCATATCTCCATCAACTTTATATTCCATACCCATTTTCGCTAATTCTTCTGCATATCCGTATCTACCTGGAAATCTCAAATCGACAATTTTCGAAACTCCATTGGACATAGCTCCATAAATTGCAAATAATGGTTGCATATCAGAATTTATACCGGGGTATGGACCGGTACTAATCTCAATTGGGTATGCTTCTCCACCTTTCACTATCAAACTTGTACCACCTCTATAAAATTTCATTCCGCTCTCTCGCAAATATACAAGTGGAACCTCTAAATGTTCAAAAGGAAAGTTTTCAATTTCGACCTCCCCCTGCGTTATTACCGCGCCAATTGCCCAAGTTAAAGCTTCTATGTTATCTGGGATAACAGTATGCTTCACGCCTGATAGTTCAGAAACCCCTTCGACCACTATACATTTTTGACCGAACACCTCTATCTTGGCTCCCATCTTTGTCAACATATCAATTAAGTCTATGATTTCAGGTCTAATGTGTGGATTCCATATTGTAGTGGTCCCCTTCGCTAAACTTGCACATATTATCGAATTCTCAGTAGCTCCGGTAGATCGCATCGGTAGATGTATATCTTTGGCCACTAAGCCCATTTTAGCCTCAGCACAAAGATAATCTCCTTCTTCCCATACTCTTGCTCCCAAATTCTCAAGCAACATGACATGCAAATCATATTTTCTTTCCCCTAGCTTACATCCACCTGGAAGAGGCACTCTACCATAGCCATGACGAGCAGTAAGCGCACCCAATATCAAAAGTGTATTGCGTATTGAGCGACCACTCCATTCTAAAGTAGTTATAGTTGGGTTTTTTTCCTCAATGGTAATTTCATCCCCTATAGCCTTACATTTTTTACCAAGCACCTCAAGCATATTTAAATGAACTTGAACATCTAAAAGTCCATTTGGAAAATTTTTAAGTTCAATAGATCCTTTGGTAAGTAAGGATGCAGCCAGTAACCGTAGTGAGCTGTTCTTAGCTCCGCTCACTTTCACACTACCCGTAAGGGTGCCTTTCTTAATTCTTAAAGTTTTATCTTGTTCCATAATTTTATAATCTTTTCTGGATAAATATTTATTCACGTTTTTCCTACCTCAATTTTATTCTATAATATTATTTATAAACCTTCAGAAAAAGTGTTTACTCTTACTATTAAGACTTAGAATTAGGTCTTTTGCCCAGTTTTCTTCAAATAAATTTTTTCAGTAAGTCTAGCAATATTAGACCAGTCATAGTATTGGTAAATCTCATTCCATATTTTATCATCGGGAAGTTTATGTTTCTCTAAACTTGCTTTAACAATAACACGATTCAGTTCTTCAACGGTTAACTTTTCAAGAACATATCCAATATTTCCTATTTTAAAAGGCTCAGATAACCCTCCTACATCAGATACTATAACTCTCTTTTTTTCACTAATGGCAGTTAAAAGAACACCACTCTGAGAAATTTTTTTATAGGGAAGAAGAACAAAATCTGATAGTTTGAGGCAGGCTAAAAATTCTTCCGGAGAAAGAAATCTGTTCATTATAACGCAATTATCAATTTTTTCCAACTCCTTCAAATCAGTAGCATCACCTTTTCCTGCAATAAGTAATTTCACTGTTTGATTTCTCCTTAAGTTTTGCCTCTTCCAAGCACCAATTATTAAATCGATGCCCTTATAATCACTTATACTACCCAAAACTGAAAATATCACCTTATCCTGTAATTTAAAATCAGATTTAAATTTCAAATAGCTTTGGTCTATGTTTTGGTGGTCTACTTCTCCACTAAGATTAAGTATACCATGCGGAATCACATTAACTTTGCTCTCACTAACTTCAAATTTACTGACTAGTTCAATCTTAGTTTTCTCTGAGTGAACAATAATTGAATCTACCGTGCCATAAATTTTTCTAAATATTTTCTTGTAATTTTCACCTGAATCGTGAGGTAGTAGGTTATGGGCCGTGAATACAATATTAACCTTATTTGATATTAATTTTAATATTAAGTAATCAATATAAGGCACTTTGAACCATTGAAAGTGTACGGTATCTACCTTGTGGTTTCTGATTTTCTTTAGAAGTCTTATTTGAGACCATAAATAACTTAAAAGTTTTGATACCCCTGTCTTGCTCGAGTATGTATATATTTTATTGAAATTAGCATTAAACATATTATAATCATATTTCTTGCTACAGAAATATTCTACATGACAGTTATCCAAATTAGATAAAAGCGAATAATCATAAATGGAAAGATTATTATAACTCATAGGATTTACATAAAAAATACTTAACCTTTCTTTTCTAGGTTTTCGATTATTAACTTTAGTCATTATGGGTTAAGTTTAAATGGGTAAGTAGTTGTAGTGGTTTAATTCAAGCCACAAAAATTTCGATATTACCCTATTTTACACTAGGTAGCATAAAGTTTATAATATTCTTTGCTCGTTGAGTAATATCGAATTTTTTAGAGTATTTCAATGCATTTACACCCATTTCCATTAATTTTTCATCATTAAAAAGCGTATTGTTTAAAGCCTCATGAATTGCTTCAACACTCAACGGGTTTACAAGAATTGAAAATTCTGGTTCACACTGAAACCTTATTTCAGGTATATCTGATGAAATTATAGGCAAACCACAAGCCATTGCCTCTACGATAGCATTACACGAACCCTCATGTAAAGTGGGCAATACGAAAATATCCGCAGCCGATAAGTACTCATGAACTTCATTTGTAGGTACTTTATCCTTAAAAACTATCTTATCGCTAATAAGTTCATCACTGCCGCCACCTATAAATATTATTTCTGTATTATCAATATTTTCTACTGCTTTGAGAACTCTTGAGGGGCCTTTATCGTGCACGAAACGCCCAACAAAAATAACCAATTTCTTATCTAAGGGTAATTTATGCTTCATTCGCATCTCAACCTTATCTCTTTTGAAGAATTGATTAAAATCAACCGCATTGGGGCTAATTGTAATCTTATCACTATTAACTCCAACTTCAATGAGATTATCTTTAATCTGGGGAGATACTGCAATAAAACCTTCTATTTTTGATATCAGATTCTGATAATCGCTGTCTTTATAATATGTTTTTCTGAGATTTATATTTTTCAATTCGCCTTCCGCTACAAAAATGGGTTTACCTAAATATGATAGTGCTTTGACCGCAATAATTCCATTAACCAAAAAATGACCATAAACTACATCGAATTGAAGATTTTCCTTTTTAACAGTCTCTCGTACGGCCTTAACCATGAACTTTTCACCAATTAAGTGGGTATTAAAATTAAATATCTGCTTATTGGATGCAGACACAACGTAAGGTCTATAAATAGTTGCTAATTCTTCACCATAATTTTGTTTTGCCCTTTGGCCAATCAATGGCTTCTTCCAAATAGTCCTTGGAGCGATTACTGTTATCTCATGACCCAATTTTACAAATTGCTGTACAAGATTATACACGAACACCCCATAAGTCGGCGCTTCTTCAGAAGGGTAATTATTAGAAATTATTAATATCCTCATTGTTTTTATATCGATATACTTTAATACTTATAAACTAACTCTTTTCTCCTGCGTAGATTTTCGAGATCAAGCGTTTTCTACTACCTAACACATATGCCCTACCTCCAATACTTTAACGTTTGACCTAAGCGTATGGTATAAGAGAATTCCATCTTTTTAAATAACTTCATTTTCTATATAGGATAAATTAATTTGAATCAATTTTTCATTGAATTCTTAACCTCATTTTTATCAAAAGTAGAACCAATCAAAATCGCAAAGAAAAACCAAAAGAAAATTTTACCTATTGCACCGCCTGTTTTTCCCATATTGAATAGTACCACGGCCAACATAACCAAAAAAACAACACGTCCATTTCTTTTAAAACTTTGATGCAAATTTTTCCATAGTTTTAAAATAAAAATTAGATAGAACAGAAAACCGAATAGGCCGGTTGTCATTAAAACATATAAAAAAACGTTATGGGGGTCAATAAGGCGGCCTGTGTATTTCATCATCTCAGGTAAGGCCCCAGCTAACCCTACTCCAAGAAAAAGATTGTCTTCAATTATAATCAAAGAGGATTCCCACAAATCGTTACGACCTGTATCACCGGTTTCAATCGTATTCATAATTCTTCGTTCAAAAGCAGGATTAGTCTTCATAACTATACCTAGAAAAAGGATTGAAAAACCTATACCACCAATTGTCAGAAGAATTTTTTTCCAGATAGTAATTTTCATGAACAAAATTAAAACCGCCAACCCTAAAAAAACAGATAGTAAAGCCCCTCTAGAACCCGTGAGTATAATTAAATTCAAAGTAGAAAATACAAATAAACTATTAAGTAATATCTTCTTTAAACTTAGCTTGTCATTAATCAGTCTAGATACCACAACTAAGAAGGCTACTACAGCTTTAACACCTATCGAATTGGGATTTTCTCCAAATAACAACAAACGTCCATTTTTAAACTCTGTTCCCACACCCGATAATGCCAAAATATATAACAGAATTATACTAATGACATAAATATTTAATGCCTCATAGACCAAAGTCTTATCATTATAAAAATGATTAACAATCAAGAACATTAATATTATTAATGTGATTACTCTTAAATCGTAAGAATCTTGGTAAGATTCTGCATACCCACTATTAAGAGCGGTAGAGAAAATTCCTATTATTGTAAATAAGGTTAAAGGAATCAGGTATTGTTTAAATGAAGAAAGACGGAATTGAGATTTAAGTAGCGGAAGCCAAGATAAAATATATAAAATACTAGCCATATAAGTCACCGATACAATACCAGAGAGATTAAAAGGATCCCAATTCTCGAATGTGACTGAAAATACCAGTAAAAAAAAACAGTATTTGTTTATTTTTTGTAGGAATTGCATAAATAATTTTTAAAAATACTATATAAATTCAAATCTTATTTGAAAACGAATTTCAGGTTTAGATTAAGTCTCAAACAAAAAACTTCTTATCCTACATTTACCTAAGGGCAAAAGTATATTAGTCGCTTGGCATTTAACCTGCAAAATTACTCTAAAAGAATTGGTAAACGAAAAATAACTTGATTAACGGAATGAAATCTCTGTTAAACCAATCATGCAAAACTTTAAAAAAAGTTAAGCAAAATACTGCTCTTTTATATATTGTTCGATTGGGTCAATAATATCACTATAATCATACGATTAGGGTAGAACTAGGATTGGTGATATATTTGCTGAAATCAATTGCAGAAAAAATATAAAGACTAAAATAAAAATTCTAGTCAGAGGTGTCTAACGAGATTGTCAAAAGAAACAAGAATGAACATTTTATATCTACATCAGTATTTCCATACTCCATATCAACCAGGAAGTACCAGATCGTATTGGATTGCTCAAGAACTTATTAAGAACGGGCACAAAGTGACCATGTTGACAATGAACAAAAAAATTGAATCTGATATTGAGAGAATTCAAATTGATGGAATCAATGTTATATACCTTGACGTCCAATACGATAGCGGAACCATGAATATTGCCCAAAGACTTAAAGCATTTTTGAGCTTCGTGTTTAAGTCGATACCAGTTGCTATGAAAGAAAAAGATATTGATTTGGTAATAGCGACCTCCACTCCACTAACAATCGGTTTGCCTGCCTTGGCCTTAAAATGGTTTAAGAAAAAACCATTTGTTTTTGAAGTAAGAGATCTTTGGCCTGAGGTACCGATTCAAATGGGGGGGCTCAAAAATGTTTTCATGATTAAGGCAGCTCTCTTTCTTGAAAAAGTTATATATAAGAATGCTAAGCATATAGTCGCCCTATCACCCGGAATGTATGATGGTGTTATAGCCAGGAACATTTCCCACGATAAAGTTTCAATGATTCCGAATATGTCAAAAATAGATGAATTTTGGTCTCGTGAAAAAAACTTAGACCTGGTTAATAAATTAGGGTTAAAGCCTAATTCTTTTAAAGTAACCTACTTTGGCGCTATGAATATTGCCAATGGTATGCATTATATAATTGATGCCCTCGAACTTTTAAAAGATGAGTCGGATATAGAATTTATTTTTTTGGGTGGGGGGGCCACCAAATCGGAACTGGAAGAACGTTGTAAGAAAAACAACCTTGTGAACGCAAAATTTTTAGGAAGTTTTCCAATGGAAGAACTATCCGAAATTGTCAATCTCTGCGATGTTTCTTTAATCACCTTTCAAAACATTCCAATTCTTGCAACTAACTCTCCCAATAAATTATTTGATTCGTTATCGGCGGGTAAGGCCATTATAGTTAATTCTGCCGGATGGACTAAAAATTTGGTAGAAGATCATAAATGTGGTCTGTATGTTAATCCTGAAGAACCTGGTGATTTGGCAAAAGCTATTTCTTATTTGAAAGAAAATCCTAAAATTTGTGAACAAATGGGACATAATGCCCGATTGCTTGCAGAAAATACGTATGATAAATCAATTCTCTGTGAGAAATTCGCGAAATTGATAGATTCTCTAGAAATGTAATTTAAAGAGACTTTGTTACCTGGGTGTTTGCTGTAAGCATTCGATGAGTAAAGCATTTTTCAAATTCTCTTATAAATAAATTAGCATATACGTTGGGTTAAATGAGTTTTATCCTTATTATAGGTTCTTTGTCTATTGATAAGATATAATAGATATATATGTTTTTAATTTGTTATTGAGTATCATCAAATATTGATATGTATAAACATTTCTTCAAAAGACTTCTAGATTTTCTCATAGCCTTATCGGTTTTAGTCATAGCATCTCCTGTGTTATTACTAGTGTTTATATTTCTGGGATTCGCCAACAAAGGAAAAGTTTTTTTTATCCAAAATCGTCCTGGCAAAAATGGACAGATATTTACCATTTGGAAGTTTAAGACCATGAACGACCAAAAAGACGCAGAGGGCAACCTGCTTCCTGATGAAATTCGCTTAACTGCTGCCGGTAAATTTGTTAGAAAAACATCTCTTGATGAGCTCCCCCAACTTATTAACGTACTCAATGGAGATATGAGTTTGGTCGGACCTAGACCCTTATTGGTTTCGTATCTTCCCCTATATAACCAACAACAAAAGAGAAGGCATGAAGTTCGCCCAGGCATTACTGGCTGGGCACAAGTAAATGGTCGAAATGCAATTTCGTGGAGTAAAAAATTTGAGTATGATGTTTGGTATGTTGATAATCAATCATTTTCGTTAGATTTAAAAATAATTCTGTTAACCATAAAAAAGGTTTTGAAAAGTGATGGTATCAGTTCAGATACAAGTGCCACTATGGAAGTTTTTACTGGTAATCAATGAGTATGAAGCTTAGTATAATAATACCCTGTTACAATATGGAACTCTATCTACAAGAATGTGTAGATAGTCTATTGAACCAAAACTTGTCATCTTCTGATTATGAGATTATCATTGTTAATGATGAATCTAAAGATTCAACTTTACAGATTGCCCATACATACGCAAGCACTCATAATCATATCAAGGTTCTAGATAAAAAAAATGGCGGTGTAGGCGCAGCACGAAACTCCGGCTACGATATTGCAAAAGGTAAATACATTTATTTCTTAGATCCAGATGATTACTTAGCGAAAGACACATTACCCCTATTATTATCAAAGCTTGAAGAATTTAATCTAGACATATTAAGTTTTGACAGCAAATCGGTTTTTGAAAAAAAATACCCAATTTCAGATGACCTCGATGGTGAATACAATGAACTAAAAATTTCTGATGGCTTAACGTATATCGCGAATAAAAAATATCATAACGAGATTTGGTGGTTTATCATAAATAGAGAGTTTATGCAATCCACTGGTATTCGGTTCATAGAGGGTAAATGGATGGAAGATGCCATACTTACGGCAGAACTTTTTTGCGAGGCTAAAAAAATAGCCCATATGTCGCTAGATGCCCATAGATATCGCATTTTACCGACTTCTGCCATGCGTAATAAAAGTCGTGAACATTACAACAAAGTTATTTATGACAATGCTAATGCAGCTCATGTATATCACAATCTGATGCAACGGCTACCAAAAAGTCATGAAAATGTCGAAGCCTGTCTTACCCGTTTAAAAACAAGGCAACAATCTTTTGTGTTTTTCTTACTGGTCAGGTTAATGAAATCTGATATATCTGTTTCAGAAATTCCTAAAATGCTCGATAACTTTAAAAAAATTGACGCATACCCTTTAAAGAAGTTCTTGGGTCCTGACTATCATGGGTTCAGTTATTCTTTATTGGTGTTCATATTCAACCGAAAACCATTAATAAATCCTTTTATAAAAATATTCAGGTCATTCTATAACCTCATTAAATGAATATTCTCATATCTTCTGCCGGAAGGCGCGTATCTCTTATTAGGGCATTTCAGAAAGAACTTAAAAAAATCTTTCCAGAAGGCAAGGTTTATGCTTCAGATGCTGACCCGATTTTATCAGGTGCTTGTCAAATCGCAGATGGCTACTTTAAAGTACCTTATTTATCAGAACCTGATTATTTTGATATATTGATAAAGGAGTGTACGGAACGGAATATCGACTTAATCATTCCAACAATTGATACCGAATTACTTCCTCTTGCGCAAAAAAGATCACTTTTAGAAAGAAATGGTATAATACCCTTGGTTGCCTCAGAAAAGTTTGTTGGCAAGTGTCGAGACAAAAGAGAAATTCATAAGTTTTTTGAATCTCATCAGGTTTCTGTTGCCAGAGAATATGATAAAAAGAACTTTAAACTACCGCTATTCATTAAACCTATTGATGGTAGTCGAAGTGTCGATACATACTTAATCAAAGAGGAGAGCGAATTGACCGATTATCATTTTGAAAATGATAAATTAATGTTCTTAGAATATTTAAATCATGATGAATATGACGAATTCACATGTGACCTTTATTATGGCAGGGATCATGAGCTAAAATGTATTGTACCCCGTAAGCGAATAGAAGTGAGGGATGGGGAGGTATATAAAGCGCTTACCGTATACAATAGACTTGTACCCTTTTTACAAGAAAAATTAGCAAAAGTTGATGGTGCCATAGGATGTTTAACCGCTCAATTCTTTCTACACAGTCAGAACAATAATATTTACGCCATTGAAATTAACCCACGGTTTGGAGGAGGGTATCCATTATCCTATTTGTCAGGTGCAAATTACCCTAAATGGATAATAGAAGAATACGGCAAAGGAAGTAAAATTGAGAAAGCGTTTGACTGTTGGGAAAAAGACTTGCTAATGATTCGTTACGACGATGAAATTTTAGTACATGGATATAAAGGTTAATTCACAAACAGTGGTAGTATTCGACCTTGATGATACACTTTACAATGAACTCAGCTACCTACAATCGGCCTACCGAGAAATAGCCTTAAAAACGGCTCCTAAAAGTTGGCACAAACTTTATTTACAAATGTTCTCATTGTACCGATGCAACGAGAATGTCTTTGATTTTCTGGCAAAGAATCATAATCTTGATAAAAGTGAATTAATTACCCTCTATCGAAACCACAAACCAAAAATTGCACTGGCCGAAGGGGTTGCAGAACTATTTCAAAAATTAAGAGAGAAAAAAGCAGGTCTAGGCCTTATCACAGATGGTAGAACGGGCACGCAACGGGCAAAGTTAAAAGCTTTGGGTATAGAAAATTCATTTGATTGTATCGTCATTTCAGAAGAGTTTGGTTCTGAAAAACCATCGGAAGAGAATTATTTGGCCATTGAAAACCAATTGCCTGAGTATACTGACTTTTATTACGTAGCGGATAATGTAAAAAAAGACTTTATAGCGCCAAATCAACTTGGCTGGGAAACCATAGGTGTTTTAGATAATGGCCTAAACATTCATAATGATGCTCACCTATATATGACTAAAAAACATCTTCCCAAAAATTATGTTTATAGAATTGGTGATATAAATATCATCTAATCATCTACATACATGTACTCAAGGTATAGGTAAAAACTTTAATTAACACCAATTACTAAACTAAAGCAATTAAATTTAATAGCACTCGTTTTAAATACTAAAGAAAACTATTTAACTGAATATTCTTAATTATTTCATAAAATACATCTAAGAGTTGTATTTCATCGTAAATATTTACACTTAAACCCCATAAACAAGATTAAGTGTCTTTAAAAACAAATGCCCCACGAAAATCTAATTCTCATCAATGGCTAGCGACATTGAGAGAGGAAATCATACTATCTATTTATCATAGATATCCTGTATTCTTCTTACTTTTCATTAGATAAGGGGCTATAATCAAATTTTTAGCTCTTACAATTGACAAGATTAGAAAAAAGATTTAAAAGTCTTGATGGAAAAAAGGTCATTTTTACAGACTTTTTTGATACCCTCGTGCACCGATCGGTACACCCGAACTATACATTGCGCTTATGGGCAAAATGTATTATTCGCGAACTCGGAGTTGAAATTACATCTGAACAACTTTTCAGTATAAGAGCTAATGCCCACACATTTTTATCTACTAGGGAAAACAAAAATTCGTTAGAAATTGACTATACTTTGTTGATACACGAAGTGTTTCTGAGATTGCAACACAACAATCTCTTGCAAGGTGTGAGCCTCAATGTCTTTGAATCACTTTTTAAACAGGCTGACACTATTGCAGAAACTTCGGTTCAGTTTAAAAACGATAACCTCATTCAAGATTTATTCAAACTGAAGGAAAAGGGATACAACATCTATCTCTTGTCCGACTTCTACCTTTCCAAAGAAATCATTTTGAAAATTATTGAACATCATGGTTTTTCGAATTTATTTAGAGACGTTTTTATTTCAAGCAATGAAGGGGTTTGTAAAGAAAACGGATCGCTTTATCAGCACGTGCTTAATCAACTGAATATCGACCCCTCAGAAGTAGTAATGATTGGCGATAATAAGAACAGTGATGTCTTAAACGCAAAACGTCATGGTGTTACAGCCATTCATTTGAAACATAGGTCGCACAAGTTTAGAAACAAAAAAAATCTTTTTGGTACCGATAAAAAAGATTTTTATAGGGTTTGTAAGTCAATGGAAAAAAAGTGTTTGAGAAGCGAACACCCCTTTAGTGAGTATGTTACACACTTCTATTTTTTTACAGAAAGACTTTATATAAATGCTAAAAAAAACGGTATTAAAAATTTATATTTTTTAGCCCGTGAAGGTCACTATTTAAAAAAACTATTTGATTGTTATCAAGATTTAAACCAGATACCAGAAGATAATAGAATAAAAACACATTATTTAAAGGCATCCAGACAGTCGGCCACCCAACTAGCCTTAAAACCTTTAGAAGAAGAAAACTTTAAGAAATTAACAAAGAAATTCGGCGAAATGTCGCTGAGTCATTTTTTAGATTGGTTTCCTTTCGATACAGACGTTAAGCAACAAATCATTGACGAATTAAATTATCCCTCCGACAAGTTGCACACTCAATTTCCTACTTCTGAAGCAATGCTTCTGCTCAGAGCGAATAGCACTTTTCAAAATGCTTATGCCGATAATAGACAGCTTCAAAAAAAGGCTTTCATAAGTTACTTGAATTCTTTTGGAGCCAATTACCAATCCGAAGGTCTTACCTTGGTTGATGTAGGTTGGGGGGGTACAATGCAAGAAGCGCTATATAAGTTCTTTAACAAAAAAATCCCCGTTACCGGTTATTATTTAGGACTCAAGGAAATTTATAATATTGAGAACGATACGAAACGTTTTGGACTGAACTTCTCTATTTACCCAAACAGTACATTTTCAGATGAAATTCTAATGGCTAACGGGCAACTGTATGAACAACTTCTAGCGGCTCCACATGGCAGTACGTTGTATTATAATTTAGATTCCAGGAATCCCACCATGGAGTTTCATGAGGAAAATGAAAAATATAATTACGGTCATTTAATTGCACCCATTCAAGATTTTATGTTCGAAAGGTTTAAAGAACTTTTTAAAGAGCTAAGAAGCGTTGATTATACTCAAGAAATGGTTCAAGACTATATGACAGATATGGCTTTACGTACCGGTATCTTTTCTACTAAAGAAAAAATTAAGTTCATAAATCAACTCTCAAAGGGGTTTTACCAAAATGTAGGCGCAAATAAGGTGGGTATCGCTTATAATCCAAAACAATTAAAAGCAAGTAAGTCTACTCTATTGAAAAGATTTATAATATCCCCAGAAAAAGTCTTTAGATATTTAGTTAAGCTAAAGCCTTTCTTATACAGTAAAGGACTCTACTGGGCTTCAAAACCAATTGATTTAACGTATTACTACATTAAATTTAATTGTTGGGCAAAAAAGAAATGGTTCAATAAAGGACTCATTTCTTAAGGGCAATCATTTCCTAAAATTTAGTAATCACAAACTCAGACCTTCTGTTTACTTTATGTTTCTCTTCATTACAGTAAGTGGCATCGTCACATTCGTTTAGCAACTCTTCTTCTCCTTTCGCCTGTACCTGCAGTCTGTCTTTCGCAACCCCTAATGTTATAAGATATTTCAAAGTTCTTTCAACCCTTCTTTTCGATAACCAGCTATTGTATTCATTAGTTCCCCTTGAATCTGTATGTGACGAAATTTCAAGTTCTAGCTGAGGATATTTATTGATAATATCTGAAAGTCCTTTCAGAACTTTTCTAGAGTCTTCAGAAAGATACGATGAGTTTAGAGCGAAGTAAATATGCCCTAGGGCGTTAATTTCATCTACAATACGCTTTTTCCTGGCGTTTTCAGCTGCAAGTTTAGCTTCTTCGATAGCTTTTTGTTCAGCCAACATTTTTTTTCTGGCCAATTCTTGAGCTAAAGCTTCTTCTGAGCGCTTAATAGCCTCTAATGAATCTTGCTTTCTTTGCCTTTCTTTCTCAAGAGCTTCAATTTGAGCAAGTTTTTTCTCTCCTTTTTTAGATAGTTCCTTTTCAATTCCAAATCTATAAACTACGCTAGCAGCGTGCTGTAAGTGATTGGTGCCCAAATTACCGATTCTCCATTTACCCGAAGAATTTAAGTCTATAGCTATTTTTTCGCTTATCCAGGTCCTTAATCCTACTACCGCGTTGTAAGTTCCTCTTGGCTCCTCACTGGCTGATGTATAACCCAATCCTACACCTACGTATGGGTCAAACCAAGAATCTCTACCCAATAACTTCATTAGGTCATAAGTTAGCCTAGAATCTATGCCATAATAGTCCATTTCCTCTTGAATAATCTCACCATCAATTAATTTGCCAACCCTATATTTATTATAAGACCCGATAGCTTCAACACCGAGACCACTTTTAAAATATCTACCAATATTTATTCGCGATGGATAAGGGAGGGCGTTCCACTGGTCACCGACCGAGAAAAGCTCATCAAAGACATCACCTGAGTCATCAATTATATTGTATCCGATACCAACATGCCAAGAACGGGCAATCACACTATCTTTTGAAGTTAAGTTAATCTCATATTCTTTATCTTGAGAGAAAGAAGATTGAGATATAAGGCAAAGTAAAGCCAGAGTGACTTTTATAAAATGATTCATAACCGAATAAGATTTGGGCGTTCTCTACACAAAAATACCCGGTGCTCATCAAGTATTTGAAAAAAGTATGTGAATTGCATTGATTCTCGTCGGAATGCACCTAACGGCATGTGAACCACTAATCTAAGTCTTAATTGATTACCACCTTCTTATCAGTTTTGTCCAATAGGAATGTTGAAAATGGTGCCATGAATGAAGAGCTAGACTCTTTTGATGAGTTGCCTTTACTTTCAGTAAGAAATAATGAATCTTGAGTTGATTTGCTGAGAACCAACCGGGAAGCCGTGTTGGCATTAAAGTTCCGATGCCTATAAAACAATATCATATTCGTTGAAAAATCTACCTTGGGAAGCGGAAGCCCAGGTTTTCTGGTTTTATTGATCTTCGAGTACAACTTCTGAAGACTTTTAAAGTCTCTAATGACCAATACACGTTCCACACTTGTACTATCTATATAATCACTCGAAAGCGGTGTCAAGGTGGACTTCGCTGAGTCATTTTCGCTTAAAATTCGATTTGGTTTGTTTTTTTGCCCTTTACAGGATAAAGCAACGAAAACCAATAAAATTAATAGCAAAGATATTTTAACCGTAAGTTTTGTCGAACCTACTCTTATATGCTTCTTCATAAAGATTTTCGTACAACGGTAGAACTTTTAAAATGTCAAATCTTTGAGCCGATTCTCCTGCATTCTGTTTAAACTTTTCAAGGACCTCTTCATCACTTAAAATTTTAAGAGCATTTTTGGCCATTTCCTCCACGTCTCCCACATCACTCAAAAACCCGGTGACCCCTTCAATATTCACCTCAGGAATACCTCCGGCGTTACTTGAAATGACCGGCACCTTATTTATCATGGCTTCTAGAGCGGCAAGACCGAAACTTTCTGATTCCGAAGGAAGCAAAAATAAATCTGAGAAACATAGTATACGGTCTATTTCGTTACTATTACCCAAAAAGATTACTTTATCCGAAATTCCCAAGTTATCGCACAAACGTTCTGCAACTTCTTTTTGGGGCCCCTCGCCTACCATTACCAATTTCGCTGGTATTTTTTTCTGAATACGGTTAAACACCTCTACAACATCAGGTATGCGCTTTACTTTTCTGAAATTGCTGATATGCGTAATGATTTTTTCATTGTCTTCCGCCATAAGCGAACGCTGACAATCGGTAAACGTAGTGCTATACTTCTTTTTATCTATAAAGTTCGGCACCACTTTTATCTCCTTCCTTATATCAAAAAACTCCAAAGTTCTTTGCTTTAGATTTTCGGAAACCGAAGTAACTACATCAGACTGATTAATACTGAAGGTAACGGCAGGTTTATAAAATGGATGTTTGCCCACTAAAGTTATATCGGTACCGTGAAGTGTCGTAATCATAGGCACATAAATACCTTCTTCTTCCAACATCTTTTTGGCCATATAACCCGCATATGCATGGGGTATTGCATAATGCACATGAAGCAAATCTATATGGTGAAGCTTAATCGTATCGACCAGTTTACTGGAGAGGGCCAGTTCATAGGGTTGATAATGAAAAAGGGGATATTCAGGTACGTGAACTTCATGAAAATGAATGTTGTTACTCAGTAAACTTAAACGCACCGGCTGTCGGTAGGTAACAAAATGCACCTCGTGCCCCCTATCGGCAAGGGCAATACCTAATTCGGTTGCAACCACTCCACTACCACCAAAGGTAGGGTAACAAACAATAGCTATTTTCATCGTTCAAATTTAACCAAAACTACAATCTATGTCGGTAATGCTACCACGTAATTTCAAAACGGATTAGTTAAGGTTTAGTTAAGATAACCACCTAATCTTCTATAGCGTCATAGATAGCCTTTTGAATTCGGGTACGAAGACCCGATTTCACCAAAAGTGTGTTTGATGCCGAAGGGTATGTTCTATTGGATAGAAAAACGTATACCAATTCTTCTTCTGGGTCGGCCCAGGTATACGTACCAGTAAAGCCGCTATGCCCAAAACTCTTTCTTGACACACAACCACAGGTAGGCCCTTTTTCTTCTAACTGAGGTTTATCGAACCCAACGCCCCGTCTCACATTCTTGTCACAGAAATAACAGGTATTGAATTTTTTTATCGTTCTTGAATCAAGAAATCGTGTACCACCGTAAGTACCTCCTTGAAGGTACATTTGCATAATTTTACCAACATCTTCCGCATTGCTGAAAAGACCGGCATGGCCTCCTACTCCGCCCTGCATTGCGGCACCCATATCATGAACATAACCTTGCACGGTCTCGTATCGATAATACTTATCTTCCTCTGAAGGTACTATTCTGTCTTTAGATATTTTATTTAGCGGATTATATCCCGTGTTCGAAGCACCAATTGGTGAATAAAGAAAATCTTCCACTAACTTATCAAGCGGTTTTCCCTTTTTATCCTCGATATATTTTTTCATGACGTAGTAGGCTACATCACTATATCTATATCGATTTGATTTTAAATCTTGACGACCGATACGGTTATATATTGAATCTTTATAGGCATCGGTCAAGTAAAGTTTATCGGTAACCTTTATGGAATAGCCATCCATAGGAGCTTCTCTATAGAACTCTTTTGAAGGTTTACGGTTCTTATCTAAGGTATCTACATAAAATGCTATCCAAGCCGGTAACCTCCCATAATGGGACAATGCTTTTAGTACGGTAACATCTTTCAATTCGGATTCAGCGTATTCAGGAATTAAATCTTGAAAAGTATCGTTTAAGGCAATATCTCCATCCTCTTCCATTTTCATAACCATGGGCAGTGTTCCCAGTATTTTTGTGATGGATGCCAAATCATATATGTGGTCTGTTGTAATACTATCTTTTGAGTCATAAGTTGGCTTACCAAACCCCCTGTTATAAACAACCTTACCCTTACGGGCAATCATCACCTGTGCTCCCGGAAACATTAACGAATCTAAACCATGCTTCACCAAAGTATCAACCTCTGCTAATTTTTCAAGATTAAAACCGACCCGCTCGGGATAACTATAACCTAATCTTAGAAGCGATTTCAACTCAATCTGGGTATTGACCGGAAATTCTCTATGTGACGATACCGGAAGCTTTCCTTTGGCAGGTATTGCTCCAAAAATAAGTTCCGCAGCTTTTTTTTGAGCCAATTCACTATTCTGATAGGCCACGACTACCCCGTCTATACTTTCAAAACTTGTAATGTCGAGCAAGGCATAAGGTTTAGCGAAAACAGACAAAATAAGGTTGGAGCTTCTCATCTCAGCAATCTCCTGAAGCCAAAGCTGTTCCTTTTGGGTAAGTTTGTAAGGTTTCCAAGGGCTTTCGTTGCTTTTATGATGCCCGACAATCACTAAATTATAGTTCTTTAATTTACCTTTAAGGGTGGCAATATCTTTGGCATTTACTTGAGTAACCTTTGCATATTTGTATAGGGTTTCCAAAAACGGATCGCTTTCAGCATCGCCCAACTTAACATATGCTATCTTTTTATTTTCTAAACGTTTGATACCCATTAAGAAAAAATTGTTTTTGACTACGGTAATGGCATTCTCAATGGCCTCTTCGTACAGCATATCATCTGAACGGGAATTCAAATCTCCAAATAAGTTTTGCTCTTCGATCGGTTGGTAATTATCAAGACCTACCTTATATTTCGCCAAGAGTATCTTTTTTACCGAGTGGGCTAACCGCTCATCTGTAATTTTTCCTTTTTTGTATGCCTTAGTCAACTTTTCCTTAGCCTTTTCCACATCTGTGGGCATAAGTAGAATATCGTTACCGGCCATGAAGGCAGCCAACTCGGCATCACCATTTTTACCATGATCGGTAACACCTTTCATATTTAATGCATCGGTAAATACCAGACCCTCGAAACACATTCTTTCTTTGAGTAGGCCCGTGATTATTTGTTCCGATAATGAGGATGGTAGTTCTTTTTTAAGTTCGAGAGCGGGCACTTCTAGATGTGCGACCATAACACTACTTAGGCCCTCTTCAATCAATCTTCGAAATGGATAAAGTTCAACACTGTCGAGTCTTGCTTCAGTGAAATTGATTACGGGCAATGCGTGATGTGAATCTGTAGCCGTATCGCCATGACCGGGAAAATGTTTTCCACTGGAAAGTACACCCGCTCTCTCCATACCCTTCATAAAGGCAATACCCTTTTCCGCCACATTCTCTCTATCCTCGCCAAACGAACGATTACCGATGATAGGGTTTTTGGGATTTATATTAATATCTAAATCAGGTGCAAAATTAATATGCACTCCCAAACGCTTGGCATGTTCGCCAATACGCTCCCCAACTTTAGCCACTATAGTATTATCAGTAATGGCGCCCAACGTCATATTCCAAGGAAAAGCGTAGGTAGAATCAAGCCGCATGGCCAGACCCCATTCCGCATCCATACCGATTAATAATGGAGTTTCTGAAGCCGCCTGAAATTCATTGGTCAGTTTTGCCTGTCGAACAGGGCCTCCGGTGGAAAATATCACCCCGCCTATTTTTTGATTTTCAATTAGCTTTTTTACTCCGCCGATTGCTGTTTTACTTTGGTCGGAGGCTACCATGACCATAAAAAGTTGCCCGAGTTTTTCATCTAAGGTCATGTTATTATACTTCGAATCTACCCATTTTTGCTGCGCCAAACTATCTTTGACCAACAATGGATTTTTCTGTGCAGAAGCACTTAAAAAAACTAAGAATAACAAGGGGAAAAGAAATAAAAAACGCATAGTAAGAACAGGTCTATGGCAATAACTGAAAACTAAAAAAAATATTGCATTTCATCGGATACTTATAATGAAATCAATACTTCGAAATGGTTATAGTACGAATAATTACATAAAGCGTGAATGCCAACTTTCGGCCGCAGGCACCTCCCAATAATCTTTATACTCTTGCTTATTGTTCACAAGATTATTAAAGACAATAGTATTTTTTGAAACCGCTTTTTGTTTTGCCATTTTTTTAAAGTCTATTAGAGGCTTGTAAGCAATATATTCTCCTTGCTTATAAGAGACGTTCATTTTATCTAACAGTTCAACATCATATTTTTTTTCTAAATCTTGAATGAAACGAACCGATGTGTCAATAGAACAACCTGAAGCCGAGGTTTGTGACTGATCAAGACCGATAACAATAAATCGCTTATACCTGATCTCATACCCCGCACTCAACGAACTTCCATGGGCTGTCCACTCTTTGATAAACTCGTTTAACTCACTTTGAATTTCTGTCAATTCACTATCGGTAAATGACCGATTGGCCTGATAGATCCAAACGCGAGAGGTTTCTGGCAATTTTTCAAATTCTACTAACATGTTCTCATTTAATTTGAGGGTTTCACTCTATCCTATTCAAAAACAATACCAATCGAGACTATAAGTTTTCTGCTGAAGCGATAAGCTCTGCAATATCCATAACCGCAACGGAATCTTCTTTTTCCTTATTTTTTACACCATCTGTCATCATCGTATTACAGAACGGACAAGCAGCCGCAATAATCTCAGGTTCGACCTCCATAGCCTGTTCCGTACGTTCAATGTTTACATCTTTGACACCTTCTTCGGGCTCTTTAAACATCTGTGCCCCACCGGCACCGCAACAAAGACCTCGTTGCTTACAACTTTTCATTTCTACCAGTTCGGCATCAAGTTTTCTTATCAACTCTCTCGGGGCCTCAAATATATTATTTGCCCTACCCAAGTAACAGGGATCATGGTACGTAATTCTTTTACCTTTGAATTTGCCACCTTCTAAAGATATGCGCCCTTCTTCAAATAGTTGTTTCAAAAATTGCGTATGGTGAACGACTTCAAATTTACCACCTAAACCAGGGTACTCATTTTTAATGGTGTTAAAGCAATGGGGACAGGCGGTAACAATTTTCTTGATTTCATAGGCATTCATTACCTCTATATTGGTCATTGCCTGCATCTGAAACAAAAATTCATTACCTGCTCGTTTGGCAGGGTCGCCGGTACAACTTTCTTCGGTTCCCAACACAGCAAAAGATACATTCGCCTTTGTTAATAATTGAACAAAAGCTTTTGTTATTTTCTTTGCCCTATCATCAAAACTACCTGCACAACCCACCCAAAATAATACTTCGGGACTCTTGCCTGCCGCAAATAATTCGGCCATTGTTGGAACTTTCAGTTCTTCTGCCATTATTCAAATTCTATTTCACTTAATAATCATTATTCGGAGTGAAGAGATATGTTACCTCTACTTTTCATTGGCCCAATTCAATCGATCCATCTGATTGAACGGCCATGGGGCACCATTGTTCTCTACGTTACCCATCATATTATTTAAATCAGTGGGTGCCGCTGATTGCTCCATAACCAAGTATTGACGCATATCCATAATTATGGATAAAGGGTCGATACTTACCGGGCATGCCTGCACACAAGCATTACACGTGGTGCACGCCCAAAGTTCCTCTCGGGTAATATAGTTATCGAGCAATTGATTGTTATCATCAACAAATTTACCTTTGTTGGCTTCTAAATTCTTACCGACTTCCTCTAATCGGTCTCGAGTATCCATCATTATCTTTCTCGGAGAAAGTTTCTTTCCGGTTTGGTTTGCCGGGCACTCATCGGTGCACCTACCACATTCAGTACAGGTATAGGCATTAAGTAGTTGAACCCAATTTAGATCCGTTACATCAGAAGCACCAAACTTTTCAGGCTCGGCTGCATCTTCCGCAGGTGCTGCAAAAGGGTCTGCTGATGGGTCAAGCATCAACTTCACTTCTTCTGTGACCGCATCAAGGTTTTTAAACTGACCTTGCGGTTTAACCTTACCATAATAGGTGTTTGGGAAAGCCAACAAAATATGTAAGTGCTTTGAATAATAGAGATAGTTCAAAAAGAACAGAATGCCCACAATATGCAACCACCAGGCAATTCGCTCTACAACTATCAAAGAAGAGATGGACAACCCCTCAAAAATCGGGGCAATAATTTGGCTTATAGGAAAAGCGCCTGCTTTTGTATAATGAGCAGCGTCTAATTGTTGTAATTGATAATCGGCCGCATTCATGGTCAGAAACAAAATCATCAATACCAATTCTATATATAGAATCATATTACCATCTTGCTTGGGCCAACCTTTCATTTCTGGTTTGATAAATCTTTTAAGCCGAATAATGTTTCTTCTTACCCAAAATGCAGAAACCGAAATAATTACCAACAATGCCAACACTTCAAATGAAGCGATAAGCACATCATATAACACCCCTAAAGAACCAAAAATACGATGTGTACCCAAAAGCCCATCGATTATTATTTCAAGTACTTCAATGTTAATGACGATAAAGCCTACGTAGACAATTACATGTAATATGCCAGCTATAGGTCGTACGACCATTTTAGTTTGACCGAGGGCAATTCTAGCCATATTTTTCCAACGCGCACCAGTATTATCAGAGACGTCGACATCTTTACCCAATTTGATGTTTCTTCTAAGTCGGTTCATATTTCTAGCAAAATAACCAATACCGACAACTAGCACAAAGGCAAATATAATATTAGGAAGGTATTCCATCATCGATTTTCTACATTAGGCTTTGCGGCAGGATCTTCTTCCGGTAACTCATATTCCTTTTGCTTTTTACCAAAGACCGACACGTTAACATAGCGCTTGGGGTTCAAACGAAAATCTTGCAATAACAGGTCTAACTCACGTGAGGCGTTATTTAAATTCTCATACAGTTCTTCGTCTTGAGTAAGTTTACCCAAAGTACCTTGACCACTCTCAATTCGCGCCATCAATTTATTCAGGTTTGCCATACTTGATTCTAAACTTGCTAGGGTTCTACCTAAGCCAGCATTATTCAGTGAATCTGACAACTTCGAAAAATTTGCGGTAAGCGCTTCAAAATTCTTTAAAGAACCTTCAAGCTTACCCTCATTGGTGCTCAAGATCCTGTTTAAAACTTCCGCACTTCTTTGAAAGCTTGCAACTGTAGAATTGAGTCCGCTCAATGTTTCACGTAAATCTCTTCTTGCTTTAACATCTAGAACGTCATTTACGTTTCTAAGCAGCGTATCGGCATTGGTCATCGCCCCCTCGACCTTTTTTTGTAAAGGTGTCAATTGCTTTTGAACCAATTGTGTAAGCCCGGGTTGCGTCTGACTAGGTAAAGTATCGCCTGTCTTGGCCATAGGCGAACCATCGAATACGGGTTTGATCTGTATACCCTTTCCACCGATAATACCGGTATCATACAATTCTGCTAAACTTTGCTTTGAAAACTCAAAATCGCTTTTTACAAAAAGTGTAACCGCTAGACTGCCTCCTCGGTCTTTAAAACTTATATCCGTTACATTACCCACCGTAAATCCGTTGACGGTAACCGGAGTACCAACCTGAAGACCTCCTACATCTTTATAAACGGCATATATCGTCTTGCCGTTCTCAAATAGAGGTGATGATTTCAAATAGCTAAAGCCTAAAATGAACAAGAGTATACCGCCAATTACGACAATACCTGTTTTAATTTCCCTGGATAGTTTCAAAAGAATAGATTTTGGGGTTAATAGCGACTATTTAAAAATCTAAGGGTTCTTAACAAAATTAGAAATAAAATATGGAAGGTTATTATTTATCTTCTCTAAAGCTATTTTAAACTGTCTTTAAAGGGAATACGTTCTCCATTTTTATAGGCCACTATATAGGAAGTCGTATATCCTTTTTGATCGGCATTGCGCTTCATTATCTTGGCCTCCTCTAAAGATTGGGTACTTCCATATACATACCTATACAAGTTTTTAAAAGGTTCTTTTGCCACACGATTCAGACCATTAAAAGATTCAGGTCTTAAAGGTAAGTTCTTTGCACTTGCCATAATCTGAATTTTATAAATAACACCAGTCTTATTCGGCTCTTCTTTTTCATCAATGGCAATTTCATCATTTTTATCTACAGTAACCGGTTTTGTATCTTGAGAAACCACCTCTGACTTTTTCCTATTTGCAGCCTCTGCAATGATTTGTGCAGCTTCCTTCTCAGCTTTAGCTTTATTAGGCCTCTCAATAGGCTCGTTTGAAGCTATCAAATCTTTATCTTTTCTGGGTTCGGATTTTTGGGTTATATCACTTTTCTTTTTCTCGACCTCTTTCTTTACCGGTTTTTCAACTTGCTTTGGCGGTGCAGGAGCCTCCACAACCCTAGAACCGATATCTGCCCTATTCGCTTGGGCAGTATTTTTATAATCAACAATTGCTTCTGCAATAGAGGTGCCCATTTCAGATTGGCCCTTTTTGGAATTTAGATAAGCCCCTTCTTGTTTATTGGTCAAAAAACCGGTCTCCACCAGAACACTTGGCATAAAAGTTTGATGTAATACAATAAAACCGGCTTGCTTTACTTTGCGGTCGGTGCGCTTTAGTTTGTTCGAAAAATTATCTTGGATCACTTTTGCCAGCCCAATGCTATTATCTAAAAACTCTTCTTGCATTATAGTCAAGCCGATAACGGACTCCGGCGAGTTAATATCATAGTCGGCATATCGCTTTTGATAATTATCCTCTAAATAAATTACCGAGTTCTCTTTTTTAGCAACTTCGAAGTTTTGCTCATTGGCGTGTAGCCCTAAAACAAAGGTGCCTGCCCCATGAGCATTTGAAGTGTGCGAATCACAATGTACCGACACAAAAACATCCGCATTGGCCTTGTTCGCAATTTCACCTCTAACATATAGGTCGACGAAAGTATCATCTTTACGCGTGTAGATAACCTTAATACTAGGATCTTTCTCTAAAATTGCACCGGCCTTGAGTACGATATTCAATGCAATATTCTTTTCTAAATATCCATTTCCTAAATTTCCAGGGTCATGACCTCCATGACCTGCATCTAAAACAACAACGAATTTCTCGTCGTTTTGTAATGTATCAGTACTTTTGCCAAAAGATATAAGTGGCGAGCTAAATGTTATGGCAAGAAGTAAACAAAACTCTATTGCATGCACGCTCACACTGTATTTCAAAGCTTTCATTATGGTTAAATTTATGGTAACACCCTATCAGGGGAAGAAAAAATATATGTAAGTTTGACCTCCGAAAGCCAAGCCAAACGCTTACAAAAATAGGATATATAGCCTTGCAATCAAACAAACAGCTTTTTCTTTTACTGGCATTGCTATTGGTCGGCGCTCTTTCGGTCACTGCCCAGGAAGATGGTATCATTCCCTTACCGATTAAGGCTGAGAGCGATACACTTGTGGCGCCTCTTTTTCCTGGCCCCATTAAAAACAATTCGACACAAAAAGACTCGACCACTAGAGACACCCTAAAAAGAAAGCCGAGCCTACTTCTTGATAAAATTAAATACAAGGCTAAAGATTACGTAAAGCTTAGTCAGAAAGATCAGAAAATATATCTCTACAATGAAGCTGAAATCTATTATCAAGATACCGAACTGAAGGCAGGTATTATTATAATGGATTATGTAAAGAACGAAGTCTATGCGGGCCGCATGAAAGATTCATTGGGCAATTACACACAACTGCCCTACTTCAAACAAGGTGATAACGAAGTTAGACCTGATAGTATTCGTTTCAATTTTGACACGGAGAAGGCACTTATCTTTAATTCCAGAACAGAGCAACAAGCAGGCTTGGGCCAGTTGGGTAGCGACGCCATGAAGGTGTATGCCGAGATAACGAAAAAAGAAAATGACTCGGTATACTTTATGAACGAAGCCAAAATAACTACTTCAAAAGATACGGTGAATCCCGATTATTATATACGCATTCGCAAGGCCAAATTTGTACCGAAAAAGAAGGTCATCGCTGGGTTCAGTAATCTGTACATTGCCGATGTGCCTACACCGGTCGCTTTGCCATTTGCTTATTTTCCATTGACCGTTGGCCGAACAGCAGGTCTAATGATGCCAACATTCGGTAATGACCCTAACCGCGGATATTTTTTACAGAATGGTGGTTACTACTTGCCCTTTAGCGAATATGCAGATTTAACCCTAACCGGTGATTTTTACACGAATGGAAGCTATGGGTTCAGAACTGCCACCGTTTATACCAAAAGATATAGATACCGGGGCAATATTAATTTTCGGTATGAAAATTTAGTCACCAGTCAGAGAGGGTTTGACGATTACGCCAATTCCAAAGTTTGGAATATTCAAGTATCGCATTCGCAAGACACAAAAGCGAGTCCCAACTCTCGATTTTCAGCCAGTGTGAATTTGGGTAGTAGTTCGTATTATCAAAACTCGCTGAACCAAGTAAACCTGCCCCTTACACAAAATAACAACTTATCATCATCGATTTCGTATTCTAAGACATTCCCGAATTATCCTTCGGTGAATATGAGTTTAACGGCAACGCATTCACAAAATACAAGTGCATCGGCAAGGGCGAACCCCGACCAAGACAATATTCAAATGACCCTGCCTACCTTTCAGGCAAGTATGGAGCGAATATTTCCCTTCGCAAAGAGAGATGGCATCAAAAAAGGGGCCCTACAGAACATTAATTTTCAATACGACGTAAACGCACGTAACCAACTGACTACCAATGATGAAGATTTCTTAAAAGCTGCCATGTTCGATGATGCCAAAGTAGGGGCTCGACATCGAATACCTATAAGCACTAACTTTAAGGTCGCTAAGTTTTTCAGTGTTAGTATGGGCGGAAGTTATGAAGATGTCTGGGCACTTGAAACCTACCGACAACGTTACGAGCTGGGAGAAGAAGACGAGACGGGAGCCGTAGTTCGTGACACTATACCCGGTTTCGACAGATACAATAAGTATAACTTAAGCGCTAGTGTCGGTACAACCGTCTACGGAACATTCAATTTCGGTGAAGACAAAAAAATTCAGGCGATAAGACATGTCATGAGACCTTCTTTGAGCTACGGCTATGCACCATCTTTTGACCAATTTTACGATGAATACTTGAACAACGATACCGGTGAAGTGGTTCAATATAGTCGTTTTGAAGGCACTTTGAACGGCGCACCCAGCTTAGGAAAATCGAATAGTTTGAGCTTCTCTTTGGCAAACACCTTAGAGGCAAAAGTAACCGACAAAGATTCGACTGCCCTAGAGGCTAAAAAAGTTTCCATTCTCAATAACTTCAACGTTTCAACGGGATACAATTTCGAATCTGACTCGTTAAGATTAAGTCCTTTACGAGTGAATGGGGGTACGAATATTCTCAATAATAAAATGTCGATAAACTTCTCCGCAGGTCTTGACCCGTATGCGATAGACAATAACGGAAGACGTATCGAAAAGTTCAATATAGACAATGGTGGAAGCCTTTTTCGCTTAACGCAGGCCAATATTAATGTCGGCTATTCTATTGATAGCGAAACCTTCGGTAAAAAGAAAAAAGAGGAAGAAGAGGAGGATGAAGAAGAACCGGGTGCCTATGACTACGTAGCACAAAGTGGTGGTCGAGACGATGACCTTTTTGGGCGATCGGATAATTACAACAATCGACTTATAGAGGATGAATATGGGGACCGCGATGAGGATGAAGATATCGAAAACCCACCTTATGCAACCAAAATACCATGGAATTTTAGGCTGGCCTATTCTGCCTCTTACCTTAATTCGGCACGGCAAAATGAATTCAGTAGCCATTCGTTAATGTTCTCCGGTGATATTGAACTTTCCCCTCGTTGGAAAGTCGGTGGCTCGTCCGGATACGATTTTAAAAACAAAGGATTTACTCTCACACAATTGCGTTTTGAAAGAGACCTGAAGAGTTTTAGAATGAATTTTAACTGGACACCCTTTGGCACCTATAGTCGTTGGTACTTTTTTATCGGAATCAAGAGCTCTATTTTGAGCGACCTCAAATGGGAAAATAGAAGTCAAAATTAAAATCTGGAATTGACTATGAAAAAAATTATAAACACCTCTAAAGCACCTTCCCCTATCGGGCCTTATAACCAAGCAGTTCTTGCTGGAGATACATTATACATCTCCGGTCAGATACCCATGAACGCAGAAACGGGCGAATTGGTCAACGGCGATATCAAGGCGGAGACCAAGCAATCAATGGAAAATTTAAAAAGCATTCTTAGCGAAGCTAATATGAGCTTTGAAAATGTGGTTAAAAGCAGCATCTTTCTCAAAGACATGAACCAATTTTCAGAAGTAAACGAAGTTTATGGTTCTTATTTTAATGTGGAAACTGCCCCAGCACGGGAAACCGTTGAAGTAGCCAACCTACCTAAATTTGTAAATATTGAAATTTCAATGATTGCGGTTAAGTAAATACTTTTTTCGAAAGTCTAGACAATATAAAAGGCCCATTTACGGGCCTTTTTCTTTTTTGGTAATTATCTATCTAAAACGTTAGAGTGTTTCACGATGAAACTCCATAAGCCCTTCGATTGGTCGTTGACGAATCACCCCGACAATCAAATCATTTCGCTCTAATACCGTAGTCAATTCATCTTTCAAATAATGGGCAATACTGCCCACAAAGTTTATCGGCACCTTCGTGGCCAATTCGAATTGCATGATATAATTGTTTACAAACTGCTGAAAACCTTTATCAATAACACCCTTACAATATGGATGATTCTTATTCTCGATTAGAAACCTCGCAAAAGTCGCTAAATATGTATTCGGGTTCGGTTGTTTGTATAAGTTCTCTTTAATAACATCTGGATCAAGATCGTATTCTTTAGCAAACTTGATACCCAGGTCTTGAGGTATTTTATGAAAGTAATAATCCCTTATCAATTTTCTTCCAAAGAAATTACCACTACCATCATCCATAGGAATATAGCCCAACGAAGTGACTTTTTGTATAAGTTGATGCCCATCATAATAACTACAATTGGATCCGGTACCTAAGATACAAACGATGCCTTGATGACCAATTTTCGTGGTAGAAAAGATAGCCGCGTAGGTATCTTCTTTAACGTCGGCAATCGCATTAGGAAAAAAGTCTTTAAAAATATTCTTTAAAAAAACCTTCATTCGATCGGTACCACAACCTGCACCATAAAAATGTAGGCGTGTAACCTTTTCTTTATTCTTTGAAAGTTCAAAATTATTGGCCAATCGGTCTTCTATAACCTCACGGGTCAAAACCTCGGGACTTAAGCCCAATGTTTGGGTCAAAAATAACTGCTCACCCTTTTCATCAAGGGCAATCCAGTCAGATTTGGTAGCTCCACTATCAACAATTAAAATCATAAATACTGTTTAAAAAAGAATCCTGAAAATAAGCAAATTTCGCCCATTTTCAGGATTCCATATTAAATACTTGAAAAAAATTACAAACTTGATACGTGTTGAGCCAAATCTACCATTTTATTGGAGAAACCTGCTTCATTATCATACCAGCTAATTAATTTAAAGAATTTAGAATTTAATTCAATTCCAGCACCAGCATCAAAAATACTTGTGCGCTTATCGCTAACGAAATCTTGTGAAACAAGAGCTTCTTCGGTATAACCTAAAACGCCGGCCAACTCACCTTCTGAAGCTGCTTTAAAGACTTTTTTGATTTCTTCGTAAGAAGTATCTTTTTCAAGTTTTACGGTTAAATCAACAACTGAAACATCTGCAGTAGGAACTCTAAAAGCCATACCTGTCAATTTACCTTCTAATGCTGGTATAACTTTAGTCACAGCCTTTGCAGCACCGGTAGAAGCAGGTATAATGTTCAACATTGCACTTCTACCACCTCTCCAATCTTTCTTAGACGGGCCATCAACGGTCATCTGAGTAGCTGTCGTTGCATGAACGGTAGTCATCAAAGCTTCTTCGATACCAAAGTTGTCGTGCAATACTTTGGCCAAAGGAGCTAAACAGTTTGTCGTACAAGAAGCGTTCGATACGATAGTATCGGTAGATTTAACATCTTTATGGTTCACACCCATAACGAACATAGGTGCATCTTTAGATGGCGCAGAGATAACAACTTTCTTAGCTCCCCCGTCAATGTGGTATTGTGCAGTTTCAAGAGTTGTGAAGATGCCGGTACACTCAGCAACGACCTCAGCACCAACGGCATCCCACTTGATACTTTTAGGATCACGCTCTGCAGTGATTCTTACCGTATTGCCGTTTACAACAAGATTACCGTCTTGTATCTCAACGGTTCCTTCAAACTTACCGTGTACGGAATCATACTTCAAAAGGTAAGCAAGGTGCTCTACATCTAACAAGTCATTGATAGCGACTACATCTACACCCTCTCTTCTTACTGTTTCTCTGAAGACCAATCTTCCGATTCGGCCGAATCCGTTAATTCCTATTTTTAAATTTGACATGTGTTCTTGTTTTTAGAATTATAATTACGTTGTCATTATTTCAGAAACCCTAATGAGTTCCTTATCTATTTTTGTATGCCCCTTAATCGCCTTGCTGATCGGGGTAAGAATAATTTTATTGTTTTGAACGCCCACCATGAAGTTCGATTGGCCCTCAAGAAGACTTTCTACGGCTTTGACACCCATTCTACTGGCCAAAACCCTATCATAACAAGACGGAGCCCCACCACGCTGCATATGGCCAAGCACAGAAACTCTTACATCATAAATTGGTAAATGCTCTTCAACATATTCTTTGAGTTCGAAAACACTTTTACCTATTTTATCACCTTCTGCTACTACAACTATACTTGATGACTTACCTGATATTTTACTACGCTTTAAAGACTCTAAAAGTCGCTCTAAACCACGATTTTCTTCAGGAATCAATATCTCTTCAGCACCGGCACCAACCCCAGTGTTCAATGCAATATGGCCAACATCTCTACCCATAACCTCAACAAAGAACAGTCGGTTATGTGAACTTGCCGTATCTCTAATCTTGTCTATAACTTCAACCACCGTATTCATGGCAGTATCATAACCAACGGTGTTCGATGTACCGAAAATATCGTTATCTATAGTACCTGGTATACCTATTATAGGAAAGTGATATTCTTGATTAAATATCATGGCCCCGGTAAAACTTCCGTCACCACCGATTACCACAAAGGCATTTATACCCTCTGCGGTCAATTGTTCGTAGGCTTTCTTTCGACCCTCTGGAGTTCTAAAATCATCACATCGGGCCGACTTTAGAATCGTGCCTCCTTTGTTGATAATATTATTTACGCTTCGCGCATCCATGGGTTTAAAATCACCCTCGATCATTCCCTGATACCCCCTGTAGATTCCAACGCAATCTACCTTCATATAGGCACAAGTTCGAACGACCGATCGAATGGCAGCATTCATGCCCGGAGAATCTCCCCCAGACGTTAAAACACCTATCTTCTTTATCTCTGAAATCATTGAAAAAAACTAAGTTGCAATAATAGCAAACTTATTTCAAATTTAAGCTCGGAAGGATATCAAATTTACATCAAAGATTGTTACGAAAACGATTTAGCGACAATTATCAGAAAAGCCCCGTAATTTTTATGGAAATCTTATAATTTAATTATCACTAAAAATTAGATAATTGATACTTCATAAAGAAAAAAAGAGTGTTAAATTCAGTTGAAATTTAGCATATGACTTATTTCAACCTTTTTTCTTTTGCATAGAAGCGAAGCAAACTGTCTTTACCCATAACGGCTGTGGGAACTGCATTGGGGGCGGGAATTTCTTTTTTAGGTTGCCCCTCTTCCTCTTTCTTAAGTAAATTTTTAAAAAGTTCTCGAAAACTATTAAAATCAACTTCGTATTGAATACCTACACCTTGCGTGTACCCCAAGCGATCAGCCAAATATTCTTGAATTTCATTTTCACGATTAAAGAATTTGGCACTTAAAGTACCCTCTTCATTAAGTAGCAGTTGAATTTCGAAATTACCGGCAACTACGGTCTCAGTAGTACCACCAACCGGCACCCCTACCCTACCATTGAACAATAAGCGGTCACTGATTTGTGTAGATACCGTTACTCCAATCCTATTTTCGGTCTGAAAATCGGCACTACGGTCCAAAACTCCCTGTTCGTACGAGAGTCCGAGGTTAAATTTATCATTTTCACCCAACACCTGATTCAACAGCCCAGAAGCCGACTGTAACAAATTACCCGTGACGGCTTGCTGATTAATGCCTGTCTGATCATTCACAAAAGACCCCTGAGCCAGTAGAAAAAGTGCATTCTGTTCCTCTACTGTAGGATCTTGAAGACGATATTCCAATTCAGATTGAATAATCGAATTCGTACCCGGGAAATCAATATTAAATTCAATGTCAGGGCTCTCTAAGTCATCGGTCAGCTTAATAACTACCTCAGTAGGAATTCTTCTGGTATACCCAGGATTATCAAGAAGTGGCGCAGGGTTGGCGTTCAATGAATAAACCGCCTCTAAATCAAGCGTAGCTTTAAGCGGCTCCCTGTCCCAAACTATGGTTCCGCCAGGTTTTACCTGAAAGGTTTTATTGATAACACCGCCAAACTTATAATTGTATTGCCCGTTAACAACAACGAAATCTCCATACATTTCAAAAGCACCCCTGGTATTTATACGAATCAAAAGAATACCCACCCCACTACCTTTTAAAGAGCTTCCGGTTCTGGTATCGGTCACTATTTCTACCTCGGCATCTGGTGTTACATCAAGGTCAAAAGCCAACTCCAATCCTTGAAATTCGTCTATGACCCGTGTTTCCTCAACTTTATCATATCCGTTTTTCTCCACAAAATTGATGAAAGAATAATCTCCGATGGAAGCAACATCGCTTAATGGTATTTTCAATGATGTACCGGGCGCCGTCTCACCTTCCACTTTAATATTCAAAGCTTTCGTCGGGCCGAATATTCTACCTTTTCCGTTTAAAAAACCTGTTCCATAATACAGAACTTCTTCTTCAAAGTCGGTATTTAGAATGAGTAACCTATCATTATTGGTATCTACATTGAGGTCTAGCAACCAATTATCAAAAAAAGAGTGGGTAATCGTACCATCTAATGTGGCTTTTGTTTTCTTATCAACATCGGTAATTTTGATATTATCAAAATCAAAGGTCTGATTCGTCAAATTTACCCTTGAGTTTTGGGCAAAATCATAGTCAACATTTAAATACGGTATACCAATACCAGCATTATCAAGGGTAAGAATACCACTAAACTCAGGGTTATCTATAGGTCCGTCGATGCGGGCATTACCACTTACATCGCCACGAATATTACTGATTATTTCTTCTCCCAAGGGTGCGAATGGCTCTAAATCAAAGTCATCAAAGTTGACCAGCAATTTAGCTTCGGGCATATCACCTTTGTTGAAAACGTTACCTACGATACCTAATTTTTCACGACCCTCGTCAGTTATTTGAGAGTTAACCACAAAATCAGTTAAATCTTTATTACCCACGATACCCAGCGACAGGTCGCCCAAGCGGATACCGTTGATAGAAAAATCTTCGACCCCTAAATTTGATGAGGGCAGGTAAACGTTATCTTTTTGCAGAATGTTCAATGTACCGTTCACTTCACCTTGCAATCGAAGACTATCTATGGCCGGGGTGATTTTGTTCAGTGATACTATCTTAAACTGAAGCTGTAAATCTTTATAAGTAGAATCAGCGAGCTCACCCCTGAGACGTATTTGCTCTTGCTCACTGTTATTCATAACAATCTCTTGAATGCTAATACTATCTAGGGTACGGTTTACGATCACCTTATTTTTGTTATCGCCATCTTTATTCAGCACCCAATTATTACCCTTAAAACTAACATCAGAAGTCTTAAGCCCGATTACCGATTTATTCTCTTTATTAAAGGTGTGATAAAAATTGAGGTTATAGCTATCATTCAGGTTACTACCGCCCTTAAATTCGGTTCGAAAGAACAAAGTATCTTTAAGCGTAGTATTGATGAGTTTAAAGTCTTGAACATCGTAATAGCTGGTCTTAAGGTCGCCTACAGAAACATAGGTATTAAATAATGGGTTTTTATTATCTATCTTCACATCGATACTATCGGCCTCATTGCCATAGGCCATAATACTGGGTGATTTGAAATTAAGCTTAAAATCTCCATCATCGGCCACAATAATACCTCGAATGAAGGTATTCGGGTCAAACTTCACTTCTGGAAAGAAAACATCTACAATCTTATTGTAAATTTTAAAATTAAAGGCCAAAGACTGCCCTTTCGAGATACTAAAAGGTCGGTAATTCGTATAAATACTACCTAAAGAGTTTTGTACCAACTTACCTAACTCTTTCACCCTGAAATTACCCTTCATATACCCTGTAATAATATCAGGCGAGTTAATATCGATAATTCGTGTGGAATCATTTTCGAACGTTGATGAAACCTTAAAATCTTCAAAGTAATAGGTGTCATTCTTATTTTCGAAAATTGTTTTGGTGAAATTGATATCACCGACAAGATTATCTAGGGTATTTCCCGTGACATCCATATTAACATTGCCCTTAAATATGGAAATGCTGTCATTAATAAAATTTAACTTTTTCAAGTCTGCATAATCAACGGAAGCTATAAAATTAAAATCGTTCCGGTTTTCCCCAAAATCGGCCAATCCCTTAAAACTGAACTTCAGATTTTCATCATTGCTCAGCAGCGTACCATCGAACAGCTGCTCTTTCAAAATACCTGACACCTTTAAATCGTTGTACTCATAATTATTGAAAGTAACCGAATAGACCTCTCCGATTACTTCAGTATTAAGGGTTTCTTGTACAAAACCCTTTCCTTCTACATTAAAATCTAAACTGGTTTTACCCAACCGTTCATTTTCTACAAAATCACCTAAATCAAAATCGATTAGCGAAACAAAACCTTTATAAGTAGCATTATCGATGTTATTGACATTGGTCAATACCAAGTCAGCATAGCTACTGCCAATGGCAGTATTCAAATTGACTTTGGCATTTATAGATGTTTCTGTAATAGTGGCATCGCCCCGAATGGTAAACTGACCCAACTTCTGAAATGAAGACGGTAAAGACTTGCCCAAGATATTGGGCATTAAAGACCTTAGCTCATAGTAACTAGAGGTCACATTTCTCATGTTAGCGAATAATGCAAATGGTTCGGCACGGCTGAAAAGATTTTTGAAATTAAAATCACCGCGAATGCCTGTATTATCTGATTGGAGAAAAAGCTCTTCAGTATTCAAATCATTTAACACCCCCGAAACTTTACTTGAGAAATTCACTTCTTTACCTCTGCCAAATTGGTCATAGAGCATATTAATTTCATCGAAGGCCACCTTCGACTCATTAAATTCAGCAGTCAAATTCACTTTATTCAAAAAGTCGGCAAAATCTTTTCGCTCATAATTAAATACCAAATTGCCCTTTAAATAAGAACTATGAGTACTGATATACAGTGAATCAAAACTCATTCGCTGTTTGGTGTACTTAAACTCAGTCTCTAACTGCTCTACATTTATACCACGCTGACTTGCAAAAGACATTTTATTGATAGAAGCACTTACTTCTGGCCCCAAAATTTGAAAGTCGTTTGCGTCTATATTCAAATTTTTGAAATTCAACATCTCTTCAGTCTCTCGGTTTTCATCTAAAAGCTTGAATGTACTATTGGCTATAACAACATTCGATGAAGAAAAATAGAAAGGCGCAGTGCCTGGTTTACGGGGCTGGCCATCATCAAGCTTATCTATAAACACCTCTAAATTGGTATTTTTATTATCACGATATGTCTTTAGCTTAAAGTCTAGTTTATCGATATCGATGTCACCGAACTCTAAACGACCACTGACCAAATTTCTAATACTTAGCACCGATGTGGTCAACCTATCGACATAAAACAACGTATCTTTTTGATAGTCTTCAATATAAACTCCCTCAAGATTGGTGTCCCAAGAAATTAATGAAACCCTTAGTCTATCAATATTTATATTGGTGCCGAAATCTTTGTTGATGGTATCGGTAGCATATTTCGCGAAGCTCGTTTGAACAAACGGCAAAGAGAGTATCAAAGTGCCCAAAACACAAATCAGCAGAACCACGAGAAGAGTTCTAACCAGTATTTTTCTAAGTTTTTTGATAGGGCTAATATGTTTTACCTTTGCGCGTCCAACTTTTATTCCAAACTCGGTGGAAAAAGAAACTATTTATATTCTAGCCATAGAATCTTCATGTGATGATACTTCAGCAGCAGTATTGAGCAACAAAAAAGTGTTGAGCAATATCACGGCAACACAGCAAATTCATGAGGAATATGGGGGTGTTGTGCCCGAACTTGCCTCACGGGCACATCAGCAAAACATCGTTCCCGTAGTGCACCAAGCTTTGAACAAAGCAAATATCGATAAAAAACTGATATCTGCCATAGCTTTTACTAGGGGGCCAGGTTTGATGGGGTCACTTCTTGTCGGCACCTCGTTTGCGAAGTCGTTGGCATTGGGCTTGAATATTCCGTTAATTGAAGTCAACCATATGCAAGCCCATATTCTAGCACATTTTATAGAGGAACAAAATGATGGTTCTCCAGAATTTCCATTTCTAGCTATGACCATTAGCGGAGGGCACACTCAAATCGTTCTAGTGGAAGACTATTTTGATATGGAAATTCTTGGACAGACCCTAGATGACGCTGTTGGTGAAGCCTTTGATAAAAGTGCCAAAATATTAGGACTGCCCTACCCTGGCGGACCACTTATCGATAAATACGCAAAAGATGGAAACCCTGATGCATTTCCCTTTCCTAAACCCAAAGTTGATGAGCTAAACTTCAGTTTCAGCGGATTGAAGACGAGTATTCTTTATTTCATTCAAAGAGAAACTGCCGAAAACCCGAATTTCATCGATGAAAATTTGAATGACATTTGCGCTTCCATACAAAAAACCATTGTTGGCATCTTAATGGATAAACTTAAAAAGGCCGTTAAGCAGACCGGCATCAAACAAATAGCAATCGGCGGTGGTGTTTCTGCCAACTCAGAAATAAGAAGTGCATTGAAAGCAGGGGAAGCAAAATGGGGATGGAAAACGTACATACCTAAATTTGAATATTGTACAGACAATGCAGCTATGATAGGTATTGTAGGCCATCTAAAATACAAACAAAGGGTATTCACTTACCAATCTATCAGTGCAAAGGCCCGTTATATTCTAGATGCTCAAAATTGATTGATCGTTTACACCCCTCAGTTCATCTTAACTTAATTTGGTTATCGATTTTTTGTGCTTAATTTAGTCTTATGCAGCTTTTCTACAACCCACATCTCGACCAAAGTGTTTCACAATTCACGTTTCCTGAAGAAGAAAGTAAACATATAATACGTGTTTTACGAAAAAAGGAAGGTGACAGATTATGGGTGACGAATGGTAAGGGATATCTTTTTGAGACCGAAATAATGTCGGCAGAACCCAAAAGGTGCAAAGCCCAAGTCTTGAGCAGCGATAAGAAACACCAAAAAATGCACTGGTTTCATATGGCCGTGGCACCAACAAAGACCAATGACAGGTTTGAATGGTTTTTAGAAAAGGCTACGGAAATTGGCGTAAACGAAATCACCCCAATATTCTGTGAGCATTCAGAGCGTAAATCGATTAAAAAAGAACGGCTTGAAAAAGTAATTCAATCGGCAATGAAACAGAGTCAACGTACCTATTTGCCAAAACTGAACGATTCAATGAGTTTTAATGATTTTCTGGAAAAAGAAAACTCGGGACTACTATTTATTGCACACTGCGAAGACGACGAAAAGATGGACCTCAAGCGCAGGGTCGCACCCGATAAAGATATCACAATACTTATAGGGCCCGAAGGTGACTTTAGCTATAATGAGATTCGCTTAGCTTATGACAAGGGGTTTTTACCGGTTTCGCTCGGCGAGAGCCGACTACGAACGGAAACCGCAGGCTTGGTCGCTTGCACCACAGTCAACATCATAAACAATGGTTAAGATTTATCGATCAAACCACTCTGTGCAGCACCGGTAATCTTATATTCCTCATTCTCTACCAACACGATTAACTGCAACTTTTCACCTCTTTTTACCAATGATGGAATAGAAATACTCAACCTTCCCGTGGAGCCCAAATTTTCTTTGTATTTTTCAGTCACTACGATATTACTATTTACCAGTTTTCGGTTTCTATTTTCGCCTCTCTTCACATTTGTCACACGCTCATCCAAAACCAAAACAGCTTTCAATTGTTTACCGGTCAAAGCACCATGAACCAAATAATTAAAAGAAATCATATTTGAGCTTGCTTCAACATTCTTCAGCACCACCGAGTTTTCCACTTTTGACGCACCATATTTGATAATGGTATTGTTCATATCACTAACGTTAGACCCAACGAAATGGGAATCACCATTTACCACTAATTGAGGGGTGTAAATTCTCTTCGAAGTAAATTTTTTATTATATATTTTTTGTTTCTTGGTAAAATCAGGATTGGCAAAAGGGTCTTCCCAACCTATATAATCCCAATAATCGACATGGTAAGATAATGTAAAAAGATTCTCTTCATTCCGGGCTTTCACCTTATCCAATAATCTATCGGCCGGTGGGCAACTGGAGCATCCTTGAGAAGTAAACAATTCTAACACAACAATAGGCGCATAGGGCTCATCCGGAGTATTGTCAATACTATTTTTGTCTATCACGGATGAAAAGGAAAAGAAGCTAATTACCGTAACAACCACTATCATCATGAATACTATATTGATATACTTTGCTTTACTAATGGTCATATTTCTTACATTTGAAGTATTGTGACAATAGGTCGTTTACTTATGAAGAAACTTACCTCAGGGCTCGTATTTATTGTACTTATAGGGCTTTCAAGTTCATATGCTCAAGAAGTTGCCATACTCAAGTATAAAGGCGGAGGTGATTGGTACGCCAACCCCACGGCCTTACCCAATTTGATTCGATTTTGTAATCAAAATGCGGGTACGAAAATTGATGAAAAACCGGGTACGGTCGAAGTAGGCAGCAGTGCTATTTTTCAATACCCGTTTCTTCATATGACAGGGCATGGCAACGTAGTTTTCTCTGAGAATGAAGCAGAAAATCTGAGAAATTATCTTTTTTCAGGAGGTTTTTTACATATTGATGACAACTATGGTATGGCACCTTATCTTAAAAAAGCTCTTGAAAGCGTATTCCCTGATAAGAAATTATTAGAATTAGATCGTGAGCATCCGATTTTCCACAAATTGTTCGCCTTCCCCGAAGGGCTACCAAAAATACATGAACATGATGGTAAGCGCCCTCAAGCCTTCGGCATATTGCACGAAAATCGACTGGTATTACTTTTCACCACTGAAAGCGACCTTGGAGATGGTTGGGAAGATCCTAGTGTTCACAATGACCCAGAGGATATTCGCAAAGAAGCACTTCAAATGGGTGCCAATATTGTTACCTATGCCTTTGAGAATTAATTGTTTTTATTGACGAACCATCGTGGCAACCACATCAACCAAAAACTAATAGTAATGACCTCTAAGACAATTTCACAGGGCATTTTAAGAGCTGTCGGCATTATTCTAGGTATCGCCCTACTTTTATATTTTCTATATCAAATTCAATCGGTAATCGCCTACTTGGCCATAGCCGCGGTTATAGCACTTATTGGCAGACCCATAGTACTGTTTTTAAGACGAAAACTCAAATTGCCCAACACCTTGGCTGTAATTTTGACCATGCTATTTATGGTAGCCATTTTTGCAGGTGTAATAGCCTTGTTCGTTCCGTTGATTTCGGAACAAGGAAAAAACTTGTCGCTTCTTGATATCGATCGGTTAAAAGATAATCTAAATACGCTTTATCAAGAGGTAATGGACTTTTTTGGGGCCACACCCGAAGTAGTGGATGAAATTATTCAAGAAAGTGACTTTGAAAAAAACATAGTAGATAGGCTAGATATCGGCTTTATACCCAATATTCTTAATTCATTTTTAAACGTTTTAAGCACTGCCAGTATCGGTTTGTTCTCAGTTCTATTTATTTCTTTTTTCTTTCTAAAAGACAGTAAACTATTTCAAAGGGGAATTTTAGCTTTCGTACCAAAAACCAAAGAGAACGGTACGGTAAACTCTATTGATAAAATCAATAATTTGTTGTCGCGATACTTCGTTGGCCTTTTACTACAAATATTTATTCTTTTCGTAATTTATACGATTACATTGCTAATTGTTGGCATCGAAAATGCTATTGTTATCGCCTTCTTATGTGCACTCTTTAACATCATTCCGTACGTGGGTCCGATTATCGGTGGGGCCATTATGATCGTACTCACCATGACAAGCAATTTAGGCATGGATTTCAGCTCCGTTATTTTGCCAAAAACGGGCTACGTTCTTATTGGTTTATTAGTAGGGCAATTGGTCGATAATTTCTTTTCTCAGCCGTTTATTTTTTCAAATAGTGTCAAGTCCCATCCCCTAGAAATATTCTTGATTATCATCATCGCAGGCTTGCTCTTCGGAGTGGTAGGAATGATTGTCGCCGTGCCTGGTTATACCGCCATAAAAGTAATTTTAAAAGAGTTTTTGGCCGAAAACAAGATTGTTAAGTCACTAACTAAAAGCTTATAGTTTCACTTTGAATGAAAACATACTAAATACTGGTGCACAAAATTTTATATCTGAAAATAAGAATACTGACATCGTGACAGTGTTGCTTAAAAGGCCAATCTTTGAAGGTATTACCAACAAAGAACTCGCCCAGCAAATAGAGTCTCGAAAAAAGTGCGAAAAAAAGCTACCTACTTGGTTCAAAACTCCTAAAATTTATTACCCGAAAAAGTTAAATATTGAACAGACATCATCTGAAATAACCGCTAACTACAAAGCGTCTATATACAGTGGAAATTCACTTATAGATTTGACCGGTGGATTCGGAGTCGATAGTTACTTTTTCAGTAAGTATTTCGAACAAATTCTACACCTTGAAATCGACGAAGAATTGTCTAAAATAGCATCACACAATTTTGAAATTCTAGGCGCAAAAAATATACGTACAAAAGCTCAAAACGGTATTGACTATTTAGAGAAAACAGAGGAGAATTTCGACTGTATTTATGTAGATCCGGCAAGGAGAAAAGAGGGCAATCAAAAAGTTTTTATGCTCTCTGACTGCACCCCTAATATTTTGGAACATCTACCTCTTCTTTTTTCAAAAGCTGAAAAGGTTTTAGTAAAAACCGCTCCGCTGTTGGATATCAGATTAGGACTTAGCGAACTAAACCATGTTAGAGAGATACATGTAGTGGCAGTAGAAAACGATGTAAAAGAATTACTGTGGCTGATGGAGGATGCCTATCAAGGAAAAGTTGAAATAAAAACCATCAATTTTACAAAAGGTGATGCGCAAAAATTCAATTTTCATATTGAAGAAGAAAGCCACGCCACCTCTGTATTCTCAAAAGCTAAAACATACCTCTACGAGCCGAACTCAGCCTTGCTCAAATCAGGAGCCTTTAAAGTTCTGGGGCAGCGGCTAGGGCTAGAAAAATTGCACGAACATACACACCTGTACACTTCCAACCAATTAATTGAGTTTCCGGGAAGGGTCTTTAAAATCATAGAAAAGATACTTTTTAACAAAAAGTCTTTGAAAGCACTCAACATTAAGAAGGCTAATATCACTACTAGAAATTTTCCAGAGACCGTTGCACAAATACGTAAAAAACTTAGAATCGCCGACGGTGGAAAATTATATCTTTTTTTTAGTAAAGAAATTGATCAAGAATTGGCAATTATGGTTTGTGAAAAGGTAACTTCTGAGGTAAAATAACTACCCTACCCTAAGATTAAATTTAGCTAATAAATTTATATCCATTATTAATCACTTCTTTAAATGATAATCTTTAAAAATAGGATAATTCCTACAATCATTATTTTTATTAAAGCATCTTCTAAAAATAGTGATTCCCAATTTTAAGGTTTCTAAATTGAGACATTCGTAAGATATACAGGCTCTTAATACCAAAATACGATTAATAAGTGTTTTACCTACACCAAAAAGTAGGTTAAAATATAACGTTTGAGTAAGGTTTGTTCTCACAAAATTTTGTTATCATTATCGTTTATTTAAAGTTTTTGTTAACATTAAGATTTCAAATCTTTATAAGCAAAACGTCAACTCAATATCAATTTTAAACTAACAAACAACAATGATTATGAATCAAAAACGTGATTTCAATTCGTTAAGATCCAAAAGCAAGGTCTCAATTGCCGGCTTAGGTCTCTTTTCGATTCTGATGTGCTTTGGCTCCCAGTCCGTCCACGCATATTCAGAAAAAATTCCTGATCTTAAGGAAGATTTTAGAATTCAATCCACTGTTACCGGAATAGTGGTCGATAGTGAAGGTGTCCCCCTTCCTGGCGCCAATGTCTTTGAAAAAGGCACCACAAACGGGACTCAAACCGACTTTGACGGTAATTTTAGTTTGGATGTAGATTCACAGGCTACTCTTGTTATTAGCTATTTAGGTTTTAAATCTCAGCAAGTAGCAGTTAATGGTCAATCTAATATCAGTATTACCTTGGCAGAAGACTCCGCGCAGTTAGAAGAGGTAGTCGTTACGGGTTATCAAACCGAAACAAAGCGTGAAACGACCGCGGCCGTATCTGTAGTACAAGCAGAAAAATTAGCTGCCATACCATCAGGTAACGTAGAACAACAGTTACAAGGTCGGGTTGCCGGTGTAACCGTTTTAACAAATGGTCAACCAGGTACTACCAGCCAAATTAGAATTCGTGGTTTCGGTGCTTTTGGCGGTAACGAACCGTTGTATGTAGTTGACGGGCTACCGGTTGGCAATACCGAATTTCTAAACCCTGATGACATTGCTACTACCACTGTTCTAAAGGATGCTGCCGCTGCTTCTATATATGGTGCAAGAGCTGCAAACGGAGTGGTGGTATATACAACCAAATCAGGCTCTAGGGGCAAACGTAAAACCGAAATGACAATTAACATTTCAAGCGGTGTTAGCGACCCTAACTCCAACGGAGCAATAGAGACACTGAGCCCGTTAGACCAAGCTAGATATACTCATCTTGCTTACGAAAACAATGCAGCTGTTAGTGGAGAACCCGTTGATTACAATCACCCGCAGTATGGGTCTAATGCCACACCTGTTTTACCTGAGTATTTATATGCTGATGGTTTGAATGGAGTTTCTGCCAGTGAAATTAATTTTGCACAGATCGCACAAAATTACGAAGCCGATCCTGAGAACACCTTTTTAATAAAGTCTAATTTAGCCGGAACGAACTGGTACAAAGCGATTACCAGAATTGCTCCGATAAGCAGATTCTCGGTCGGTTTTGATGGAGGTACAGATAATGGCCGTTTCTATTCAAGTATTTCTGGCCAGACACAAGCAGGTATATTACTCAATAATGATTTTGAAAGATATACAGCTAGATTTAATTCTGAATGGGACATCGCTCCTTGGCTTAGCATTGGCGAAAACTTTCAAGTTACCTACAGATCAGTTACTGGAGGATTTGGCGGTGAAGGAGGAATAGGTGGTGCCGATGACGAATCTCGAATTACCGATGCAATTCGTATGTCACAAATAATACCGGTATATGATGAATTCGGTAGTTTTGCCAGTACAAAGGCCGCAGGTTTCGGTAATCCTAGAAACCCGGTAAGGGTATTGAAAAATGATGACGGAAACGACCAAGCCTATGGCATTGGTGGAACAGGAAATGTTTATGTGCTCTTGAAGCCTATTGATGGGCTAACACTACGTTCAAGCCTTGGAGGTACTTATAATAATTCTCATTATGTCTCGTATAGCTACAGATATCTTGGAGATGCCGAGCCACAGGCGAATAATGGGTTTAGCGAAGGAAGTAGCTACTTTTTTGGTTGGACGTTTACGAATACTGCTAGCTATGACAAGGTATTTGGCAAACATAGAATTAAGGCCTTGGCCGGTATCGAAGCTTTAAATACTGGTAAAGGAAGAAATATTAATGGATCAGGTACCAACCCATTTTCAACAGATGTCGATTTTCAAAGCTTAAGCGTTGTTCAAAACCCAGTGGTAAACAGCAGCCAATTTAAAGGGGTAAACTTTTATTCCATTTTTGGTAAACTTGATTATAATTTTGATGAGAAATATTATTTGACGGGGGTTCTCCGTCGAGACGGTGCTTCTCGTTTTGGAGGCAATAACAGGTATGGTACATTTCCTGCGGTTTCTGGTGCATGGCGTGTAATTGCTGAACCATTCATGCAAAATCAAGATTTTATAAATGATTTGAAGGTACGAGGGGGCTGGGGCCAAATGGGCAATTCCAATAATGTAAATCCTAACAACCAATATTCACTTTATGCCTCAAGTAGAGCAGGTACTTTCTATCAAACCACCGGACAAGCTTCCGGTGCCGATGAAGGGTTTGCCGCTAGCCGTATTGGAAATGCAAACGCCAAATGGGAAACAAGTACTAGTACGAACATAGGTTTCGATTTGAGTCTATTTAACAACCGACTTGAATTTATCTTTGATTGGTGGAAGAAAGATACCGAAGACCTTCTTTACCAATTGCCGCTGCCAGGCGTTACCGGAAATTTTGCGGCAGCACCATCGGTCAATATAGCAAAGATGTCTAATAAAGGGGTAGATTTTGAAATAATCGGAAGAGGAAATTTAGCCGATGATTTTACCTTTGAGGCAAGTGTTACCGCGGCATTCTTAAAAAATGAGATTGTATCGTTAGCACCCGGAATAGAGTTTTTTGATGGCCCTGCAGTTAGGGATATTCGGGCCACCAGAAACGCTGTTGGCCAATCATTATCTGCTTTCTATGGATATAATGTAGTTGGTTATTTTAATACTCAGGCTGAAGTTGATGCAAATGTCTATACAAATGATGAAGGAGAAACTTTACCAGCTCAAGATGGTCAGGGTTTAGGTCGATTTAAGTATGAAGATGTAGACGGAGATGGACGAATAACTCCAGATGATAGAAAATTTTTGGGTAGTCCCGTTCCTGATTTTACTGGAGGGCTAACCTTGAACCTGAAATATAAACAGCTGGAGTTTGAGACATTTTGGTATACCTCGATAGGCAATGAAATATGGAATCAAACTAAATGGTACACTGATTTTTACGGAACCTTTGAAGGAGCTGCCAAAGGTACAGCGGCTTATAAATCATGGACACCAGAACTCGGTAACAATGCTGTGGCTCCAAGATGGGAAAGCGCTTCTAATTTTAGTACAAATACGGTCGGAAATTCTTGGTATGTTGAAGACGGCACCTATGTTCGTTTACAACGTTTGGCCCTTTCATATGATTTTCGTGATTTGACCGAAAGCTTAGGTCTAACCAAATTAAGAATAGGTTTAGCTGCAAACAATATTTGGACTATTACCAATTATGGAGGTATCGACCCTGGAGTTGGAGGTGGTGTTGACACCAATTTTGGGATTGACATAGGTAACTATCCCGTTTCACCTCAATATCTAATTAATTTTGAAATTGGTATTTAAATTTTAAAACGCGATAATATCTTAAAAACGATATAGAAAAAAGTTATGAAAACAAATAGAAATATTAACAAGATAACAATTGTTTTGGCGGCCATTTTTGGTCTCAGTCTATCCTGCAGCGATGAGTTCTTAGAGGTTCCCCCTACAGGAGTATTGGCTGATGCACAGGTAAGTTCCGCCGAAGGAATCGATGGGCTATTAATTGGAGCATATTCCATGCTAAATGGATATTTGAGCGGTAATCGTGGCTCTACTCCCAACAATTGGCTGACCGGGTCTATTTTAGGTGGAGATGCAAACAAAGGAACCGATCCAGGCGACGGGGCAAATCTAGCCACTTTTCAAAGGTTTCAAGCGGATGCTACTTTCGCTGAAATCAATGAATTATGGAATGCCCGTTATGAAGGAATCAACCGCTGTAATGTAGTTTTAAAGACTGTCGACGAAAACCTAGATGCTCTTACAGCGGAAAAAATAAAAAATGTAAGAGCTGAAGCTCGAATGCTTCGAGGGCACTTTTATTTTGACTTAAAAAAACAATTTAACAACATTGTTGTTTTTGACGAAAATGTACCTACAGAAGAAATTTCTCAAATCCCAAATAATGGTGATGCTTGGGTTCAAATTGAAGCTGATTTTCAGTTTGCCTATGACAATTTGCCTGTACAAACCGATGCGGGAAGAGTTAATAAATGGGCAGCGGCGGCCTATATGGGTAAAGCCAAATTGTACCAAGGTAATTATGTCGAGGCTAAAGAATGGTTCGACGATTTTATAGCAAATGGTGTAAACTTCAACGGTGAAAAGTTTACTTTACTACCAAATTATCCAGAGATTTTTAATGCCGAGAATGATAATCATAATGAAACGGTTATGGATGTTGAATCGTCAAATGCTACTGGTAGCGTGTATAATGCCAATTGGTTTGATGATTTGAATTACCCGTACCTCACCGGTGTTGAAGGGCCTGGTGATTGCTGCGGATTCTTTCAGCCAAGTTTTGAGCTGGCAAATTCATTTCGAACATCGGCAGAAGGTTTACCTCTTTTAGATAGATCATATCGAGATCCTGCCAACGAATTAGTAACCGACATGGGGGTGGCTTCAACTGCTGATTTTACTCCTGATGCTGGTCCGGTTGACCCAAGATTAGATTTTTCAGTAGGAAGAAGAGATATCCCGTACTTAGGTTGGAAACCTCACCCAGGTCAAGCTTGGATTCGTGTTCAGAGCTATGGTGGCCCGTATTCACCAAAGAAATTTGTTTACTACGCTGGGCAAGATGGATCATTTACTGATACAAGCTCATGGACAAGGGGTTACGCCACCATGAATTATCCAATTATTCGCTACGCAGATGTTTTGTTAATGGCAGCTGAGGCAGAAATTGAGGCAGGAAGCTTGGAGCAGGCCCGCACCTATGTTAATATGGTTAGGGAAAGAGCTGCTAACTCTGAACATTGGATTAAAAATGAAGATGGTTCTGATGCGGCTAATTATGTGATTTCTGAATATCCCGCTTCACAATTTGCAAGCAAAGAATCTGCTACGGAAGCAGTTCGTTTTGAACGTAAATTAGAGCTTTCAGGTGAAGGTCATCGATTTTTTGACTTGGTACGTTGGGGCATCGCTGATAAAGAAATTAATGAATATCTTGATTACGAAGTTCAATATTTAACGAGCGCTTATTCTGGGGGTCAATTTACCGCTGGTAAAGATGAATATAGAGCAATTCCTCAAACACAACTTGATTTGCAGCCTGGTGTATTGACACAGAATCCTGGTTATTAATTAATTAATTACTCTTACAAAAAGCTGCCTTTGAAGGCAGCTTTTTTTGTTTCTTTTAATGGGTTCGACCATCTTTGCTTTGAGGTTTAATCATCTATCTATTTCAAATGAAACTAAAGTTAAACTTATTACGAGTATTTTATCTACTCTTGTTCTGTATAATTAATTTAAGTTGCACTGAAGGTGAACCAACCACTAGGTTCTCAAAAGTAGATAAGTCCCATTCAGGTCTAAACTTCAATAATCATCTGACCGAAAACGATTCTATAAACATTCTTGACAACGAATTTGTTTACAATGGCGCTGGGGTCGCGCTAGGTGATTTGAACGGTGATGGTTTAGACGATATTTTTTTTGCTGGAAATCAGGTAGCCAATAGATTGTTCATCAATAAAGGCCATTTAAAATTCGTCGATGCTTCAAATGAGGCAAACATTCAAAAAACAGATAGCCTACAGTGGTCTTCTGGCGTCTCATTAGTCGATATTAATTTAGATGGTAAATTAGATATATATGTGTGCAATACTTTCAGAGAAGTAGATGCGCAACGAAGAAATTTGCTCTATATCAACCAAGGTAATAACGCAAAAGGTGTTCCCATGTTTAAAGAGATGGGCAAATCTTACAGTATTGCAGATGATTCGTATTCGTCACATGCTCAATTCTTTGATTATGATAATGATGGTGATTTAGATCTATTTATTGGAGTGAATAGAATTGAAGGGATTAACCCTAGTGAATTTAGACCCATAGAAGATGATGGCACCTCTATGAGCAAAGACATTCTTTACGAAAACACATACAATGATAGTATTGGTAAACAAATCTTTATAAATGTTTCTGAAAAGGCAGGTATACGCTATCACGGCTATAGCCATAGTACTATTATTAACGACTTTAACGAAGATGGTTGGCCCGATATTTATGTAGCTAATGATTTTCTGAGTAACGACCTGGTTTACATTAATAATCAAGATGGCACCTTTACAAATAGGGCTCGTGATATATTCAAACATTTCAGTCTCTCATCGATGGGGAGCGATTTGGCCGATATTGATAACAATGGAACTTTAGAGTTGTATATCACAGAAATGCAACCTTATTATAATAAAAGAAAAAAGCTTTTTCAAGGACCTAGCAATTATCAGAAAGAGGTTTTCACCAAAAAATATGATTACGAAAAACAATACACCCGTAATACGTTACAGACCAGTCATGGTATAAACCCTGATACAAAAATGCCAATCTACGGCGAGATAGCCATGCTCGCAAATGTCAAGGAAACAGATTGGAGCTGGACCCCTCTTTTTGCAGATTTTGATAACGACGGGCTCCAAGATTTATTTATAACCAATGGTTTTCCTAAAGATGTTACCGATCGTGACTTTGGTGATTTTCGTTCTAGTGCAAGTCGTTTGGTAAGTAAAGAAAAGTTGATCGGTGCAATTCCTGAAATCAAAATACCGAACTTTATGTTTCGAAATTCGGGCAATTTACAATTTGAAGATGCCACAAAAAATTGGGGGCTTGAATTCCCTACCTATTCAAGTGGAGCTGCTTATGGAGACCTTGATAATGATGGTGATTTAGATTTGGTAGTCAATAACATTAATGATGATGCACTGCTGCTTGAGAACAAATCGAATGAATACAAAGTAAAAGGGCATTTCATACGGTTAAAATTACTTGGTACCGATAAAAACCCTTCAGCATATGGTGCATCAGTTGAGATATATGCCGATACCATTCGACAAAAGAAAGTTTTATTGTCGGGAAGAGGCTATCTTTCTCAATCTGAGAACACATTACACTTTGGGTTAGGTAATATAAAAAATATTGATAGTATCCTTATCAATTGGCCGAATGGAAAACATCATAAACTCAATAATATCAATGCTGACACTCTCTTAACCGTTAATTTTAATGAAGTTCAGAATATTGATGTTTACAACAGCCTGTCGGAAGAAGATAGGTTGTTTAAAGAAGCTTCAAAAAAATACAACCTTAAATACTTAAGTAAAGACCACGACTTTATAGATTTTAACTTCCAAAGAACTTTACCCCATAAATTTTCACAGTATGGCCCATCAATAGCAGTTGGAGATATAAATGGAGATGAATTAGATGACATGTTTATAGCTGCAAGTAGAAATTTTAAAGAACAATGGTTTCTTCAAAAGAAAGATGGAAGTTTTGAACGAAAGGAAGTTGCCTATAAAAAATCTGATAAACTTGAAGAAGAAGATGCGGGCACTTTACTTTTTGATGCGGATGGCGATGGTGATTTAGACCTCTATATCGCCAGAGGTTGTGCTCAATATCCAGAAAATCACGAATTCTACACCGACATTTTAATGATAAATGATGGTGAGGGAAATTTTAAATATGTAGTTGATGGTCTTCCCGATTTGAGGTCTAACTCATCGGCGGTAAAAGCTGCTGACTTTGATCGAGATGGTGATTTAGATTTATTCATCGGTAGTCGTGTCTTACCATTTTCATATCCCAAAGCCGACCGTTCTTACATTCTAAGAAATGAAAGCACAGCCAATGAACCCAAATTTGTTGATGTAACGGAAAAGGTTTCTAAAGAACTAAAATTTCCAGGGCTCATTAGCGATGCACTGTGGACTGATTTTAACGGAGACTTTTGGCCAGACCTTATTCTCGCAGGGGAATGGATGCCTCTCCGATTTTTTGAAAACAACAATGGTTCCTTGGTCGAAATCACCGAAGCTGCCGGCTTAGCCAACTATTTAGGTTGGTGGAATAGTTTAACGGCAGCCGATCTTGATAATGACGGGGATATGGACTATATAGCAGGTAACGTTGGTGAGAATATTAATTTCAAGGCTTCTAAATCAGAACCGGTACGGGTTTACGCGAAAGATTTGGATAATAATGGCACAATCGACCCTTTAATATCCTATTATTTGCGAGACAGCCTCGGCATCAGAAAAGAATATCTTTATCACCCTTGGCAAGATGTAACAAAACAGTATGTAGGCATTCGTAAAAAGTTTAATTCTTTTGGTGATTTTGGAGAATCAACACTCCCCGAAATGTTTTCGGATGGCCTGCTTGAAGATGCCACAGTACTCTCATTAAATTATATGAAAACTTCTTGGATTGAGAACTTAGGAGAAGGCAAATTCAAAATGCACGCTTTACCAGTAAGCACTCAGTTGGGGCCTATTTATGGTGTACAAACGAGACATTTAAATGATGACCCCTATCTCGATATATTACTGATAGGAAACGATTTTGGTATGGAAGTACAACAAGGGCCAGCGGATGCGCTAATAGGTGTGGCTCTTCAAAATAAGGGTAATGGAAAATTTGAACCATTACCTTTAGAGGAAAGCCACTTTATAGTGCAAGGAGATGGAAAGAGCCTAGTATCATTGAATGTTGACAATTCAAAGAGTTTAGTTGTAGCCTCTCAAAATAATGATTCTTTGAGAATATTTGAACCCATAAAAGATTACACCAATAAACTAATACCACTTAAACCAGAAGAGGTAAAAGTCATATTAAAATATAGAAATAGTAATCAAATCAGAGAGTTTTATTGGGGAAATACTTTTCAATCACAATCAAGTAGATTTGTTTCCCTTAACAAAGATATTTTAGAAATGAAATTCTATAATAACTTAGGTCAAGAAACGAGAAAATTACGACCATAGTTTTATGTCTGAAATCGATTAAAAATCCCAAGAAAATTCTTGGAATTTTTGTTAATACTCATTTTCATGTTTAAAATCTCCATAGCGATATTTGATAGTTCGTTTTAACGGAATCTGCATGCCCTTGGTTTCACCAAGCCAATCGTAAATCGCCGTAGTCATTGATTTTACAACATCCTGTTTATCAGGGTCTGCTATCAGATTATACATTTCGTCGGGGTCATTTTGGAGGTCGTAGAGTTCATTTCTATCCCAAATACCATGAAATTTCATGAATTTGTATTTATCTGTTCGCATACCAAATACGGTAGGCGTCATAGGAAAATCATACTCCCAGAAATACTCATAGAACACTTCTTTTCGGGTGGGTGCATTTGGATCGCCATTTAAAATGGGAATGAATGATACCCCAGGCATATTTTCTGGTTGTTCGACACCCGCTTCAGCCAGAACCGTAGGGCCGATATCAATATTCTGAACCATAGCCTCTGGCTTAACCCCTCCTTCAAATATTTCAGGACAACGTACCAGCAAGGGTACCTTCACCGATTCTTCATAGAAATGACGCTTATCTATCAACCCATGTTCTCCCCAGCTAAATCCGTTATCGCCCATGTAGATTACCAAAGTAGATTCATCTAAATTTTCTTTTTTTAAATATTCCATGACCGAGCCCACACTCTCATCGACCCCTAATAATGTCTCACAATAATCGACGACCATTTTGTGTATATCTCGATTGTCGTGATACATATAATCTACCCCATGCCAACTCACTCTTTGGTCGGCGACCCATTCTGGCCATTTTAAGTCTCTGTATACTCCGGTTTTTGTTTGGTCATAGGTTGTCGGTAATTCTATTTCCTTTCCTTTATACCTCCCCTTATGTCTTCTAGCGGGTTTGAACGCAGCATGAACGGCTTTGTGCGATAAATAAAGAAAGAATGGTTTCTCTTCATCCCGATTATCTAACCAATCTATAGCATGTTCCGTTAGCAAATCGGTTATGTAAGTAGAGTCTTTATAGGCCACTCGTTCTCCGTTAATATTTAATGTGGGATTATAGTACACCCCCTGCCCCGGAAAACTTTCCCAATGGGTGAAACCCGGTTGGGGCTCATCGCCATGGTCGCCCATATGCCATTTACCAAAGAAACCGGTTTGGTAACCCGCTTTCTGAAGATGCTGAGGAAAATAGGTCAAGTTACCTGGGTCTGGGGCTTGATTATCAACTATGGTATGCGAATGTGAAAACTGTCCCGTTAAAATGGAGGCTCGACTCGGTGAGCATAACGATGTGGTTACAAAAGTGTTGGAAAAATATGCGCCTTCCGAAGCCAATTTATCCATATTTGGGGTTTCCAGCCAAGGCACCTTGCCGGTAAAGCCCATATAGTCATACCTATGATCATCGGTTAAAATAAAAATAACATTTCGAGGTTTCTTTTTTTTCCTTTTTGTGGGTTCGGTACTCGCCATAAGTGAAAGGGTACCTAATAGTAAAAATAGCAGTAGTAAGTTTGGTGTTCTCATAGTCTTTTGGTTGATTGAGTTTCTATTTTAGTTAGCTAAATCGTCTTTACGGGACTGTTGCATAAACCATTCGTATAATTCTTCAGTGTTATAAGCTTTTACCCAAGCATCATGGGCTACATTCGGGTATTTGGTATAACGAACATTATAACCCATACTTTTTAGCTTACTTACCATTTCGTTGGATTCAGAGATAGGAATGGACTCATCTTTCTCGCCATGAAAGACCCAAATGGCCATTTTTTTATCTAACCATGAAGCATAGGGCACCGGCGTCATGCCACAGACCACGGCCAGAGCAGCGAATTTTTCAGGATATTGAACCGCCATTTCCCAGGCCGCTCCCCCTCCCCTGCTTAAACCTGTTAAATACAATCTATTTTTATCGACACGGTTATTTTCGATAATGGTATCTAAAAGTTGAGCAAGAGCCCTAGTATTCCACCATTTCTTTTTGTGAGGATTTTGTGGAGCCAATATTAGAAAAGGAAATTTCTTTCCACGTGCAATTAATTTCGGGGGACCATTTCTTTTTACGGTCACAAGACTATCGCCCGACTCTCCACCCCCATGTAAAAATAATAATAAAGGATATTTCTTATCATCTTCGGCGTCATAGTCTTCGGGATAGTATAGGTAATAGCTAAAGTTTTCTCTGGTAACGGTTTCCTGTTCTGCATCGACCAAACAAGGTTTCGACTGTGATGCACAGCTTTGAAAGGCTGCCATTAAAACTAAAAGTAGGTATTTGGGCATATTCGTAGTGAATCTCATTATGGAAAAATACGAATAAAAGAAAGTAGACCAAAAAGAAACGGATGCTCAAATGAGCATCCGCTTTATATTATTAAATAGAAAGTTTACATTTTTTAGCGATATAGAGTAAAATGGCCTACATAACGTATATCTCTATCATCATTTTGATTTACAACGTACCAATAATCACCTGTTGGAAGTTCTTTACCCTCATACGTTCCATCCCATTTACTCACCTGATCCAGCTCTGCTACTACCCTACCATAACGGTCGTAGATAATGACTTCAATATTGGGGAAGAAATCTCTATTGCCAGGAGCCCAATAATCATTCTCGTTATCCCCGTTCGGAGAGAAGAAATTTGGTATTTCAAGCATTCCGGTAAACTCGAAAGGTATAGCTGCTACGGCTTCACAACCGTTTTGGTCTACCACACGAATCTCTACCGTTCCACTATCTGTAGTAGTGTAAATACCTTCACTGCCGAAAGACGTGCCGTCAAAGAAGAATTCATAACCTCCATAGCCTCCTTCTGCGGTAGCCGTAATTTCATTGGGTCCGGTTTTCTCGGCGATCAAGGTCAACGGATCATAACCATCGATACTGAACTCGACCATATTGGTACAGCCATTTTCATGATAGATATACACATCATAATCGCCGGCCGGTAAATCGCCCCAAGTATGTTCAGTCGTCGCCAATGATGTAATTGCATCGGTTGGGTCAATAGGGTTTAATGCGAACATTAATTGCGGCATCAAGCTAGTATCTTGCATTTCGACTCTGGCGGTACTATTCGGAAAAATACCTTCACATCCATATTGTACAATGGGCTCTGCCGTTAAGTCTACTCCAATTTCTATCGGTATCAGAACGTCGGTATCACAAAGATTCGCATCTTGAACAAAAACGAAATAGGATTCACCACCAACCAGGTTATCAAAAAACAAATTATCATTTCTGACGAAAACTTCCGTACCATCTGAATTAGGACCTACCAACTTCGTTTCATAGTACGTTGCAGACGTTACCGTGTCTACAAAGGGGGTTCCTCCGGTTATAGTTAGCTGTGCCGTTCCGTCGGCAAAACCGATACAGGTTTCAGTAGATGGCACCACGTCGGTCACTTCTAATTCTAATGGTTCAGTAACTACAATTTCAAAAGTTTGCGGACAACCTTCTGCATCTTGGGCCAATACCGTATACGTCGGATTACTTGGGGTATTTGCAGGCAAGCCTGTAAAGGTATAGGTCAGTGGATCGTCAGGGTCTGAGAAAAATTCGCTCAAGTTCGGCTCAATGGCAAATTTCACCAAACCAGAAGCACCGCCGGTAACTTCCATGGTAATGGTTCCATCAGACTCCCCAAAACAAGATACAGGTGTACTACTATCATCAATGGTAACCGGTGCAGGTTCAGCAATCGTAAACGGACCTTGAACCAATCCGCAATTCGATCGGCTGATTACTGAAATCCAGTAATCACCGGATTCCAGATTCTCGAAAGTACCGAAATTCTGCATTGGCAAATTGTTGTAGGTCGGTAGGGTTTCTGCAACAAAAGCATCAGCACCCGGATCAGCATTATAAATTCTAAATTCATAAATACCAGTTCCACCATTGGCAACAGCCTCTATTCTACCATCAACTTCATATGCACAAGAAACGTCATAAGTTGGTGAAGCAGGATCCAAACTCAATGGCTCGGCGTCTGTTATCGTAATTCCGTTGGTATTACGAGCCAAACATGAACTTAAGCCACCAACTTTTCGCACCTCGAATCGGTATGAATCTCCAATGACACCTGGAATATTTGTTTTTACAGGCAAACCATTTGCATCGACTTCATCAACAGGAAACCAAGGTCCGCCAGAATTATAAACACTATACTCATAAGTTCCACCCTGTGGGTTATTCACCCGGATCATCATTGTAGCTGCATTACCACACGCGGGTACAGATGTCTGAATCAATGCAGGATTGATCGGAGGTGGTGGAATCACTTGAATAGGCGCCGAAACTACACCACAATTAAGTGTAGATACAACCTCAACAGCGTACCACCCACCTGGTATAACCCCTGTTGTACCCGTAAACTCAGGACTACTTTGATAACCGGTCATAGAAGCTACATCTGTATTATTGTTGCTATTAAGATGTAATAATCGGTACTGATACCCACCGCCCGGCACGCCGCCAATGGCCCCGGGGTTAGAAGTTCCCGGTTCAACGGCAACAATTACGGCATCGTTACCTTGAGGACATTCAAGTTCCCTAGTTATAATAGCCTCCGCTTCTATTTGAGGTACAGGTAACAGTTCTATATCTTCAAAATGTATACAGCCTTCGATATCTCTTACATATACACGGTAATTACCACTTGAAAGGCCCTCGAACCGATCATTATCACCATTCGCCGCAAAAGTTGCATATGAAGCATTACTATGTGCTGCGAAACCACTACCAACAGGGTTTTCGTATTCTAATCTATATTCATACGGTGAGTTATCCCAGCCACCAACAGTATTGGCTACAATCTCTCCTAAATCATTGCTACACCCCACCCTTCCTACTTCATCAAGGGAAGTTATACGCAACTGTTCACCAGGTCTTTCAATAGTACTTACATTACTGAACACCTCACAAGACGTCACAGTCTTACCATTTTCACGAATAACAACACGCAGGTTACCACTTGCAATACCTGTTATCACAGTCGGGTTACCGTCAAGGGAAACATCTAAAGTACCTGTTGAATTTCCGCCGACTGGTGTACCAAAAGAACCACCTGAGAAACCGGGATCCGATGCATTATAGACCCAATAATCATAAACACCGGAAAAGTTGGTCATACTTGGTAAATTGGTTATTTCGATGTTTAAAATTCCATCGGTTGCCCCAAAACAACCAATCGGTTGATTTTGGCTAATTGAGACCGTGGGCAGTACCGGTGTATCAACCACGTATGCGGTTATAGGGTATGTACAACCATTTTGATCGTTTACCTGTAGATTGTATTCGCCAGCTACCATAGGTAGATCGAACTCCACGAAGCTTCCGCTTGGTTGTGACACATCTGCCACTGGCGCTACCGAGAACCCCTGGTCTTCAATAATGAAGTTGGTAGTGCCCGATACATCGATACGAATTCGCTCAGGGTTTTCGCAATCCATTGGGGATAGTTGAGAAATCGTTGCCGTTACCGTATTAGGAGCCCGTACAGTTACTGAATCATTGAATTCACAACCATTAGCGTCAATAGCATATATAGTAATCGTTTGATCAGAACCTGTATCTACTATTTCGAATGTCGGGCTTGTTTGGTAACTATCGGCCAAATCAATTTTGTAACCGTAAGGTCCTCCGTTTCCGATATTCGTCCCGACAATACTTGCCGTTACGTTTGTAGTACTATATTGATTAGCTGCAGGGTTACATACCAAGGTACCTGAAGTAACATCGATCTCAAATGGAGGTGGCTCATTTATAATTACTTCCTCCCTATCAAAACAACTTCTATCGGTCACTACCTCTATCACATAGGTACCCGGAGCTAAGTTTGAAAATGCCCCAGAAAGATTATCATCAATTCTACTAGAATTATCTAGGCCAGTTGGCATTGCTGCCAATGTACTGGAATACAAATTATATTCTCTTATTCCGTCAATATCCGTACCTCCTTGCACAGAGACTGCAATGCTTCCATCTCCCAATCCGTTACAACTAACATCAGTAGCCCCGGTATCATCAATAATCGGAGATGTAGGTGCTGTTCGAAGGATATCGTCGACGATAAATGTACAATTGACAGATCCATCATCGACCAAATTATCTTCTACTAACACTTGATAATCACCAGGTGGAATATTTGGAAATATACCGTCGCTATCAGGGTCGATAACATTTATAGAGGTACCAAACATATCGGTTCCCGAAAGTACATAGTTAAAGTTTCCACTACCCCCATTTGCGTTTATAGTTATTATACCGTCACTTTCTTCACAACTTGGGTCGGTGCTAAAACCACCCGATGCCGAGAGCACCTGAAAAACTTCAGCTACATCGTCTACATCACAGCCATTGGCGTCAATTACATGCACTGGGTAATCTCCTATATTATTTACTGTAAAGATTGCCTGTGTATTTACATTAGGATCATATACCGGTGTTTGGCTAACCCCGTTCAAGGTAAAAGTTGGCGTGTCGATATTTGCGGGCATTTCAACCGTTATTTCAAAACCTCCGACAGGTGTGGTAACATCACATTGATTATTAACAGATATCGTTGGTTCGGGCAAATCAGGATTCATTTGAATTACCGCAGCAGACACCCTAAAAGAACAGTTATTTGCGTCTCTGACCCAAATATCATAATCGGTTCCTGGAGATAGAGAACCTGGTAATGAAACCGTCGAGGCATCACTAAAATCACCCGGCGTAGGCGGGGTGCCTGAAGGCATATACGCATACAAATACGGACTACCGGTCGCAAACGGTGTTCCTCCACTACCTCTTACCGTTAATTGACCTAAAGCATTACAATTGGCGTTTTGATTGTCAATTATGTCTACTCTTGGCATATTTATAATCGCCTCATCTTCATCACCACTAGAACAATCACCAGAATCTAATACGGATATACCATACCTACCTTGTGGCACTGTCAAATCGCTGCCAAGAGAGGTCAAAGAAGAATTGGTTACATTATAGACCTCGGCACCAGTATCTAAATTGGTAATAACTATATCAAATGGTCCTGTACCTGAAGTTATATTATAATTGACCCCCACGTCTCCGTTTCGACAGGTAGCACCATCAACTGTTAGGTCAACAGTGGAACCAGGCCCATTTGGCAGGGTTATCACTTCTTGATATAAACAACCCGTGGTGGTATCACGAACTTCAACCGTATAGGATACTCCCCATAACAGATTGGTAAAGCAATGATTTGCCGGTGGATTACTTGGGGTGACCCATCCTAAATTCGGATCAGGGTCTGCCAACCGTATTTCATAGTTTCCTGAACCATCAACAATATCGACACAAACCGTTGTTCCCCCAGGACTACAGGTCGCTGGTGGTGTTGGGTAGGTGGGTATGATATCTAGGTTCGCAGTATCAATCGTAAAAGGTTCGATATCGTTACAACCTCTAGAGTCTACAACAATAACTTGATAATTACCGGGCACTAGACTTGGGTCAGTAATCGTCAGTGAAAAATCAGAATCAGCCACATTAGATTGTCGTACAAACTCATTACCAAAGTTATCTTCTATGATTACAGTATATTCTTCAACCCCTGAAACTGGTAAATCAACCGTCACCCCCCCAGATAAATCTCCTGTAGAACAGGTCGCATCGATAGGTGTTACTGCTACTTCGGGAGCAGGATTAGGGTCTGCCACCACATTAACAGGAGTTACAGCGGTTATACAATTTCTAGAATCTTTAACTAAGTATTCATAATTGCCAACTGCTAGACCCGAGTAAATCGTCTGGTCTGAGAAACTATACGTTGATGATGGATCAGGATTGTTAGGGTCAGGTACCAATGTACCAGCTGGTGCAAAAACGACTTCAAAAGGAGGTACCCCTGATGATACCGTTGGAATCACCTCAACAAACCCACTGTTTGCATCTCCACAACTGGGGCCGACAATACGATGCGTAGAGGCAATATTGGTAGGTTGGGCAAACGTTAACGCTTCAGAGGTATTAGAACAGGAATTGTTATCACTTATTTCAACAGTATAATCACCATGCTGACCGAATGGCACCGTATACGTAAACGGGTTTGAAGGAATTGGGTTTCCTGTGTGACCTGCTACCGCTGCGCCGTCTAAAAATATTGTATATGAAGTAGATGCAAGGTTAGAAATATCACCTCCTGTAATGGTAATTTCCATTTCACCATCTCCCCCACAAGGTATTTCACTCACCATAGCCAAATTTGCCTGTATCTGTGGTGGAATCCTTACTGTCGAGGTTGAAGCTATACAATTGTTTCCATCAACGACTTCAATAGTATAATTACCCGGTACTAAATTATTAAAAGTATAGGTTCCCGGGGTTCCTGACACGTTCAATGGTCCTCCATTAATTCTATACCTATGACTGGTCAATGGTGCCGAACCGGCTGAAGACGTCACTGTTATTTCAGAACTGTTGGTCGAAGAATAACAAAAATCTGCACTGTCAAACGCTATGCTCGGTGCCGAAACACTAGTAAGCGTAAATGTTGTTGAAGCCGTACAACCTTCTGTATCTATTACAGTTAAGGTATATGTACCCTCTTCCGTCAAATTACCAAAAGTACGTCCGGTTTTTGGGCCCTGCGTTCTTCCATCGGTAGCTGGCCATTCCAATTCATACCTATAGCCGCCAAAGCCACCGGTCGCATCTGCCCTTACTCTACCAATATTGTTGTTCTGGCAGCTCATATCGGTTACAGTTGGAGTGATACTCAACGGGGTAGCTGCTTCCTCCACATCAAAAGAAGCGGTAGAAGTACAGTTAGTATCATTATCGGTTACCGTAATTTCATAAGTACCAGCTCCCAAGCCCGAAATAGGAATATTTAGACTAGTGCTGTTGGTACCACTTGTAACTAAAGCTGCTGAAGGGGTTGTTCTATTGACTACATAATCATAATCCGTCGCATAACCATCGACTAAGAAACCTCCGTTGCCATCAGTTGCTCCAGGACATACCCGCAAATCACCTCCTGCTTGAATACGGGCTCTTATAGTGCTAAAACCACCGGTCGTAAAACTGGCCGTATAGGTACACCCATCAGTATCGGTTATTTCGAACTGATAAGAGGTGTCTAAACTAAGCCCATTAAACACATTGCTTGCTTGGGCAGGTGGTAAGGTTGTAGTTGGATTGGATGAAATAATTTCGTACTGAGCTACCGGGAAACCTGATGGCTGTACATCAACGGTTACCCTGCTTGTTCCTGATGCGCAATCTAGATTATCTTGGGCAAAATCAATGGAAGTCGGGGGTACCGGTTCAGAAACCGTAATAGGGCCCAGGGCCTGATAGCAACCTGCATCATCCCGTACATAAGGTATATATGTACCGGGCGCCAAACCGGTAAAATTGGTACCAGATTGATAGTTAGTGTTATCTACGCTATATTCATAACCGGAACCGGAACCACCACTTGCTGGCGTAAAATCAATTGTAGCACCTCCATTCGCACAGGTATAGTCTTGGGTCAAACCAGCTGCACTACTCAAGCCACCGGCAGAAGTAACGGTTACAGATGGAAGTGACAAAATACAGCTAAATGCACCCTGCGAGTAGCGTACTTCAATAATATTATAAGTACCATCTGCCACAGGTATGGTAGAAGATGTCGTAAATGGGTCACCTGCATTATTTGTAGCCCTATATTCTAAATTGAAACCTCTTGGGTCATTTATGGTAAAATCAACCTTTCCGCCGCCATTGGTACAGGTACCCACTATATCCGATGCCGTAATATCCGGTGGGTCTAGCTCAGCAACATATTCCGATTTTTCGGCGGTACAACCTTGGTCATCCGTAATGAAAAAGGTGTAAGTACCGGGACTGGTTACCGTATAAGAGCTGGTTCCGGTGAACGTTCCTCCTGAATCGCCACCATCACTTACCGTATAACTATAAGTACCAGAACCCCCGGAAGGAGTTACGTCAATATCAACACTTGTGATGTCAGAACAACCAAAGCTCATACCATTAGTATCGGTAACCACTGAAATAGGACTTAAACCTACCCCCACAGTAATCGGGTCACCATTGGTATCGGTGTATTGAATAGGAGCAGGAATTCCGTTTGGTATATCTTCCTTACAGTCATTAGTTTCAACCTTAACGGCATAAGTGCCTTCACTTACTGCACCGAAAGTGTAGGTATTGCTCGAAATGGTCGAAGTAAATTCTATTTCTGCTCCGTTCTCGTCCAATAAAGTATAGACATATGGACCGGGCACTTCAGGATTAACAGTAACATCGATACTTCCGGTTTCACCACTACAAACCGGATTAGTAAAAGTTACATCAATCTCGATATCAACTTGCTCAATTTCAATTACTTCATATAAGTATTCACAAACTTGCCCAGAAATATTCAATCTGGCCTGAACCTGATATGAACCTGGATCAAGGTTATCGAAAATAGATGAGGATTGGTAAGGTCCAAAAGCATTTGCCCCTTCACGAATTCTAAACTGATAACTATTAGGTAGACCTGTAACTTCTATTCGCCCAGGATTATTACAAACAAAATCTTTTTTAGTATACGTCTGGGTTATCGTGCTTTTGACTACTTCAATATAATAATATTGCCCCCCATTTACCTGTACCCTAAATTCTGCACCATTTGCAGCCGAAATGCTGCTTGCATCAAGATTAAAAGTAGGTGTATCTGCAACCTCGGTATAAGTTGATGTGTAATCAGGGCATTCTAAATTTGTGTTGGGAGTGGCGCCTGTCAACTGCTGCCAAGAGACACCACTCGTTGGCGACCCTGATAAAGAGATAGTCCGATCGTCAGAATCACCACAAAGAATGAATCGAGCAATCGTTGCTCCATCATTGGTACAATTAACGGTCTCATCAGCTCCTTGAACGATAGTCATGAACATAGGGGCAACGGCCGCTTTGTTCTTCTGACTATTTTTGACTGTATTCTTCAGAAAAACCGAGTTGCTCTTTGCAGTTTCCACTTTCTCTATTGAGACAGCATCTTTTACTGCTTCGGCAACCTCACTTATAAAAGTGTGTACTTTAGCATTAGCTATCGATGTTGCGCATACTACTGTGAAACATAAGAACAGTAGGGCAACAAGAACATGCCGCATTTTTTTTGGGAACATAGGTTAAGTCTTAGTTGATAAGAATAGATGCGATTTGGGAGCATTTTATTCTTAAGTGTAATTATTTAAACTTATAAATTCTCTTTATATTTATCCGCTAGGCATACATTAATATTACTTTTAACGTGAAACCATGAAAAATAGTGTACTTCTTGTCTTTTTAACCATTGCCATTTTCAATTCGTCTTGCGCTCAAGATGCTGAAAATCAAGTAAAAGACCCTAAAAATACCCCCTTTACCCAAGAGCTGATAATCGATGAAATGCAGATTCCGTGGGGAATGACATTTTTACCTGATGGAAGTATGCTCGTAACTGAAAAATCGGGAGAGATTATCCACTTTAAAGAAGGTGTTAAGACAAAAATCTCAAACGTTCCAGAAGTATATGCGAGAGGTCAAGGTGGATTATTGGATATCGAGGTACATCCCGATTACGAAAACAATGGATGGATCTATATTTCTTACGCTTCTGAAGAAGGGGAAGAAAAAGGTGGGCATACGGCATTAATACGTGCTAAATTAAAAGACAACTCATTAATTGACAATGAGTTACTATACAAAGCCACACCCAACACTACCAAAGGTCAACACTTCGGCTCTCGAATTGTATTTGATAATGATGGCTACTTATTTTTATCAATAGGAGAACGTGGTGCACGTGATGAGAACCCACAAGATTTAACGCGAGATGGAGGTAAAATCTATCGCTTTCATGAGGATGGTAAAATACCCGATGACAATCCTTTTGTCGGGCAAGATGGTGCAAAGACCGCAATTTACAGCTACGGACACAGAAACCCTCAAGGCTTGGCCAAGCATCCGGAAACAGGTGAAATATGGGACAACGAACACGGACCAAGAGGTGGTGATGAAATAAATGTTATCAAACCCGGAGCAAATTACGGGTGGCCCGTAATCACTTATGGCATTAATTACAGCGGTACAACCATTACAGACGAAACAGAAAAAGAAGGTATGGAACAACCCCTTTACTATTGGGTACCTAGTATAGCCCCTAGTGGTATGGCTTTTATTTCTTCTGATAAATATGGTGATTGGCAAGGTAGCATTTTAGTAGGTTCCTTAAAATTTCAATATTTAGAGCGTCTAGAACTTGAAGGCAACAAAGTAGTTAACCGAGAAAAGTTGATGGCCGATATAGGTCGTGTACGTGATGTAAAAGAAGGTCCTGATGGTTTAATTTATGTTGCGGTTGAAGGCAAAGGCATTTATAAATTAGTTCCGAAAAGTTAAATTATACTTCGAAAATTTACGTTCCTAATTTATCGTTTATGAAGTTTTTATTCGTTCTGGTCGTTTTGACCACTACCACTAACTCTTTCTATGCACAAGAGGCGGACTTGGAGGAAAGTATGATAAGGGGAAAAGAAATCTACATAGATTTTTGCGCTACCTGTCACATGGAAAACGGTGAAGGGGTCCCCAACACCTTTCCCCCACTAGCACAGTCTGACTATCTTGCCAAAAACAGGGAAGCTAGCATCAAGGGTGTTAAATACGGTCAACAGGGTGAAATAGTGGTCAATGGTGTAACTTATAACAATACAATGGCTCCGATGGGTCTTGAACCCGAAGAAATTGCCGATGTTATGAACTATGTCATGAATTCTTGGGGCAACTGGTCGGATAAATTAGTTACGACCGATGAAGTTGATGCCATCACCAAATAAGAGTTAAACATCCGCACCCGCCTCAATAGCCGCCTTTACTGAACCGTATTTTTTCAACAGCTTTTCAGCGTCGTTGTATGGTATTCCCAAGCCTTCGGCCACGTAGCGCGCTCCCCTATCAACTAGCTTGACGTTACTCAACTGCATATTAACCATCTTGTTACCTTTTACCCTGCCTATTTTAATCATTAAAGCGGTTGAAATCATGTTCAATGCCAATTTTTGTGAAGTACCGCTTTTCATTCGGGTACTTCCAGTAACAAACTCTGGCCCAACATTCATTTCTATAGGTATATCGGCTGCCGTAGCCAAGGGAGAGCCAGGGTTATTTGTAATTCCCGCAGTCAAAAGTCCATTTTTCTTTGCTTGGTCAATTCCTCCCAGAACGTAAGGGGTTGTACCCGAGGCGGCTATACCGACAACAACGTCCATTTCATTAATATCATGAACCATCATATCTTTCCAAGCCTGTTCGGTATCATCTTCGGCATTTTCTACCGATTTTCTAATAGCCCTATCACCACCTGCGATAATACCGATTACACGAGTGTGAGGTAAACCATAGGTCGGCGGTATTTCAGAAGCGTCCAAAACTCCTAATCGACCACTGGTGCCCGCACCAATATAAAAGAGCCTGCCTCCTTTTTCAAATCTTTCCGCCAAAGCATCGACCAATTTGGTAATATTAGGTATAGCATCGGCAACGGCTTGGGCAACTTTCTGGTCTTCTTCATTCATCTTTTGAAGAATAGAAACCGTATCAAGTGACTCAAGATTATCGTGGTTTGAGGGTTTTTCGGTTATTTTGGTATAGTTCATAGTTATTATAAAATTCTGATATCGTGGTTTCTGAATGAATTTAAAAGTTCGTTTTCCGGATCAAGTTCCGTAATCATAGTGTTTATAGCATTAATATCACATGTTTTGTATCGATGCTGAGAGTTCAGTTTTTCTGAAATTGATAAAAGTACCGTTTTTTTCGAGCATTTTATGACTGCTTTTTTCACTTGTACTATATCCCAATCGAACTCGGTAAGCCCATAAAACGAATCTACATACCCCGTACCAATAAAACTATAATCAACCTTTATTTCTGAAAGATTATGTATAGCATTGGCACCAATCGTGGTCTGAGATTCACTGGAGACCTGACCTCCAACAATTATAACATTTACATTCGGTTTGGTCAATAATTCAGAAGCGACGGGCAAGCTATGTGTAAAACAAGTAATCTCTAGATTTTGGGGTAACAAGCGAGCCAGTTCAGAGCAAGTAGTTCCACCATCAATAAAAATAACGGAACCAGGTTTTAATAAAGTCAGCGCTTTCTCCGCTATTTTGTTTTTCTCCTCTAACTTATAAATATTTTGATTTCTAGTACTGTTCATCGTAAAACCCAATGAAACGGCACCACCATGTACTTTTCTTAACTTATTTTCTGCATCGAGTTCCTTTACATCACGACGTATGGTATCTATCGAAACATCAAGGGTCTCGGCAATATCGGTCAGTAAAATACGATTATGAAGCTCTACTTCGCTCAAAATCGTTTGTTGTCGTTCTTCCTTTAGCATGTTATCAACTAATTCATAAATATCCGGCAGCAAATATAGCCAATATTATCGAATGCCGTTTTTTACCGCTTTAAAGTTAAGAAATCTTTAAAAAAGCAAAAAACAGCACAATAAAAAGCAAAAAACAGCATTTAAAACCAATTCTTGCCTATATTTGCATCATTCTAAACCTCTACCTAAAGAACAAAATTGAAATGAAAACAATCTTAGAAAGAAACGGTTCAAACATCGAATACAGACCTGTTGGGCAATTCGAAGAAACAAGATTCGAGAAAATACATAATGTTATTTTTTCCGATTCTAATGAAGCTTCCGTCAAGGTAGCCGAAGAAATTGCTGCCCTAATCAGGAAAAAACAAGAAGTTAAAAAGACATGTGTACTGGGGCTGGCTACAGGGTCTTCACCTATTAAAGTTTATGAAGAGTTGGTTCGTATGCATCAAGAAGAAGGACTGAGCTTCTACAACGTAGTTACTTTTAATCTTGACGAATACCTACCGATGGAGAAAGATAACCGTCAGAGCTACTGGTACTTCATGCACGAACATTTGTTCAATCACATTGATATTCCTGCAGAAAATATCCACATTCCAGATGGTACCATTTTAGGTGGAGACGTTATTGACTACTGTTTGGCTTACGAAAAGGAAATAAAAAAGGCGGGAGGATTGGATTTTCAATTGTTGGGTATTGGTAGAACTGGGCACATAGGTTTTAACGAGCCTGGATCTCATTACAATTCAGGAACTCGTGTAATCACTTTAGATCATATTACCCGTGTAGATGCCGCTCCGTCTTTTTTAGGCATAGACAATGTACCAAGAAAAGCGATTACCATGGGTATAGCAACCGTTAGAAGTGCAAAACGCATAGTCCTACTCGGTTGGGGACAAAACAAGGCCGATATCATAAAAAAAACGGTAGAAGGTGAGGTTTCACCACAAGTACCGGCTACCTATTTACAGCAACACGGCAACTGTACATTTGTTCTAGATACTGGCGCAGGTAGTGAGCTTACCAGAAATAAAACACCTTGGTTGGTCGATGAATCTTTAGACTGGACCAAAAGCTTGACAGCAAAGGCTATCGTATGGCTCTGCGACAAAACCGATAAATCAATTCTTAGTCTGACTGATAAAGATTACAATGACAATGGAATGTCAGGCTTATTAACTACTCAAGATTCTTATGACCTGAACATTCAAATGTTCAATAAACTTCAGCATACAATTACAGGTTGGCCTGGTGGCAAACCCAATGCCGATGATACCAATAGACCAGAGAGAGCCGAGCCGGCAAAGAAAAGAGTAATTATATTCAGTCCTCACCCTGATGATGATGTTATTTCTATGGGCGGTACTTTTGACCGATTGGTAGAGCAGGGTCATGAAGTGCATATAGTTTATCAAACTTCGGGCAATATTGCGGTATCCGATGCCGATGCCCTGCGCTATGCCGGTATTGCCAAGAGAATTAAACCCTCAGATGAGGCACAACAGCTTATAGATGATATCAAAGCTAAAAAAGAAAGCAGCTTCGATACCCTAAATGTTAGAAAACTAAAAGGAAATATAAGACGTGGAGAATCATATGCTGCTACACGTTACTTGGGCCTATCTGATGAAAATGTTCATTTTTTAGATTTGCCGTTTTATGAGACTGGTGCTATCAAGAAGAATAATCTTTCTGATGCCGATATTGAGATTATGATGAATATCATCACAGAAATAAAACCGCATCAAATTTATGCCGCAGGTGACCTTGCAGATCCGCACGGCACCCATAAAGTTTGTTTGGATGCTGTTTTCGAGTCTATGAAACGTTTGAAGTCTGAACCTTTTATGGAAGACTGCTGGTTGTGGCTTTACAGAGGCGCGTGGCACGAGTGGGATATTCATGAAATCGAAATGGCCGTACCTATGAGTCCGGATCAGGTGTTGAAAAAGCGCTATGCCATATTCTGTCACCAATCGCAGAAAGATGGGGTTATGTTTCAAGGTGATGATGCTAGAGAATTCTGGATGCGGGCCGAGGAACGCAACAGAGGTACCGCTCAAAAATACAGGGCATTGGGCTTGTCAGACTATGCTGCAATCGAAGCATTTGTTCGTTATAAATTCGATTAATTTTTAATAAATTATTTTAAAGGCCTATTATTCTCAATGATAGGCCTTCTTTTTGTTTATGACCAAAAATTTAATTTTCATATTCGTCTTGCTCGTTAGCTTAAATTCTTGCTCGGTATTTCAACCAGTGCCTGAACCTAGAAGAGAGTTCCGCGGTTTTTGGATGGCAACAGTCGTGAATATTGACTGGCCTAAAAGCGGTCATGATTCCATAGAAAAGCAAAAAGCGGACTACCTCAAAATACTTGATTTTTATCAAGACCTAAATTTTAATGCCGCTATAGTTCAAGTGCGCACTGCGGGCGATGCATTTTACGACTCAAATTATGCGCCTTGGTCACGGTATTTAACGGGTGAAGAAGGAAAAGCTCCTGATTCAACTCAATCAAACCACAAGACAGGTATGTTGAGTTGGATGATTGATGAAGCCCACATTCGTGGGATGGAGTTTCATGCGTGGTTAAATCCCTACCGTGCTACTTTTGACCTGAAAACAGAAACTTTAAGTACCAATCACGATTACCATAGGCATCCCGATTGGATGGTGAAATATGGGAAGAAATATTATTATAATCCCGGTTTGCCGGCTGTTCAAGACCACATGGTTTCAATTATTAAAGAACTCATCAATAATTACCCTATAGATGCCATACATTATGATGATTATTTCTACCCCTACACCATAAAAGATGAAACATTTAAAGATTCCACTACCTTCAACAACTATAAACTCCCCAATCAAAGTCTGGAAGATTGGCGAAGAAGTAATATGGATTCACTTATTAAAAAAAGTTACCATGCCATTAAAGAGGTTAGGCCCTCGGTTCAATTTGGTGTAAGCCCGTTCGGTGTATGGAAAAACAAAAGCACCGATTCCAGAGGTTCCGATACCCGAGCAGGTCAGACTACTTTCGAAAATTTATATGCCGACCCCTTACTGTGGATGCAAGAAGGTTGGCTCGACTATATAGTTCCTCAAATTTATTGGAGTATGGACCTAGAGGTAGCTTCCCACAGAAAATTACTGGATTGGTGGGCAGATAACACTCAAACCACCAATCTCTATATTGGTAATGGCCCTTATAAAATCAAGAATAATAGTGACAAAGCATGGAATAAAAACCGAGAGCTACCTGATCAACTGACATATGCTCGAGAAAATGAAACCGTAAACGGCAATGTCTTTTTTAGTGCTAAGAGTCTTATGCAGCAGAAGAAAGGTTACATCAGTCGATTAAAGAAAAAATTTTATAAAAACCCTGCTTTGCCACCATTGGTAAATATGGGGGACTTTATCCCTTTTAAAATTCCGACTCTGCTAAAGGTTGAGGAAAGTGCCGGTAAAGTAATCTTGCATTTTGATGATTTTCAAGATGTACAACTTATAATTATTTATTCCTCTGGAAATGAGGGTCAAACCTTCTATCAAAATAAAAAAATTCTTTCTAAAATTTTTGTTGAAGAAGAGAATACGATTGTACTTCAGTCTGAAGATATAAATAACAATAAACATTTAGCTTATACATTTATCGATAAATATGGTAAGGAAACTGAGCCTAAAATCATACATTTAAAGCAAACCGAACTTTATGATCAAAAAAGATAAATGGGCATGGGCATGGGTTCCCCCGCTATATTTTGCAGAAGGTCTCCCCAATGTAATCATCGCTTCGGTCTCGGTAATTATGTACAAAAAACTGGGTATCAGCAATACCGATATTACACTTTACACTGGCCTATTATACTTGCCGTGGGTACTAAAACCTATCTGGAGCCCTATTGTAGACCTTAAAAGCACCAAAAGACATTGGTTCTTGATCATGCAACTTTTAATATCGGTCATGTTTTTGGCCGTTGGCCTTACCTTACCCACACAAATGTTTTTTGTGACCACCTTGGCCTGTTTTTGGGTAGCGGCATTCGCCTCGGCGACCAATGATATTGCTTCAGATGGATATTACATGATAGGGCTTTCCGAAAAAAAAACAATCTTTTTTTGTTGGTATTAGAAGCACCTTTTATAGGCTCGCCATGGTTACTGGTAGTGGTCTCATAGTTGTTTTCGGTGGATATCTCGAAAGAATCTACGGAGACAATACAAAAGCTTGGAGCATTACCATGATAGCAACGGGGGCATTAATGCTTTTGCTTACAATCATAAACTTCTTTACAACGCCCAAATTCGAAAGCTCTTTGGCTATTAAAACACAAAGGCCGAAAGCATTTTTAGAAGTGTTTACATCATTCTTTAAAAAGCCCAACATTGCGGTAGCCCTTGCCTTTATTTTGACTTATCGTCTTGGGGAATCTCAACTAGCCAAAGTCGCTCAATTATTCATGCTCGATGAACGTACAAAAGGTGGGCTGGCCATTTCAACTGAAAACGTCGGTATTATTTACGGTGTGGTCGGTCTGATCACGCTTTCTGCTGGCGGTATTTTAGGCGGAATCTTAATTTCGAGGGACGGACTAAAAAAATGGATGCTACCCATGATGTTGTTTCTTAACGTACCCAACGTACTTTATGCAATTCTGGCAGTATCAAAAACTTCAAATTTGGCATTTGTTATTGGCACTGTAGCTTTCGAACAATTTGGTTACGGTTTTGGTTTTGCAGCCTTTCTCATGTACCTCATCTACATAGCCGAAGGGCAATCAAAAACATCTCATTACGCCATAGCCACCGGTTTTATGGCCTTGGGGGCCATGCTTCCGGGAATGATAAGCGGAGCTGTTCAAAAATGGTTGGGTTACGATGGTTTTTTCATTTGGGTCGTTATATCGGCCCTACCCGCATTCTTTCTTTTAAAATTTTTAAAATACCCCCCGGAATTCGGAAAAAAATCGGCACAGACAGATGCTTAAAGTAAACACCTACACTATGGAGAGTGATAAATTGAACCTTGCGGAAAAAGTCGGACAACTCTTTATGCCAGCTGCTTTTATCAATGATTCAGAAGAGGAAATTATACAGCTCGAACAATTGATAAGGAAACACCATGTCGGTGGTATATGCTTTTTTCATAGTCGAGCCAGTGCGGCCACTAATTTTGAGGGCAAAAAGCTGGTTGTCAAAAATGACAATAGTTATGATACCCTAAAGAATTTGATCCAACGTTACCAAAATGCGGCCAAATACCCTTTATTGGTGGCTATTGATGCAGAGTGGGGTTTGGCCATGCGTATCGAAAAAACGCCGCAATACCCTTATGCCATTACCTTGGGCGCGATTCAAGATAATAACGAACTTATATTTCAGGTAGGGAAAAATATTGCCCAAGATTGTATTTCCACAGGTATTCATTGGAATCTTTCTCCAGTGGTCGATATTAACAACAATGCGCACAACCCCGTTATCGGGTATAGATCTTTTGGGGAAGAAAGAGATTTGGTTACCGAAAAGGCTCTACAGTACATCAAGGGTACGCAAAGCGAAGGTGTATTGACCAGCATCAAGCATTTTCCAGGTCATGGTGACACAGCTACGGACTCCCATTTAGGACTACCCTTAATCGAAAAATCGAAAGATGAACTTATAGACAATGAACTTTATCCTTTTAAAAAACTGATTGCCGAAGGTGTTGAATCGGTTATGGTCGGGCACCTCTCCGTACCGGCATTGGCAAAAGAAAAAAATACACCTTCAAGTATATCTAAAGATATTATCAAAGGTGTTTTAAGAAAAGAGATGCAATTTGATGGGGTCGTTATTTCCGACGCTCTAAATATGCATGCAGTCTCTAAGAATTACCCCGAAAAAGGTGAACTGGAATGGCTCGCTTTCGACGCTGGAAACGATATTCTATGCTTTGCAGAAAACACCTCTGAAGGGATTCAAAAAATTATAGAAAATGCTTCAGAGAAACATATTGAAGAAAGTTTTAAAAGAGTATGGCAATTAAAAGAAAAGGCCTTTCTGCAAGTTGAAAAAAAAACTACCCTTTCCAATGCTTCCAGTTTAAATAAAAAAATTGCGCAAAAAAGTATCACCCTTTTAAAAGGAGATGAGAAGACGATAGCTAATTTTAGAAACCAAAATTTTACTGTTGTTAGCAACACTCCAGAAAAAGGAAAGCCTTTTATGAAAAGTCTCAAAAGTAATGCCGTCATCAACCTAGAAGAGGCTGAAGATTTGAATAAGGCGAACCTTGTTTTAGCCTTATTTCCACCGCAAATTAAACCGAGCAATAATTTCGGACTCTCCTCAGGGCAACTGGAATCTATAAATCGAATAATTAAAAAAAACAGAGTAGTTTTCTATCTGTTCGGTAATCCTTATGTTCTAAATCATCTGAATTTTGATACGGCCGAGGCTGTCATTGTCGCTTACCAAGATTTTGAAGAATTTCAACATGTAGCACAGCAGCATTTTTTAGGCAAACAAGAGGCGGTTGGTAAACTGCCCGTAACCATTGAAAAGAAATGAAAAGTTACAATATTATCGGTTTAATGTCCGGCACTTCGTTAGACGGTTTAGATTTGGCCTTCTGTAAAATAGAGCGGCAAGACGGTAACTACAATTTCGAGATTGCGCAGACGAAAAGTGTTTCCTATTCCAAAGAAATGAAAAACCGCCTTAAAAATTCCATTTATTTGGCTGCGGATGAATTGCTTATATTTCATAATTCATACGGAACTTGGCTGGGCGAACAGGTAAGAGATTTTGTCACCGAGCATAACTTGAAAGTCGATAGTATTGCAAGCCACGGTCATACCACACATCATCAGCCCGAGAACGGGCTCACCTTTCAAATAGGTTCTGGCCAACATCTAGCCAATGCCTGTGGTCAAAAAGTAATTTGTGATTTTCGCACCAATGATGTTGCGCTGCATGGGCAAGGAGCCCCCCTTGTACCCATCGGTGATAGGCTTTTCTTTAACCAATATGACTTCTGCTTGAATTTGGGCGGTATCAGTAATGTATCATTTGAGAAAAATGGAAAGCGTTTGGCTTATGATATAGGGTTGGCCAATATGATCCTGAACCATATCACTCAAAAAGAAGGCCTAGCTTATGATAAAGGCGGCCAATTGGCACGAAGCGGAGAGGTAAACGTCGATATGCTACAAAAACTTAATGCCTTGGAGTTCTACAAGCTCCCCTTTCCGAAATCAATCGGTTTTGAATGGTTTGTAGACAAAGTAGCACCCATAGTCGATGGCACCAATGACCATATGAACAATTTATTGTGCACCAGTATTCATCATGTTTGTGAACAAGTAGCCATACAAATAAAAAACAATGCTCAAACTGATAGTAAAAGCCTCTTTGTTACGGGTGGCGGAGCTCTAAACGATTTTTTGGTTGAAACCCTACAAGACAAACTTGGTGATTCGGTTAAAGTTGTCGTGCCAGAAAAAAAGCTTATCGAATTTAAAGAAGCTTTGGTTTTTGCGCTAATGGGAGTTTTACGATTGCAAGAAAAAACCAACGTTCTTTGCTCGGTTACCGGTGCAAAATCAGATTCATCGAGCGGTATCATTTATTTACCAAATTAAATCTGCAACAAATTGTTATATTAGTAAATTCAACAACTTAAATTTAAAATCCACCATGTCCGAAAAGCAAGAAAAAGCCAGTGCTTACTGGAAAGAAAACGTCAGATACTTGTTCATTCTTCTTGCCATATGGTTTGCGGTATCATATGGGGCCGGAATACTATTCAGGGATGTGTTGAACCAAATCAGAATCGGGGGTTTTGAACTAGGCTTTTGGTTCGCCCAACAAGGTTCTATTTATGTATTCGTAATTCTCATATTCGTTTATGTGCGGTTGATGAATACCTTAGATAAAAAATACGGCTACAACGAATAAACCCAATACCAACCAACTATTTCCCTATTCTGGGAATAACCAAAATCAAAACCTATGGATGTTCAAACCTGGACGTATCTTTTAGTCGGAATTACTTTTACGCTATATATCGGCATTGCCATTTGGTCCAGGGCTGGATCTACCAACGATTTTTACGTGGCCGGTGGTGGAGTTTCTCCACTCGCAAATGGTATGGCTACCGCCGCCGATTGGATGTCGGCCGCCTCTTTTATCTCCATGGCGGGCATAATTTCATTTGCAGGATACGATGGCTCGGTCTACCTTATGGGTTGGACAGGTGGCTATGTGCTACTAGCCCTACTCTTGGCGCCCTATCTTAGAAAATTCGGGAAGTTTACCGTACCAGATTTTATAGGCGATCGGTATTATTCAAAAACAGCACGTATCGTAGCCGTAATTTGCGCTCTTATTGTCTCCTTTACCTATGTGGCCGGTCAAATGCGCGGTGTGGGAGTAGTTTTCTCGCGTTTTCTTGAGGTTGACATCAATACTGGTGTTATTATCGGTATGGTGATAGTTCTTTTCTATGCCGTTTTAGGGGGATGAAAGGCATCACCTATACCCAGGTGGCCCAATACTGTGTACTTATTTTTGCCTTTATGGTTCCGGCAATATTTATTTCCATACAAATGACCGGAAACCCTATTCCGCAGTTGGGTATGGGATCACAACTAAACGATGGCTCTGGAGTGTATTTGTTGGATAAACTAAACGGACTCTCTACTGAGCTTGGTTTTGCCGAATATACCGATGGTAAAAAATCTACCGTTGATGTATTTATGATTACGTTGGCGCTTATGGTGGGTACTGCGGGTCTACCGCATGTAATCGTCCGTTTCTTTACGGTAAAGCGTGTAAAAGATGCTAGGAAATCTGCAGGCTTGGCACTTTTGCTAATAGCCATATTGTATACTACAGCTCCGGCCGTATCGGTTTTCGCCCGCACCAACATGATTAATACGGTGAGCAACAAAGAATATAATTCAATGCCAGAATGGTTCAAAAACTGGGAAACTACGGGGTTGTTGATTTTCGACGATAAAAATAAAGATGGTAAAATTCAATATGTTGCCGATACCTCTAAGAACGAGTTAACGGTAGACCGTGATATTATGGTGTTGGCAAATCCTGAGATTGCAGACCTTCCAGCTTGGGTAATCGCTCTAGTGGCTGCAGGTAGTTTAGCGGCCGCTTTATCTACCGCTGCCGGTCTGCTTTTAGTAATTTCAGCTTCGGTTTCTCACGATTTAATTAAAAAAATATTGGTGCCGGGCATTTCAGAGAAAGGAGAGCTTTGGGCAGCCCGTGGGGCCGCAACCGTAGCAGTTGTTATAGCCGGGTATTTTGGAATAAACCCGCCAGGCTTTGTCGCTGCGGTGGTGGCATTGGCTTTTGGTCTCGCAGCCGCTTCTTTTTTTCCCGCAATCGTTTTAGGTATTTTTTATAAAAAAATGAATAAAGAGGGTGCCATTGCTGGAATGGTCATCGGTATATCGTTGATGCTCTTTTATATGTTGAAATTCAAGTTCGGAATTTTTGACGGTGGTAAAGGGGCAGTGCCTGCTTTGGAAAAAGATTGGTGGTTCGGCATATCACCTGAAGGGTTCGGCAGCGTAGCGATGATCGTAAACTTTCTTGTATCGATAGTCATCATGCAGTTCACTCCCCCGCCCCCTGAAAACGTGCAAGCAATTGTAGAAGATATTAGAATTCCCAGTGGTGCCGGAGAGGCCACTGGACATTAATTTTTTATTTAACTTTAAAGAAACACAGTACACTAATGAGCAATTACCACATTAAGCATTTAGAAGAATATTTTCAAGTCTATAGAAAATCGGTTCGCAATCCCGAAGCGTTTTGGGAAGAGATTGCCGAAGAGCATTTCGTATGGCGAAAAAAATGGGACAATGTTCTAAGTTGGGATTTCTCAAAACCGGAAATAAAGTGGTTCGAAGGAGCCAAATTGAATATTACCGAAAACTGTATCGATAGGCATTTACCTACACGTGGAGATAAGACAGCTATTTTATTCGAGTCCAATGACCCAAATGAAGAAGCACAACACATAACGTACCGCGACCTTCATGAAAAAGTGTGTCGCATGGCGAACGTTTTGCTTGATCAGGGTGTGAAAAAGGGGGATCGGGTATGCATCTATCTACCTATGATTCCTGAATTGGCCGTATCGGTTCTGGCATGTGCCCGAATCGGTGCCATTCACTCTGTGGTCTTTGCAGGTTTCTCTTCCAGTGCCTTGGCCGCCAGAGTCAATGATTCTGATTGTAAATTGGTAATTACATCCGATGGTTCATATCGAGGAGCAAAGACCATTGACCTGAAGAGTATTGTTGATAAGGCGCTCGAAAGTTGCCCTGGGGTTAAAAATGTTTTGGTGGCCAAGCGAATCAACACTGATATCGATATGAAAGAGGGTAGAGATAAATGGCTACAACCTCTTTTAGATGAGGCTTATGCCGATTGTGTCGCTGAAATCATGGATGCCGAAGACCCTTTATTCATACTTTACACCTCAGGTTCTACAGGTAAGCCCAAAGGTATGGTACATACCATAGGTGGCTACATGGTCTATACGGCATATACTTTTAAAAACGTATTTCAGTACCGCGAAGAAGACGTCTATTGGTGTACCGCCGATATCGGTTGGATTACCGGACACTCTTACATTTTGTACGGACCGTTGGCCAATGGTGCCACGACCGTAATGTTCGAAGGCGTTCCCTCTTACCCAGATTATGGGCGTTTCTGGGAAATTGTTGAAAAACATAAAGTAAGTCAATTCTATACCGCACCAACCGCTATTCGCGCCTTGGCAAAAGAAAATTTAGAATTCTTAGATAAACATGACCTTTCTTCTTTAAAAGTACTTGGTTCTGTAGGTGAACCTATCAATGAAGAAGCTTGGCATTGGTACAATAACAATGTGGGCAAAAAGAATAGCCCTATTGTAGATACGTGGTGGCAAACCGAAACCGGAGGTATTATGATTACCCCAATACCCTATGTCACCCCCACCACTCCCACTTATGCTACTTTGCCATTTATTGGTATTCAACCCGCTCTGATGGATGAAGAGGGAAAAGAAATTAAGGGGAAACAGGTTTCTGGAAGGTTGTGTATCAAATTTCCGTGGCCAGCGATTGCTCGAACTATTTGGGGAAATCATGATCGATACAGAGACACCTACTTTTCCGCATTTAAGAACATGTATTTTTCAGGTGATGGTGCGCTCAGAGATGCCGTGGGGTACTATCGCATCACCGGCCGTGTAGATGATGTGGTTATCGTATCTGGTCACAATCTGGGAACAGCACCCATCGAAGATTCTATAAACGAACATCCAGCGGTAGCTGAAAGTGCCATTGTTGGTTTCCCACATGATATCAAAGGAAATGCGCTCTACGGATTCGTAATTCTTAAAGAGTTTGGGGAGACCCGAAACCGAGAAAATCTGGCAAAGGAAATCAACCAACAGATTACGGAACATATCGGGCCAATTGCAAAACTCGATAAAATTCAGTTTGTTTCGGGCTTGCCAAAAACAAGAAGTGGTAAAATAATGCGAAGAATACTACGGAAAATAGCATCTAACGACACGAGCAATATGGGTGACACCTCCACCCTATTGAACCCTGAAATAGTCAAAGAGATTATGGATGAATCATTATAAAAAAAACGCTGGGAACATTTAACATGTTCCCAGCGTTTTTTTCTCTTACTTAGATTGTTCTTTATTAGGCACGGGCCAAGGCATGTTTTTTTCTTACCATGAGCATTATACCCAAAGAAAGTAGTCCGCAAATGGCTAAACCTACGAACATGGGCCAAACTGTGTCTGTAACAAAGCCACCGATATAACTTGCAATGGGCACTGCAATTACGGTAGAAACGAATCCATTTATAGCCGCACCTATACCGGCAATATGTCCTATCGGTTCCATAGCAATAGAACGAAAATTTCCCCATAGAAATCCCAAACAGAAAAATTGAACCGATAGAAAGCCTACCAAAACGATTACATTCGGGTTGGGTTGGTTCCAGAAAAGCAATACATATAGCAAAGCAATACTACAAAATGCGGTCAATGCCATCAGAGCCAGTCTTCGCATACCAAACCGCATGACCAAAGTGCCGTTCAACAAGGTCGACAATCCGATAGAAACTGCCAGACCGGCAAAAATATAGGGAAACGAATCTACCAAACCATATTGGTCTTCAAAAACATGCTGCGAGGCACTAAGGTACACAAGAAAAGCTCCTGTTATGAACCCAGAAGTAAAGGTAAAAGCCACAGATTCCCTGTGTTTTAAAAATTCTTTAAGGCCATTCTTAAAAACACCCATTGAAAAAGGTACTTTATATTGAGGCTTGAGAGTTTCTTGTTGACGTTTCCAAAACCAGATACCAACGACCAGAGCAAAGAACAGCTGTACATAGAATATAGCTTGCCAACTAAAGGCATCCATTATCCATTTTCCGGTGGCCGGTGCAATAACGGGAATCAAAATGAAAAATGCCGTTACGAAAGACATCATTCTTGCCATATAATCTCCACTGTAGGTGTCTCGAATAATAGAAATAGCTATGCTTCGAGGTGCGGAAAGGCCGACCCCTTGAAGCATTCTACCGGCAACCATTATTTCTAAAGAATTGGCCATTAGGCATATGGCGCTCCCCACCCCGAAAGTCAAAAAACCGGCATATACCATGGGCTTTCTGCCGTAACTATCCGACAAGGGGCCGAAAAACAATTGACCGATACCCAGACCCAAAAAAATCATGGTAATCATCATTTGATTGGCCGTGGGGTCAAAGCTGTTGACCGCCTCCCCGATATGCGAAAGTGCAGGCAACAGTGCATCTAAAGCCAAAGCGACAATCGACATCAGCGAGGCCATCAAAGCTATAAATTCAAAATTCGGCTTTACATTTTCGTTTTGCATTGTGCAAAATTAGGCATATAAGCTGTAAGCCTCGTTATCAAAACTTCATTTTACCGATATACTGGGTATTGCATTGCAAATATGTATTTTTGTCAAAAATTTATCAGGAATGTTGATTATAGGGATTGCCGGTGGAACAGGCTGTGGAAAAACAACAGTTGTCAATCAGATTATTGATGAGCTTCCGGAAGGTGAAGTGGGGGTGATTTCTCAAGACTCATACTACAACGACCTCTCTCATCTTCCTTTAGAACAGCGAAGAAAAACAAATTTTGACCATCCACAGTCCATTGATTTTCAACTTTTAGAAGAGCATCTTACTTCATTAAAAGAAGGGCATTCCATCAAACAACCGGTCTATTCATTTCTAGAATGCAACCGTACTGACAAGACAAATCCGGTGCACCCTACCAAAGTATTGATAGTTGAAGGGATACTGATCTTGACCAACTCAAGACTTCGCAATATGATGGACATTAAGATTTTTGTTCATGCAGATTCAGACGAACGTCTGATACGAAGACTCAAACGTGATGTTAACGAACGTGGCTGGAATTTGGACGAAACCTTGGAAAAGTACCAATCGAACATCAAACCGATGCATTTGCAATTTATAGAACCCAGTAAAGAATATGCAGATATCATTATACCCAACAATAAATACAACACTGTTGCAGTTGATATTGTGAAGACGATCATCAACGAAAAATTGACATAGGCACGATGGGGTTAAAAGACTTGCGAAAGAAAAAATGGTTCAGTGTGCTTACCAATGTCTACATTTTGGTGCTCACCGTCTTTGTTATTTGGATGCTCTTTTTCGACACCAACTCATTATTGATTCATTTAGAATTAAAAAAAGAAATCAATAAACTTGAGAAGCAACAAGAATTTTTAAAAGAGGAAATAGCCAACGATAAGATAATTCTAGAAAGGCTTTCCGACCCTGAAGAACTGGAGAAGTTCGCCCGCGAAAAGTACTACCTTAAAAAGAAGAATGAAGAAATTTATCTAATCGAGTACGAAGACAGCTTAAAGCTTAAACCAAAAGATTAACCCACTTACCAATTAGACTACAGTTATAGTGGTTGATAAACGATTTTAATTTACTGTTAACCAACTTTAACGCAAAACACCATAGTTATTCACCTTGTGTTAACAAAATGGTTTCAATAGCATCATAAATAATCGTATTTTTACCCCCTAACACAGACGGATAATGGGCAAGATAATTGCTATTGCGAACCAGAAGGGAGGGGTAGGAAAAACTACTACTACCGTAAATTTAGCGGCCTCTTTAGGGGTCTTGGAAAAGAAGGTATTATTAATCGATGCCGACCCGCAGGCAAATGCTACTTCTGGCCTGGGTATTGAAGTCGAAAACGTCGAACTCGGCACCTATCAATTACTAGAACTGACGACTGATGCCAAGGAAACGATTGTTGAGACCGACTCACCGAACGTAGATTTAATTCCCGCACATATAGATTTGGTCGCCATCGAAATTGAATTGGTCGACAAAGATGAACGGGAGTATATGATGAAGAAAGCCATATCTGATTTGCGAGATACTTACGATTACATCTTGATCGACTGCGCACCTTCACTAGGTTTATTGACATTGAATGCCTTAACAGCGGCAGATTCCGTAATAATTCCTATTCAATGTGAATATTTTGCTCTGGAGGGTCTTGGTAAATTATTGAACACCATCAAGAGCGTACAAAAAGTGCACAACCCGAACCTTGATATCGAAGGTATGCTATTGACCATGTACGATTCTCGTTTGCGCCTTTCAAATCAGGTAGTGGAAGAAGTTCGTAAGCATTTTGCCGATATGGTATTCGATACCATCATTCAGCGAAATGTACGCTTGAGTGAAGCACCAAGTTACGGGGAGAGCATTATAAAATATGATGCAAGCAGCAAAGGAGCCACCAATTATTTGAATTTGGCAAACGAGGTGGTGAAGAAAAATAAAGAAATAGCTTAATGGCGAAAGCAACAAAAAAACAGGCCTTAGGGCGTGGACTTTCCGCTCTATTGAAAGACCCGGAAAACGATATACAAACAGCAACCGACAAAAATGCCGACAAGGTAGTTGGTAGTATTGTTGAGTTAGATATTGATTCCATCGAGGTAAACCCCTTTCAGCCACGATCGAACTTTAATGATGATGCCTTGAAAGAATTGGCAACATCTATTAGAGAACTAGGTGTTATTCAACCAATTACGGTCAGAAAGCTGGAATTCAACAAATTTCAATTGGTCTCGGGTGAGCGCCGCTATAGAGCTTCAAAACTAATCGGTCTCGAAACTATACCGGCATACATTCGAATTGCCAATGACCAAGAATCTTTGGAAATGGCTTTGGTCGAAAACATTCAACGCCAAGACCTTGACCCTATCGAAATTGCCCTTTCATACCAACGTTTGATGGATGAGATAGAACTTACCCAAGAGAAATTAAGTGAACGTGTGGGTAAAAAGCGATCGACCATTACCAATTATCTTCGACTATTACGCTTGGATCCAATAATTCAAACAGGAATGCGCGATGGTTTTCTCAGTATGGGCCATGGCCGAGCCTTGGTCAATATCGAAAAGAAATCGGACCAGATTTCCTTGTATGAAAAAATAATTGGTCAAAACCTGTCGGTACGAGATACCGAACGTGAAGTTAAAGCCTATCATGCAGGGCCAGACCAAGCCACAAGTAAAAAATCATCTACTGCGGTTCCTGACTTTGCCAAAAAAAATATCGATAAATTCACCGACCATCTATCAGTTAAAGTAGCTATTTCAGCTTCCGACAAGGGAAAAGGGAAAATTACCATTCCATTTCATTCCCAAGAAGAATTCAAGCGAATTAAAAAATTGATTCTAGGTGATTAAATACCTAATTACATTATTCTTTTTGGGCGTATGGGTATTCGGCGTACAGGCCCAAGAAGAAACTCCTAAAGATAATGAGATCGACTCTCTTCAAACCGATTTGAAGGAAGAGTGTATCGTAGTGGTCGACACCTTAGTTAAACAAAAGAAAGCCATTAATCCGTTAGCACCAAGTAAAGCCGCCTTTTATTCCGCTGTTTTTCCTGGTCTGGGCCAAATCTACAATAAACGCTATTGGAAAGTACCGATTGTCTACGGAGCTATCGGGGCTGCCATATATGGGTACACTTTTAACGACAAACAATACACCAGGGTTCGTACTGCATTTAAAAGAAGACAGGCCGGTTTTCTAGATGATGAATTTTATGACTTGAACGGCGACGGCTCAGGGCCTGATTTGGGGGTAGATGATTTACAGAACGAACAGGAGAGGTATCAAAGAGATCGCGACTTGCTGCTTTTAGTCTCTGTAGCACTTTATGCATTAAATATTGTAGATGCCAATGTCGATGCACATTTGAAACAGTTTAATGTAGATGACGACCTTAGTTTCGATATGCAACCCTATATGGATCTGGACCCTGTAGCGAATAGTCCGCATTATGGAATGTCTATGATTATCAAATTCTGATAGAACAAACCCATAACAATTCAAGCTGAAACGGTTATAAAAGTGGGTAATTCAGCCTTAAACTCATCATCAAGCCTTATTTTTGGCAATATTTATTTAAAATTTAATCAAAACAACTCGTGAACATAGCACTTTTCGGATACGGCAAGATGGGAAAAATGATAGAGCAAATAGCTCTAGACAGAGGTCATAAAATTGTGTCAAAGGTCGATGTAGATACAGAAAACATCGATTTTTCAAGTATGGACGTTGCCATAGACTTTAGCATGCCCAATGCTGCCTTTGACAATATAAGCTCATGCTTTAAAAATAATGTTCCTGTAATTTCAGGTACAACTGGCTGGTTGGATCGTTTCGATGAAGCCAAGAAAATTTGTAAAGAGAATAAAGGTGCTTTCATCTATGCCTCTAATTTTAGTTTGGGAGTGAATATTTTCTTTGAGCTGAACAAGTATCTGGCCAAGATGATGAGCAACTTAGAGCAATATAAAGTGGCGATGGAAGAAATTCATCACACACAAAAACTAGATGCCCCTAGTGGAACCGCGATTACCCTGGCCGAAGGTGTTATTGAAAATAGCAATTACGAAGGCTGGAAATTGGAAAACGCTAGCGAAAACGAAATACACATCGAAGCTAAACGAATAGGTAATACTCCGGGTACCCATACCGTAGACTATGCCAGTAAAGTAGACTCGATAGAAATAAAGCATACTGCCCATAATAGAGAAGGTTTCGCCTTGGGCGCGGTAATTGCAGCAGAATGGATTGTTGGCAAAACCGGGGTTTTCACCATGAAAGATGTGTTAAACCTAGGTTAACCTATCTTCAATATTGACGATAATAAACTTATTTGCATTGAACCAACCTCAATAAAATATATAGAATGAGCGCAACACAGTGGTTACTTTTTATTCTGATCGTTCAGGTAATCCATTTTTTAGGCACTTGGAAACTTTACGTAAAAGCAGGTAGACAGGCTTGGGAAGCAGCGGTACCGATTTATAACGCTATCGTTTTGATGAAAATCATCAATCGGCCAACCTGGTGGACCGTTCTCTTGTTCATACCCATTATCAATCTTTTGATGTTTCCTATTATATGGATAGAGACCATTCGAAGCTTTGGTAGAAATAGCCTAGGGGAAACTTGGTTGGTTATTTTAACTTTGGGTTTTTACATCTATTATGTCAATTATGCTTTAGATGTAAAATATATTGAGAATCGTAGCCTCCACCCCACTACAGCGGCTGGTGAATGGGTAAGTTCAATAGCGTTTGCGGTAATTGCAGCAACCCTGGTACACACCTATTTTATTCAACCCTATGTGATTCCTACACCTTCCCTAGAACGTACCTTAAGGGTCGGTGACTTGCTCTTTGTCAGTAAGTTTCATTACGGGGCAAGAACTCCGATGACGACAGTTGCGGCACCCATGGTTCATGATACTTTGCCATTGGTAAGAACGAAGTCCTACCTAAAAAAACCTCAACTCCCTTACTTTAGATTACCCGGTTTTACCAAGGTAGACCGTAACGACATAGTTGTATTTAGTTGGCCTGCAGATACGGTACGTCAGTTTTATAAGGTCGAAGCCGGTGTGAAAAAACCCATCGACAAAAAATCGAATTATGTCAAACGATGTGTTGGCATACCAGGTGATTCACTTGAAATTATCGACGGCTACGTGTACATTGATGGCAAACAGTTAGAATTACCTGATAGGGCAAAACCGCAATACGATTATACCATCTATTCCAATAAGGGTGTATCCTCAAAGCTGTTGAATGAAATTGGGGTAATGGATTTTCAAAGAAAATATATATCGGGTCAAATCAGTCAAGCCCAATTCGATGCTATCAGAAAGTATCTAATATATACGGAAAGGGTCGAAGGTAACAAAGTGGCCCTATACACCAAAGCAAGCGGAATACCTATCAACATTATCAGAAGTCAGCGTTTGGCATTGACCGAAGAAACTTCACGTGCTCGTATCGGTGCCCTGACGGACGAGATGGTAGCTAGATTGAAAAAAGAAGCTTCTATTGATTCGGTCATACGTCAAGTAGATGAAAAAGGAGTGGCCGGACGCAACAACTTTCCACAAAACCCAATGTACCCGTGGAACTATGACCAAATGGGCGCTATTTATATTCCAGAAGCGGGTGCGACCGTTCCTTTGAATTTAAAATCTTTGCCACTGTATAAAAAAATCATAACCGAATACGAAGGCAATACTGTAAGTGTCTCGGGCAACCAAATCAAAGTCAATGGCGAAGTAGCCGATTCGTATACTTTTAAACAAGATTACTATTGGATGATGGGTGATAACCGTGATCATTCTGAAGATAGTCGTGCTTGGGGCTACGTTCCTGAGAACCACATCGTAGGTACTCCCATATTCATTTGGTTAAGTGTTGATAATTTTAATGAAGGTATTTTCAATTGGAAACCTCGATGGGACCGAATATTTACCACGGTAAATGGAGAAGGCGAACCCGTATCGTACTTTAAATATTTCTTGATTGCCCTGGTCGCCTATTTTGTAGGTAGCTGGTTGTGGAAGAAAAAGAAAGCCAAAGAATAACGGTCTTTTGCCCTTTCAATTTTAATCGATGTAGTTAGGATGATTGCTTTTGAAGAAGCTTATAAACTGGTAATGAAACATTCGCTCGAACTGGGCGATGAAAAAGTTACGCTACTAAAAAGCACCGGAAGAATTTTAGCTGAGGATATTAAGGCAGATAGAGACTTCCCTCCTTTCGATCGTTCAACAAAAGACGGAATAGCCATTCACTTTTCTGCGATAGAAAACGGACTTAAATCTTTTAAAATTGAAGGTGTTCTTGGTGCCGGAATGCCAAAAGGAACACTCTCCTCCCCAAGTAACTGCTTAGAAATTATGACCGGTGCCGTTTTGCCGGCCAATGCAGATACCATCATCATGTACGAGCAGGTGGAGCTAAAGAACGGCAGGGCAAAACTTCTAAAAGAACCGATTAAGGGACAAAACATTCATGGCCAAGGAAGCGATATTCAGGCAAAAGAAATCCTTTTAAAAAAAGGAACCGTGATTACCACCGCTGTTATCGGTGTTTTGGCCTCAGTAGGAAAAACTAAGGTTTTGGTCAAAAAACTACCCAAAGTCTGTGTGATTTCCACCGGAAACGAACTTGTGGAGATTTCCGAAACACCCCTGCCCCATCAAATCAGGAAATCTAACGTACTTTCACTCTCCGCCGAACTTGAAAAAAAAAGCATTGAACACCATCTTCTGCACTTGCCCGATGAGAAGAAATTAATTGCGAAAGAACTTGAAAAAGCTCTCGAGACCCATGACGTGCTAATGCTAAGTGGAGGTGTATCTAAAGGTAGGTTCGATTACATACCAGATGTTTTAGATGGCTTAGGAATCAAAAAAATATTTCACCGAGTAGCTCAAAGGCCTGGAAAACCTTTTTGGTTCGGTATTCAAGAAGAACTGAATAAAGTGGTGTTTTCTTTTCCAGGAAATCCGGTATCGACCTTTGTCAATTACCACGTTTATTTTATGCCTTGGCTAGACCTGCTTTTAGGTTTAAGAACTAATACGAAAACCGTAATTCTTGATGAGCCTGTTCAACCCCATGTGTCGCTCACTTTATTCTTACAAGTTGCAACCTATTGGAAAAAAGGGCAACTACGAGCAAAATTAGTTCAAGGTAATGGTTCAGGTGATTTGGTAAGTCTTGCTCGTGCAGATGGCTTTGTTCAAATAGCCGCTACTGAAGAACGTATTAAAAAAGGTTCTGTATTGTCTTTTATAGGCACATTGTAAAAATTACTTCAAAGTAGTTCAAATATTAGTTCAGAAATGAATTTACAAATGCATATTTAATTATGTGTTGAGCATTTTCCCATCTCATCTTATTGTAAAAATATTGGACACCTAAAGTAAAATTTCTTTACAATAATCCTATCGGTTATTAAACAAAGAAGCATTAAAATACTAATAATCAGTATTTTAATATAAATGGCACAAGAATGGATTAAAATGCTTTAGGGTTTTAACCACAAATTAAAAAATCATGCTTAAAAACTATTTGAAAATTGCATGGAGAACAATCTTAAAAAATAAATTAAGTTCTGTTATAAACATTTTAGGTCTATCGGTTGGAATAGGAGCTTGCATGACCATACTCGTTTTTGTTAGATATGAATCTACTTTCGATGAATATCATTCCAAGTCACAACAGGTTTATAGAATCGTACAGCATAACAGACTCCCAAATCAAACATTATATTGGAACACAACTGCTTATCCTTTGGCAGAAGCTCTTAGAACTGATTTTTCCGAATTCGATTTTGTAACGCAGACCGTTGGACCTGTAAGTCAAGAGTTGAGTATTGTTCATCATGAGACAGTAAATAGGTTCGAAGAGCCTCAAGTCTTATTTGTAGATTCGTCTTACCCAAAGACATTTGACATTAAATGGTTATCCGGAAATCCCGATACAGCATTAGATAATATTAATTCCATAGTATTAAGTGAAAAAATCGTAAAGAAATATTTTGGAGTTACGAGTGGAAGCTATGGGACAATTTTAGGTAGAACTATTTTATTACAAGGTAATAATCCGTTGACGGTTACCGGTATCATAGAGAATAGTCCCGGAAACTCTAACCAGCGTTTCAATATGCTTATTCCCTATAAGTTATTTAAGGCAAAGAACCCCGATTTATCTAAAAATTGGTCAGGTAACCATCAAGGTACGACCTTCGTGGTTCTCCCAAATAAAGAACTAAAAAAAACCATTGAATCTAAAATCGCAACTTGGAAAAAAAAGTATCTCAATCCTATAGATGATAGCCGTATTTCATATTTACTACAACCTCTGACCAATATTCATAACGAAACCCTGTATGGTAACAATATCGGCGGATATGTAATGCCATCGAGCACTTTATACATGCTTTCTATAGTCGCAATGTTCATTTTAATAATTGGCATTATAAATTTCGTCAACTTGTTGACCGCACAATCAACATCCCGTTCAAAAGAAGTTGGTATACGAAAAGTGTTCGGTAGCAAACGAATTGATTTATTATTCCAGTTTATCTTTGAGAACAGTTTAGTCATTCTATGTTCTTTGGGTCTTTCTGTTGCTATTCTGAGTTTTTCTCTTGACCGACTTAATGAACATCTATCTATTATCGACCTGAAACTGACGTTTGGGTGGAATCAAATAGGATTAATACTATTAATCGGCATCGCAACAATTTTTTTGGCTGCAATTTACCCAGCTCTTGTTCTCTCAGCATTCAAACCTATTCAAGCACTAAAGAACAGAATTAAATTTTTCGGAAAAAACGGAGTCGGTGTACGCAAATCATTAGTCACTTTACAATTTATAATTGTACAAGTTTTCGTTATCGCTGCCATTATTCTGGCGCTTCAAATGGAGTTTTTCAAAAATCAACCAGTGGGTTTCTCTTCCGAGGCAGTTGTAACGACTCCAGTTCCAGAATTGGATAAACTTGAAGTATATAGAAACTCACTTTTGGCCAGTAATAAAATTTCAAAAGTATCGTTTGGCTCAGGTCCTCCAATGGCCGTCGAAGGTCTTCAACTAGGCACCAGTTTTCGTCTACCTCAACAATCTACAGAAGAAGCCTTGGATGCAGAAATAAAGATAGGAGACACAAACTATTTAGACTTTTATAACCTTGAACTTTTGGCTGGAAGAAATTTCACAATTAATAAAGAGGCTTTTGACGAGTTTATTGTCAATGAGACCCTTTTAAGAAACTATGGTTGGAATCCGCAGGAAGCCATAGGTAAAAAGATTCAGATAAATGAAGGCCAAGCCACGATTGTTGGCGTCGTCAAAGATTATCATAATAACTCACTCCAAAATAAAATATCGCCTTGCATCATTATGAATTGGACCTATTTTCAAAATCAGGCTTTTGTAAAGATTGATAACTCAGAATCGCTTGAATATGTAAAAGACCAATGGGAGAATACATTTACATCTTCTCTTTTTAACTACAGTTTTCTAGATGACTCCATCAAAAAGGAGTATATCATAGAGCGATTAATTTTCAACGGTTTTACCGTTCTTTCATTTCTTGCCATTTGCATTGGGTGCTTGGGGCTTTTCGGATTGATGTCCTTTATCATTTCAAGTAAGAAAAAAGAGATAGGCATCAGAAAAGTTTTGGGGGCAAGTATTGTACAAGTTGTAACATTTTTCACAAAAGAGTTTGTCGGTTTAGTTGTGTTAGCTTTCGTTATCGCCTCGCCGGTTGTCTATTATTTTGGCAATTTATGGTTAGAAAGCTTTACCCATCATATCAAATTATCAATTTGGATATTTTTGGGCGGTGGTTTTCTAACTGTCATTATCGCAATTACAACCTGTAGTTTCAATTCGTTGAATGCAGCTCGCGCCAATCCAATCAATTCACTTCGTGAAGAATAGAAATAATTTCAGCTTTACATTGTGAATACACAATTTGCCAAGTTTTTTATAAAACTATCATCGTATTACGATGGTGATATTCTTTAGCTGAATTTTCACTTACTCTTATCGTATTTGTTGGAATAGCGCTGCCATAGTTCTGTTTGATGGGTTTGTAATGAAATTTCCCTTCCATCGATAAAAGCATGAAGTAATTGATTGCCCTGCATATCGAGAGCGTCTCCTTCGGCGATAAACAAAGTTGCACTTTTACCGTTCTCCAAAGTTCCGTATGCATCGGCTATGCCAAGTATTTGAGCTGTATTGCCCGTAATAAGTTGCAAAGCTTTTTCTTTATCAAGGCCTTGAGCAACCGTTTGACCCGCAAAAAATGGCAAGTTTCTGGTTTGAAAATTAGAGGTTTCGGAGTTCTGCAAACCAACGAGCAGTCCTGCATCCATAAGTATTTTAGGTAATTTATAGGGCAAATCGTAATCTTCATCATCGGTATAGGGCAGTTTATGGGTGTGCCTCACCAATACGGGCACATCTTTTTTCTTCAGAAATTCGGCAACCTGACCCGCTCGATATCCTCCAACTAAAACTACATATTTCGCTCCAAGTTGTTGGGTGATTCTAACCCCATCCAATATTTCCTTCTCTCCGTTGGCGTAGAGATACAACTTTTGCTCTCCATTGAAAACGCCCTGCATTGCAGTAAATTGAGGATTCAATTCCTTAGCTTCCTCTTTGCCATAAGCTTCTGCATTCTTCAAAAAACTTCTTATTTCTTGAAGCTGTTCACCGTACTTCTTGTTCGGTTTACCCCCCTGAAAACTGTTGGGCCAATGCAAGTGAATTCCGTCATCGGTCTTAACTGCAGCGTCTTCCCAATTCCAAGCGTCGAATTGAACAATGGATGATGTTCCGGAAATTCGCCCACCCTGCGGAGTTATCTGACCTAATAAAACCCCATTGGGTCGCATGCTTTCCACCACCTTAGACTCCGCATTATAGGCTATTAAACTGCGGATATGCGGAATCATTTCCCCGATTTCATCTTGGTCTTTAGATGCCCGTACGGCATCTATTTCAATAAGCCCCAAAGAAGTACTCGGGGCTATAAACCCAGGATAGACATGCTTGCCCTGCCCCTTTATTTTCTTACCTCTTCGAGCGATTTTGGTCATTGCACTACCCACAAACGTCAATTTGCCCTGTTCGAACATAATCAACGAGTTTTCTATGACCTCACCGTTACCTAAGTGTGCCGTAGCGCCTTCGATAGTAATGGCTTCCGACTGTGCAGGCGCAGGGGGTTGCTGGGCGTTAACAGTAAGGGTTAAAAATAAGGTCGTTATAGACAGTTTTATTTTCATAATCGATTCACTAAATATTCTATTTTACTATTCTATTTACCGCTGTAGAACTTAATTCAATTCTGCACCGGTATCACAGTGCATCAGCTCTTTTTTATTCTGCTTGGGCTCTTGGGTCTTTTCACCTTGGTCTTTGTTCAAGAGCATTTGATTAATGAGCCAGTTTCTTTCTCTCTTTAGAGATTTTCGTAGCTGTGCATCTTTCTTAATGTCAAAGTATATGGCACCGTCGATCATTGTCTTTTCGGCCTTGGCATATATCGATAACGGATTATCGCTCCAGAGCACCAAATCGGCATCTTTACCTTCTCTAATACTTCCGGTTCTTTCATCTAGGTGCAACAATTTAGCCGGGTTAATCGTCACCATTTTCCATGCTTCCAACTCCGTCATCCCTCCATATTTGACCGTTTTGGCAGCTTCTTGGTTGAGTCTACGAATCATTTCGGCATCATCGCTATTAATTGCTACCGTAACGCCTTGGTCATGCATTATTGCCGCATTGTAAGGTATAGCATCGTTCACTTCAAATTTATAGGCCCACCAATCACTGAAAGTTCCACCCCCTACTCCATGCTTTTTCATTATATCGGCAACTTTATAGCCTTCTAAGATATGTGTAAAGGTATTGACTCGAAATCCGAACTTTTCGGCTACCTTCATCATCATATTTATTTCGCTCTGAACATAGCTGTGGCAACTGATAAATCGCTCACCGTTCAATATTTCTACCAGAGTTTCCATTTCTTCATCATAGCGGTAGGGTTCACCACTATTCTTCTTCAACTCATATTCTTTAGCCCTTTGAAAATAATTCGAGAACACCTGTTCTACCCCCATTCGAGTCTGCGGAAAACGACTATAGCTACCCCAATTGCTTTGTTTTACATTTTCACCCAACGCGAACTTGATGAATTTAGGAGAATCGTTATAAATCATTTTTTCAGGACTTTCACCCCATTTCAATTTCATTATTGCTGATTGCCCACCTATCGGATTGGCAGAACCGTGCAATAATTGCAAGGTAGTCACCCCACCGGCCAAGGCGTGATAAATGCCTTTATCTTCATAATCAACGACATCGGTCATTCTGACCTCAGCGGAAGAATTTTGGCCCGCTTCATTTATGGCCAAGGCAGCAATATGACTGTGTTCATCGATTATACCTGCGGTAAGATGCTTTCCTGTGGCATCGACGACTTCTGCCCCACTCGCTCTTAAATCACTGCCTATTTTGGAAATCTTGCCGTTTTTCACCAATACATCGGTATTTTTTAGAATACCTGCATCTTCACTTGTCCAGACTGTGGCGTTTTTGAACAATGTAGTTTTAGCTTGAGGTATGGACTCATACCCATACCCTATATTGGGATACGTAACCGCAACCATTTCAGGAGGGGCAGTACCTTTCTCTTCGTTCTTGTCTTTTTTCTCTGTTTTCGCTCTTACCGCTTTAAATGTGGACTCACTTCCATCGGAAAGAACAACTATACCTTCAATATTATCAGAATCATCACCTACCAAGCCGTTCATTCGGTAAGTGCTATCATTTTTCTCATCAGCAAGCGAAAGCACCAACCAGTTATTTTTATAAGTCAATTTAGATTTTAACTTAACAGTATCTCTTTTTACTTCTGCTTTTAGTTTTGTAAGCTCACCATTTATCGACAACTTGAATTTCTTATCATTGATGGTCAAATCATAATCTCCTCGAATATCTTTTAAAGACATATCATGAACGACATGTTTTTTCCCTTGAACCCAATTTTCGTAAAGAACAGTCTCCTTATCGAAAATATCTCCGGAGGTAATCAAAAAATTGGCATACCGGCCCACCTGTAACGAGCCTACCTCTTCAGATTTACCTAGAATAGCAGCGGGAACCGACGTAAGTGCTTCTAAAGCCTTTGTTTTTGACAGTCCGTATTGAATTGACTTTCTCAGTTTACCATTAAACTCATCTGTTTTCTTCAAGTCATGCAGCGTGAACGCAAAAGATATTCCGTTCTCGGCTAACACTTTAGGGTTAGATGGGGCTTGGTTCCAGTCTCGCATATCTGCCAATGATATGTGAGCGGCAGCATATGGGTCGGAAACGTCAAAAGCATCAGGAAAATTAAGCGGCAATATTAATTTCGCATTGGTCGCTTTGATATCGGCCACTCGTTCATACTCGTCACCACCACCCAAAATAGCATACTGAATTCCGAATTTATCACCTATACCATCGGCCCGTAACACATTGCCCTTATCTTCAGCTGCAAATATTTGAACCTTGCCTTTATTATGGTTCAATGCTTCTAACGACCGGTCTTTTGTGTCGACATTGCCTTTACCATACCAATCGGCATCGTAATACATTTGTCTTAAAAGTGCCATGGCCCCCATTAACGATGTGGGGTAGGCCTGTCTTTTTTCAATGCTCTTTTTAAACGAAAAATATTGGGCCGAGCGATCATCAAGTATACGAACCGCATCATTATCGTTCTCGTTCAAAGCCACTAAAACCCCAGTGCCGCGGGCAATTCCGTCTTGCCTATGCGAGTTTACCAAGCCGAAGCCCAGCTTACGCAACTTTTTTGCAGCTTCTTTATCATAGTCATATTTGATAATAGCATCGTTTTCCGGCGTTACGTGGTCGTTCCAGTAATAACCCTCTCGAGAAGATTTATACTCTGCCGAGCGGCCTTTCGCTTCTGCTTTCTTTGGTTTTTCGATTCCGAAATCTGAAAACACATCGATAAACGAAGGGTATATCGATTTGTTTTTTACATCGACTACAATTGTGTTTTTGGGCAGCGTTACCGATTTACCCACCTGAACAACTTTTCCCTCGCGCAGCAAGAGCGTACCGCCATTAATTACCTGAGTGGGGGTAACATAAATTTTAGCGCTCGTAAATGCTGTATAATTTTGATTTTTCGCTTTTACCTGGTCGTTTACAGGAAAATACTCTTGGGCAGATAAGGCAGAGCAGCCCATAATAAAAAGCAGTAAAAATGAGAACGATTTATTCATATTTAGATGGCTTGAATAGAAGCCACTAAATTTAGACAAAGGATATCGGAAAAAGAAATGTAATCAAACCGACACTCTATTTTTGAAAGGATGCTAATTGAAAAAATGGTTTGAAACCGATTTGTTAATTAACGAAGAAGCATACACCATAATCATTAAAATGGATGCTTTTCGTGATACCCTACCATAAGCTCTACTATTTTACTATAACTCTTAATACCATCTTTTTGTTGATTGGCCTTTAAAAAGGTACTAAATATGGACTTAAAAACAGGTTCAAACGGATTGGCGTACCTCAGGTTAAAATCATATAGTTCTTTATAATTTGCCCTGACACCGCCATTAATACGGTCATACAATTCAGTAAACTTCGCTTCATCATTTCTACGTACGGCGCTCAAGCAATGACTGAGTGCATATGCCGTAGCCGAATATTGAAAATAGACATCATCATTTTGCATCGTAACCAAATACCCGATGAAATTAGTCTCATTCTCTTTCGAGTACCCTACTTGATGCCCAACTTCATGGGCACTGACCACCGGAAAACGAAAAACCGGAGTCAGCGCATTTACATGTGCTTCGTTCGTAAATGGATTGAGGTACCCCCCAATACCCAAGTAGCTGCATAAGGTACTGAACATCGATTTTTTAAGGTTCGGATGCCTATACTTTAAAAACGGCAACTGACCGGAAAGCTTATCGTACTCATCAATGGTTCTATTGAAAATTTCAGTTCGGTTATAGGGCACTTGTACCATTGCCGTGCTATCACCGGTAATTTCATTTTGAAGCGTGTTAACCTTGATAATTAACCTTTCCGACAAGTTGATAACCTCTTGGGTGGTCACACTATCTCTAATCGCAAAGTTTTCCGCAATGGGTTTCCTATAATAATTAAGCCCCCAAACCAGATTGAACGTAAAATAAAAGACCGATAAAACGACCACCACATTTCTTAGAAAATTCAAGGGAGAAGTTCTGATTCGTTTCCATCTGGCAATAACATATCTAATTGCGGTAAAAATGAGAAGTGCGTAGATTATTTCCCCGACTGAAAAGGGAATCCATCCGAAGAGAATTCTAAAGAACTGACTAATTAAGGGGTAGACACCTTGACTGTAATATTTCTCTACGATTTCGGGGTTTGAGCCCAACCAAGCCACCAACAAAATTTGTGGCAACAGACTAATAGCAATAATGTTTTTGAACCGGTTATTCAATCTGTAATCATTTTTCAGGTTTCCGCCCTAATATCGAAGGATGCATATTTCAAAATTAACCAAATATCGACCATGCCAATTTTTGAACCCTTATTTTTGCGGCATAATTTCAGCATATGAACAAAGAAATAAGAGAATTAGAACCTAAAGCAATCTGGAACAAGTTTTCAGACCTTAACGCCGTACCGAGGCCGTCGAAAAAAGAAGAGAAGGTCATACAATTTATGATAGATTTCGGGCAATCGCTCAACTTAGAGACCTTTTCAGATGAAGTTGGAAACGTTATCATCAGAAAACCTGCGACCAAAGGGTTAGAAGACCGAAAAATGGTAACCTTACAATCGCATCTTGATATGGTGCATCAAAAAAATAATGATACCGATTTTGACTTTGACACCCAAGGTATTGAAATGATCATCAACGAAGATTGGGTAAAAGCCAAAGGAACAACTCTAGGGGCCGATAATGGTATGGGGGTGGCTGCAATTATGGCGATTCTAGAAAGTACCGATATCGCACACCCAGCGATGGAGGCTCTGTTTACCATCGACGAAGAAACTGGAATGACCGGTGCTATGGGCCTTAAAGGAGCAGTGTTAAAGGGGCAAATTCTTTTAAACCTTGACACTGAAGAAGACGATGAACTTGATATTGGTTGTGCGGGAGGTATCGATGTAACGGCCCGTAGAAAATACAATGGCAAACCGGTACCAAGAGCCACCATGGCCTATCAAATTACCGTAAACGGACTTCAAGGCGGTCACAGTGGCATTGATATTCATCGTGGTTTGGGTAATGCCAATAAAATCATGAACCGTATTCTGTATTATGGATCTACCCAATATATGATGCGTATATCAGAAATTGAAGGTGGTAGCCTGAGAAATGCCATACCTAGGGAAAGTATCGCTAAAATTGTTCTCTTAAAGAACCAATCAGATGCTTTTAAAACTGCGATGCACGAATGGGCAGAAACAATCAAAGCTGAACTTAAAAATCAAGAGCCAAATCTTGAAATCTCTTTGGAAGAGATTAATTTACCCAAAATGGTCATGGGCCTTGGTTGCCAAGAAAGGCTACTCAAAGCAATTTACGCTGCCCACAATGGTGTCTATGCCATGAGTGCGGCGATTCCTAATTTGGTAGAGACTTCGAACAACGTTGCTCAAGTAAGCGTGAAAGATGGGGAAATTGAAGTTAAGTGCTTGACCCGTTCATCGGTAGACTCGGCTAAAATGGATTTGGCAAATGCCCTAAAATCCGCTTTTGAACTAGCTCGATGTGAAGTCAGTTTTAGCGGCACCTACCCCGGTTGGTCTCCGAACCCAAATTCTGAAATACTTGATGTGGCTAAAAATAAATATGAACAAATGTTCAAAGAGAAACCTAAGGTAATCGCTTGTCATGCAGGTCTTGAATGTGGTATTTTAGGTCAAAATTACCCAGAGGTTGACATGATCAGTTTTGGACCTACTATACTAGGCGCGCACTCCCCAGATGAACGCGTTAGTATTTCATCGGTTCAGAAATTCTGGAAATTCTTATTGGAGATTTTAAAGGATATTCCAAAAGCATAAGCAAAAATAAGGGCCGATATCATCGGCCCTTATTTATATACAATACATTAATTATACTTTTTGTAAAGAGGTTTCCTCTTCCGCTTTCGGGTTCGGACCATATTGGTTATCTAAATGATCACCTTCGGTACATGCCAAATACAGGTTGTAAAAGGGAACTATTATAAACCAACCGCTTTTACCTACATCGTGCATTCGTCTTACACCTACGGCTATACTCGGTATCAACACACCTAGTGCATATAACACGTACACGAAAAATAAAATAGGAGTCTCGGTAACTACGGCTATAATCTGTAATCCGTAGGAAATAAGCATATTGAACAAAAAGAACATCCAATATTCTTTTCTTCTTGCTCTACCTTCAAAATTTGCATAATTCTGTAATACTTTCAAGTACCAGTTCATAACTAAAAGATTTAGGGTTAATAAGTAATAGAGTTAAAGAACGGCGTTTCTAGAAACGTATTATTTATTTTAGATGAACTGCACTTTTGAAGTGAAAAAATGAATTTTTAATCCTGTAATCTGTAATTATCTGACATAAAAAAACCCGTCAAAGACGGGTTCAGAATTTTATATATTTTAATTTTCTACTCGGCAATACCGGTAATTTCAAGGTCAAATACCAAGTCGGCATTTGGTGGAATAGGTCCAGATCCTTGTGGACCATAACCTAAGTGCGAAGGAATATAAATTCGCTTCTTGTCACCGACCTTCATATTTAAAAGTCCCTCCTTAAAACCAGCTATTATGCCCGCATCAGGACTATAATCCATCGGCATTGGATTATACATACCTGCCGCTTTTGCTCTCTCGTCGAATTTATTGTACCTCTTTTTCACCTCTTCGTAGTTGCTGTCAAAAAGTGAACCGTCTTCTAAGTAACCCGCATAATGAACCAACACCTTTTGGCCCACCCTAGGTTTAGCGCCTTCACCTTCTTTGATCGTTTTTATTTTTAAACCTGAAGGCAACTCTTCCGCTTCTTGCTTATCACTTTCAAGAGAAGCAACAAAGTCACTCTTCATTTTTTCAAAAGCAGCAATTTTAGCCTCCTCTTCAGCAAAATAATCGCTCATGACCTGCACGGCATCGAATTTTTTGGCTTCCTTTCCATTTCTAACAATTTCTACTTTATTCATAACCACATCGACTACGGGGCGGTCTTTTTTCATAGGTTCTTGAGAAGTCTCAACATTCGCAATAGAATCTACCACATCCATTCCTTCAACAACTTCACCAAATACAGCATGTCTTCCATTCAAGAATGGTGTAGCCTTATGGGTAATAAAGAACTGGCTGCCATTGGTAGCGGGCCCTGAATTGGCCATAGAAAGAATGCCCTTTTTATCATGAACCAGCGAGTCGTTAATTTCATCTTTAAACTTGTATCCTGGGTTTCCTCTACCCGTTCCGGTAGGGTCTCCCCCTTGAATCATAAAGTCTTTGATTACCCTATGAAAAATAATACCGTCGTAGTATCTCTTTCCTTTGATACTATCAGCCACAAAAGGGCTCTTACCCTCTGCTAACGAAACAAAGTTTGCCACGGTAACCGGAGTTTTCTCGTATTCTAACTTCACTATAATATCACCTTCGGTAGTCTGTATATCGGCGAAAAGTCCATCGCCAAGTTCAGCGTATTGGCTTTTACAACCTGCCAACAATAATCCTAAGCTCAGTATGATTAAATATCCTTTTTTCATTCTATTAATTTAATATTTGGGTTTTACTATTGCTATTTGGGTAAGCTATTCAACTGTGCTTTCGTTCCTTTCAATATTCAATAAAGTCAATCGTGCTTTTATTGGAACGTTGATTCCTATTTTATTATTATCGCCATGGTAACCATAGGCCAGGGAGGAAGGAAACAAAAAGATGGCTGTTTCGCCTTCTTTTAAAAGCTTAACGCTGTTACGAAGCCCTGAAAATAATTCTTGCTTGTCTACTTTATATTTTAAGACCCCAATCTCTTCCTCAGAATAAAGGGTATCGTTATTAAAGTTAAATAATGCGTAGGTCATGGTTACCAAATCGTCGGGACGTGGAGTATAGGTTTCTTCATTGTTCTTAACCTCATAATGGTACCAAGAGCCACTGGAACTATTAATGTAATCGTTCAGAGAATCTTTTTCAATAATTTCTTGAATATTCTTCTCTTCTTGAGCTAGAAGCTCTTTATTTCTTTCTACGGATTGCTTGAAGAAACTACCCGATTTCACTTCTACAGGCCTACGCGGCTCAGGTTCGCCACACGCGACAAAAAGAAGTACAACAATACAAACGGAAATTAAGCTCTTCATGGTTTTAATTGTTCATGATAATTTTCAAGAAGTGATTCAAAATGGCTCGCTATTTCTTCTAAAGATAATTCGCTTCTTCCCCCTGCTGCATTATTATGCCCTCCGCCATTAAAATGACTTCTAGCAAACTCGTTCACCGAAAAATCTCCTATAGAGCGTAACGAGATTTTGATAATACCTTCTTCTTTATTTTCAATAAAAATCACTGCAAAAATAATACCTTCTAAGGTTAAGCCATAATTCACGAAGCCCTCGGTATCTCCTTTTTGAAAATTATGCTCATCAAGCTCATCTTGGCTTAGTGTAATGTAGGCCGTACGGTATTCTTCTCGTATAACCATATTTTTTAGCGCACAGCCCAAAAGACGTAACCTTTGAGGAGTGTTCGTATCGAATACCTTATGATGAATCTGTGTATTTTCAGCGCCCTTGTCAATCAAATCGGCCACTACCCTATGGGTTCTGCCCGTGGTAGACCTGAATTTAAAAGAACCAGTATCGGTCATAATGCCCGTATAAAGGCAACTGGCCATAGCAGAAGTAATATGCTCGACCCCTGCAACCGATTCTATGAAATTGTATACCATTTCACAGGTAGAGCTCATGTTCACATCTGAATACATGATTTTCGCATAATCGGAAGGAGCTTGATGATGGTCTATCATCACGAAAGAGGCTTTAGCTTCTTCTAAATAGTTCTGCATCTGGCCAACTCTACCCAAATGGTTAAAGTCTAAGGTGAAAATTATTGAGGCCTCTTCAATTTTAGTTTTTGCTTGGGTGTTTTCCCTTTCAAAATTAAGAATACTGTCACAACCAGGCATCCACTTCAAGAACTTCGGAAAATCGTTCGGCACTATAATTACCGATTCTTGCCCTCTATTTTTTAGAAAGTGCCAAAGGGCAAGTGTTGAGCCAATGGCGTCACCATCAGGGTTTTTGTGGGGTACGATCACTATTTTTTGCGGCTGTGAAAGCAATTCTTTAACCGCTTCGATTGTCTCAAAATTCATGCGCGCAAAGATACAATTTAATAACATAGTCATTGGCCGCAATACTTTATTTTTGCTATCGACCTATTCTAAACTAAATATGACCAATAGATTTCTTTTTTACATCAGTTCCGTGGCATTTTTGATGGCCTGTAAAAGCCACGTTGGCCTCAACGAAACCAGTAGCGCTGTCATTCAACCCAAAAAATTTTCATCTGATTTTAATCTGGCTTTTGGTTCTTGCAATAAACAAAATGAAGCCAATCATTTGTGGGATGATATTCTAGAGACCCGACCCGATGTTTGGATCTGGGGAGGAGATAATATTTATGCCGATACCGATAACATGGCCAAACTTCGTAGAATGTATGACCAACAGAGCAAAGTTAAAGGGTATGCAAAATTACTAAGCCAAACCCCGATTATTGGTACTTGGGACGACCATGATTACGGAGTTAACGATGGAGGGGTTGAATTCAAATTTAAAAAGGAAAGTCAACAGGAGTTTTTAAATTTTATGAAAGTTGCCGATGATAGCCCCAGACGGCAACAAGAAGGGGTTTATGCTACGCATGACTTTAATAGTTCAAAAGGAAAAATAAAAGTTATAGTTCTCGATACCCGTTATTTTAGAACTGCCCTTACTGCCGACCATGAAACCGGTAAACGTACGAAGCCGAATAACTATGGCGAAGGCACTATTCTAGGTGAAACCCAATGGAATTGGTTAGAAAAAGAATTAGAATCTTCAGAAGCTGATTTCAATATAGTCGTTAGCAGTGTGCAATTGCTTTCCGGTGAGCACGGTTTTGAAACTTGGGGCAACTTTCCACATGAGGTAGATCGATTTAAATCTTTAGTGACCAGTTCAAAAGCTAAGGGGGTTATTGTATTGTCGGGCGACAGACATATCTCTGAGTTTTCTAAAACCACTGTTGAGAATATGAATTACCCATTAATCGATTTTACGAGTAGCGGGCTGACCCATGCCTATCATAAATTTAGTGGTGAACCAAATAAATATAGAGTCGGCGAAGTGGTGGCCATGGAAAGCTTCGGTTTTATTCAATTCAATTTTGAGACCAATCAAGTGTTAATGCAAATAATAGGTAACAACCATAAACTTCTTGGTCAACTAGAACAGAAGTATTAATAGTTGTCTGTTGGCGAATAAAGCTTATTTTTGCACAAAATTTTCAAAATGACTACAAACAGAACGTTTACAATGATTAAGCCGGATGCCGTTGAAAACGGACACATAGGGGCTATTCTAGAAAAAATAACCTCTGCAGGCTTTAAGATTGTCGCTATGAAATATACGCAATTGAGCACTCGAGATGCACAAGAGTTCTACGCCATACACAAAGAACGTCCGTTTTTTGCAGATTTGGTTGAATTCATGACACGAGGCCCAATTGTTGCCGCCATTCTTGAAAAAGACAATGCCGTTGAAGATTTTAGAGCTTTGATCGGTGCCACCAATCCCGCTGATGCTGCTGAGGGCACAATCAGAAAATTGTTCGCCACAGATATTGCCGAAAATGCGGTACACGGTTCTGACAGCGATGAAAATGCTTCCATTGAAGGTGCATTTCACTTTTCAGGCCGCGAAGTTTACTAAACTTTTCCGAGAATTTTATAGAAAGACCATTATTCGAAATCTTTTCGATAATGGTCTTTTATCTTAATACCAATTTCTTCACAAGATCTTTACCCAATTCTTCGTTGAGCATAGTCACAATCTTGGTTTTACCCAAGCTTAATTCTTCACGAAGAACGGAAGATGAAAGTGCCACAAAGAGAGTTTCACCTCGAAGTTCTATTCCGGTAGTATAGTTATTCACCCCATTTCCCATAAGGTTCTGCCAAGCCTCACGCACATTAACCTTATCCATACCATGTTGCAAGCGGTTTTCTTTAATGAATTCATTTAAGGCCTCACCCATACTCAGGTTATCATTTTTTCTCTTCGCCATCACTGTGGTATTGAAATCGGTTCAAAGCGTTTATAATCGTAACGTATACCTTCTTCGTTCGTTACCGAAAAAGTATTTTTTTGAAGGGTCTCTATAATTTCCGTCCATTCACTTAGATCCGTTTTATAATGAATGGCAAATGAATCGTCAGTTTCAGCAATTATAAATGACTCAGCATCATCTGAAGTTCTGTAGGTACCCGATAGATTGGGTTGCATTTTTTTTCTATATCCCCTTAAATCTTCGAGCATAATAAAATCGATACTCGTATTTACGTTATATTCTTTAACATTTCCATCAGGAAATGTCACCTTACTAATCTCCCAATAGCCATTTAAAAGACTCAAATCTTCCTTTGAAACTTTGTTGGAACATGCCCCCAAAAGGAGCAACAAACCTAAAAAAATAATCCGCTGCATACTTAGAATCTACGGTTAATATTAAATAATTCACTGCAATAGCCACATTTCTCAACCCCTATCCCATTTTGAACATTTTATAGGATTGATGTATTTGTTTCACCACCTCTTCGGTTCGGTCAGCATGAGTATCGCTAATAAATATCTGTCCAAAATTCTCATTGTTCACCAACGCCACGATATGAGATACACGGTGCTCATCCAACTTATCGAATATATCATCCAATAATAAAATTGGTGTCGTATTTGACTGTTCTTTTATAAATTGAAATTGCGCAAATTTCAAAGCTATCAAAAATGATTTTTGCTGACCTTGACTACCAAATTTCTTTATAGGGTGCTCTTCTATCTGAAAACTGAGGTCATCTTTGTGAGTGCCTACTGAGGTGTACTGCAACGCCCTATCTTTATCCACATTATCTTCTAACAACCTAGACAAATCGTCATTCAACAATTTACTTTCATAAACTAAAGAAACCTTTTCATTGTTTCCTGTAATTATTTGATGCTGCTCTTGAAAAATAGGAATGAACGCTTCTAGAAATGCTACTCTTTTTTTAAAAATATCCGTTCCGTAGCCATGTAATTGATCATTATAAACGGAAAGGGTGGTACTATCAAAGGTTCTGTTAACGGCAAAGTACTTCAACAATGAATTTCGTTGGGCAAGCACCTTATTATATTTGATCAAATCTTTCAAATACTTCTTATCTGATTGTGCAATTACGCCATCAATGAACTTTCTTCTGGTGTCACTGCCTTCAATAATCAAATCACGATCAGATGGTGAAATCATCACTAGAGGCAAAAGACCTATGTGATCGGACAACCTATCGTATGCCTTTCCATTTCGTTTGATTATTTTTTTTGTCCCCTTCTTGAGGCTACAAACTACTTTTTCTTCCCTATCCTCTTTCTCAAACTCGCCGTCTATAACGAAAAACTCTTCCCCATGTTTAATGTTCTGTGTAGAGATGGGGTTGAAATAGCTTTTACCAAATGAAAGGTGGTACACGGCATCGAGTACATTGGTTTTTCCAATACCATTGGCACCTACAAAACAATTGATTTTATCGTCGAGCTCAAAATTCTTCGAATCAAAATTCTTGTAATTTATAAGGGACAATTTTTTTAAAATCATATGCGATATTGCCTATTTAACTCCTGTTGATTATGGAAACATCAAAAATAACGAATAAATACCCTTTAGTTTTTCGATAAAAACTTTATTTTTGCGCGACCTATAAAAAAACAAAATGGCTACATACAAGAAGCGCGGTTTTAAACCAAAGAACAAAGAAGAGGAGCAAGAAATTGTGGAGCAGGAAAGCGCAACGGCCGAGGTATTTAGCTCTTTAGATGAGAGCGCCTCGAAAACCGAGGAGTGGGTAGCTTCTAATCAAAACTACATATTGGGCATAATCGGGGTGATAGCCGTAGGTGTTCTTGGCTATTTGGCGTATGTTCAATTTGTCGAAAAGCCCAAAGAAGCTAGTGCAACCAATGAAATGTACTATCCTCAACAGTATTTTGACCAGGCCATCAATAGCACATCTGCTAAAGATTCGCTTTACAATTTGGCATTGAACGGTGCCGAGGGTAAATACGGGTTTTTAGATATTATCGATGAGTACAGTGGCACTAAAGCTGCCAATCTCGCCAACTATTCTGCCGGTATGGCCTATTTGAACATGCAGAAATACCAAGAAGCCATTTCTCATTTAGAAGATTTTAATGCAGAAGACGACATATTGGGTGCCTTGGCAAAAGGTGGCCTAGGGGATGCATTCATGCAATTGGATCAACCCGAGGAAGCTTTAGACTTTTACGATAAAGCTTTAAAACATAGCGACAATAGTTTCACTGCCCCAAAATTTCTCTATAAGGCAGGTGTAACCGCACTAGACCTAGGTCAAAAAGAAAAAGCTTTACAATACTTTCAGCAAATCAAAGACCAGTATGCTTCATCTGATGAAGCTAGCACCATCGATGCTTTCATCGGTATGGCGAAAAGCACCAAATAATGGCTACGGCAAACAAAAACTTATCGATCTATGATAAGGCAGCTGTTCCTAACGCAAAGAATTTAAAATTTGGCGTTGTGGTTGCCGAATGGAACGAAGAAATTACCGAAGGTCTTTATTCCGGGGCGCATGACGCTCTTATCGATTGTGGTGCTCTGGAGAACAATATTATCCGTTGGAACGTACCCGGCAGTTTTGAGCTGACCTTTGGATGTAAAAAAATGATTGCTACCCAAGAACTCGATGCCGTCATTGCCATAGGAAGTGTAATTCAGGGTGAAACGAAACATTTTGACTTTGTTTGTAGCGCTACCGCGCAAGGAATAAAAGACCTGAACGTTCAATCTGACATACCCGTAATCTTTTGTGTTCTTACCGACAACAACATGCAACAAGCCCGTGAACGAAGTGGCGGTAAGCATGGCAACAAAGGTACTGAAGCCGCTATTGCAGCCATAAAGATGGCTATTCTCGGGCAATAGCCTCAAATAGCTTATTTCGCTTTTTCCTATTCGAAGATTGTTTAGTTATGTCGAAAAGCTTGGCGTTACTTGCTTTTTAGACAGTACTATCAGATGCTCTTTTAACAAATTTTGGCCTTGCCTATGGGGCATATTTTTTGATTTTAAGTAACTTTGAAGATTATGGGAATGCTAAGTAAATTTACGAGACTTAAACGGAACAAGAAGTTCGAATATTCCCCTCGTTACTACGACGACAAGGGAAAAGGCAATCCGTTTAAAATTGAACCGAAATTTGACCAGTTCCGCAGCACCCTAAATTCACCAAGGGGTATTAAAGGCAAATTTGGCAATGCCATGGCCGATATGAGACGTAAAGGTGATAGAAATCTGAAAATTCGAATGTTGGTTATTGTAGGAATTTTAGTGTTGATTGTCTTGTTTATACTAGATTTCGACCTCTCTATATTCTTTCCGAAATAATGGCGGATATCATAAAACTCTTACCGGACCACGTAGCCAATCAAATCGCGGCGGGCGAAGTGGTACAGCGGCCTGCTTCTGTAGTTAAAGAATTATTGGAAAACGCTCTTGATGCCGGCTCGAGCGTTATAAAACTAATTGTTAAAGATGGGGGAAAGGCCCTTATTCAAGTAGTTGATGACGGTTCAGGTATGAGCACTACCGATGCACGGTTGAGTTTTGAAAGACATGCCACCTCAAAGATACAGAAGGCGGAAGACCTCTTTAATTTGAATACTAAAGGGTTTAGGGGTGAAGCGCTGGCATCAATTGCAGCAATCGCACATGTAGAAATGCAGACCAAGCCCGAATCGGATGAAGTGGGCACCCATTTGAAAATAGAGGGTAGCGAGGTGGTTTCTCAAGAAGTGACCGTAACCCCGAAAGGAACTTCGATGGCAGTGAAGAATTTGTTTTTCAATATACCGGCACGTCGTAATTTTTTGAAATCGAACCAAGTCGAACTCCGCCATATTACCGATGAATTTCATCGAGTAGCTTTGGCCCACCCCAGCGTTGCTTTTCATTTCTATAATAATGGAAGTGAACTTTTTAATCTTCCCTCAGACAATTATCGCAAAAGAATCGTAAATATTTTTGGGTCACGCACCAATGAGAAGTTAGTACCGGTCGAAGAGGAAACCCCTATCGTCAAGATTAAAGGTTTTATCACAAAACCCGAATTTGCGAAGAAAAGCCGTGGGGAACAGTTTTTCTTTGTCAATAATCGCTTTATTAAAAGTCCGTACTTGCACCATGCAGTAGTAGCAGCCTTTGAAGGACTCATTAAAGCAGATTCTTTTCCTGGCTACTTTTTGTATTTAGAGGTAGATCCTGCATCCATAGACATTAATATACACCCCACCAAAACGGAAGTAAAATTTGACGACGAACATACGCTATATGCTATTTTGCGCTCAACGATAAAACATAGTCTTGGGCAATTCAATGTAGCACCGGCCCTTGATTTCGAACATGACCCCAATCTTCAAACTCCCTATGAGTTTAAAAATAAATCTGTTGTTCAGCCGAAAGTAACGGTTGATGCCGACTTTAATCCGTTTCAAGAAATACAGAGCAAGGGCAACCAAATGACACCCTCCTATAACAAGCAGCCTGCAAAAAGTTGGGAAAGCCTTTATGTAGGCATGGAGTCAAGAATGGGCAGTAACGATGCTTTTAATAGCATTAGTTTTGAATCGGAGGCTATAACGGGCTCCATCTTCGACGATGAAAAAGAAGTACAGGAAGCCCTGGCGACCACTTTTCAAATCAGGAGAAAATATATAGTTACAACCATCAAGTCGGGTATGGTCGTGATCGATCAGAGCAGGGCCCATCAAAGAGTGCTGTATGAAAAGTTTTTAAAGAACAGTACGGTTAAAGAAGCGGTAAGCCAACAGCTATTGTTTCCACTTCAATTGACGTTTACACCTTCAGAAATAAACACGCTAAAAGAAATTGAGAGTATTTTGGTTTCCATTGGCTTCATATTTGATAATATTAAAGATGAATCCTTTACGGTAACCGGAGTACCCTTGCTCGTTACCGAAAGTGAAGTTAGTATGATATTGGACCAATTGATTTCTGATTATCAACAGGAAATTAATGGTGAAAGTTTTTCGCAAACCGATATTTTATCTAAAACTTTGGCCAAGACACTGGCCGTAAAAACGGGCGAAGTTTTGGACAGCAAATCGCAATTAGCGCTTGTAAATGACTTATTTGCCTGTACAGATGCAACACTAAGTCCGTTCAACAAACCGGTATATATTACCATCACAGAGAGTGATATTGATAAAAAATTCATTTAAATGGGAAGACTGACGGAAGCGGTAAAACACTTGCTTATAATTAATATTCTATTTTTCGTGGCCACACAGCTTTACGGAGAACAGATGTATGCCTGGTTTTCTTTATGGTACCCAGAGAACCCCAATTTTCAGTGGTGGCAAATTGTTACACATATGTTTATGCATGGCAGCTTCATGCATATATTATTCAACATGTACGCATTATATGCTTTTGGAACTCCTTTAGAACGGATGTGGGGCCGAAATAAATTCTTGTTTTTTTATTTTTCGGCAGGTTTAGGAGCTGCCTTGTTGCATTCCGTTGTCAATTACTTTATGTTTAATGATGGTTTACAGGCACTTGTAGACAGCGGAATTGATAAGAACCAAATTTTGGATATTATTTCGGGAGGACAATATAGTCCCGCATGGGAAAACATAATCGGTGCCGATAAGGTCGATAGCTTTTTAAGCGCATTCAACACCCCTGCCGTGGGAGCTTCAGGAGCTATTTACGGTGTTTTGGTAGCATTCGCATTCACCTATTCAGAAGCCGAGTTAATGCTTATATTTCTACCCATACCCATTAAAGCTAAATATTTTGTGCCACTTTTGATTGTAGGTGATTTATTCTTTGGTTTCACAGGTACAGCAACAGGAATAGCACATTTCGCCCATATTGGCGGCGCCCTCTTCGGATTTTTAATGATGTGGTATTGGAAAAAGAATCAGTTTAACAACAACCGGTGGAATTAATATGACGAACGGAGGATTAAGATATCAATATACTAGATTGAGTGTATCAGAAAAACTGATTGCAATCAATGTACTTGTGTTCATCATCATGGGCCTAATCACAGCATTGATCAGCTCTACTGTTGAAGATTGGTTCGCACTACCCAAAGACTTTTTCGATTTCTTGATGCAACCTTGGTCATTGATTACCTACTCTTTCTTGCATGGGGGCATCTTTCACATCTTATGGAATATGTACATTCTATATGTGGCCGGCCGTATCGTTTTAAACCTTTTTGACGGAAAACGTTTCTTGAATATTTATTTTTTAGGAGTCATTCTAGGAGGCCTATTGTTTCTCTTAAGTTATAATATCTTCCCCACTTTGGTGGGCATCAATGCCTCATTGATAGGAGCATCGGCAGGTGTAATGGCCGTTTTAATCTTTGTTTGCACTTATATGCCCAATCAAGAGGTTCGTCTTATCTTTTTCAACGTAAAACTATGGCAAATCGGACTCTTCGTTGTTTTGATGGATTTGGTTCAGATACCGCTCGGAGGCAATGTTGGTGGCCGTATCGCCCATTTAGGAGGTGCTCTCTTGGGCTATGTTTATGCTAGACAGCTTTATAAAGGAACCGATATTGGTGAAGGGTTTTCAAAGTTTGTTGACGGCATTGCCAATTTATTTAAGAAAAGCGAAAAAAAGTCTCCATTGAAAACAGTTTATAGAAAACAAAAAACCTCTTCAAGTACAACTGCCAAATACGATAAGAAAAGTCAGCAAAAGAAAATTGATGCCATCTTAGATAAAATCAGCAAATCGGGCTACGAGAGTTTGTCTAAGGCCGAAAAAGACTTTTTGTTCAAGGCAGGAAAGGAGGATTAGACAATGAAGGGACTTTCGCTTTTCAACAAAATAGTCTATGCTCTAAATGTGATTGTATTTTCATTGCTATTGATAGCTTGTGCTATTCCCTACCTTACCGATGAGTTTTTTTCCTTTCTTTCTTTCTTGAGCCTCTCGGTACCGCTTCTGGTTATAATTAACCTTGTGTTTTTTCTCTATTGGCTACTACAGCTTAAAAGACAGATGTTATTGTCCTTATTCATACTAATTTTAGGCTATTTTGTATTGGACACCTTTTTTATATTCGGAAACAATCCCGAAATGATAGAAGACGAAAATTTAAAGGTCATGAGTTTCAATGTACACGGTTTTAAGGTATTTGGAGATTCTGATCGTTTAGAGCTCTATGAAAAAATTAAAGGTTTTGTAAGAAAAGAAAATCCTGACATCATTGGCTTTCAAGAAGTAGGTTACAGAATGGATGAAACCTTTCTTGATTACCCCTATGGTTTTGTCAAAAGAATTCAATCGGGAGATAAAGTACATCTTGGTATTTTTTCAAAATACCCTATTATTAAAGCCGAAATTATTCATTTTCCTAACAGTATAAACAATGGTTCGTATGCAGACATTTTATATAAAAATGATACGATTAGATTTTACAATGTACATATGCAATCATTAGGAATTACTCCGGGTTCCGGCAATGTTAGATCTAAAACACCGGAACAACTTTATGAAAAATTGAGCACACGTTTTAAAAGACAGTTAAAACAGGCAAAGATGATTGAAGACCATAAGGCAAAATGTCCTCACCCAATTATACTTTGCGCCGATATGAACAACACTCAATTCTCCAATGTATATCAAGCACTTAAGGGAGAAAGTCAGGATTCATTTATTGAAAAAGGTATAGGTTTCGGACGAACTTACAATCTCTTCCAATTTCCCCTTCGAATCGATTATATACTAGCAGACCATAATTTCAAGGTTATTTCCCACAAAAACTACGATGAGAAACTATCAGATCACTTTCCCGTAATGGCTTCATTTAGATTGAAGCAGTAAAGAACAGTCCGCCCAATCGGCCAATATATGAATTAGAAGGGCTAGCCCGTAAACTCTTGTTTTTCTAAACAAGAACAGGAGCAAATAAATTCCTATTGCCCAATAACTATGTAAGGGGTGAAAACCAATACTACACCTCTCCGGGTCAAAAACGGGATTAGCCAATAAATGATCGATATCAATAACTATTCCTGCCAATAGAATTAGAACGACCTTTAGCTGATTTTTCTTAAAAAAGGTAAGACCTATAGCTATAGGTACCAGAAAATGAATACCATAGTGAATTAAAAATCTAAGCATTAATATCCTGTATTTATCCGCTTCAAATAACTGGTAACGTTGGTTCCTTCATTGAACAATAAATCGAGAACACTGAGATTAGCAATAAAACCATGACGTTCACCGAAAACTTGATTGTACGATTCCGTCTCTACGTGAATTGAACGTTTGGCATTTACCAACTCTCTTGCATCGGTTACTTCATTTGGGTTCAACTCAAATATATTCGTCCGTTGGTCTGATATATTCAATTGAAGCGCATCACCTACCGTTTCTATAGTCTTTAAATTAAAATCCAGTAAATGTGTGTATTCTTTATTAAAAAGGGGAGCTATATCGTCTTCATAGAATTCGAAAAAAGGTGAAGTTCGGTAAGCTGTCTGTAAAGTTCTCCAATGTTGACGTTGCCAGGGGTAAGAGTTATCAAGCAAAACATCTTTATACTTTTGTCGTCCTTGTTCGCCTCCCACATGTTGAATCGGAATACTCAGCATATGCCTACCTTGATCCGTAGATATATAACAACGGTTTCTATAGGTTTGCTTCTGGTAATTATCCTCAGTCTCCCATATAATATCATGTTGCGCAATATTCGCGAATGTCGCTATGTTCGGAAAGTATGCCGGATGAAGTAAAATTTTCAATGTTTTGATAAATTTAAGGGAAGGTGAACTTCCAAATCAGTAAAAAACAAGGATTAAAACAATTCAGGAACATACTTGATAAGAATTCTAATTCCTACGACCAGCACGAGCAAAGCGGTAACTCTTTTTATTCCATTAGGTGTAAACCTCTTAAGACTTAGTCGAATTCCCAACTGACCCCCGATCAAAACTGAAAGCACCAAGGCAATTGTTTCTTTCCATGGCAAATTTAACATATCTCCTTGAACTAATCCGACCAAACCTGAAATGGAGTTCACCAAAATAAAAAAACTAGCCAAAGCGGCAATTTTTATTGATTTATCCCATCTTAAATGATTCAGTATAGGTGCTAAAAAAATTCCACCGCCGATACCGACCAAACCGGAAAGCAAGCCTATAACCCCACCTAATAGGTAATTCATATATTTAGGATAAGTTTTCAACTGCTCATCACTTCTAGATGTAGAGAACGTCTGCCAAGCCAAAAAAATAGCCGACACTACTAACGAGACACCTAACAGAATAAAAAAAACATGCTCTTGCAATCGAAACGAAGCTCCAATAAATGCTAAGGGAATACTTGCCAAAATAAAAGGCAGAAAATCTTTAAATTTTGTATGACCATTTTTAAAGTATAGGTAGGTACTGCCCGAGACCACTACCAGATTACAGATCAGTGCTACGGAGCGAATGGCAAAAAAACCGGTCAGAAATAGTGCTAAAAGAGCTAAATAGCTAGACCCTCCGCCAAAGCCTACCGAAGAATAAAGCGTTGCCACCACAAAGAAACCCGAGCAAAGTAGTATCAGGTTTTCAATACTTAGGAGCATGCTTTGGCATTTGGTTCATTCCGCCGGCAACATTAATTAAATTAACATCTGGCATTAAAGACTGTAACTTAGCTATTGCCTTTTTACTTCTCACCCCCGATTGACAGATACAATAAATCGAAACAGTAAAGTCAATCTCTTCATAGCGCTCTTCCAATTCATTTAACGGAATATTTTTGGCGAAAGGCAGGTGGTTTCTGTTAAACTCTTTCTCTGTACGAACATCGATGAGCTGAAGCTGATGTTCAACAGACATTTCTAAAAAATCTGCAGGGTCGACGTCTTTCACAGCCACTGGACAGTCCAATTCATAATTGTTATTTAACACAACTATCTTTTGATTTTCAGGTCGAGCTCCAAATTTTATCCTTTTAAATGAATTGCTCAAACCATTAAATAATAATAATTGACCGGATAGCACCTCGCCCACATCGGTAAGTACCTTTATCGCTTCTAGCGCCTGTAAATTTCCAATGATGCCCGGTAAAATACCCAAAACACCATTTTCGTTACAATTGGGAACTTCATCATTTTTGGGCATATTCGGAAAGAGGCATCTATACGTCGGCCCTTCATTATAATTGAAAACACTCACCTGCCCTTCAAAACCATGTAAGGCTCCGTAAACAAAAGGCTTTCCTAGAACTACACAAGCGTCGTTAACTAAATACCTCGTTGGAAAATTATCGGACGCATCGACTACTAAATCATATGCCGAAATCAACTCTATAGCATTCTCTTTGACTAGAAAAGTCGAGTGCTCGATTATATTCGTTGTCGAATTTTGCTTGCGTAGCTTTTCACCCAAAACCTCAACTTTGGGTCTGCCCACATCACTTTCCGAAAACAAGACCTGACGGTGTAAATTCGACTCTGAAACCACATCATTGTCCACAATACCTATTGTACCTGCTCCCATGGCATTAAGGTACATCAACACGGGAATACCCAAACCTCCACCACCAATAACCAATACCTTAGAATTTATCAGTTTGTTCTGTGCCTCAGCACCAAAATCGGATAAAATCACTTGACGTTGATAGCGCTCCAGCATAATTATTCCAAAGATAATTTAACGATAGCCTCTTTGTATTCTTCTTCAGAATTGGCGTTTAACAAAACGTTGGGATCTGTCGGAAAAACCAATTTAACCTCATTATTGATTAAAAATTTTCGAGGGCAGGTACCGTTGCCCGTATTTAGATAGTCTATTGAACTTTTAAAAGCCTTGGGTTCCCAAATTGCACATAAAGGCTCTGGTAGCGGGTTTTCTTTTTGCGCAAAAGTTGTAGCCAAAACATTAGGATTACGTGCAGCAATTAATTCTTGTAGTGATTGCAAATTTATTATGGGAAGATCACATGCCAATACGAGCCAAGCCACGTCTGAATGCCTTTTATATGCGGATAAAAGTCCGTTAAACGGGCCTCTATATTCGTTTTCATCTACAATGGTTTCAAAATCATCAGAAATTCCATCTTTTTGATCTGATCGTACGCTTACATAGGTTTTTTCGCAAACCCTGCTCAGCAAATGATACAAGTAATCTCGTTGGGGCATACCGTGATAGGGTATCAGACCTTTGTCCTTCCCCATTCGGGTACTTTTGCCCCCCGCCAGCACTAAGCCGTATAATTCAGGACCTATAATCATTCTTGCCTCCCGTTTTCTCTTTCAACATTATTTTATCGATCACAATGTCGTGCGACAATGCCTTACACATATCATAAATCGTCAAGGCACTAACTGACACACCGGTCAAGGCCTCCATTTCAACTCCCGTTCGTTCGCTGCATTTGACAGTACACACGATTTCGAGACTGTTGTTTTGCGGCGTAATGTCAATGTTTACTTTAGATAGATTGATTTGATGACATAAAGGTATCAAATCAGAAGTTTTTTTTACTGCCTGAATTCCCGAGATTACGGCGGTATGTATTATGCTTCCCTTCTTGCCCAAAAAATCTTGTTGGGCCAATGTTTCAAACACCGATGGCGGAAACAGGACCCGTCCAGAGGCAACGGCCAATCGAGCCGTAATCTTTTTTTCAGACACATCGACCATTGTCGCATTGCCTGAATCATCAATATGTGAAAGCTTGTTCATTGTTTATTTTATTTGGATTTTTCTCAGGATGTTCAACATCCTATTACTAAACTCACCCACCAATCGAAGTCATTGAGTTATCGAAAACCCCCTGATATTTTTGTTGCGCTTCAAACCCTGTTTTCGCCCTGCTTCCTATGGCTTTTAAAATTTGCTCTATGACCTTTACTTCTGAATCGTTACTTCGTAAAATATCACGGATGTTCATACTAGGTTTAGCATACAAACAAGTGATTACGTCTCCTGTGGCGGAAATTCGAAGTCTGTTGCAAGTACCGCAGAAAGTTCGGCTAAATGAAGGGATGACGCCAAACGTACCTTTAAACCCAGGAATTTTATAATTCATAGATGTTGAAGTTTTGGGCGATTCAAGCTTGTAATAATCTGGATGTTTCTCTTTTATGTAGTCAAGAATACGTTTATAGTCCCAAGCGATAGACTGAAACTTTTTGCTTCCGCCATTAAATGGCATTTCCTCTAAAAATCGTACAGAGACATTATAGTGTTTGGTCAACTCGAGCATTGGTAAGATATCTTCGGTATTTTGACCTTCCAGCGCAATAAAATTGATACGCACGTTGAAGCCTTCGGTAATCAAACGTACCATATTGTTATACACCGTATCATATTGATTACGGCGGGTTATACGCTCAAAGGTTTCGCGATTGATAGCATCCATACTAACATTGATGTTTTTCACACCAAGTTCTTTCAGTTCATCTATATACGGGCCTATCAAGGTAGCATTGGTAGTCACCGAAATGTCATTAAGCTTTTTCAAGCTTGAAAGCTTTCGAAAAAGAACCATCAAGTCTTTACGAACAAAGGGCTCACCGCCAGTAATACGAATTTTGTCGACACCTTGTGATACCAGAATTTCACTGAGTCTCGACAATTCGTCGATAGTAAAAAGCTTATCGTTTTTCACGAAATTAATGCCCTCGGCCGGCATACAGTAATTGCACCGCAAGTTACAGCGATCCGTCACCGCCAGTCTCACATAGTTAATCTCTCTATTGTGATTGTCTATCAGCATATTTTGTTTCTGTTCAAGTGTCTTAAATTTTTATGGTGTTGCCGAAACCCATACCGATTTGTTCTTGAAAATTTCTTTTTTCCATATGGGTACCCGGTCTTTTAATGTATCGATTAAAAACCGACATGCTTCGAAACATGCATCTCGATGGCCCGAAGAGGCACCTACAACAACTACAGGTTCTTCCACCCCTTTGTTACCGACGGCATGGCGCATTACCACCCGGTTTAAATTCCATTTGGCATAGGCTTCTTCAGCGATTTTTCGCATTTCTTTGATGGCCATCGCTTTATAGGTCTCGAATTCGAGAGCTATGACCTGTTCGTTTTGCGTAAATTCACGAACTGCCCCGACAAAAACACATATACCACCGCTATTGGGGTGTGAAAGTTCACCATATACTTGTGACGCATCGATGTGGTCAACAATTTCAATCGTAATTTCTTGCTTCATTAGCCACCACTAACCGGAGGAATCAAGGCAATTTCATCTCCTCGAATCAATTTTTCTTCATCTTCGGCATACTCGCTATTGACCGCTATGGCCAGAGAAGACAATTTATCCAACTCAGGAAAAGATTGTTTTAGCTTTTGCTTCAGTTCAAAAACAGAGCCGGGCAACACATCGTCTTCATCAAATCGAAAAGATGATTCGCCTACAATGTCTTTGGCTATGCCGAATAATAAAACCTCCATATTCAACTTATAAGTTAAAGATACAATGTACTTAAAATTTTACGATTCACTAAGGCTTTAAGACGATTTTTGCATTTTCAGGTTTTTCATAAAAACGCTCCGGCTTTGAAGATTCGGTCAAAGAGATGTTTTCAAAGGTTGTTGGGTCTTTGGCTTCCTTTATAGTTCGCCCTTCGTAATTGTGCCATGCCATTGATTTAGGCAGCAAAACTCCGTTGATTTTAATCCAATCGTTATAACGAATCCATCTCACATCATTTGATTTTTCATCACTGCCAAAGGTAAAGGTATAACCCAACCAAGCCATTTGAAAAGTTTCAGGGTCGTAATGCAAGTAATAATCATCTTTTGACGAAGCCCCTACCCCATCATTATAACTCATATGAATACCTGGGTAATATTTGCCCTCAAACTCTAAAGGCTCAGCCATTTCATAGTTTACGCCTGGATCAGCAAAAACAAAGGGCATTGCATAGAAATAGAACATGAGGTTATGGTACACAACTGCGTTACCCCTGTATGATTCCTTCTCATCTTTGAGCCATATCTCCGAACCATCGTAACCCATTGAAATATCAGCAATATCAATTCGGTCTTTTCTACTATGCAAGTCTATGGTATGAACTTCATTTCCATTAGGTTTCAGCAATTCAAAAGTCAGTGTTTTTTGCTTTTTCCATGTTTTAAGCGACCCATGTGATTCAAGCACTTTCACGAAAGATTCGGGATAGTCTCTTTCAATCTCTTGGTTTAAAGTTTCCACACTTTCTGAAGAACTACTTGATTCTTTTTTTGCTTCTTTACAACTAAATAACGCAACAAATAATACTAGGGTTAAAATTCGTGTCATGATAGGTTTTTAAGGTTTCTATCATTAGGTCGCACATTCTTTGTTTTATTTACATTTGCTCTATGCTTGAAATAAAACAGATTAGTAGCGTTCAAAATGCCTCGATTAAGAAAATAGCGCTTTTAAAAGAAAAATCAAGAGAGCGAAAAAAATCAGGTCTTTTTGTTTTAGAAGGACTTAGAGAACTTGAACTTGCACTAAAAGGAGGTTTTGTGTTGCGAACAATTCTCTTTCAAGAAGAGTTTACTTCTGAAGATTTGATTGAAAAGTTTTCAAAAGATTGCCCTAATACCGAGATAATTTCGGTTTCTAAAGATGTTTATAGAAAGTTGGCTCATAGGGAGACCACAGAAGGAATGATCGCTCTTGCAGAAGTCAAGTCACACACTTTAGAAGAATTTGAAATTTCTTCTGAAAACCCCTTGATTCTTGTTGCGGAAGCCCCTGAAAAACCAGGGAATATAGGTGCACTTTTACGCACTGCCGATGCAGCTAATCTAGATGGGGTTATCATAGCCAACCCAAAAACCGATATTTACAACCCAAATATTATACGTTCAAGCGTTGGTTGCGTATTTACCAATAACATTGCTACCGGAACCACTTCGGAAATCATTGATTATTTAAAGTTTAAGAATATTAATATTTACTGTGCTGCGCTTTCGGCATCGATTAATTATACCGATTCAAATTTCAATCGGGCGTCGGCTATAGTGGTAGGCACCGAAGCTACAGGCCTATCAGAAGAATGGCTGAAAAATTCAGTCCAGAATATAATTATACCCATGCAGGGAGAAATCGATTCTATGAATGTTTCAGTGTCAGCTGCTATTATTATCTTTGAGGCCAAGAGACAACGAAATATTTAAATATATTACCTACCCCACATATATTTCGTTTTAAATTTAGGAGTACCAAACTCTAAACTACCAATATCGTGAATACGCTTTTCTACATCATAGTCGCAATTTTAATCCTGCAATTTGTACTTGAAACAGTACTTGATTACCTGAATGCAAAACACTACAACGACCCAATACCGAATGAGCTGAACGATGTTTTTGATAAGACAGAATATCAGAAATCGCAATCGTACAAAAAGACTACCTATCGATTTGGTTTGATTACTTCTACTTCTTCACTTCTGCTCACTTTGATTTTTCTCTTTTTCGGAGGCTTTGAGTGGATCGATGGTATAGCACGAAGCATAACTGATAGTTCTATCTTAATAGCCCTAGTTTTCTTTGGTATAATAATGATAGGAAATGATTTGATCACTATGCCTTTCTCTTACTATTCTACATTCGTTATCGAAGAGAAATTCGGGTTCAACAAAACCACAAAAAAAATATTTTTTTTAGATAAATTAAAAGGATGGCTAATGATGGTAGTAGTGGGCGGTGCCATTCTTGCTCTGATCATATGGTTTTTCGAATGGGCAGGAAGCAATTTTTGGATTTACGCCTGGGCACTGGTAGCCCTATTCACTATTTTTATGAACTTGTTTTATAGCAAGCTTATTGTACCCTTGTTCAATAAACAGACTCCTTTGGAACTGGGAAGTTTAAAAACTAAAATTGAAAACTTCGCTCAACAAGTAGGTTTTGAACTTCAGAATATTTTTGTCATAGACGGGTCTAAACGATCGACCAAGGCTAATGCCTATTTCTCAGGTTTCGGTAAAGAAAAAAGAGTGACCCTCTACGACACACTAATAAAAGACCTCGATGAAGAAGAGATTGTTGCCGTATTGGCACATGAGGTCGGGCATTATAAAAGAAATCACATTGTTTTTAATCTCATCGCCTCGTTAATTCTTACCGGTGTAACACTTTTTATTCTTTCGCTATTTGTAAATAACCCCGAAGTGTCATACGCCATAGGTGTTTCTACGCCGAGCTTTCACGCCGCCCTAATCGGTTTCGGTATTTTGTATAGCCCTATTTCTGAAATTACCGGCTTGGCCATGAACCATCTTTCAAGAAAATTTGAGTATCAGGCAGATGATTATGCAAAAGACAACTATGCGGCACTTCCGCTGATTACATCCTTAAAAAAACTTTCAAAAAATAGTTTGAGTAATCTTACTCCACACCCGGCCTATGTTTTTATGCATTACTCTCATCCTCCTTTAATCAAACGTATCGCCAATTTGAGAAAATAGCGATTTGCATTTTTCCCATTTGCTTTCCCTTTGAACTTTCTTACGTACGAAGCATGCAATATCAAGGGAGGTACAATTTTTGTTGTGTACCTATAAAGATTGTCCTATTTTTATTTTAATATGACGCAGGCCGCTATAGAACAAGAAAACAAAGAGATTGCCAAGCAATACAAAGAGTTGCTTCGGTTGAGTTATCAAAATTTATCTGACGATGATAAAACTTTGATTCGCTCTGCCTTCGAGGTTGCTGTAGATGCACATAAAACTCAGCGAAGAAAATCGGGAGAAGCCTATATATTTCACCCTATAGCTGTAGCTAAAATCGTGGCGTCTGAAATTGGCCTTGATGCCATTTCAATTGCCTCTGCCCTACTACATGATGTGGTCGAAGATACGGAATATACCCTTGATGATATGGAACGTATGTTCGGGGAAACCGTTGCCAGAATCGTTGATGGACTTACAAAAATAGCGCATCTTAAAAAAGACATGAGTACTTCACAGCAAGCGGAGAATTTTCGTAAAATGCTGCTCACCTTACACGATGACGTTCGGGTTATTTTAATAAAAATTGCCGATCGTTATCACAATATGCTCACTATGGATGCCATGCCCGAGCACAAACAAGTGCAGATGGCATCTGAAACCCTATACATTTACGCTCCTTTAGCTCATAGAATCGGGTTGTATAACATCAAGACCGATCTAGAAGACTTGAGTTTGAAGTATACGGAACCAGATGTATACCGAGATATCAAAGGAAAAATTGAGGAATCGAAGGAGGAACAACAGGCCTATATAGATGCGTTTTCCGGAGTTATAGATAATTCATTAAAAGAAGAAGGGTTAAATTACACTATAAAGGGTCGCATGAAATCAATTTTCTCCATTAGGAGGAAAATGAAGGCCCAAAATGTGGTTTTCGACGAGATTTATGACAAATTTGCAATTCGAATTATTTACAAATCGGACCGGCAGAATGAAAAGTTTTTGGCCTGGAAAATATACTCCATAGTAACCGATCACTTTACACCCAATCCTGTTCGTCTTCGAGATTGGATATCCTCACCCAAATCAACGGGTTACGAAGCTCTTCACATTACCGTCATGGGACCCAAAGGCAGATGGGTAGAGGTTCAGATTCGCAGTGAACGTATGCATGAAATTGCAGAAAAAGGCTATGCTGCGCACTTTAAATACAAACACGGTGAACAAAAAGAGCAAGGCATCGAAGTGTGGCTCAATCGTCTGCAAGAGGCACTTGAGAATGCTAATTCCAATGCCATCGACTTTGTAGAAGAATTTAAGCTAAACCTCTACTCCAAAGAAATTTTTGTGTTTACACCTAAGGGAGAATTAAAATCGCTGCCCAAAGGTTCAACACCCCTTGATTTCGCCTTTCACATTCATACGCAAATAGGCATGAGAACGCGCGGGGCAAAGGTAAATGGAAAACTTGTACCTCTAAATACCAGTTTACATAGTGGTGATCAGGTAGAAATAATCACATCTGACCAAGCGCAACCTAATCAAAATTGGCTTGACTATGCAACAACTGCTCGAGCGCGTGCAAAAATAAAATCGTCATTACGAGAAGAGAAGAAATCGGTTTCTGATGAAGGAAAAGAAATTCTACGGCGTAAACTGAAGTCTCAAAAAGTAACCTTGAGTGAAGATGTTATCAATAAAATGGTAATCTTCTTTAAACTTAAGACAAGTCTAGACCTCTTTTATCGAGTAGGTATCGGTGCTATAGATAATCAGATGATCAAAGATTTCGTATCGTCTTATAGTAATGCCTTTATCAGTTTTTTCAAGAATAAGATACGTCGAAATCCGGTTCCTGAAGATATCGACAAGCCAGAAATCACCTCGAAATTCGACGTGCTGGTTTTCGGTAAAGAAGAAGAAAAACTGGAATATACCCTATCTAAATGTTGTAGCCCTATACCGGGTGATGATGTGTTCGGTTTTGTAACCGTTAACGAGGGTATTAAGGTTCATAAAAAAAACTGTCCCAATGCAATTCAACTGCAATCAAATTACGCTTATCGAATCATCATGGCAAAGTGGATCGATTCGAGCCAACAAGAATTCCGCTCTGAGATAAAACTTACAGGCATAGACAATCTCGGTTTAGTCAACGAAATTACCGAAGTCATTTCTGATGATATGCATGTGAACATGCGAAACCTTAATTTTAGTACCGATGGAGGTACCTTTACAGGTCGAATAACCGTAGTGGTAAAGAACAATGGTATACTCAAAACTCTTATTGAAAACCTGAAGCAAATTCACGGAATCGATAAAGTAACCCGAATGTAGATTGGGTATTAAAATATAACTGTACATTTGCAAATTGAAGTACGTAATCTTGTTATGGCTGAAAATAAAAACCAGGAAATAGTAAAAAACGTCTTTACGACCTTTTTAGAGGACAACGGACATAGAAAAACTCCCGAACGTTACGCTATACTCCAAGAAATTTATGATAGTGAAGAGCATTTCGATATCGAATCGCTCTACATCAACATGAAGAACAAGAATTATAGGGTAAGTAGGGCCACCCTCTACAATACCATTGAACTTCTATTAGAATGTAAATTGGTTCGCAAGCACCAATTCGGCAAAAGTCAAGCGCAATACGAGAAATCATATTTCGACCGTCAGCATGACCACGTTATATTGACCGATACCGGAGAGGTGGTCGAGTTTTGCGATCCTCGCATTCAATCTATCAAGAAGACCATAGAAGAGGTTTTTGATATTCACATCAACACCCATTCCCTTTATTTCTATGGCACACGAAACAAAAAAGAAAACACAAACAGCTAAGCGAATTTTTTAAATGGCAGTAGATTTATTGTTAGGACTACAATGGGGAGACGAAGGAAAAGGCAAAATTGTAGACGTACTAACCAAAAACTATGATATCATCGCACGCTTTCAAGGTGGGCCAAATGCAGGACACACTTTGGAGTTCGATGGAATAAAGCACGTTCTCCATACCATTCCTTCAGGAATTTTTCATAAAAATGCCATGAATGTGGTCGGTAACGGAGTGGTTATAGACCCTGTTATATTCAGAAAAGAATTGGATGCTCTAAAGCAATTCAACCTTGACATAAAATCGAAGTTGGTCATTTCTAGAAAAGCTCACCTTATATTACCGACCCACCGTTTACTCGATGCAGCATCAGAAACCGCCAAGGGCAAAGCCAAAATAGGATCTACCCTTAAAGGTATCGGACCCACTTATATGGACAAGACCGGTCGAAATGGTATGCGAATCGGTGATTTAGAACTTGATGATTGGAAAGAAAAATACCGTGCATTGGCCGACAAACATGAGGCCATGATCGATTATTACAATGTTGACATTGAATACGATTTAGCTGAACTGGAAAACGAGTTTTTCGCTTCAGTAGAAGAATTGAAAAACCTTGACTTCATCGATAGCGAAGAATACTTATATCAGGCTCAAAAATCTGGCAAAAAGATATTGGCCGAAGGTGCTCAAGGTTCATTACTAGATATTGATTTCGGCACCTACCCATTCGTAACCTCAAGTAATACAACAGCTGCCGGTGCATGCACAGGTTTAGGGGTTGCCCCGAACCAGATTGGTGAAGTATTGGGTATTTTTAAAGCTTATACCACCCGTGTTGGTTCCGGACCGTTCCCCACCGAGCTTTTTGATGATGACGGTGAAACCATGGGCCGTGTCGGTAACGAATTTGGGGCCACAACAGGCAGACCTAGACGTTGTGGCTGGTTAGACCTCGTTGCCTTAAAGTACGCCGTTCAAGTAAATGGTGTTACCGAACTTATGATGATGAAGGCAGATGTGCTCAGTGGCTTCGAAACCCTAAAAATTTGCACTGCATACAATTATAAGGGGCAAAAAATAACCCACCTACCATACAATATTGAGGCAGAGAATGTAACGCCAATATACAGCGAAATGAAGGGCTGGAAAGAAGACCTGACAGCGATGAGTAAGCCAGAACAATTTCCTTCTGCTTTACAGGAGTATATCGACTTTTTAGAGAAAGAACTTGAAGTACCTATCAAGATAGTTTCTGTTGGGCCAGATCGCACACAGACGATACATAGATAGATTACCCTAAAAGTTACTTTTCGCTGATGTATATATCATAGACTAGCTATGTCGATGGTATATACATCCTTCCTAAATCTATGCTAAACCCTGCATTTGCCAAAGGAAAAAAACTATTTTTGATGAAAATTTGAAGGACTTGAAACAACTTCTCAGTGTTCTATTTTGCCTAGGCTACTTCCTAGTAGGCGTTGCCCAAGATGAGCAATCTGATGTCAACGATAGCATACAGAGTAAACAGATCAATATTGTTTACGGTGCTAATTTCACCAAAAATGAAGCTCAGTTTCCCGGGGCCTCTATTTTCAGTAAAGACAACCGGCAAGTACAGTTCGAACATCAAGGAGCCGATCTTTGGTGCGATATTGCCATTTATTACCAAAAAGAGAATCGATTGAGAGCGCTCGGCAATGTTCGTCTGCAGCAAGGAGATTCCATAGAACTCACTAGTGGAAAAATAAATTATGACGGTGAAACGAAATTGGCGAAAGCCTTTGAAAATGTTCTTTTAGAGGCCGAACAGCAAAGCGGGCCGGTTACCTTACGAACAGATACCCTATACTTCGATCGCGAAAGTCAAGAATCTTATTACAATAGCTCAGGCACAGTTGTTGATTCTACAAACACCTTGACCAGTGAAATTGGTCGCTACTTTATGGAGGTGAACAAATATCAATTTTTAGATAGTGTTCATATTGAAAACCCTGAATACACCCTCGATTCAGAGCAACTTGACTATTACACCACTTCAAAGAACGCCTATATGTACGGGCCTTCTACCATTACCGGAGAAGCCTATAAAATTTACTGTGAACGTGGGTTTTACGACACCAAGGTAGAAAGCGGTTATGGCATTAAGAACACCAGAATCGATTATAACAATAGAATAATTGAAGGGGATAGTGTTTATTTTGACAAGGCTCGAGAATTTGCTTCCGCCACTAATAATATAGTCGTTACCGATACGGTGAACAATGGGGTAATACGAGCACACTATGCCGAAGTTTTCAAGGCCAAAGATTCTGTATTTGCCACCAAACGGGCAGTATCCATCAGTTTGGTCGAACAAGATTCACTCTACATGCATGGCGATACCCTAATGGTGACCGGTAAACCGAAAAATCGAATATCAAGGGCATTTAGAAATGCCAAATTTTATAAAACGGATTTAAGCGGAAAATGTGACTCCCTTCACTTTTCGGAAAAAACAGGAGTCACACAGCTCATTAAAAACCCTGTGATTTGGAACGGTGAAAATCAAATGACAGGTGACAGCATACACCTCATCTCAAATTTAAAAACAGAGAAAATGGACTCGCTAAAGGTGATCAACAATGCCTTTATCGTATCGCTAGACAGTATAAGTAAAACTGGTTACAATCAAGCGAAAGGCAAGGACCTCTTCGGTAAATTCGTAGACAATGAACTCAAAGTCATTGACTTGATCAAGAATACCGAAGTCATTTATTACATGTACAATGATGATGAACTGATTGGCATTGACAAGACCATTTGTAGCAAGATTCGTATCACCATGGCCAATAACGATGTGGAAGACCTTACGTTTACAACCGATCCTGACGGTGATATTTTTCCGGAAAGAGAACTTCCAGTAGATAGTAGAAAGCTAAAAGGTTTTGTTTGGCGTGGTGATGAACGCATAAAAACTATGGAAGATATTTTTGATGAAGATGACAACAACATTGAGTTGGTAGTAATAAGAGGTATAGACAATCCTATCGATATAGATGCGGAGGAAGCCGAGCGAAGTCAAAACTCTGGTGACCCTGTGAATGGCATACCCCCTCCGGAGAACAAAACGCCCCAACTAAAACCTATCGACCGACCGAAGCAGATAAAGGTAACCTCTGATCCTAATCAGTTTCAGTAAACTAGATATTAAATAATTACGTGGTCATGAAGAAAGATTTCTTTAAATATCAGGCCCAAACCTCTACCCATCCATTAGCGATGGAAGTTTCTCGAGCAAAAGGAAGTTATATTTATGATACCGAAGGGAAAGCGCACCTAGATTTCGTTGCAGGAGTTTCTGCCTGCAGTTTAGGTCATTGTCACCCTGAGGTCGTAAAGGCAATTCAAGAGCAAACTGAAACCTATATGCATGTCATGGTTTATGGGGAGTATGCCCAAGCACCGGCGGTAGAATATTCTAAATTATTGGCATCATTTTTACCCGAAAATCTTCAAACCACTTATTTGGTCAACTCGGGCACAGAGGCCGTTGAAGGCGCATTGAAACTAGCAAGAAGAGTAACTGGCCGAAGTCAATTAATTGCTGCCAAGACAGCTTATCACGGAAATACCATGGGCAGCTTGAGCGTTTTAGGTGTTGAAGAGCGAAAAAGCGCTTTCCGACCGCTTATTCCCGATGTATCTTTCATCACTTTTAATCAAGAGAAAGAGCTTGACAAAATCACCGACAAAACGGCAGCTGTCATACTTGAAACCATTCAAGGCGGTGCCGGCTTTATTCTACCGCAGAACGATTATCTTAAAAAAGTAAGAACTCGTTGTAATGAAACGGGAACTCTTTTAATTTTAGACGAAATTCAACCGGGTTTTGGCCGAACCGGAAAATTATTCGCATTCGAGAATTATGGTATCTCTCCTGATATTTTGGTAATCGGCAAAGGTATGGCCTCCGGGCTTCCAGTCGGTGCATTCGTTGCATCCCATACATTAATGGCCAATTTACAACAGGGCCCTAAAATGGGTCATATTACCACTTTTGGTGGTAATCCGGTTATTGCTGCCGCAAGTTTGGCAACCCTTAAATATATTACTGAAACCAACCTAATAGCTGATTCTTTACATAAAGAAAAAATTTTCAGAAATGAGCTCAAACATCCGCTAATTAAAGAAATTAGAGGTAAAGGTCTAATGTTGGCCCTCATATTCGAAAAACCTGAGATAGCCAACCATGTAATCTTGACATGTGCCAATAAAGGCTTGATTCTATTCTGGCTATTGTTTGAACCTCGTGCCTTACGTATCTCCCCTCCGCTAACGATTTCTGAAAGCGAGATTAAGAAAGGATGTGGCATGATCCTTGAAGTTTTAAAACAGTATGAGCAATATCTTGTTAACTAATTTGTTAATAATATAGACGCTAACGGAATAAAAAGAGCCTTTCAAAAGGCTAATTTTAATTCCATAGTTTAACCAAAACGTTCTTATGGCGTTAGAATCTAACGAAAAGCCCGACCGTCCCATCGCTAAGTTTGAATCGATGCTCAAGACTGACGATATTTATTTTTTCGATGCGGAAGATTTTGAGGACATTATTCACCACTACCTCAATAATGGCAAAATCACTTTGGCTAAAAAAGCGATCGGTATCGGTTTGCAACAGCACCCCGCTTCTGTAGAACTTAAGCTACTTGACGTAGAAGTTCTTGTTTTTGAAAACCATCTTGATCTTGCCGAACAATACCTAGATGAACTTCAGGTATTGGACAGTAATAATGAAGAAATCTTTATACAAAGGGCGAACATTTACTCTAAAAAAGACAACCATGAGGCTGCGGTTGCCTTGTTAAACAAAGCCCTAGATTTGGCCGAAAACAGCTTTGATATTTATTCCCTACTTGGTATGGAATATCTTTTCATGGATGATTTTAAATTGGCCAAGGAAAGTTTTATGCGCTGTGTCTCTTTTGATGAGCAAGATTATTCATCGCTATATAACGTGATTTATTGTTTTGAATTTTTAGAAGACTACGAGGGTGCAATTATTTATCTTAACGATTACTTAGAGCGCAACCCTTATTGCGAAGTGGCTTGGCACCAATTGGGCAAGCAATATATCGCTAAAGATATGTTGGCAGAAGCTCTTTCGGCCTTCGATTTTGCGATTATATCAGACGATACCTTTATCGGCGCATACTTTGAAAAAGGCAAGGTGCTCGAAAAATTGGGCAGGTTTAACGAAGCTATAGAGAATTATGAGACCACCATTCAAATGGAGGATCCTACATCACACGCCTATCTTAGGATCGGTAAATGTCATGAACGTCTCGAAAATGATGAAATGGCCAAGTATTATTACTACCATACCGTTCATGAAGACCCTTTATTGGACAAAGGTTGGTTGGCTATCACCGATTTTTATTTTAAACGAAAGAATTTTAAAAAGGCGTTGTTCTATGTAAACAAGGCTTTAAATATAGATGGTGAAAACCCTCAGTATTGGAAAAAATGTGCCATGATCAATGCCGCTTTAAACCGTCATGACCAAGCTGACTTTTCGTATAAACAAGCTGTTGATCTAGGTAATTACGAATTAGGTACTTGGCTAGATTGGGCCGATGTCGTTTTAAAAAATGATGACATACCCAGCGCTATTCAAGTTTTGAAGCAAGGTCAAGAGTTTTATCCGGAAAATGCCGAAATCAGGTATAAGACGGCAGGGTTCTACCTTGAGATGAACGACCCCATCAATGCTAGAATAAGTCTTATCGATGCCCTGAAATTAGATTTTCATAAACTATCTATTTTTAAGGATGAATTTCCGCAGTACGCGGCGACCGATTGGGTCAGTAATATAGTAGCGAACATAAAAAAATCAACGGGCAAAACACCCTAAAATTAGTCGGTTGGCTAGTAACTGGTAATTTAAAAAATCTAAATATTCCCCTGCAGGGCCAAGCCGTTAAGGTTTGGCCTTTTTTTCGCCACTTACCACTATAAAAACTTATTTTTGCTTCTGTTGAAAATGACAATCAATGGAAAACAGAAACCTAACCCAGTATATCTTTGTAACACTTAAGGGCATGGCCATGGGTGCCGCCGATGTAGTACCTGGGGTTTCCGGAGGTACAATTGCATTTATTTCCGGTATTTACGAAGAGTTGATCACTTCTATCAACAACATAGATATCTCTCTTTTCAAGACATTAAAAGAAAAAGGACTTAAAGAAGCTTGGTCACAACTCAACGGCAATTTCTTATTGGCTCTTTTTCTCGGTATAGCTATTAGTGTACTTTCTTTAGCCAAATTGGTCAGTTGGTTACTTGAAAATAAACCTATTTTAATTTGGTCTTTTTTCTTCGGTCTAGTGATTGCAAGTATTCTTTTAGTTGGCAAAGAGGTAAAAAAATGGACCGCCCCAACTATTATCGCTTTGATTCTAGGGGCTGTCACGGCTTTCTATATTACCACTCTACCACCATCAGGCAGCGTAGATAGTCTTCCGTTTTTATTTTTGTCTGGGGCGTTAGCTGTCTGTGCGATGATACTACCAGGTATTTCGGGTGCTTTTATATTAGTACTCCTGGGCTCTTACAAAACGATTATAGATGCACTTCACAATGTTGACCTAAAAGTTATTGCAGTAGTTGGTTTCGGCGCTGTATTTGGGCTTTTAAGTTTCGCACGTTTGTTGAAATGGATGTTCAACAACTATAAAAACGTTACATTGGCTTTACTCACTGGTTTTATCATCGGTTCTTTAAATAAAATCTGGCCATGGAAACGTATTTTAGAAACCAAGACCATTGGTGAAAAGATTATAGTTATCGACGAGAATGTCTCTCCCTTCTCTTTTGAAGGTGATAATCAGCTGACAATTGCCATTGTTGCCGCCATTGTTGGGTTTTTGGTTATATTTATTCTTGAGCGAACCGCCGCGAAAAAATAGTTGCCCCGAATGTACGAAACACGAACTTTTCTAGACAAGTTCTTTCTTTTCATTAAAGGACTCTGCATGGGTGCGGCCAATAAGGTACCCGGGGTTTCAGGAGGCATTGTTGCTTTTGTCGCCGGTTTCTACGAAGAATTCATCTATTCGCTTCAAAAAATAAACGCTAAAGCTTTTAAACTTTTGATAAGTGGTCGCTTTAAAAGCTTTTACCGCTATATAAATGGCCCATTTCTTTCGCTATTGATATTCGGTATGTTGGTCAGTTATTTCAGTATTTCGAAACTTCTTGATTTTTTTCTTGAAAAAAAAGAACTGTATGTTTGGTCGGCCTTTTTTGGAATGATTTTAGGTTCTATATATTATATCTCAAAAGATTTTGAACACTGGAACCGAAAGACTATTATTTCTGGCTTAATTGGTTTGGTTGTAGGTATATCAATTAGCTTTTTAAGTCCCGCTAAAGAAAATGATAACCTCTTCTTTATATTTCTATGTGGCATAATCAGTGTTTCGGGTATGACACTTCCCGGTCTATCGGGCTCCTTCATTCTAATATTATTGGGTAACTATGTATTACTATTAGTCGACTCGGTCAATGCACTTTATGATACATTCGCTGAATTACTTCGAGGCGATTTTAGTTTCGTGAAAAATAAGGCCCGTATAGCCACCTTGAAAATATTGGCGGTATTTACTTTGGGCTCGGCTACCGGTCTCGTGAGCCTTTCACACTTGCTCACTTACGTGCTTAAATACTATAAACACATTACCACGGCGGTTATCATAGGCTTTATAACCGGGTCTCTAGGCGTAGTATGGCCTTGGAAAAAAACAATTTATAAAACCGACGCTATTGGAAAGCCCTTGTTAGATTCCAATGGCAAAGAGATAATCGTCAATTACGAACGGTATTTTCCAGATTTATCGATTTCAGAAACTTGGTGGGCGGTATTCTTCATAGGCATCGGCATAGTAGTTCTATTGTCTTTAGATTGGTACGGTAAAAACAGAAAAAAATAAAATGGCAAACAAAAAGCATCGGTATGGATTAGTGGGCAAGAACATTGCGTATTCTTTTTCCAAGGGCTATTTCAAAGAAAAATTTGAAAAATTAGGGCTAGCGAATTACTCGTATGAGAACTTTGACCTACAAGATATAAACGAGTTCAGCGATGTTCTGAAAAACACCTCTAATTTAAAGGGGTTGAATGTGACCATACCCTACAAGCAAGAGGTAATCCCATTTATGAACAGCCTTGATAGTCAAGCTGAACAGATTGGGGCAGTCAACACCATACAATTCACCAAAGACGGACCTAAAGGCTTTAATACCGATGCATACGGTTTTGAGAATACGATAAAACCATTTTTGCAACACCATCATAAAAAAGCCCTTGTTTTAGGCACTGGTGGCGCCTCTAAGGCAGTGGCCTTTGTGCTGAGCGAATTACAAATCGATAGTGTTTTTGTATCTAGAAATCCCTCTGACGAGCAAATGAGCTACACCCAATTGAATGATATGGTACTTGAAGAGTATACTGTTTTGATAAACTGCACCCCTTTGGGTACACACCCGAATGTAGAAAAGAAACCGAATATACCGTACCAAGCAATTACAGAAAAGCATTTGCTTTTCGACCTTATTTACAATCCAAGTAAAACTGCCTTCTTGCAAGAAGGAGAATCTCGTGGAGCCAGCATTTGCAACGGTCATCGAATGCTCGAGCTTCAAGCTGATAGAGCATGGGAAATCTGGCAAGAAGTCTCATAATGCCAAAGGCTACATACTATGGTTCAGAATTAGTTTGAACTCGAATTAATCGCTTGAATTGTAAATCTTAAAATAGATCAAGAACTTTTGTTCTTAATAAGGTTGTTAGTATCTTACCGTTAAATCTAGCAGTAGATTTCCCCAAATAAAAAATAGGCCTGAAGTATTAAAGTTTTAGGAATATATGTTCTGCAGATTAAGAGGATGAATGAGAAGAATTAAGCCTACTTACTTTGAAGATACTGGGCTTCAAAAAAATACAAACAACCATGTCTGAAGATAAAAAACTTCAAAAAAACATTGAAAACGAAAATGAGGTTCAGGCCCCTGAAAAAGCTTCGAGCCAAATCAAAGAAGATACCTCTGAAACAACTGATGAGATAGCGAATGTCGAGCCCAAGAGTGAAGAAGTGGCAATAACAACCACTAACACTGAAGCTGAAAGTGATAACGATGCCAATAAAGGCAATGAAGAAAAGGTATCGGGAGCAGAAACTATCGAGGGCAAAGAAGACGTACTTGACGAAATTGACGAGAATAATGCAGAAGACGCTGAAGATAGCGATAATGAACACCGTCACAACATTCCCCTATTAGATTATCATTCGATGTCTATGGAAAACCTAGTGGGAGAATTACAAAAATTGGTTCGTAATGAAAAAGTTCAGGCCATTAAAAAGCATGTAGATGGCATAAAGTCTGAATTCGATCTCAAATTTCAAGATTTTATCGAACAAAAGAAAGAAGATTTCGTAGCTAGTGGAGGTAACGAAGTAGATTTCAGATATAATTCGGTAACGAAAAGACAGTTCAATGAGGTGTATGCCGATTATCGTGAAAAGAGAAATCAATATTACAAGAGTCTCGAGAAAGACTTAAAGTCAAATTTGACCCATAGGCTTGAAATTATTGAAGAGTTAAAAGGTCTTGTAAATGTTGAAGAAGACATGAACACCACCTATAAGACTTTTAAAGATCTTCAAGAACAATGGCGTAATGCAGGACCGATTCCAAGAGCGAACTACAACGATGTATGGCGAACATATCAACACCATGTCGAAATTTTCTATGATTTTCTGCATCTAAATCGAGAGTTGCGCGACCTTGATTTCAAACATAATCTAGCCGAAAAAGAAAAATTGGCCCAACAAGCCGAGGCCTTGGCTACCGAACCCGATTTGAACAAAGTTTTTCGTGAGCTTCAGATTTTACACAAAATTTGGAAAGAAGAAATTGGTCCTGTAGGCCAGGCACATCGTGAGGCAATTTGGGAACGTTTCAGCAACGCGACCAAAGTATTGCACCAACGAAGGCAGGATCATTATAAGCAACTAGATGCTGAATACGAAAAAAATTGGGAGAAGAAACAAGAATTTATCGCTGCCATTTCAAACATAGCGAACAATGTTTCGAACAACCATAAAGGGCTTCAACAACAGATCAAGCAAATTGAGGAGTTACGAAACAACTTTTTCTATGCCGGTAAGGTACCCCGAAACAAAAATGAAAGAACTTGGGCCGAGTTCAAGCAAGCAGTTCGTTCGTTCAACCGTAATAAAAATGCTTACTACAAAAATTTAAAGAAAGAACAGCAAGAGAATCTCAATAGAAAAAGGGAACTTTTAAACTTGGCAATCTCATTAAAAGACAGCGATGATTGGGACAGCACTACCCCCGAAATGAAGCGCATTCAAAGTGAATGGAAAAAAATAGGCCATGTTCCCAGAAAATATTCAGATAAAATCTGGAAAGAATTTAAAAATGCCTGCAACCACTACTTCGACCGCTTACATGCTTCAAAAAACAAAGGGCAACAAGAAGAGGAAGATAACTATGTGAAAAAAGAAGCATGCCTTGAGCGATTAAAGGCTATGCAACTTACTGATGACCGAAAAGCAAACCTGCAGGTTATTAAAGATTTTGTTAGCGAATGGAAATCGTATGGCAGAGTACCATTTCGTAAAAAGAACATTGACCAAAAGTTCAATAAAATTTTAGATGCCCTTTTTAAGAAACTAAAGGTAAGCAAGCAAGATGCCGAACTTTTAAAATATGGCGATAAGGTGCAACAATTGGCAGATGCCGACAACGAACGTGCCATACAGAACGAGCGAACTTTTATCAGAAAAAAAATAGAGGAAAGTAAAGGGGAAATTCGACAACTAGAGAACAACCTTGAGTTCTTTTCCAATGCCTCAGAAGACAATCCTTTGGTGCAGGACGTTATTAAACGAGTGAACGGTCACAAAGAGTCACTTGCCACTTGGAAAGCCAAATTAAAAAAACTAAATATCTTGAAAAATAGCATTAACCGAGAAGCAGAGTCTTCGGATATTGAAGAAAAGGGAGATAGTATAGACGAATAGTTAATCGAACCAACTAGCTACAATATTGTTTAAATCATTGTTACAAAGATTTAAAGCTTTTAATTCAAAATATTCGATACTGACTCTTTAATACTTATATTGATTTCTAAGTTATCTTAACTTTTTTGAATTAGGGTTCGATAAAACTTGAATCACCACCAAAAATTACATTTACCCCAAAAACTTCTAATAATGTAGTTCTAGCATTTTTTTAAAGAATAGGTAGATATATCAACCTTCTTGAAACCGGTTTGTTATATAATTTAAAATTCTCAACATAGTCATCAACTACTAAGTATTTTTCTTACAAATTATAAAGAAAGATTACAATAACATCTGCTCTATATACGTTTTTAGACTTAACAGTGATATCAATCAGGCTTAAATGATAATTCCTCCGCATTTAAACTGTGAGTCTTTTAATTATTGTGATAATGATCAAACCACAAATACCGCTCAATGAAAGAGAGCGGATATTAGCTTTAAAGAGCTTTAATGTTTTAGATACTCTAGTAGAAGAGGAATATGATGCTATTACCAAAATTGCAGCTGAAATATGCAATACCCCAATGGCCTTGGTTTCTCTTGTAGATTCCGATAGGCAATGGTTCAAATCTCATTATGGTATTGATGCTACAGAGACACCAAGAGATTTGGCATTCTGTGCCCATGCCATAAATACTCCCGAAAATATACTGATTGTTGAAGACTCACATAAAGATGATAGGTTTAAAGATAATCCAATGGTAACTGGCGGACCTCTAGTTCAATTTTATGCAGGTGCTCCTCTAAACACTCAAGAGGGGTTTTCAATCGGTACCCTTTGCGTCATAGATACAAAACCCAGAAAAAACTTTTCGCAAAAACAACAGGAGTGTCTGAAGGCTTTGGCCAACCAAGTTATGGCCCAATTAGAGTTACGTCGCCATATTTTACTTCAAAAATTGGTTAATGAAGAGCTTAATCGTAAAAACGACCAACTCAAGCATTTTTCTTACCGCTTGGCTCATGATATGAAAACGCCACTTCATGGTATCAGCTCGTTAGTAGGTTTTATAAAAGAAGATTATCTCCATCTTTTAAAGGAAACGGAAATACCCGAATGGCTAGATACTATAGATGACCGTGTCAGCTATATGGAAGCCCTCATCAATGGAATTATGACCCATACGAATATTTTGAACAACCCCATTGAGTTCAAAACCTTTCAAATCGTTGATGAAATTAATAAGATTGAAGATAAAATAGATTCAACAACGCATTTCAGCCTAAAGTTAAATAACTTTGAGGGTCAATTAAACCATTCTTTAGAGTGCATATCCTTTATTTTTAGTGAACTGATAAAAAACACCTTAAAGTTTTCAAATCAATCTCTACCTGAGATTGAAATTGGCATTAGCGATGAGAACAAGCACTATGAATTCTCTTATATAGATAATGGCCCGGGTATTACAGAACAGTTGCACAAAAAAGTTTTTGTCATGTTTGAAACGCTTAAAAGAACCAATGTGACCGACACCGGTATCGGCTTGGCCACCGTGAAAGCTTTAGTAGAAAAATTAGGTGGAGTAATTACCCTGAACAACAGAGCAGATAACCAATCTGGTGTAGATTTTCGTTTTACCCTTGCTAAAGAGATTTATACCACACCACTTCAAATGACCCAATGTGTTAACTTAAAAGCGCCCCATGAGTTGAAATAAAATTTCACCAAGTAAGTACTTATGTAAATAAGATGTGCCCTTAAAGTCACAGAGGTTTGTCCACTAGCCTGAGCGTTGAACGATAAAACATTACGATAACTAGCATTGGAAAAAAAATTATCCAAAATAGTTTTTTTTGTGAAAACTACCGATAAATAAAATGATTTACCCAACCACAAATCAACATTTGTGACAATCTCACCGAAGTCGCCACTGTAGTACTTTTTGACCGCTGCGTTGATTTAAACCACTTTCACTCTACAAGAAGTCGTTCGCTACCCGTAAAAAGAGATAAGGGCTTAATAGTGCCTATTTTTCAGTTAGATTTTATAAAACTGTAGATTTGAAGAATGAGCATCTCAATTGTTAAATGCTAAAAGACAGACTTGAAATTAGCACTCTGACCAGACTTTATCTTTAGGGTAAAATTTTGTAACTAAAATCGTTCAACTAGCAAAAGCTATTAAGTCTAAATTTGGTAGTTTTGAGAAAACTAGCCATTGACTTCAAATACTTCTATTTTTAGTCATCTAGAACGATGTTTTACGAATTTATAGAACGTTTATGAAAACACTTTATTTATTGTTAGTAGCGTCGATAATGTTTGTTGGCTGTGACTTCGAACAAGAGAAAGAAATCAGTTCTTTCAATCCTGAAAATTGGTCGAAAAGAAAAGTAAATCTGAAAGCCAAGAATAGTTTAGAATACGGCAAGTCTTATCTTTCTATTTACTCACAGATTTATAGTCTATCGGAACACAAGACCCATAACCTTACCGCGATGGTAAGCATGAGAAATACAAGTGATCAAGACACATTATATATTCTCAAGGCTGAATATTTTGATACCCACGGGAAATCGATACGCACTTATTTTGACCATGCCATATATTTGGCCCCTATGGAAACTACGGAAATTATTATTGACGAAGTCGATGTTTCAGGAGGTACAGGTTCTAACTTTGTTTTTGAATGGAAAATTCCTCAAGACTCTCCCGAACCTTTGTTCGAAGGTGTAATGAATTCAACTGTCGGTCAACAAGGCTTATCATTTACCACACAATCAAGAAGAATTAAATAGACCGAAAAAATTCTACTGATTTAGAACTAATAGTAGTTGTAGTGGTCATAAACAAAAAGAGGCTGCATAATGCAGCCTCTTTTTGTTTATGACTTCTTTAAATCTACTTCGCTACATTTACCGAACGCGTTTCACGAATTACAGTAACTTTCACCTGACCCGGGTAGGTCATATCAGTCTGTATTTTTTGAGATATTTCGAATGACAATTGAGCGGCTTTTTCATCGTTCACCTTCTCACTCTCTACGATGACCCTAAGTTCTCTACCTGCTTGAATGGCATACGCTTTTTGAACCCCTCCAAAGCCAAAAGCAATATCTTCTAAATCTTTAAGTCGTTGAATATAAGAGTCAAGCACTTGTCTTCTCGCCCCTGGTCTTGCGCCACTGATAGCATCACAAACTTGAACTATAGGTGAAATCAAAGTTTTCATTTCTATCTCATCATGGTGGGCTCCGATAGCATTGCAAACATCTGGTTTCTCACCGTATTTCTCTGCCCACTGCATACCTAAGATAGCATGTGGCGTTTCTACCTCTGCCTCAGTATTAGGTACTTTACCAATATCGTGAAGCAATCCGGCACGTTTGGCCAGTTTTGGGTTCAAGCCGAGTTCAGCTGCCATTACCCCACAAAGTTTAGCAACCTCCCTAGAGTGTTGAAGCAGGTTTTGCCCATATGAAGAGCGGTACTTCATACGACCTACTGCTCTAACTAATTCAGGGTGTAAACCATGAATTCCTAAATCGATAACGGCCCTTTTACCTACCTCAACGATTTCTTGTTCTATCTGTTTTTCGGTTTTCTTAACGATTTCCTCAATTCTGGCCGGGTGAATTCTACCATCGGTAACCAACTTATGAAGAGAGAGTCTGGCCACTTCTCGGCGAACAGAATCAAAACAGGAAAGAATAATGGCCTCTGGAGTATCATCTACAATAATCTCAACGCCGGTTGCAGATTCTAAAGCCCGAATGTTTCGTCCTTCTCGCCCAATGATTCGACCTTTTACATCGTCTGACTCTAGGTTAAAGACAGAAACACAGTTTTCAACGGCCTCTTCTGTACCGATACGCTGAATCGTGTTGATTACAATCTTTTTAGCCTCTTGCTGAGCGGTCAGCTTGGCTTCTTCTAAAGTAGTTTGAACGTAGGCCATCGCGTCAGCTTTGGCGGTTTCTTTCAAAGATTCCAATAGTTGACCTTTGGCATCTTCGGCAGAAAGCCCTGAAATAACCTCCAATTGCTGAACTTGATTTTTATGAAGTTTATCAAGCTCTGCCTGCTTCTTCTCAAAAATAGACTCTTTGTGATTAACTTCTTTAATCTTAACGTCAAGTTGATTGTTCAACTTTTTGTTCTTGGCCAACTCACTGCTGACTTGTGATTCTTTGTCACGAGTACGTTTTTCGGCCTCGCCAATCTTCTTGTCTTTATTGACAATAACTTTTTCGTGCTCGGCCTTAAGTTCTAGAAACTTTTCTTTGGCCTGAAAGATTTTGTCTTTCTTGATATTCTCGCCTTCGACCTTGGCATTTTTAATGATGGCATCGGCTTCTTGCTTAGCACTTGCAAGGGTTTTAGAGGCCTTGCCCTTCTCCATAAATTTAGCAATTCCGAAGCCGACTGCGGCCCCTATAATTGCTACTATAATTAATGTTGCGATATCCATATATTGAAAATTTAGTATAAAAAAACCCACATTGGCGAAGTTTTGTACAAACTCCTAAAAACAGGTTTAGGGCTACCAGATTGCTCAAGGATCCTTATACTAGTAAGGCTTGCTTTTACAACCTAAACTCACCCTTTTTAAACAAATTAACGTTGAGTTTGTCAAAAGATAATACCAATGTGGGCAGTAACTTATGCTATTTTAAAGAACGTCTACTTTACACTAAGCTTCGATGCAACCAATTGTTCCAGAGCCTTCAATCGGTCGGTCGCTTCTTGATTATTTTCGGTTTGGTCTATACCACGCTGTTCTATTTTTGATGCAAATTGTAACGCGCACATTGCGAGTACATCTTGTTTATCCCGAACCGCATAGCTCTGCTCAAATTTCTTTGCCAACTGCTCTATATTCTTGGCCGCCTTTCGCAAACCTTCTTCTTGGCTTGGATCAATGGTCAAGGGATAGACCCTATCGGCAATGGAAAGTTTTATTTTGAGCTTTTCCGACATTATCTCCTTCTTCTATTATTCGGATAGTTGGGTTATACAATGATCCAACTCCCTTATCAAAGCATTTATCTTAAGCTTAGCTTCTGTCTTGTCTGTACTACTGCCAAACATCGTGTCTGCCAATTTGAGCGAATTATATTTTTCTTCCCAATACGAAACGGAGTCATTAACCTTCTCCTTGTCATTTTTAAGGGTATTAAGTTCGTCTTCTAGCTTGGTATTAGCTTGATGAAGCAATTCCATCTTATGCAATAACTTGCTGATTTTGTTCTCTAAAGAATCGACTACCTTAACCAATTCACTCATAATTTCAAACGCGATGCATTTTACACAAAGTTAACATACCTATCGGTTCTTAGCAATACTTTTTTCAATTATTCTTGAAGCTATACTTTAACCCCTTGATTACCGTTCATTGACAGTAGCCAATTTATTTTTATGTAGTTCATTTTTCAGCAATTGAAAGCTATTGGCTAATTTCGTAACAGTTTTTACAACTATGGGCAAGACTTTTTCTATTCTTTTATTATTATTCTATTTTTCGGGTTTTGGGCAAGAGAAATACCCTAAAGACGCTTTTCGTTCACCAATGGATATTCCTGTGGTACTTGCCGGAACATTCGGTGAACTTCGATCAAATCATTTTCACTCGGGGGTCGATATTAAAACAAAGCAAAGAGAGGGTTTGCCTATTTATGCCATTGGCGATGGAAGCGTTACCCGAATTAAAATTTCACACTGGGGTTACGGTAAGGCTTTATATGTGGCTCATCCGAACGGATATACTTCCGTTTACGGCCATTTGCAAAAGTTTGCTCCTGAAATCGAAGCTTACATTAAAAAAGTTCAGTATGAAAAAAAATCATATGAGGTCGAGGTCTTTCCCGACTATGGCGAAGTAAAAGTTGAAAAAGGAAATGTTATCGCCTATGGTGGAAATTCTGGAGGTTCTTCGGGTCCGCATCTACATTTTGAAATTAGGAGCAGCATCTCCGAAAAACCTACAAACCCTTTACTTTATGGGCTTGATGTACGCGATGCCACGAATCCGACCTTAGAAAAGCTTTTTGGTTACCCGGTATCCGATGATGCAGTCGTAAACCAAAGTAAGCAACCCATAGAACTCCATTTTAAAAAACAAGACGATGGTACATTTTTGGCCGAGACCGTCAAAGCTTCCGGCACCATCGGTTTTGGTTTTATCGGTTACGACCGACAAGATTTAGCAGCAAACAGAAATGGCGTTTATTCGGTACAGCAGCTGGTAAACGGCACCACTTATAGTGAATATAATTTTGAAAAATTCTCTTTTTCCGAAACCAGATACCTGAACACACTAATAGATTATGATCGATATGGCAGGTATCGACAGCGCGTTCAAAAACTGTTCAAAGGCCCCGGTAATAAGCTGAGCATTTATCAAACCATGTATAACGATGGTAAACTAGATGTTCGCGAAGGTCTAAGTTACAAAGTCGAGCTGCTAGTAAAAGATTATGCAGGCAATTTGACCAAAGCGGTAATACCCGTAGACGGTAAAGTAGAGTCTGTTATCATTGAGAAAGATGAGGAGAAAACAGAAAATTATGTTATTGCCAAAAAGCCGAACAATTATGATCTTGGGGCAGCAAAAGTCTATTTTCCGTCAAACACTTTTTATGACAACTTCTATATTGATTTAAAGAAAGATGACGATACCGTAACCATTCATAACAATCGAATAGCTGCCCACAGAAATTTCACGGTTACTTTTGATGTTTCGAAATTCAGTAAAGAAGAAAGAAGGCAACTTTTTATTGCCCGGTTAGATAGCCGATTAAGACCTCATCACGCCTCAACCTATAAAAGAGGAAATACCTTTACCACGCGCACCCGCAATTTAGGCACCTATACCTTGGCCAAAGACAGCGTTGCACCAAAAATTCGTGCAAGAAATTTTAAAGAAGGGAAATGGCTCAATAACTATCGGTATTTAAGTGTACATATTTCTGACGACCTAAGCGGTATAGATACTTATTCGGCAACCCTGAACGGAGAATGGATCCTTATGGAATACGAACCCAAGAACAATACGCTTACCTATAATTTCGATGATATTATTCTCGACCAGAAAGAATGTAAGCTAGAACTCACCGTTACCGACAATGTTGGCAACTCCAATACCTTTACCAGCACTTTTTTCAGAAAATAAAGCCTTTTGAAATGTAATAAAATAGTTGCCTCGCTTGTATTTTCTACTTGGTAAATCGACGCTATCTATAAATTAAAGACGGTTTTAAAGAAAGAAATCTTGAGAGTATAGGTAGAACATTCCCGCATTTTGTAGCAGTACCGAAGACACCTAAAGAGCAGAATCAGAATATGAACATGGGCACAAATCGTATTTTTGTCATCGATGTTACCGTCCTCTTTCTGCGTTGATGGCAAAATTGTTTGCTACATGAAATATACTACGGTTAAGAAAATTCGACAGAGTACTTGCGATGGTGCAACTTTTAAAAGGGATGGAATGCGTAAATGCAATATTGGTCGCAGCAGACGAAGCTACATCTACTCAAATATAATACGGGTTTGTTCAGCATATCACTACCCATCAAAGTAGATTAAGAGATTATAAGCGTGCCGATTTAGGAATTTCCCATATTTTTGCGGGAGGTAAGAAAACACACTCGAAAAGCATTGGCTGAATAGTTTTAAAACAACTTAGCGCGGGTGTAGAAATTTTTAATTTTTTTCAACAAATCAAAATTCGATTACCAATACCTGGGTAAGAGATGTCGAAAGTAAGCGACAGTGCGCAATTACGAACTTTATGACCTCACGAGTATTGAGTATAAGGTTGTGAATGCGTTTTTAATTTATATACTCATGAAAAAAGCCATATATATAGTTTTGTTTTTTGCGCTATTTCAAGTGAATGCCCAAAAGAACATTTACGAGACCGACAAGTTCGAAGAGCTCAGTGAAGAACATGAAGTACTGGCTATTATACCCTTCTTAACCAACCTTGATCTGAAAGATGAGATCTCTAAGTCAGAGCTGAAATTATTGGAGGAAAAGGAAGGTTATGCAGTTCAAAATGCATTGGAAACCTATTTTTCTAAAAGAAAGAAAAAGAAAAAATTCTCGGTAGAATTTCAAAATATTAAAAACACAAATGCCATTTTGGCCCAAAATGATATTACTTTTAAGAATATTGATGTCTATACGATAAAACAGCTTAGCGAAATTTTAGAAGTCGATGGTATTATTAGTGGTAGCATAGACTTGAACGTTCTACTTTCTAAAGGAGTCTCTACGGATTTCAATTTTATGGATTATTTCTCCGGAAGTGCGAATTATGGTCGAATTGGTGTTAAAATAAGTGATGGCTCAAGTGGAAAACTCCTTTGGAAATATGAAAAGGAAATCAATAAAAAATCAGGTAAGAACACCAACGACCTTATTGACCGAATGATGAAATTAGCCGCAAGAAAATTTCCCTACGATCGAGAAAAAAGAAGGGATAGAAAAAAGGGTTAAACTATGCTAACCCTTTATTTATCTTTTTAAATGCTTTTAAGTTATTCCTCAACAAAACTTTTTAATTCATCAATAGTATAATCCAGTTCTTCTTTGGTATTGTACTTTGAAAAAGAAAATCGCAATGAAGGCTTTTTTAAATCTTCATCGCTTAAAATTTCCGTAAGAACATGTGAGGCTATATTGCTCCCCGATTGGCAGGCGCTACCTTTAGAACAAGCTATACCCTTAATATCAAGGTGAAATAAAAGCATTAAAGCCTTCTGCGGTTCAATGGGTAAGCAGACATTGACTAAAGTATAAGTACTCTTATCCATGTCCCCAGAATGTCCGTTCAATTTAGCATTCGGGATTTTCTTTTGAAGTTGTTCTATAAAGTGCTGTTTTAAGCTTGAAACATAATTCATTTCTTCCTCCAAATTATCATAAGAAGAAACAAACGCTTCTTCAAGACCAACAATATTATGAAACGACTCGGTTCCCGCACGAAACCCACGTTCTTGAGAGCCTCCTGAAATCATAGGTTTTAAACCTGAATTTCTCTTAATGAAAGCAAACCCTACTCCCTTCGGGCCATGAAATTTATGGGCAGCAGCAGTCATAAAATCAATAGGTGTTGCTTTTACATCCCATGGGTAATGACCTATAGACTGCACCGTATCAGAATGAAAATAAGCACCCTTTTCGTGACACATGGTGCAAACGGCATCAATATCAATTTTGTTACCTATCTCATTATTAATGTGCATTAAGCTGACCAATTTTTTTGAATCATCAGCCTCTAGAAGAGTTTTTAAATGATTCAAATCGGGGTTGCCGAATTTATCTAGGTCGACAAACTTCAGCTTTACATTGTTATCTTTTTCTAAATCTTCGGCTGTGTGTAAAACCGCATGGTGTTCAATTTTAGTGGTAATAATGGTAGTTACGCCCAAATCTCGTACAGCGCAGCGAAGAATCATGTTATCGGCTTCGGTACCTCCAGACGTAAAAATTATTTCCGCCGGGTGGGCGTTCAAATATTTTGCTATGGTTTTTCTAGCGCTTTCAATAGCCGTTTTTGCCGAACGGCCAAAGCTATGCGTCGAGGATGGGTTACCATACATTTTGGCCAGCGCATCTTGCATTTTTTCTATGACATTTTCTCTGACCTGAGTGGTCGCGGCATTGTCTAAATACACTTTTTTCATTGAAAAAAAATCTGTGGTATTTTGATTTGTAAGCGTCCAAAATTAGAGGATTTAAAGTTAATTTCTACCCAAATGCCCCTAAACTTATGACTAAATTACTTTAAATTTGGGCCATGAAGAAAGTCATGCTTTTATGTTTATCGGCGCTGTTGTTCGCCTGCGACGATGGAGACCTACAAATAGAACAAGTTGATTTTGATTCGGTAAACATCTCAAACTGCGGTAATGTAGATGATCTTACTGAAACGACCTTCTTTTTTAAAATAGATCAAGACGAGGCTTTACTATTAAATTTAGCGAGCGGCTTGCTCGAGAATGAGACCTCAACACCTGAAAGCATCTCTTCAACGATACCTTCATCGTCAAGTTTGATTTACCGTCTATTTTCCGACAATGTTTCACAAGCCTATTTCTGTGATGTTATACCTTCGTTAGAACCTACCGTGATAGAAGAAACCACTGCAACTGCCGGTGATCTCAATATAGATACAGAAGTAGGTTCAGTTACCGAAACTGTTAAAAACTACAGACACACCATTTCGATTACAGGGCTATCACTGACCAATTCACAAAATGAAAGTCTTACCGATTCTTCTACATTTGAATACGGCACCTTTACCACAAGTACGAGCAATAGTATCGAATTAGAAACACCGTTTTCAAATTACGGAGAAATCGAATCTTATGTCGAGTGTTTAGAAAACCCTTCTGATTCTAGTATTCGATTGTATAAAACAATAAACGATGAATTTATAACCCTAGATGTACCGATAGACTCATTGGCAAATATGGCGACCAACGATACGTTACCTCGAAAAATCAATTTAGAGACCGGACTATTTAGGTACGTAGTTGCCGACACTTTGGTTACATCTGATATGGCCTGTACCACAAATCCTTTGTCAGAAGATATCGAAGCATGGTATTTTAATTCTACATCGGGCAACCTAAACATTGAAACCGTTGAAAGCGAACCTGACACCGAGGGTACCATTACCTATACCCACAGCTTTACGCTAGACAGTCTTGTTCTTACGTTAAAGGCGAATGAAGAAGGTGAAAGCGATTCAACATTAGATCTTATAGAAAGTATTGAAATGGGCAGTTATACGACATTCGGCAATTAAATATTATGGTAGATATATACCTCTGTAGCGCCTAAACCATATTTCTGATAATCAGCATCGTAGTATTTGACGTTTTCATACCTTCTAAAAAGGTAGTAAAGCTCTTCTTTTAGCACTCCTTCACCTACCCCATGTATAAAAATTATCTTTTGAATTCGTTTGCGCATGGCAAACTCGAGTTGTCTTTTGGCGGTCTCTAACTGCAAATTGAGCATGTCGAAATTTGACAACCCCCTTGTAGAAGTGGTCAATTGGTTGATGTGAAGATCAACCTCCATTTTAGGCGCATTTCTCTCTTTAGATTTAATGGCTTTGCTCTGTCTCTTTTTTGTTTGCTCCTTTTCAGCCTTTATTTGTGATGCCTCGTAATGGCTAACTTGAATCTGTCCGCCCTCGATTATTACCAGTTCCGAAGGCATAAATTTTAATATAAAACCATCATTGGTTTCAATAGTAATTTCATTGCTATCGACCTTAACAACCTCTCCACCAATAATATCATCGATGGTCTCTACCCTATCTCCAACTGCAAAAACGCCCATATTTTATTTTATATCCACAAAAATAATGGTAATTTTCCTGAAAGAATTTCCGGCAAGCCAAAAATGTATCTGACCAGCTTTTTACTGAACATCGAAAATTATATGTTACCCTGCTTTACGAAAAAACTATGGGGTTTCGATTGCCCCGGTTGTGGCCTGCAAAGGTCAATGCTATTTCTAATAAAGGGCGATTTTGGTTCAGCGTTTGAAATGTACCCTGCCATCTATGTGCTCTTGCCTCTTCTTTTACTGTTAGTATTGGATAGTTTTTCAAAGCTAAAAATCAACAATTACATAATCGTTTTTCTAACCATAGCAAGTGTGGCCTTGATACTTGGCAACTATGTGCTAAAATTTATTTAATACGCCTTTAATTTATGGAACAACAAAAATTACCAAACGTAACCATAGCCCTTGTTTTGGGTATTGTCTCCTATCTTTGCTGCTGTTTTAGCATAGGGATCGGTGGAATAGTTCTTTCCGGTATTGCTTTCTTCTTAATTCTTAAGGATGAAAAATTATACAAACAAAACCCCGAAAACTATTCGAACTTCAGCCAATTGAAAACCGCTAAAATTGTGGCCATCATCGGTTTGGTTTTAGGTGCAATTGCCTTGGTGTGGACGATTTTCTCAATTTCGCAAATGGGCGGATGGGAAGCTTATATGGAGCAGACCCAAGAAATTATGGAACAATGGGGCATCGAACAAGAATAAGTATATCCACCTAAAACTAAAATATGAATCAAGAACCTTTACCTGGGGCAAGTACAGCTCTAACCATGGGTATTATCGGGGTAATCACCCCTTTTGTTTGCTGTGGGCCCTTTGCCTTAATCTTTGGCATAATCGGACTAAACAATGCCAAGAAAGCTGAACAGCTACATTTAGCTAATCCAGGCGTCTATTCCGGTTATGATAATGCTAAGACGGGCAAAACGTTATCTTATATTAGCATAGGGCTATCGATTGTGATGCTATTATTCACCATTCTCTATTTTGGTGCGATCATAGCTTTCTTTACTACTGACGGTTTTGGTTCAGGATTATAGAATTTAAAATAGTGCTACATAAAAAAAGTCCCTTCTAATCGGTTAGAAGGGATTTTTTTATACTAATGTGCGTCTTCAATTACTTCTCAAATTGCTTCAATGTCGATGTGATAATTGACACACACTCGCGCAACTGTTCTTTATTCATCACCAATGGAGGTGCAAAGCGAATGATATTACCGTGTGTTGGTTTAGCCAAAAGTCCGTTATCTCTTAAGGCTATACAAATGTCCCAAGCTGTGGAACTTTCTTCGGTATCATTAATCAATATAGCGTTCAACAATCCTTTGCCGCGTACTTCGTTTACGATGTTGGAAGTCGGTATAAACTTATTCAGTTCTTCTCTAAACAACTCGCCCAGCTTCATGGCATTTTCCGCAAGGTTTTCGTTTTTTACGACTTCCAAAGCTGCCATTCCAACAGCAGCAGCTACCGGGTTACCCCCAAAAGTACTACCATGATTACCCGGGCGAATAACACCCATGACGGCATCATCTGCCAATACAGCCGATACCGGGTAAGCCCCTCCTGAAAGTGCTTTTCCTAAAATTAAAATATCAGGTTTTACGTTTTCGTGGTCGACCGCCAACATTTTTCCAGTTCTGGCGATACCCGTTTGTACCTCATCGGCAATAAACAAAACTCCATACTTTTTACATAATGCCTTGGCCTTGCTTAAGTAACCCTCTTTAGGAACATAAACCCCGGCCTCACCCTGAATGGGTTCGACCAAGAAGCCGGCAATATTGGAATTGTTTTTTAGGGTTTCTTCTAGAACTTCAAGGTTATCATATTCAATTTTTAGGAAACCAGCGGTATAAGGTCCGAAATTTTTGCGGGCCACCTCGTCATTAGAAAATGAAATAATCGTTGTGGTTCGACCGTGAAAGTTATTCTCGCAAACTATAATCTGCGCCTCATTTTCGGCAATGCCTTTCTGCTCGTAAGCCCATTTTCTACACACTTTTAAAGCGGTTTCAACCGCTTCAGCTCCCGTGTTCATCGGCAACAACTTATCGAAACCAAAAGTCTCGGTAACGTATTTCTCATACTTGCCCAACATATCGTTATAAAACGCACGAGAGGTAAGGGTCAAGGTCTGGGCCTGTTCTGTCATCGCGCCCACAATTTTCGCGTGGCAATGACCTTGGTTTACAGCAGAGTAAGCCGAAAGAAAATCGTAATATTTTTTTCCTTCAACATCCCATACATAAACACCTTCTCCCCTATTTAGTACAACGGGTAATGGATGATAGTTGTGTGCACCGTACTTGTCTTCTAACGCAATAGCGTCTTCAGAAGTGATTTTTTCTAAAACTGACATGATAAAAATTACTTTAAATAAAACTTCAGTAATTCCTTCTATACCTTTTTCCTTTCGAGAGTTCGAAAATTCAGCGTAGGAGAGAAATCATCCTTGTAGAGCTACAAAGCTACAAAATATGGGCCAGACCGGCATAATTTTTCGGTTGTGCACTAGCAATTCTTAGGTGAAAAAAATGATACAAACTCGAATAGCAATAGGCCTAATTATCTCTTAAACGCAAGTCTCATTTTATAGAAACATCCTATTTTTGCGCCATGCGGAAAAATAGAAGGAAACAAGTTTTCGAAAATGTTGAAGTAATCGATGCTGGAGCAAAAGGTAAAACTATTGGCAAAGCACCTGATGGGCGGGTCATTTTCTTAACGAATACTGTACCAGGCGATGTTGTTGATGTACAGACCACCAAAAAAAGAAAAGCCTATTTTGAAGGCGTTGCAACTCAGTTTCATAAACTGTCCGACAAACGTGTTGAACCAGAATGTCAGCATTTCGGCGTTTGTGGCGGCTGCAAGTGGCAAGACATGGGGTATGAACATCAACTGTACTATAAGCAGAAAGAAGTAGAAAACAACCTTAAGCGGATCGGACATTTAGAACTTCCTGAAATCACCCCTATTCTAGGTTCAAAAGAACAATATTTCTATCGGAACAAAATGGAGTTCTCGTTTTCCGATAGCCGTTGGCTGACCTTAAACGAGATACAGTCAGATATTGAAATCACCGATAAAAATGCGCTAGGGTTTCATATTCCCGGTATGTGGGATAAAATACTTGACATCAAAAAATGTCATTTACAACGTGACCCATCGAATGCCATTCGCCTAGCCACCCGTAATTTTGCCGATGCGAACGGACTCTCATTTTTTAATCCGAGGCATCAGCACGGGTTATTGAGAACCTTAATGATTCGCACCGCATCTACAGGTGAGCTGATGGTATTGATACAGTTTTACGAAGATGACGTAGAGAAGCGAGAATTGTTACTCAATCATTTGAAAGATACTTTCCCAGAAATAACGGCATTGCTATATGTAGTCAACCAAAAGCAAAACGATACCATTTACGATCAAGAGATTGTTTGTTTTGATGGCCGTGACCATATTTTTGAGGAGATGGAAGGTCTTAAATTCAAAATAACCGCTAAATCTTTTTATCAGACCAATTCAGAGCAAGCATATCAGCTCTATAAAATAACTAGGGATTTTGCCGACTTAGATGGTAATGAATTGGTCTATGACCTGTACACCGGTACAGGAACCATTGCACAGTTTGTGGCTAAAAAAGCCAAAAAGGTGGTGGGTATAGAATCTGTTCCCGAAGCAATCGAAGATGCAAAGGCCAATGCAGAACGAAATCAAATTGAAAACGTAAATTTCTTCGTTGGAGATATGAAAAACGTATTCAATGAGACGTTTATTCAGCAAAATGGAATTCCTGACGTGATTATTACAGATCCGCCCCGAGATGGCATGCACAAAGATGTGGTGCAACAGATTTTAAACATAGCACCGGACAAAGTGGTCTATGTGAGTTGCAATAGCGCTACACAGGCTCGTGATCTTGCCTTGATGAAAGACGTTTACAAGGTAGCAAAGGTAAGACCGGTAGACATGTTTCCTCAGACCCATCACGTAGAAAATGTTGTACTTTTGAAAAAGATATGACCCTATGAACAAAATCAGAGTTGTAGTACTAATTTTCTTGGGTATACTTTCTTTTTCCGCATGTGAGAAAGACGATATTTGTACAGATGCTGATACCCCTAGTTTGGTCATTAGATTTTATGATATTGCCGACACCACTGAGTTTAAAGATGTAGACAACTTAATTATTCGTGGTCTTTTACCTGAAGGAGAACAAGATACTATTGACAATGCAGCGTTAGATTCTATAGTACTTCCTTTACGTGTCGATTCAAATACCACATCATTTACGCTTAGCCGTCAAACGTCAATCGATGATATTAACGTAGACACCTTAACCTTCAACTACATAACTAAAGAAATCTATCAATCTCGTGCTTGCGGCTATATAGTCAATTACGAACAATTAGAGCCAAATATTGTGCCTAGTGATAGTTTATGGATTCAAGAAATTAGGGTAGTAGATTCAACGATTCAAAATACAGCCTCGGCCCATGTTAAGATCCTACATTAGTATTTTATTTATTTGTACGGCATTTCTTGGGTATTCACAAGACAGGCCGATAGACCTCAACCGAAAAGACACTACAGTTTACAAACAACCTTATGGTCTTCGTGTAGGAATCGATTTGAGCAGACCGCTAATTTCATTTTTAGAGGATAATTACACAGGTCTAGAATTCGTAGGAGATTACCGGTTGAGCCAAAAATTGTATTTAGCAGGTGAACTGGGCAATGAGAAGAAAACGATAGGTGTTCGACTCGGCATTGATGAAACAACGGCGTCGGGAGACCTTTATAACTTTACGACATCGGGCAGTTATCTCAAGCTAGGAATAGATTACAATACCTATGGCAACTGGTATGGAGAACAGAATATGATTTATGTCGGAGGGCGCTACGCTTTCAGTACGTTCAGTCAGACCCTGAACAACTACAAAATTTTTAATATAGATCGGTATTGGAGTCCCGGAGATTTTACTGCAGGTACTGAACAAGTCGGCGAGTTTAGTGGCTTGACCGCATCTTGGTTAGAGTTTGTAGTAGGTATAAAAGCTGAAATCGTGAAAAATCTGTACTTCGGAGCTAGTGCTCGATTGGCTTTTTTGGTGACAAATAAAAACCCTGATAACTTCAGAAACCTATTCATTCCTGGGTTCAATAAAGTAACAGATGGTAGTAAATTTGGCGTCGGCTACAATTATTCCATTTCATATTTGATACCTCTTTATAAGAAAGCCAAGGCTCCGGAAGAACCTAAGGTCTTGAGCCGGCAAGCACCTCCGCCACCACGACCCAACCAATCATCCCAGAACTAACACCTTTTAATCTGCTTTCTGGTATTTTGCTTTCTTACTGCCTTCGTACATTACATATTTGACCAAACGCGACTCAAGGTGGCTATTGAAAACCTTGATTTTTCTCGATGGTCGCAGCCCAACATATTTTAAGGCTTCTAAGTTAGATGTAATGAACCAAGCCTCTGTACCCGGGTAACTTTGCTTTAAGGTATCACCTATAGAACCATAAAATTCTTCCATATCAAGGTTTAGACGTTCACCATATGGTGGATTAAAAACCATGTGCAATTTAGCATCTGTAAACTTCTCAGTTTGAAAAAAATTCTTGCGTTCTATAGTAATATAATCCGATAAATTGGCATTGGCCGCATTATCCGTTGCTTTTCTGACTGCGGAAGGAGCCTTATCATAACCAATTATTTTATGATGAAACTCGCGCGTTTTGTTCAAGCATACATCAACAATTTTATCGAACAGAGATTCATCAAAATCATTCCATTTTTCAAAAGCAAACTCCTTACGATTGATATTTGCGGGAATATTACATGCAATCATTGCCGCTTCGGTTAAGAAGGTTCCACTTCCACACATAGGATCCAAGAAGTCGCACTGACCATCCCAACCGCTCATCAGTAAAAGACCGGAAGCTAATACTTCATTAATTGGTGCAATATTGGTCGCAGTTCGATAACCTCTTTGGTGCAACGACCTCCCCGAACTATCTAATGAAACATTACAATAATCTTTATGAATATGAATGTTGATTCTCACATCGGGAAACTTGACATCGACATTAGGTCGAGTACCATCAGTGTCACGAAACTTATCTACAATGGCATCTTTTACCTTTTGAGAAACATAGAGCGAATGTGAAAAATTATCTGAATTCACCGTAGAATCAATAGCGAATGTGGTGTCTACAGATAAAAACTCGCCCCAATCCATCGAATATATTTTGCGATAAAGTTCTTTCTCTGTGCGTACCGAAAACGAGTGTATCGGTTTGATAATTTTTATGGCCGTTCTTAGACACAAATTTGCCTTGTACATAAAGCCGGTATCACCTTCGAAGGAAACATTTCGAACCCCAGTGACAATATTACCGCCACCAAGATCCTTAATTTCCTTTGCCAGAATTTCCTCAAAGCCAAAAAGTGTTTTGGCGACCATTTTAAAATTAGCACCCATAGAAATGATATGAAAGTTGCAAAAATAGGTTAATTTTGGCCCAAACTTTAAGATTCAGGTCAATAGTTAGGGATTGTCAAGAATCGATAATAAAATCATCCCTACTGCATAATACACTATCTACTCTCACGAACGTTCATGAACTACCTTCTGCCCATACTGGCCGTACTTTTAAGTTTTGTATTTGTATATATCATCAAGCCAGAGAATAAAAATCATTTTAAACTGGTATTGGCTTTTAGTGGTGCCTTTCTATTGGCGTTGACAATTTTTGAATTATTTCCGTCAGTTTACGAACATTCAGATGCCAAAACAGTTGGGGTATTTGTAATGTTAGGAATTCTGCTGCAAATATTTCTAGAGTTCTTTTCTAAAGGTGCCGAACACGGCCATGTGCACATCGACAGTGAAAAATCAGGATTCCCGTGGGCCATTTTCATTAGTCTTTGCATTCACTCGTTTCTAGAAGGCCTTCCCATAGAACACCACGATACTATACTTTATGGGGTGTTGATTCATAAAATTCCGATTGCGATTATTTTAAGCATCTTTTTACTGAATTCAAAGATATCGTTTACAAAGGCACTTTTGTTCACAACGTTGTTTTCATTGATGACGCCGATGGGAAGTTATATCGCCGCACATGCCCAGTGGATAGCAAATTATTATGCTCCCATAACGGCCTTGGTCATTGGCGTATTTCTTCATATCTCAACCGTAATACTTTTTGAAAGCTCAGAAGGTCATTCGTTTAATCTCAGAAAAATTTTCGTTATTATCTTAGGCATCGTTTTCGCTTATTTTCTATAAATGTTCAGCAGAGAAGAATCAAAAAAGTTACGGGAAGAATTCTGGATCGCCTTTGGAAAATCGTATCCGAAGAAATGGATTTTATATAATACTAAAATAAAAGGACTTGCCTTTAAATTTCATTTTGATGTAAAAAAGGCTATGGTCATTATGGATGTCGAGACCGATGATTTGGAAAAACGTATAGCTCTTTGGGAGAAGGTACAATCTTTAAAATCGATTATAGAGTCAGATGAATGTTTGCCCGACGCCCGTTTTGATGACAGCTATATTCTCAAGAATGGTAAAGAAGTCTCTCGGGTATTCGTTGAGAAATCGGCGGTGTCGATTCACAATAAAAACACCTGGCAAGAGACCATGGTGTTTTTAAGTGAAACTATGCTGAAATTTGAAGACTTCTTTTTCGATTTCAAAGAAGTGCTCAACCCTTAGAACCAATTTATTCTTGGGTCATTTTATACCCTTCAATAGTCGTATAATATTTAGTGATCATATTGGGTTCTTCCCAATCAGGAAGTTCTCCCGCCTCCAAATACTTTAAAAAGTTTTCGGTTACCTGACCAAAATGTGCTTCGTGGCCAATTTTGAACTCATCAGGTATATTCACCCGATAGGTACCATCATCCATCTTTTCAGTGGTCGTGCCTGCAAATTGTGCTTTAACTTCTCCACTAACGGCCTTATCGAGGGCCGCTTCAAAGTTCTCAGCATTTTTTGGTTCGATGTAAAGTATCGGCTTATAACCTTCAGCTTCCCCTTGTTTAATGATCAGGTCACTCTTGGTACCGCGCATTATACTATAATGGGTATCACCAGTACCTTCGGGAGCTTGATAATTCCAGATAACGGAAACTTTAGCAAACTTATCATTGATTTTATAAATCATTTCTCCATTGGAATACGCATGTAATTTTCCATCTTTAAGATCCTTTTTCAAATATGGGGGGAATTCTTCTAGACCGGCCACCTTCTCAAACTCATCAGGTGTAAGTACCGTTGGCCATCTGCGAGCTTTGACCATTTCTACATTTGTGGTATCGATAACCTGATCAGGGAAAGCTTCCCATTGCACCAAGTCTACCAAATGTGTAGTTACATCAACGATACCTTCACCCTCTTCATTAACATCGAAAAACCATGCTGGCCGCACCAAGGGTTGACCACTTACATACTTAAAGAAATGGTGTATGCTTTCTTTACTGATAGCAGGTTCTTCCGCTGTACCATCTACCAGTTCACCGAATACATCAGGCATCGTAGACAATAGTTTTTGCATCATCGTAGTCGATTCAAAACGCTCTGTCATGATATCATAAATCAAAACATTGTTCTGTTTGGCCACTTCAAAAGCTTCCTTCAATTTTTCAAACCCTTCTGGGTTAATTACCAAGGGCTTATCGGCATATACATTCAAACCGGCCTTTACCGCTGCGAGTACATAATCAATTTTCTTTGAGTTTTTACCTGCTACGATCATAACATTGCCCGGTTTATCGGATATCATTTGCTGCAAGTAGTCATCGCCGAATTTACTTTCGATAGTCCAATCTGTTGGAGATTCTTCCCTAGAGTTATAAGCATCGATTTTGTTCAGAAAATCTTTGACTTCCGGACCTTCGGGAGCGAATAAATAAATGGTCGAATCTACTTGCGGATACATAGATTTGTGTACCAAAGCTGCATGAAAATGCCCTGGATCCAGTGTCATCAACTTTACTTTTTCAGTCATTTCTTCGTTTTCTGGTTTCTCGCTTTTCTTTTCTTCCGCACAAGAGAATAGTACAATCGCGCTTAAAAGAGTTAGGTAGTGCTTCATTTTATGTTCAGTTTTTCTGCCCGATTCAGGCTAATTTCAAAGTTACATTTAAAATCAAAACACCTCCGCTATTCAAGGAGGTGTTTCTATTTAAATCAATTTACAATTACGCTTTAACGTAGTCGGTACCGTATGGTTTTCGTTGTTCACGACGAAGAAGAGCATTAGCCTCATCATCATTGATAAAAACTTCTTTATCTGGATCCCAATCTAATTTACGGTCAAATTGCATTGCAATATCACTGATTAGGCAAGTTACACAAGCTTTATGACCTTTCTCGATATTTGAAATCGGTTGCTTACGGCTTTTAACACAATCTAACCAGTTACCATGCTGATCATCTATTTTTTCTAAGTGGATTTCGTTTTCCCCAATTACGGATTCCAATATTTTAGCATCGGAAGCATTTAACGCTTTCGCACTTTTTTCTTTGTCAACGGGATCGGAGGCGGAAGCTTGATATGAACCACGCGAAACAAAGATCCAACCGTCTTCACCAATATATTTTATTCCGTTGGTATACCCACCACTGGTGTAAACAGTTATACCGTTATCGTATTCATGTTTAACGAAGAAATCACCATGAACATTCCAAAGGCCCGATTTTGGGAATTCTGCCAAGGCTTCGACTGAAGTTGGTCCGGTCAGCTCGGTATTCATTCCCCAGGCTGCAGAATCGTAATGATGTTGACCCCAACCGGTAATCATACCGGCCCCGTAGCTACGCAACCTTAACCAACCCGGCCTGCTATAGCCTTCTTGAGGATGCACACCTATTTCGGTATAAGGTACTTCAGGAGTGGAACCCAACCACATATCAAAATTCAGGTTCTCGGGAACGGGCATAGCCGGTGCTTCTGGCCCGGCAGGATCACCTGGCAATCCTATTTTCACGGTATGAACTTTACCGATTCTACCGTTTCTGACCAACTCAGCGGCAACCCTAAACTGTGGCATCGCACGTTGTTGGGTACCTACCTGCAGAATAACTCCGGTGTCTTTTACCGCCTTTCTTAATTGTTGCCCTTCTTTTACAGTTAAAGATGTAGGCTTTTGAAGGTAAATATCCTTACCGGCATAGGCTGCTTCCATAGCTGGCTGTGAGTGCCAATGATCAGGTGTACTGATAACTACGGCATCAATATCCTTATTCATGAGCATTTCCCTATAATCGCCATAGACTTTAGTGCTATTATATTTCTGCTTACCCGTTTTCTCTTTATAAAAAGAATCTACCAAGACTTTGGCGTCATCGGCCCGTCTAGAATCTACGTCACAAACAGCGATATATTTGGTTTGGTCAAAACGAATGGTATCATGAATATCATGGTCACGAGCTATTCGGCCACAACCAATTTGCCCAATATTAATTTTATTACTAGGTGCATTTTTTCCTAAAACGTTTGCGGGTACAATTGTAGGAAAACCAACCATGGCTGCAGTGCCCAGCGCTGTTCGGTTAATAAATTTTCTTCGTTGCATTTAACTTTCTATTTAATTCTTGGTTACTTCTATCTTTGGTGCTTTTGCAAAATGTTGCCAATACGCCTCGGCTTCTTCAGCCTCTAATTTACCATCAAATACTATCATTCTATATTTGAGTCCATAATCCTTGTCAGGCTCGATTTGCCATTCCTCATGACGGATCGGGCAAAATTCAAAAAACATATCACCTCTACCACCATTGGCATCTTTGGGCCAAATGCGCATAGGTTCAGGATGCATTCTGTTATCAGGGTGGCTTAAGAAAAGTATTCCACTCTCCCCGTTTCCATCAGACGACTCACCTGAAACTATACACCATCTGGCATTACTGCCATCGGCATTTGATCGGTCTTTACCTTCTGAGGTGAGTACCGTGCAATTATTTGCCTTCCAACGCTCATGGAACCGTAAGCCCAGTCCCCCACCATATCGGTATGCTTCAAACAATATACCATTCTCGAGAGGGGAACTAAAGTTAGTAATATAATCAAACATATACCGATCCGGTCTGTTGATATCCCAAATCTTTACGGTTACATCTTCATTCAAGGCCACCTGGGGCTTGCTTTGTGTTTTTAAATCAATATGTTCTTGGGTTGCGATAAATGAGGCAAACAAATCGCCCGTCGATTGCTCTTTAAATTCTTGGAAAAGAACGGTTCCCATACCTTCTTTGAGATTCCAAAAATCAACGCGTTCCCCATCAATTTGCGTATGGGTCCATGGGCCCCATAGCCCATAGTGATGGTAATGGTCCGGCGGTTGAATTCTGGTCAGCGTATCACCTTTTGGAGTAATGATAGGGTGAATGTAGCCAGACTTTCCATAAATGGAGTCTACCCCTTCAGGGGGATATGTCATATCAAATCTATACGATACCGCTGTATTTCCATTTAATTGAACGTTTAAATTACCGTTCTCTTTTTGTAGTAACAGTTCGCCTTTTCGGGATAATTCTTCTTTCTGATTTACGAATTTGTAAGAGCTTTGCTCATTTGAATTAGCAATAAACCAAAGTTTACCATTTTCCTTCTGAAATGGAATTTGTTCACCGGAATTGGATTTAAGAACTAAGGTAGCATCTAAACGCAAGCCGCTTGACAGAAGGTCATCTTCTTGTACGAATTGCGGTTGGTTTAAAAAAATTCCATTGCCCCTATCGACCTGAATCTTGAAAGATTTTTCTTCTTTACACGAAATTGAAATTAGAATAAAAAAGAGAACAAAATATCTATTAAGCATAGATCGCAATTTAAGACAATGGAATTTAAACATAAACTAACTAAAAAAAACTAACTCTCAAACATGTTATTTTTAAACTACTGAGTGATCGTACATCTTCACTTTAAACCTATAATCAATTGTAACCTGGGTTTTGAACTAATTCAGCACCACGATTACCTTCAATTTCATCTGCAGGTATCGGCCACAGGTTAAAGTGTGGTTGCATACCGTTTTCAACATAGAACGGATTATTATCAATTACACGCTCATAAATAGTATTAGTTCGCATAAGGGTAAGTCTCCGTTTTTCTTCTAAACCTAATTCACGCACACGCTCATCTAAAATGTAATTTAAGGTCACGTCGCCTGCATCTACTTCAGAGGCGTTTGCCCGATTTCGAATTACGTTGATATCATCAGCCGCCAAACCAGGTTGATTATTGGCTAAATAGGCTTCCGCTCGTAACAAATACGTTTCTGCCAGTCTCAACATATATTGATCTGTGTATGTGCCACCTGCAGATGAAGTAAGTGCAAAAGGAACATCACTTGACCTTAGCAAACCATCAGGATGGTTATATGGTGTAGTCACCTTTGTAGGAAATGCGTAAAACTCCCGTATACGTGGTTGAGTTTCGGTAGACCATACCGTATCACGGCCTATCTGTTCGGCCAATAGTGACAAGGCAGACGAATTGTCCTTATTGAACACTCTCACGAAGTTATGATTGGCGTTTCTAATATCGTTCACAAAATCTGGGTTGCTATCATCGCCGCCCCAAACGGTATTGGTATAATATTCTGTCGTGATTCCCCATCCGATACCACGTCCACCGGTATAATCACCAACAGGCCAAGAATCAAATGGAGCAAACCTTAATAAAGGACCAAAATGTCTTTCGAAGGCATAAGAGCCTCCCCGGCTACTGGACTGAAGTCCACCACCTTGCACATCTATTTCGAACTGTATAACCCATAGCGCCTCAGTATTGCCACTAGCTCTATTTTGATTTCCTCTTCTAAATAAATCCCAATATACATCACCTGGTTCTTCCCCTGATCTCGTACCAAAACGCTCTGTCATCAAACCTGTATTACCATCATTAATTACAGTCGATAAAGCTGCAATTGCTTCAGCATGGTTGCCTAAGGCCAAATAGGCTTCACCTAAATAGTGACGGGCTATTAAATTATTGATTCGCCCATCTTCAGCCTCACTAATACTTGGCAAATTAGCCGCAGCAAAACTTAAATCTTCGATTACTTGATTTAATACTTCTTCCCTGGTATTGCGAACAAAATCTATTTTTGGCTCAATAATAGCGTCAGTTACAATAGGTACACCACCATATAAGGTTACCAAAATATTATAAGCAAAACCTCTAAAAAACCGTGCTTGAGAAATAATATCATTTTTTTCTTCATCAGTCATGTCAGCTAGCGGAGCACGTTCTAAAACGGTATTTGCTTCTGCAATATTCTTGTACAGTAAATTCCAATGGGTTGTAGCAATATCTCCTGCAGGATCGTAAGCCTGTACCATATTACCATGCCTTTGGGTCCCCCCTGGCTCACCATCGAAGACCAGATCAGTACCATATAAAAAATCGAATGGTCGATTCTCGTCTCTGCTATAAAACTGCCTTCTTACCAGAAAGTACATGTTATTTACCGAAGCCGAAAAATCGGTATAATTATTAAATGCATTTACAGAACTAAGAAAATCCTCTGGTGTTTCCTCTAAAAAATCCTCGTCGCAAGACCAGAAAAATGAGATTACTGCTAAAAATATAATTGCTTTTTTCATGTCTATTTCTTTAAAATGATAAATTAATACCCATTGAATACCCTCTTAATACCGGTCTACCGCCTGTGGTTAAACCGACTCCATAAATACCTCTATCGGAATCCTGAAATTCTGGATCAAATCCATTCCAATCTGTCCAAGTTGCCAAGTTTTTACCACTTACAAATATGCTTAACTCTGACAAAGACAGTTTTTCTAAAATTTTACTGTCAAAACTGTATTTCAAATTAACATCTTGTAGTCTTACAAAACTTCTATTCTCATAACGTGTGCCAGCAATACCAGGTCTATTAGGCGCCATTGCATTTAAACCACCTGGGTTTTGTGGAGACCAGTAATCGATACCGGAAACTACGTTTTGATATAAGGTATTGGCATTTCTATATAAAGCATTGTCATTTCTTGATAAATAATGCTCATCATCCCCCTGAATTGAATTTAAAAAGAAGCTAAACGACAGATTTTTATATTTAAAGGTATTCAATAATGATACGGCGTAAGAGGGATCTCTCGTACCTATAATTTTTCTATCATCAGCTTGGGTAATCATGCCATCGCCATTTTGGTCCACCACCCTATAGTTTCCTATACCATAACCATCTGGTATATCGTCACCAACTTGATAAATACCATCTGTCTCGTAATCATAAAGTGCATTAATAGACTCTCCAATAAAAAGTCCACTCTGAATCAAATCATCTTCAACGCCATCACCATCTGCATCTTCCCCTGTAAGTTTTAAAATCTCATTCTTGTTGGTAGAATAATTGGCTGTAGCCGTCCATGAAAAGTTATCATTACGTACAATATCGCCGGTTAACGTAACCTCTAGACCTGTATTTTGAAGTTTACCCACATTGGTCTGTATATTGCTAAAACCGGTTAAGTAAGGAATTCTTACAGAGAACAATAAATCATCGGTAACATTCTTATAGGCATCTATGCTACCATTTAATCTACTGTCGAAGAAATTAAAATCTACACCAACGTTTAGACCGGAGGTTTTTTCCCACCGTAAATTAGGGTTTGCCAACGATGTTAATTCTTGGCCGAAAGCAGGGCTACCACCATCTCCGAAAACATATGCAGGAATTGTTCGTAATCTGGCTAAAGAAGTATATCTAGGTGTCTGATTACCTGCAATACCGTAACTAGCTCTTAACTTTAGATTATTTACCCAAGATACATCCTTAAGAAAGGCTTCATTTGACGCTACCCAACCAAATGCACCAGAAGGGAAGTAAGCTGTCTTTTCATTAGCAGCAAAACCAGAAAAACCATCTCTTCTTATAGTTCCTGTTAGGATATAACGATTATCAAACTTATAATTTGCCCTAAGCATTTGGTAATTTAATGTCTCAGTATAAGCACCGGAATTAACCAAAGGGATACTACCACTACTTAGATCACTATACCCCAATGACAACCTATCAAAACCAGAAGCATATGCATTTGTATTTTCTCTTTGCCTTTCAATAGCTCCGTACAGAAGTGTTGCCCCAACTTCGTGCTTACCGAATGTTCTATCATATTTCAGCAGATTATCCAAAGTATAATCTCTATAAAAAAGTATACTCTTACCTGCATCGCCAGTAAGGCCCGCACCATAAATACTAGAACCGTAATATTTTTCTATCCTATAGTTGTTTCCAAAATTTATACGATAAGAAAGTCCTTTTATAAACGGTAATTCTATTTCTGAATAAAGGTTTGCAAAAAAGTAATCTTTACGTTGATAATCTTCAGTGATTTGCCCTTGATATGGATTAGGCTCTATAGTACCAGCTGGGTTAGGTATTAAATTACCCTCATCATCAAAGGGCACTAAAAGTGGCGAAAAGTTTCTTAATTGAGACAAAAACGGTTCATCGCCATCTTCATTTACAAAAGATCCAAATGCTTGCACTCCTACTTTCCAAAAATCATTTACATCTGTATCTAAATTTACTCTTAAACTTCTTCTAGAAAATTTATCATTTTGAATTATACCTTCTGCTTCGGTTAGACCAACGGAAAGCAAATAACTTGTTCTTTCTGAAGCTCCTGTTACATTTATTTCATTTTGATGCACGTAACCTGTTTGCGTACCATTGCCCCACCAATCAAAATCATTCTCACTAAACTCCCCCGGATTAGTATCAGATTCTAATTCAAAATTGGCATTAAAACCCTGACCGCCTTCAAAATAACCAACATAATCTGGATTAGGCGTAGTATAATTAGGAGCCAAAAAACGCAAATCATACAACTGCATATTGATATGATCAATATAATCTGCCCTCCTTAAAGGTCTGTTACTTACAGTAGGGTCGAGTGTAGCGTAAGAAGATGTAACCGATATTTTAGGTTTTTGATTTCTCCTACCCCCTTTCGAAGTAATCAGTATGACCCCATTTGCGGCTTGCGCACCATAAACCGCCGTAGAACTTACATCTTTTAAGACATCTATAGAGGCTATATCACTAGGATTTATAGATGAAAGGCTTCCGTTATATTGAATACCATCTAAAATAATAAGTACACTCTGACTACCACTTATAGATGCTCGTCCACGTATAGATATTTCCGGTGTTGCCCCAGCAGCGTTTACCTGACCAATATTCAGACCAGCAACTGTACCTTGTAAACTTTGTGCAATATTAGTATTTGGGGCATCTTCAAATGCTTCAATATTAGCACTGGCAACAGCACCTGTAACATCTGATTTTTTTTGGCTGCCATAACCTACGAGAACAACTTCATCTAAGTTAGATGCGTTAGGTTCCATCTTGGTATTAACGACAGTTTTGCCATTTAAAGGAATTTCTTGTTGGCCATAACCGATATAACCGATCACCAACACAGCATTGGGCCCGGATACTGTCAACGAAAAATTTCCATCAAAATTAGTAGAGGTACCATTGGTGGTACCTTTCTCAACAATCGAAGCTCCTGCTAGCGGGCTATCGGTCTCATCAGTTACGGTACCCGTAACCGAAAGTTCTTCTTGTGCATTTGCAACTATGCCACCAAATAGCAAAAGCAAAACAAGGAACACGTTTCTTTTCAGTCCATTAAAGTAAAGTAGTAATCGTTCCATACATGAATTTAAGTTTAGTTGTTTTATAAGTGTTCAAGAGACACTATTGCAAATCTAAAAAATTAAATTGTTTATGCAACCGATTACGTAAAATATTCCATTTTTTTTCGACGATTTAGCAATTAATACTTATAAAAACACCCAAAATCAAAATAATCATGACTATATTTTGCATTAAATCAATCCTCTTATTCAAAAGTTTTTGTAATATTGCGTTGATTTATTGCATAAAATTGCATCAACTAAATATTGGCTAAAAAGACCACCATATACGACTTAGCTAAAAAGCTAGGTGTTTCCCCTGCTACGGTGAGTAGAAGTTTGAACGAGCACCCATCGATTAGTATTAAAACTAAGGAGAGAGTACTAAAGGCCGCAAAGGAAACCGGATATAGAATAAATAAATTTGCATCTAATTTAAGTCTTCAGAAGTCAAACACTATCGGCGTAATTGTTCCTCGGTTAAATTCAGATTTTATGTCAACCGTGTTATCTGGCATTGAAAAAATGGTTAACGAAGCTGGATATAATTTAATTATAAGCCAGTCGTTAGAATTAGAGGCAAAAGAAAAGATCAACGCGAAGACCCTTTTCGAGAGTGGTGTAGACGCGCTTCTAGTTTCGTTAGCTAATGAGACTGAAGATTACGACCATTTTGCAACTTTCACAGAACGAAAAATTCCGTTATTATTCTTTGACCGAGTATTCGATATACCTAATTGCCCGACAATTATAATCGACAATCAATTGGCAGGCTTTGAAGCAACCGAACATCTGATCAATCAAGGTTGCCAAAATATCCTTCATGTTTCTGGCAACTTAAAGCGTAGTGTTTATAACCTAAGATATAAAGGCTATAGACAAGCTTTAGAAAAACATAGCTTAAAAGATTGTGAGAATTTAGTTCAGATACCACATTTCAAACCAGATTCAGTTCAATCCGTAATTCAGTATATCTCTACAACTGCCGTTCCTATAGATGGTTTATTCGTCTCCAATGATTCCTTCGCGGTTTACTGTATCAAGGCCCTGACGAAAAAAGGATACAAAATTCCTGAGGATATTAAAGTAATTGGTTTCAATAACGATCCGGTATCTGAAGTAATTGATCCTGAATTATCAACTATCGAGTACCCTGGTTACAAAATGGGTGTATTGGCCGGGCAAAGTATACTCGGGCACTTAGGTGGTTCAATTGATATTGAATCAGCGGACCAAATTATTATAAAACACAAACTGATTATTCGGGAATCATCCCGGAAATGTAACACACAAACACCAGATTCGAATGAAAATTAAATTACTCTACCTTATCTTCTTTGTAACCACGATAAGCTGTGCCCAAGGATTAGACTCTTTTGAGATAACGAAAGAATGGCTTTCTAAAATTGAAAAAATCGCTCCTTCAGAAGCTAGGGTCAAAACCGACATAAAAAAAGTACTAGTATTTTCACAGCATACAGGGTTCTATCATTGGACAGCCCCTCACAACATAGAGATGCTCAAAATTCTGGGGCGCAAATCAGGTGCTTTTGAAGTGACCAATTCGTATGATATCGATAGTTTTGAAAAAGAAAACCTTAAAAAATATGATGCTGTCGTTTTTAACAATTGCAACCCTGCCGGACCAAAAAGAGACTTGTTTTGGGACCTGTTGCAAAAAAACTCCAACCTTTCGGACAAAAAAATTACAGAGTTGGCCCAGCACTATGAAAAAGGATTTATGGAATATATTGCCGAAGGAGGGGGGCTCATGATTTTACACGGTGCTATCACCGTTCAGAACAATTCTGAAGCATTTAGCAAGATGACCGGTGGCAGTTTTGATTATCACCCAAAACAACAGGAAATGCATGTTATGGAGGTCGATGAAGACCACCCTTTGGTAGCCTCTTTCTCGGGTAATGGATTCACTCATGTCGATGAGCCCTATTTTTTCAACAATGCTTATTCCGAGCATAATTTTAGACCGCTACTGTATATGGATGTTACTAAACTTGAGGGCTTAAAGAAGAAACCTGAAAGTGATATCAGCTATGTTTCTTGGATCAAAAAACATGGTGAAGGCAGAGTATTCTACACCTCCCCTTCTCATAATGCGCAAACCTTGAACAATCCTGAGTTTTTGCAGTTTCTGCTCGACGGTATGCAATATGTTACGGGAGATTTAAAATGTGATGACAGTCCCATCAAAAAGAAATAAGGACCATTAACATGATAAAGGGCTGTTCTATATTATAAAGAATTGCCCTTTATTTCATTTTTGACGAATTTGACCTCTTCTATTTGAGTGTTTTCAGCTTTTCTTCCAATTCTTCAATCGTATATTCAGAACCACTCTTAGATTTCATTTCTCTCAATTCACGTACCTTCTTAGCACTCAACCCCTTGGGGTATTTCGAAAAAGCATTAGTTACATATGAAACTATTGCAGAAATATCTTTATCACTAAGCGTTTCATTGCTGTTCAACCCGGGCATTGAATGATTTAGATCGTACATAGTACCATCAACCTCGATGGGCCCCTTAAGACCGTGCAGCACGATCATCGATAATTTTTCAGGTGGCAATATATGTTCAGAGCCAACCAAAGGTGGTGCCAAGCCTTCGACTCCGGTCCCATTCGCTTGATGACAAGATGCACATATTTGTCTATATAACTTAGCCCCTTTTGTTCTACTATCTTGGTTTGACCCTTTACTAACGTAAATGGGGTTTTTCTTATCCTCATCTTTACGGCCAATATTTTTTAAAACTTCTTCATGAAAAATATCATTTTGCTGTTCCATTTCCCCAGAGGCCAATAAGCTTTTATCGGCTGTTACAAGTCCACCCAATAAAGCCTCCATGATAACGGGGTTGTCTCCGTGGTTATTTCTCAACGTATTTACCAAATGATAAAAAGACTCGTGTGAAGTGTTGAGCCATACCCCTAAAGTTGATGCTATATAAACATCGATACTTTTTTCATTCTTCTCAATCAACTCTTCAAAAAGGTCTCGTGCAAGCACTGAATTTTCTTTTGATATATAATTTTCAAGCAATACGATGGTGTGGTTTACAACCTCCGCATCGCTTACCCTGGCTATATCGGATAACAACTCAAAAGAAAGCCCCTTTCCTATTCCATTTAAGGTATTGAGCGCATGTATTTGGCCTGTAGGTCGATTTGTGTTCTGTGCCATTTCTAAAAGTTCCGGTATAGCTTCTGTTTTATCCATGTAAACCAATCGATGCTGTGCTTGGTCACGTATATAACCGTTTTTATGCCTCAACAGTTGTACGAGATCTTTAGCCGATAATTTATCGAAATCGGGTGTTTCAATCGTTTCAGCAAATTTTGATTTCACTCTAAGAATGCGACCAAAATCAACCAGTGTATCTAATTTAGCTTCCTTGGCCCTTTTCTTTAAATACGGACTCAAAAAAGCATGGTGCTGAATAACACCTCTGTGCATATCGACAACGTACATATTACCATCCGGGCCATTCGATAAGTTAACAGGGCGAAAACCCTCGTCGGTACTGGCCAAAAACTCTTTGCCCTCCCAAGCCTGTTGGGCTTCAACTTTATCGTCTTTAAAAGTCAATATATTTCTTTTGACCGCATTGATTTCAGGAATACATACAAACACGTTCTGGTCGTATTTATCAGAAAATTGCCCCCCACGATACACTAAGGGTGCACAGGCTGCCGTAACCTCTCTAAGCAAACTGTCTTTATCTAAAACCCCATCTACATAACCGCGATTTACCCTAGCCGCGTGAATGGGGTAAACTCGTTGGTCTTCAGTCAGTTTTTGATTCACACCTTTATTAGGAATAAGATGTTGGTTGCGAACCAATCGATTGGGCAATACGTAATCACCTAACAATTGTGTCGAATTATTGTTATAGTAGAGCCTGCCAAAATTATCGTGTGTAATACCCCACTGCCCCCTATAGGTTGTCGGTTCTTTTTTCCACTCCCCATTTTTTCTTTGGTACCTAAAATGTGAACCCGCGTTATAAATCCAATTATCAATATTTAAACGCAGCCCATTAGGTTGGTACTCGGGGTTTCCTTCTAGTGCGTATAACGAATCTACTACTACCCTGTTTTTAGGGCGATCATCTTCCCCAATTTCCACAAAATATAGATTCGGTGGCACGGCATATAACAAGCCTCCATATACCAAGGTCAACGCCCTGGGCATAACCAAGCTATCAAGAAATACTTTGGCGTGATCCATAACACCATCACGATCTCTATCTTCTAAAATTTTTATGGAGCCTGAAGGTTGATTTTCATCGGTACCATCAACATCGCGCATAAAACCTGTCATTTCCGCTACCCATATTCTTCCTTTGGTATCAAAATCGATTTGCACCGGTGCCTCTAAAAGCGGTTCTGAGGCAACTACTTCTAAACTAAACCCTTCTTCAACCTGATATCCATCCAAATTAATTGTAGGTTCTTCATACGTTTCTTTACAACTTGAAAAAATAATTAGAAGCAAAAGGGCAGGAAAAAATTTAAGGAAAGCACTTATTTTTATATTCATTTTCTACTAAGGATATTCGATTAGAAATACATTTTTCATACCACACTTAAAAACATTGTCAACCAGTGGCTAAATGCTCCGGCCAATACAAATAAATGCCATATAAAATGATGATAGGGAATTCGTTCCAACGCATAAAAAAGAATACCAAAGGTATAAAAGACCCCGCCAAGAAACAACAACCTAACGCCCAAAACCGAGGTATTTTCAACTAGATTGTTAAAATCTAAAATGATAAGCCAACCCATGGCTATATATATTAACAATGAGATAAACTCATACCTCCCCGTAAAGTATAATTTAAAAAACAAACCAAATAGGGCGATTGACCATACTGCATAAAAAATGCTCCATCGATTCCCTTCAATCAATGTAATCAAAGAGATGGGCGTATAGGTGCCCGCTATCAGAAAATAGATGTTGATATGATCTAAAACGCGTAATCTTCTTTTAAGAGAAAAATCTATTGTATAATGGTAGGCTGCCGATATACCGAACATAGAGACCAAGGTAAGCCCGTATAGTAAAATCGCAGGAATTGTGTAGCTAGAGTTTTGATTATTTTCAAACAATAGAACAATTGTACCTAAAATTGCCAAAATAGCCCCTATGGCATGTGAAAGACTATTTAATTTCTCTTCTCCATTTAATTCGTTCATGCCATAAAGTAAACTTCTTATATATCTACTACTCCACAATTAATTTGATTCTCATGGTATTGGCATGGCCTGGAAATGTGCATACTATCCAATAATCACCAGGCTTATTTGGTACTTCAAAAAATATAGTCTCTTCCGATTCTGGTTGTACAATACCCGTGTGTACCAAAACTAAATCTGAATCAGGCACATAATTGACATCGGCACCATCTAGACCCAAATTTAAAGCCATTTGGGCAACTTCATTTACAGACGCTTCGCCTTTCTCGGTTATTACAAGATTGTGCAACATGTCATCATTATTGGTAAAAGTAATTTCAACTTTAGACCTTCCTTTTAAACGAAGTTCTTGAATATCGTACTTTAAGCCCGGTTCAGTTCCAATGACCACTTTTTGGTCAGGTCCGTTCATCCAAGTCAAGGGCATCTCATTTTTACGTTTTGGTTGGTAAACGCTTTTATCGTTTTCGCTTACCTGCAATGATTCTGAATTTAACGTTCCTCCAGGAACTTGATTCAATGTATAGTACCCCGTGTCATGTAATAATTTCTCACCTGTTTGCGATTTTAAGAAAGGAAGCTTCACCTGATGTATGTAGCCGAGACGCATACCATTTATCTTCAACCGAACTGAAAGACCGTCTTGAGAAACTTGAACTTCTGGTACTTCTGCCTTTCTTTGATCAACTATTGGACTACCATACGTATTATGGTACAGGTAATTAAAAGTTGTTATATTATAGTTGTTCGCATCAGCTGCCATCTTCTTATTGATAGGCTTGGTAAATTCTATCAGAAAACCATTATCTAAAGCTTTTATCGTTTTCATTTCAAAGGGAACCTTACCGTTCCACACCAATCGCTGTAGACCGTACATTTTTTTGCCGGTAGACGCCCATCCTCTGCTCGTCATTCCTACAAACATACTATTATCGCTTCCCCAAAGCATTCTTAAGATACCGGAGGAAAATCCTTCAACAAATGGAAAAACAGCACCTTGATAAACACCATTGACCTTTTCCATAAAGACCCTCATAATCTTACTATGACCCTGATCGCCTACGAACATCTGATTTTCAAAAGGTCCGAATTTACCGTTGGTCTCATCAAAAACCATATCGGAAGTAGAAATACCAAGTATAGTATGCGGAAGCCAAATTGCAGGAACCTTTAATTCGGGAAGTTTTTTGGCATACTCGTACATATTCAAACCAGACTGTTCCTCAACGTCTTCCATTTTAAGGTCAAGAGGGGAGTTTGGCTCGCCTGTCCAAACAAGACCTTCCGGATTCCCAGCAAAATCACCCTTTTCAAGATGTGTAATTCGACCTGACCCTACCCAGTCTCCTTGATTTTCCGAATAGAAAACATCACCTGCAGCATTCATTACAAAACCTGATGGAGAACGTAAACCAGTGGCAATCGGCTCCATACCACCATCAGGCGAAATTTTTAGAAGCCAGCCCCTCCATTTAACCAAACTAGCACCGTGACCAATCCATGAAAGATTGAGAGTAACGAGCATATCACCATCATCGGTAAATTTAGGGCCATAAGAATAATCGTGATAATTGCCGGATAAAGGCCACGCATAAATTGTTTTAAAAATATCCGCTTTACCATCGTTGTTCTTATCGGTAAGTTTCGTCAACTCTCCCCTTTGGGTGAGATAAAAACTATCATCCTTATAGTTCAGGCCCAAGGCTTCATGCATACCATGGGCAAAAAGAGAGTATTTGGGTTTTTTGCTATAGGGTTGATCAATTACCCATAACTCTCCCCTCCTGGTCGAAACACCCAATTGATTTTTATCAGTTAGAGCCAAACCACCAACTTCCAAAATCACATCATCAGGAATAGGTACGTCTTCAATACGGT